>NZ_WQGF01000020.1:0-40408 GCF_013034545.1 Ruegeria sp. HKCCA5763
TGTGTCACCGCCGCTTCCGCAGCGTCCCAGCGCCTCAGCAGCGCCGGTGAAGGGGTATTTACGGATTAGGTCTGGGACCTGCAACCCCCATTTTGAAAAAACTTCACGATTCACGAATTTTTCTACAAAAATAAAATAATAACAAAGAGTTATGTGGTGACATGCAGCTTTTACTACTGCTTTGAGGACACTGTCTGCCTATCCAATTGGGGCAAGGCGCAGTCAGAAGACGGAATCGTGGCTAATGACTCAGGGAAGAGCATACCAAATTACCTGAACGTCATGCGTGACAGGCCAGCTTTTCACCCCACCCTTCATTTACCGCGTGCCCTGACTTGAGGTCACAATTGAATTTTAACTTAAATGCAGCAGAGTTTCGAAAACAAGCTGGTCACGGCGGAACAAGGCGCGGAGCTCAACATGCAATTCGACTATGTCATCGTTGGCGGAGGTTCAGCGGGCTGCGTTCTTGCAAACCGTCTGAGCGAAGACCCTGCAACTCGCGTGTGCTTGCTGGAGGCTGGTGGTAGCGGCGATGATGTGGTCGTGCGGATGCCGTCTGCGGCTGTCGCAACTTTGCCAGGTCGACCACGCATCCACAACTGGGCCTTTGAGACTGTTCCCCAGACAGGTTTGAATGGGCGCAAAGGCTATCAACCGCGTGGAAAAACGTTGGGAGGTTCCAGCGCCATCAATGCGATGCTTTATGTCAGGGGTCAGCGGCAGGATTACGATGATTGGGCCGATATGGGCTGCGAAGGATGGGCCTGGAACGATGTTCTTCCATACTTCAACCGTTCCGAGAACAATGAGCAGGGCGCAGATGATATGCATGGCGGCTGCGGACCGCTGCACGTGTCTCATCAAAAAGAACCCCGCCCGATCACCCGCGCCTTTGTCGAAGCCGCTGGGCAACTGCAACACCGCAGAACAAGCGATTTCAATCGGGGCGATAATGAAGGTGTTGGTCTGTATCAGGTCACGCAGTTCCACGGCCCAGCAAAGAATGGTGAGCGTTGCTCTGCCGCGTCGGCATTCTTGATTCCGGCAATGGACCGTCCAAACCTGACCGTCATCACACATGCCGTTGTCAAAGAGCTGACATTTGAAGGAAAACGCGCCAGTGGTGTAACCTACCGGACCAAGGGCAAAGGTGCGGACATCAGCGTAAAGGCCACACGCGAAGTTCTGCTGTGTGCGGGCGCGCTAAAATCGCCGCAACTTTTGCAACTTTCGGGCATAGGTGCTGGCTCAGATCTGAACCCCCATGGAATAGCCATACGTCATGAATTGCCTGGTGTTGGGCAAAACCTTCAAGACCATTTGGATTTCACCCTGACATACCGCACCAAAGACACAAACACATTTGGTATTGGTCCGGTTGGGGCTGTTCGGCTTCTTGGGCATATCCAGCGATGGTACAAGACCGGCGCTTCCATGGCCGCCACACCCTTTGCCGAAGGGGCAGCCTTTTTGAAAACCAGCCCTGATCTGGAACGCCCCGATATCCAGCTACATTTCACAATCGCAATGGTCGATGATCATGCACGCAAACTGCACTACGGATACGGGTATGGTTGTCATGTCTGCAAATTGCGCCCGGACAGCCGGGGGGCAGTTGGGCTGCGCAGCGCCGACCCAATGGACACACCGGCCATTGATCCCGCTTTTCTATCCGACGCGCGGGATCTTGAAACTATGATCAAAGGGGCGCGGATGACTCGGGATATCCTTGAAGCGCCTGCTTTGGCAAAATACCGACACAAAGAGATGTTCGGAACGGACACCGCCCAGACGGATGCCGATTGGGAAAAACACATCCGCGCCCGCGCCGATACGATCTATCACCCGGTCGGCACCTGCAAAATGGGGCGCGATCCGATGGCAGTTGTGGATCCCCAACTGCGTGTGCACGGGTTGGAGGGGCTTCGTGTTGTCGATGCGTCAATCATGCCAAAGCTGGTATCCGGAAATACAAATGCGCCGACCATCATGATTGCGGAAAAAGCAGCGGACATGATCAGGTCAGCAGCGGGTTAAGGTGCTACTGGCCTTTCATCAAGGCGTCTAACCCGACCCTGTAATTGGGATAGATCAAAGTCACGCCTAGCTCGTCCTTGATCCGACTGTTACGCACACGCTTGTTTTCATTATAGAAGCTGCGCGCCATTGGCGTCAGGTCGGCCTCTTCATAGGATACCGCCGGCGGAAGGGGAAGACCTTGTAGCTCAGCAGCGTAACCAATGACGTCCTGTGGCGGGACGGGTTCATCGTCACATACATTGTAGACACGACCCGGGTTGGAGTTGGTCATCGAGGCGTCGAGGATTTGCGCGATGTCCTCCACGTGAATGCGCGAAAACACCTGCCCCGGCTTGATGATACGCCGCAACCCGCCGCGTTTGAGCTTGGAAAATGGACCCCGGCCCGGCCCATAGATTCCCGCCAGCCGGAAGATATGGATGGGTAGGTCGGGAATGGACGACCATTGCTGCTCGGCCAGCATGCGCCATTTGCCGCGTTTGGCCGTTGGTGCCAGAGGCGTATCTTCGTCAACCCATCCACCCTGATGATCGCCATAGACGGCAGTTGTCGACAAATATCCAACCCATGTGAATTGAGCCGCGCGGCGGGCGATTTCATCACCCAGCGCCGCCAAGACCGGATCACCCTCTGCATTCGGGGCGGTCGAAATCAGCAGATGCGTCACCCCATCCAGGTTCGGTTCCTGTCCTGGCCAGACCAACGGCTCTGCACCCGAGTCACGGATGGCTTCCATACCCTCGCTGTCACGTGTGGTGCCAAGAATGCGCCAGCCTTTCGGAGCAATATGTCGGGACAGGGCCTGTGCGGAATAACCATGGCCAAATGAAAAAAGCGTCTGAGTCATGCCCCTTTGATGGGCCTCAGTGATCCGGGATGCAAGCGCTGCATGGACGCACTTGAATCGAATCTTTGGATGCGGCTTTCTGTTGGGTATGAGCGACAAGAAACCCGATTTGCATTCGGCCTATACGCTGAACTCACCTGATGAACACAAACGCCTCTATGCGGAATGGGCTGGGGATTATGATGACAGCTTCGCCGCGCGCGAAGACTACTTGCTGCACACCCACACGGCGCGGGCATTTGTGCGTGCTGGCGGTCAAGGCCCGGTTCTGGACGTCGGCGCAGGCACAGGCCTTTGCGGCGCTGTGTTGTCCGGGCTGGGCGTCGGGCCGATAGACGCAACTGATATGAGCACGGAAATGCTGGATCAGGCCATGCGCAAGGATATCTACCGCGACGCGATCGAAGCAGACGTGACCCAAGGTATCCCGGTACCGCGCGAAAACTATTCCGGCGTCGTCTCATCCGGGACCTTCACCCATGGTCATCTTGGCCCCGAGGTCTTTCCCGCGCTGTTGCGTATCGCACGGCCCGGCGCGCAGTTTGCCATTTCGATCAATGCCCGTCATTTCGAAAAGCTGGGTTTCGCAGACATGCTGCGCCAATTGGAACAAGGTCAGATTCGAAATCTGACCCTGCCCGAGGTTCGTATTTATGGCGATCTTGCCGCCGGTCCGAACAAGGACGATAGGGCATTTGTTGCCTTGTTCGAACGGGTTTGACCCAAGGCGATTAAATCGGCCCTATCAAGTATACATCTGCTTTTTATAAGCGCGCGTACGTGTCGTCGCCTCAGCCGATCCATCGTGGTAGGTGCCGAACCACTTATCAAACGGGATTTCGGACGTGCCGTAGTTGCACTCGAAATACCGGTGATGAAGCTGGTGGAAGAAATCCCCGGCCCGCGCGGCGTCGGTCTCTCCTGCCTTCAGTTTTTCGAACCCTGAATGCGACAGAACCGGGCTGATCTGTTGGAAAGAGCTGTGAAACAACAGATGCAGCGGATGAGACGGCACAATCAGGTGGATGAAGTAGGTGGTGAAATACAGCAGGTTTTCATACCAGTGGTTCGAAATGCCAGACCATGGTCCAACGTTTACATTACGGTGATGAACGGCGTGGACGTGTTTGTAGAGCTTTGGGTGATGCTCCAACCGGTGTATCCAGTAAAAGTGCAAGCCAGACCACATGGGGATGAACATTATCCAGACGACAAACCAAACCGGAGCTTCAGCCCAGGTGATCGTTGGTGCCCAACCATTGGCCATCGCCCAGTAGATGATCCACTGGTAAACGGTTGCCACTGTCATGGCGCTGCCCAGCGTCCACCAGATATTGTCCCAAACCTGATTGCGGAAGGTAAACACGCCGTTGTTCCGCGTCAGATCCCGGCGGTCGAACTTTTTATACATGCCCTGCCCTTTGCGCATGTAAAGCCACCAGTGTAGCGCACCGGCGACCAGGATTTGCGGCACCATGTTCAACAGCCAGATCCGAAACATCCAACCGGGCGCGAAGCTCTTCATCGTCTCTAATTCGGGGAAAAAGAAGGCATAGGCCGTTACCGCCAGGACCATGCACAAGGTCAGGGACGTGATCTGTAACCACGCGCCACTGTACCATTTCAGCACAGCCGCAGGGCGCGGTGGCCAGCTGAACAGAGGGTTCAGACCTACGGGGCCTTCGGGATGATAGTGCCAGCGGGCGGTTTCGGGATCCGGGGCGATATCTGTCATGAGGCTATCTGAAGAATTGGCGGTTAGGATGCGTAGTCCGAGCCCTCTGTGTCGAGAATCGCCTTTATCTCACGCAGATGGGCTTCGGCCTGATCGGGGTAGTCGTCCAGCTCTTTTGCGGTTTTCTCGGCAATCTCATCCGACAACACACGCAGGGGCAGGCCCGTTTGCAACGCGCGAATATACGTCTCGGCGGCGCGTTCGAAGTAGTACAACCTGTTGAAGGTATCTGCGGGGTCACTACCGATGATCAAAACGCCATGGTTGCCCATGATCATGACCTTTTTCTTTGGGTCCGTCAGCATTCCAGCACAGCGTTCACCTTCATTTTCGAAGGCCAGCCCACCAAACTCTTGGTCAATCACATAGCGATTGTAGAACGTTGCGGTGTTCTGATCGATCGGTGGCAAAGTGCTGTCGGCCAACGAGGCCAGAACTGTCGCAAAGATCGAATGCACGTGCATGACGCAACGCGCGTGCGGACAGTGGCGATGGATTGACCCATGCAATCCCCATGCCGTGGGATCCGGCGCGCCAGGTTGAGACATCACCTCGGGGTCATTGGCATCCAACAGCAGCAAGTCCGACGCGCGGATGCGCGAGAAATGCGCCTGGTTGGGGTTCATCAGGAACTGCGTGCCGTCATCGTTCACAGCAAGGCTGAAATGATTGGCGACAGCCTCATGCATATTCAACCGCGCAGTCCAGCGGAACGCGGCAGCCATATCCACGCGTTCGGACCAGTGGTCGATATTGGGGCGAAGGTTGGTAACACTCATGCGTGGGCTCCTATTGCGGCTGACCTTTTGTAAAGCCTGCATTTGGTCTGCCCGTTTGACCAACGAAAAAAACAACACTATCCCATTAGCAAAACTAATGCCGGGATTATGTCGATGCAGAATAAGCTGCCTCCGCTGGGCTGGCTGCGTACGTTTGAGGCCGCAGCGCGTCATTTGTCATTCACTGGCGCGGCTCGGGACCTAAACATGACCCAAAGCGCCGTCAGCCAACAGATCAAATCGCTGGAAGGCCATCTGGGTCAGCCCCTATTCCTGCGCCGCCCCAAGGCGTTAGAACTGACCGAGGCCGGAATCACCTATTTGCCAGTGGTCCGAGAAGCGTTTCGAACTCTGATGCGCGGCACACAGGCTGTCACCGGTGCGCAACCAAACGCCGTTCAGGTGCAGTGCAACATCAGCTTTGCCGTCAATTGGCTGGCCCCGCGCCTGCCGATGTTTCAGGCCGAGCATCCCGATGTACAATTAAATATCTTCACCGAACTCTGGGAACCGCGAGAGATGGCCGAAGGCGCCGCGGTTGAGATTCGCTTTTCGTTGCGCCCGTCGGACACCACCCGGACTGAAATGCTGCGCACTGAACACTATTATCCGGTCTGTGCCCCGGGGTATCAGGTGAGT
Source organism: Ruegeria sp. HKCCA5763 (assembly GCF_013034545.1). Classification (NCBI taxonomy): domain Bacteria; kingdom Pseudomonadati; phylum Pseudomonadota; class Alphaproteobacteria; order Rhodobacterales; family Roseobacteraceae; genus Ruegeria; species Ruegeria sp. HKCCA5763. The sequence goes on from NZ_WQGF01000020.1 coordinate 6,044, forward strand.
CTGGACGATCTTCAGGAGAAGCCATTGTTTGATTGCTCCAATCTGCTGTCCAATTGGTCAAGCTGGGCAGAGGAGCAGGGTCTAACATGGGGCAATCCATCGATTACCTATGCAACAACCTATCTGGTTTGCCTTTCTGCAGTCACGGCAGGCGGGGGCCTGTGCCTGGCGCACGACGCCATTGCACAACACCTGATCGAACGCGGGCAGCTTGTCGCGCCATTCGAACATCGCGCACCAATGCCCGAGGCATATTATTTGCTGCTATCCCCGCAGGCCGAGGACACGCCCGGTGCAGTGGCTTTTGCGAATTGGATTCGGCGCGAAATTGGGTCAACAACGTAATCCGGTAAGCTCCCGCCGTTGCCCAAGGCCATTGCGCACCTGTCCGATGGTCGGGCAGCACGAGTTGGCTGCAAGTGGATGGAGGCCAAACAGGAATCTATGATCTATTTGTGACGACGCAGAACCGGGGTTGCACCCGCTCGCGCATTCGTGAAAGTTGAGCCATGGAATACACACCTTTCCCAAGTTGGCCCGATGTCGCCCCCAAGTTGATCGAAGTCGCGGCCGGACGCGCGCCTGCAGACACGATCATTCAGGGCGGTGTTTGGGTAAACGTACACAGCCGCGAGTTACTGCCGGATCATTCCGTTGCGATTGCAGAAGGACGGATTGCTTTTGTGGGACCTGACGCCTCGCATTGCATCGAACCGAACACACAGATCATAGACGCGCGCGGCCGCTATATTCTGCCCGGCCTGTGCGACGCGCATATGCATATCGAATCCGGCATGCTCACCCCGGCCGAATTCGCCCGTGCGGTCATCCCGCACGGTACGACCAGCATGTTCACCGACCCGCATGAGATCGCCAATGTGCTTGGTCTAGAAGGTGTGCGCATGATGCATGACGAAGCGATGATGCAACCGGTCAATATCTTCACCCAAATGCCATCTTGTGCGCCATCTGCGCCGGGGCTGGAAACCACGGGTTATGAAATCACGCCCGAAGATGTGACAGAAGCCATGAGTTGGCCAGGCATCATCGGGCTGGGTGAGATGATGAATTTTCCGGGCGTAATCCACGGCGATCCCAAGATGCTGGCCGAGATTGCAGCCACACAACGTGCTGGCAAAACCGTGGGTGGGCATTACGCTTCGCCTGATTTAGGGTCTAATTTTGCAGCTTATGTGGCCGGTGGGCCAGCGGACGATCACGAAGGCACCTGCGAAGCCGACGCCATTGCTCGAGTGCGGCAAGGCATGCGGTCGATGATGCGCTTGGGCTCGGCCTGGTATGATGTCGAAAGCCAAATCACCGCAGTGACCGAGAAAGGGCTGGACCCGCGCAACTTCATTTTGTGTACCGATGACTGCCACTCGGGCACGTTGGTGAATGACGGACATATGAACCGTGTCGTACGCCATGCGATTGCTTGTGGATGTGAGCCTCTGATCGCCTTGCAAATGGCGACAATCAATACAGCCACGCATTTCGGGCTGGAACGCGAAATCGGATCCGTCACGCCAGGACGGAGGGCGGATATCGTTCTCAGCTCGGACCTGACGAGCCTGCCGATCGAGATAGTGATTGCACGAGGAAAAGTGGTCGCGGAAAACGGAGTAATTCAGGTCGATTGTCCGCATTTGAACTGGCCCCAAAAAGCGCGCAACACTGTTCATTTGGGCCATGCGCTAAGCTCGGCCGATTTTGAGATCAAGGCACCGGCCGGTGCGAACCGGGTACGGGCCAATGTCATCGGCGTAGTTGAAAACCAAGCCCCGACAAAGGCGCTGAAGGCCGAACTGCCAATCATTGGCGGGCTGGTCGAGGGCGAAGGTGATGTTTGCCAAATCGCTCTAGTCGAACGGCATCGGGCGACGGGTGGAGTGACCAATGCGTTTGTCTCGGGCTTTGGATATCAGGGCAAGATGGCTATGGCCTCGACCGTGGCGCATGACAGTCATCATATGATTGTCGTAGGCACGGATAAGGAACAGATGGCACTGGCAGCCAACCGACTGGCCGAAGTGGGTGGCGGCATTACCATTTTCCGCGACGGGCAGGAACTGGCGCTGGTCGAATTGCCCATTGCTGGCCTGATGTCCGACAGCCCCGCCGCCGAGGTCGCAGCCAAAGCCGATGAGATGGTGCAAGCCATGCAGGACTGCGGCTGTCATCTGAACAACGCGTATATGCAGCACTCTCTGCTGGCGCTGGTCGTGATCCCTGAACTCAGAATATCGGATCTGGGGTTGGTAGACGTGCGCACTTTCGAAAAAATCGACCTTTTGGAACCTTTGGCATGACGACACTTCTGACCCCTGACTCACAAGCGCCAGAGCAATTCACCGATCCAGCAGCCGCCGTTGCCCGTTTGGAAGAGCTTTACACACAAGCCACGGAATTCCTGTGCGACAGCTTTTCCAAGGCGATGCAAGAAGGTGCTCCGTCCGCACGATACAGAGCCTATTACCCGGAAATTCGCATTCAAACGTCCACTTACGCGCAGGTCGACAGCCGCCTGAGCTTTGGTCACGTCTCAGAGCCCGGCGTCCATGCCACCACGGTGACACGGCCCGATCTTTTCCGGTCTTACCTGACACAACAGATTGCTTTGTTGATCAAGAACCACGGCCAGCCGGTGACAATTGCGGCGTCAGAAACGCCCATCCCGGTGCATTTTGCTGTGGCGAACAATTCTGATCTGGTTGTGCCACATCAGGGAGCGGCCGCGTTCACCCTGCGTGACGTGTTTGATGTACCAGATCTGAGCACAACCAACGACGACATCGTCAACGGTGTGCATGATCACGAGGATGTCGTTGGACCCCTGTCGCTGTTTACCGCCCAGCGCGTGGATTATTCGCTGGCTCGTCTGGCGCATTACACAGCGACCGATGCAAGCCATTTCCAGAACCACGTGCTGTTCACGAACTATCAGTTCTATGTCTCGGAATTCGAAAACTACGCCCGCGAGCAATTGGCAGATCCCGCCAGCGGCTATACCAGCTTTGTTTCGACCGGAAACGCCGAGATCACGGACCCAGAGGCAGCGATTGAACAGCCGCTGAAACTGCCGCAGATGCCGACCTATCACCTCAAGCGGGAAGACGGTTCGGGGATCACGTTGGTGAATATCGGTGTTGGTCCGTCGAATGCAAAAACCGCAACGGACCACATTGCGGTGCTGCGCCCACACGCCTGGTTAATGGTCGGCCATTGTGCCGGGCTGCGCAACACGCAGGCGTTGGGGGATTTCGTCCTTGCCCATGCCTATCTGCGCGACGACAAGGTTCTGGATGACGATCTGCCGGTCTGGGTTCCAATCCCACCCTTGGCCGAGATCCAGGTAGCGCTGGAACGCGCCGTGGCCGAAGTGACAGAGTTGGAAGGGTACGAACTGAAGCGGATCATGCGGACGGGCACTGTAGCCTCGGTCGATAATCGCAACTGGGAATTGCGCGATCAATCCGGTCCGGTCCAGCGCCTCAGCCAATCGCGGGCGATTGCGCTGGATATGGAAAGCGCCACCATCGCTGCAAATGGCTACCGCTTCCGTGTTCCCTACGGCACGTTGCTGTGCGTTTCGGACAAACCGCTACATGGCGAATTGAAGCTGCCAGGTATGGCCTCATCCTTTTATACCACGCAGGTCAGCCGTCATCTGGCTATCGGAATAAAAGCGATGGAACACTTGCGCGGCATGCCGCTGGAGCGGTTACACAGCCGGAAATTGCGTTCGTTTGACGAAACAGCCTTCCTCTGACGCAAAAAAGCAACGTTTTCCCCATATTTTTAGGGGTTTCAGCGCTACTATTCGTTGTGTTTGGCCACAATATCCCGTTACAGTTACGCGGTGAGGCCCTATAGATCGGGCACGTTAAGGAGACCAAGAAATGGCAAAGCCTATGACTAAGACTCAGCTGGTTGCTGCTCTCGCTGAGGAAATGGGAACCGACAAGAAATCGGCGAACGCCGCGCTTGAGGCCGTGACCGGCCTGATCACACGCGAAGTTTCTGCCGGTGGCGCAGTCACCCTGCCCGGCGTTGGCAAAATCTACTGCCGCGAGCGCCCCGAGCGTCAAGTTCGCAACCCGGCCACTGGTGAGACCTTCACCAAAGAAGCCGACAAGGTTGTGAAAATGACCATCGCGAAAGCGCTGAAGGACAGCGTGAACGGCTAAGTTCCGTTTTTCGACATGATCAAGGGCCGCCAATTGGGGGCCCTTTTTCTTTGGCCTCAGTTTCTTTGGCCTCAGTGCAGACTGAGCAAAACCTCAAGATCACGCCGGCTTAGTCGCTCCATCAGCGACCGTTCGTCGGATGTGAGCTTTGCATCGCTGCGGATGTATTTTTCTATATGCAATGCGATGTCGCTGGTCGGTCGGTAATACAGATCGGGATCAAGTTGGCTAAGTGCTTCGACCATGCGCATCAGAATTTTCTTCTGCTTCTCTGAGTCAAGATCTTTGCGTTTTTCTTCCAGCACTCTGCACACCTTTCGTCTTTCCCTGTGTAACATAGGGCAAACCTGATGGTCGCCAAGATGCAACGAAAAGGGGCACCATTTGGGTGCCCCTCGGATCAGTGCTTTGATCGACAATTAGTGAACCGTCTCAACCTTATGGAAGTCCAGATCGCGGTCTTCTGGCATCGCATCGATGCTCAACACCTCTTTGCGCTTTGTGATCAGGATATAGACCACGCAGGCCAGATACAGACCGACAACCACCGCTCCGATCCACTGGATCTGCAGCCACTGGCTTTGGAATAACAGGGTCAGAACAAACAACAGCGCAACGTTGCCGGCCACATAAGTGGCCTTACCGAACCGTTCGACCGTCATTTTCAGGTTGTCCGTATACAAGCGGATCAACGAGTCGAGCGAGTTGATCACGAAGGTCACACCAACGATCACCATCGCGATATTGGTGATTCCTGCGGTGCTGATGCCGTTCAAATGGTAATAGTAGAGAACGGTGAACCAGATCCCCAGCGGGATGGATGGAAAGATAAGCAGCGCCGCCAGCAATTGCCACGTGGTCAGACCGCCCACAAATCGCGAGGTAAACTGACCAATCATGATCGACCAAGCGAACCACCAAAACAGATAGAAGGCGTGATAGTCGGTCAGCGGCAGGACAAACTTGTGAAGGTTGGCGAAATAAGCGCCGATATTGCTGCCGGTTTCCAAAAAGCCAGTCACGCCCATGCCTGCCGCAGCCCACATTCCGATGATCAGCGCGAGGAACAGAAAGGTCGAACCCACCGACAGGATGCGTACGTATTTCAGGTCAGTCGACGAATAGGCCGCCGCCAGGATGACCACAAATACGATGATGTAGAACGTTGTTACAACGGACTCGCCGTCTCCGACTTCGGGTAGGTAGCCGGGCAGATAGATCAGGAACAGGCTGGCGGTGAAGGCGCAGGTGCCGATGATGACCACGTTATTGATCAGCTTGACCAGCGGAATCTCAAAGAACTTCACGCGTGGTTCGATCACGCAGAAATAGAAGGCTGTCAGGAAGTAGAACGCCCAGATCAGGAAGCCCCAGAACCCAAACTCGATCGCCAGCGGGTTGGCAAATGCATAAGCAGTGTCCTCGGCATAGCCACCGAATTCTGTCAGTGGGAACATGATCAGGCCGACATCCAGACCGGATGTGAACAGGATCGCGATGAACGTGAACAGATGAACCGGTGTCACACCAACGCAACGCAGGTTCCACCATTTCACGACGAAGAAAGCGACCAGGCCCAATGCCAGCAGGACGCCAAAAGATAGAATGTACTCCAGAAGCACTGACAAACCTCCCTTGTTTGGTCAGATCGTCACGCCGTTATAGTTTATTGGCTGATCAATCAATAAAAACATACATAAATCACACCGCATGTTACCTGCGTGTCTTTTTTGGCGCAGGCAACTTGCAGCGAGCTGGAAAATCGGGAACAGTCCGCCGAACATGACAGGGGGTCTCCATGGATCTGCGCGCCATAGCCATGGGGCTTACATTTGCTCTGATCTGGTCATCTGCCTTTACCTCGGCGCGGATCATCGTTGCAGATGCCTCACCTTTGTTCTCGCTGGCGTTGCGGTTCCTGATTTCTGGTGTTCTGGGCGTGATAATTGCAAGGGCAATGGGCCAAAGCTGGCACCTCACCCAAAACCAGTGGCGCGCGACGATCCTGTTCGGGATTTGTCAAAATGCTCTTTATTTGGGTCTGAATTTCTACGCAATGCAAACAGTTGAGGCTTCGGTTGCGGCCATTATTGCATCTACAATGCCGTTGTTGGTTGCACTTGCAGGATGGCTGATCTTTGGTGAAAAGCTGCGTCCGCTGGGCATTCTGGGTCTCTTTGCCGGTTTCGCAGGTGTTGCTCTGATCATGAGCAGCAGGATAAGCGCTGGTGTTGACATGTTCGGTGTCGCGCTTTGCGGTATCGGGGCGCTTGCTTTGACATTCGCCACGCTAGCGGTTCGCGGCGCGACGTCTGGCGGGAATTTCATGATGGTCGTGGGGCTGCAAATGCTGGTTGGCTCGGCCGTCTTGTTTGTCGCTGCGCCGATCTTTGAAACCATTTACATCCATCCAACGGTGCCGCTGGCACTGGCTTTCACATACACCACCTTGTTCCCTGGGCTGCTTGCCACACTGATATGGTTTCTGCTGCTGGATCGCATCGGTGCCGTCCGGGCAGCGACCTTCCACTTCCTGAACCCCGTATTCGGGGTCACAATCGCAGCGATATTGCTAGGTGAAAAACTAGGCGCGCTGGACGCGGTTGGTGTCGCTGTCACAACGCTTGGAATTCTTGCAGTCCAGCTCTCGCGTCAACCCGCTCAGGGCAGCAAAGCTTCCACCTGATTCAACAATTTGCGTGAGTCGGGTTTGACGTTTGAACCATAAGTCGCAACTACTTCGCCCGCTGGGTCGATCAGGATCTTGTTAAAGTTCCATTTCGGTGTGAACCCAGTCTGGGCGGCAACAGCCTTGTAAAACGGATGAGCGTCTTTTCCCTTAACCGGCGTGATATCTGTCATCGGCAACGTCAGCCCATAGTTCATCTCGCAGAACTGCTTTACCTCTTCCGCGGACCCGAGTTCCTGATTGAACGAATCTGAGGGAACCGCAAGCACGACCAGCCCTTTGCCGGAATAGGTCTCATGCACCCTTTGTAGAGCCTTGTATTGCCCGGTGAACCCACAGTGTGACGCGGTATTGACTACCAGCACGGGTTGGCCACGCCAATCTTCAATGGCCAATGTGCCCCCGTCGATCGAGGCGAACTCACCGGTCACCGGCGCAGCCTGAACGGCGCGACCCAACAAGATCAAGGCAGTCAAAAGCAGCAATCTGAACATGTCTTGCCCTCCCTTTTTAAATTGATACGCAGAACGGCACACTCCAGATCACTTGCACGACTGCGAGAGCGGTTTGAAATATCGCTTTGCTTTCCACCCTGCAGCCCCCAGATAATGGCGCAATAAAAAATTCTGCCGGAGGATCCATGACTCGCTATACCAAAGACCCCACGGCCATCGCTGCGCTTTCGCCCGAAGAGTTTCACGTCACTCAACGCAGCGGCACCGAACGTCCGGGCACTGGACAATACCTGAACAACAAGGAACCGGGTATCTATGTGGACATCGTATCGGGTGAGCCTCTTTTTGCCTCTACCCACAAATACGAATCCGGATGTGGCTGGCCCAGCTTTACCAAGCCGATCATCCATGAGCATGTGGAAGAGTTTCGCGACACGACCCATGGTATGATCCGGACCGAGGTCCGCTCGAAACACGGCGATAGCCATCTGGGGCATGTCTTCCCCGATGGCCCGCGCGAACATGGCGGGCTACGTTATTGCATCAATTCCGCCTCTCTTCGATTCATCCATCGCGATGACATGGAAGCCGAAGGGTATGGCGAATATCTGATTCATGTGGAGGACATCTGATGACCGAACGACGCGCTGTACTGGCCGGGGGATGTTTTTGGGGCATGCAGGACCTGATCCGCAAATTGCCGGGCGTTTCACGCACCCGCGTCGGTTACACCGGCGGCGATGTGCCCAACGCGACCTATCGCAACCACGGTACCCACGCCGAAGGGATCGAGATCTGGTTTGACCCGTCGCAGATCAGCTATCGCGACCTGCTGGAGTTCTTTTTCCAAATCCACGACCCGACCACGATTAACCGTCAGGGCAACGATCGCGGCATGAGCTATCGCTCGGCGATCTACTATTTGGACGACGCGCAAAAACAGGTCGCGGTCGATACCATCGCTGACGTGAACGCCAGTGGCTTGTGGCCCGGCAAGGTCGTGACCGAAGTCGAACCTCTCGGAGATTTCTGGGAGGCCGAGCCAGAGCACCAGGATTATCTGGAGCGTATCCCCAACGGCTATACCTGCCACTTCCCGCGCCCGGACTGGGTCTTGCCCAAACGCGCCAGCGCCGCAGAATAAAGCACCACCTGCCCGGCCCCTCTGAACCTTTCAGGGGGGCTAGCCTGTCGCCACCCTTGGTCGCCCGCTTGCCTCGACCGTAATCATGGCTTCGACAAACACATCCTTGGCCTCGACCCGCGCCGTTTTGATATCGCGATCCACAATCACCCGGATATCTTCCGCACCAGCTTCTCTTACAGCGCCCTCAGCCTCGGACTTGAGAACACGTTCCAACAAATCCAGAGCTTCTTCGGACACCGCGAAATCCTGTGGCCCATCCTCCAGATGCACACGATACCGCCCTTCGGTCGGTGACGTGACCGTACCTGACCGCCGCATGGTCAACCGACCAACAACAGCACCGATTGCATTCGCTACACCCGCGTGTTCGGGCAGGATCATGCGGCAATGCAACCGCTCACCCACAGCCGGGTAATAGCTGGGGGCTGACGCCCCAAGACCCACCACATCCACATTCAACGCGGCATTCAACGACAGCAACCCACGATGTTGCGCCAACCCACGCTGCGTCAGCACGTGGCGCGCCAAGTCATGCGGCGGCAGTCCAAACCCTTCGCTCTCCTCGTCGAAAGCAGCCTCTAACAAGGTCAAACTGGTCTGTTCTGTCAATTGATCCACAATCATCTGCGCCAACGCCTCTGGCGAATTTGCCAGCATGTCCCCAGATCCGACCCGTTTGCGGGCCACCAGCTCCAAGGCCTTGCGCGCTGCTTCGGCGTCCCAGGCATTGACGCGCCCAAGCACGTGACTGGCATCCGAGGGTGTCACACCCGAGACCTGAACGATCCCGCGGTCGACCAAGCGGTTCAGAGCGCCATTCTCCATCCGTGACCGCAGCAACGCGCCAAGGGGGAGGACCTGATCGCCCAGACGCTCCAACAAAATCTCTTCCCGTACGCCCACGCCGTCAGCATGGACCCCCGGCACGCGTCGCACAAATCGAGTGTCATGTTCTCCGACCGTTGTGGCTCGCATCTGAGTATCCAGAATGCCATGCACAACATCTGGCGCCTCTGCCGCGATCAAAGACACAGGTAGAACACGCCGTGGCCCCAGAAACACACCGCTCTGCAATCCTTCGGTCACTACGTGCACCTGGCTGTCGCCGCCCAGACCATGGGTGCGCATCGCCACAGCTTCAACCATGGTTCGAAACCCACCCACTTGCGCACCGGCAGGATCAATCGCGGGCTTTCCACCCCGGATCAACGCCACATCGGTTGTGGTGCCACCAATGTCGGACACCAGCGCATTTTCCGCCCCGGTCAGCCAGCGCGCCCCGACGATCGAGGCCGCTGGGCCGCTGAGAATCGTTTCAATCGGGCGTTCCCGCGCCTGTTCGGCGCTCATCAATGCGCCATCGCCACGCACCACCATCATCGGGGCCGTGATCCCCAATGCGCGCAACTGATCTTGCGCGCGCCCGATCAGACGGTCGATCATGCCGATCAATCGTGCATTCAGAACCGCCGTCACAGCGCGCTTAGGGCCGTTCAGCTTGGCAGACAGGTGGTGCGAGCATGTCACCGGCGCACCGGTCTCTTGCAACACAACCCGCGCTGCTTCCAGCTCATGCGCCGGGTTGCGGGTCGCAAACTGAGATGCAATGGCAAAGCCCGAAACCCCTTTATGAGTGTCTAAAAAAACCTCCAAGGCGGCGACATCAAGCGGCGCGGCCTCGCTGCCCGAATGTGTGTGCCCACCCGCAATCACAAGGGCTGGATCGTCCTTTAGTGCGTCCTTCAAGCCATGTTTTTGCAGATCGCTATGCTTGAACCCGATATAGATCAGGGCCACACGTCCACCCTGCCCCTCGACCAGAGCGTTTGTGGCCAGTGTTGTCGACAAAGACGCCATCGCGATCTGATCCGGCGCAACCTGCGCCTCTTCCAAAACAGACGAAATCGCATTGCCCACGCCAATCGCCAGATCCGCGCGCGTGGTCAGGGACTTGGCCGAAGCAATCACCTCTTTCTCGTCCCGGATCAACACCGCATCAGTATAGGTGCCGCCTGTATCTACCCCCAATGACAGCGTCATCGGATCCTCCTTACTGTTTGCTGCGGATGGGTGTAGCGGTTATGCGCGACGCGTCCAGCCTGTTTGCGGCATTTATAACAACTGTTCCACCGCCCAGCGCGCAGCATCAGCCACGGCTGGATCCGGATCTTCTGTGAGCGCCCGAGCGACAGATATCAAACACGGCTGTCCCGAGTTTCCAATCGCATAAAGCACATTTCGCACGAACCGATCTCGCCCGATGCGCTTGATAGGTGATCCGGAAAATTTCGTGCGAAAACCCGCATCATCCAACGCAGCCAATTCGCTCAGTACAGGCGCTTTCAGATCGTCCCGGGCGGCATAACGTATGTCGCTCGCGGCAACAGCAAACTTGTTCCATGGGCAAGCCGCCAGACAATCATCGCATCCATAGATTCGATTACCCAACTTGCTACGCAACTCGATCTCCACCGGACCTTTATGTTCAATGGTCAGATATGAAATGCACCGCCGCGCATCTAACTGATACGGGGTTGGAAATGCGTCGGTCGGGCAGCTGTCCAAGCAAGCGCGACATGAACCGCAGTGATCTACCTCCGGCTCGTCCGTCGGTAGTTCAATTGTTGCAAAGACAGAGCCTATAAAGGCCCAATTACCCCATTCCCGACTCACTAAGTTGGTATGTTTTCCCTGCCACCCTAGTCCAGCCGCATGCCCCAATGCCTTTTCCGGGACGGGTGCGGTGTCGACAAACACCTTCACCTCACCTCCGGCTTCAGAAACCAGCCACCGCGCCAATCGCTTCAGCCGTTTCTTTACCAGATCGTGGTAATCCTTGTTTTGCGCATAAACCGAAATCGCGCCCCGGTCTGGATAATTCAGAACCTCCGTCGGGTCATGTTCTGGCGTGTAACTTTCGGCCAACATGATCACCGACCGTGCCTCGGGCCACAAGGCACCAGGATCACCGCGCCAATGCACCCGCTCGGTCATCCACCCCATCTGTCCGTGATACCCCGCACCCAAAAATGCCCCAAGGCGCTCTGGCACCTGCGGAACATCCCATGGGCGGCATACTCGACACGCCACAAACCCCTCTGCCAGGGCCTGTTGTACCAGCTTTTTCTTCAGATCTGATCCGCTCTTCATCTGGCCAAAAATACCTTCGGGGGAATCGCGCCTCCGGCGCGATGGGGGCAGACAGCCCCCTGCTGAACCCTATCAGAAATCCAGATCGGCGTAATGAGGCGGCGGTCGAAACCCTGGTACCTGATCCGCCAGAATAGACCGAAACGCCGGGCGCGACTTGATCTTCGCGTACCAATCCTTGACCACCTGGCTGCGGTTCCAATCCACATCCGAGATATAGTCCAGCGCCGACAAATGCGCCGCCGCCGCGAAATCAGCCAATGTCATCTGATCTCCGGCCAGCCAACGGCGGTGATCCAGCAGCCAGGCCATGTAGTCCAGATGATACTTGATCGCCTTGGCACCCTGTTTGACATTCTTGCTGTCCGGGTATCCCTGACCTGTCACTTTCTTGTTCACCCGTTCGTACAGCAGCTTGGACGTCACTTCGTGATGGAACTTGTCATCGAACCAGCCCACTAGGCGCCGGACCTCAAACCGGGCTTCGGGGTTTTTCGGCATCAACGGCGGTTCGGGGCGGGTTTCTTCGATATATTCGCAGATTGCTGCGCTTTCAGACATGATTTGCCCATCCAGACGCAGCACTGGTACTTTACCTGCCGGGTTGCGGCGCAGAAAATCCGGATCCTGTTCCCAGTATCGCTCCTCGACCAATTCAACCTCGATCTTCTTCTCTGCCAAAGACAATCGGACCTTGCGGCAATACGGAGATAGGGGAACATGAAACAGACGCGCCATGGGCTTCCAATCGAACCAGTGAATTCCTGACTGATTTAGCCCTTGAGGGAGGCGGGTTTCAATCCTCGAAACAATCTGCGCGACCATCTGCGCGGATGGTGGCCGCCCCATCCATAATCGCAGCCGCACGCCGACGTGTGCGCACGCTTGGATCCGTGACCGAACGATTGCGCGGAGATGGCAGGATGGCAGCAATCCGCGCCGCCTGAACCGAGCTCAACTGCGCTGCACTTCTGTTGAAATAACGCTGTGCGGCTGCTTCAACGCCAAACACTCCATTCCCGGTTTCCGCGACGTTCAGATAAACTTCCAGAATGCGTTGCTTGCTCCAGAAAACCTCGACGACCGGAGTGATCGAGGTTTCCATCGCTTTCCTGACCCAACTGCGCCCCTGCCACAGGAATACGTTCTTCACCACCTGTTGTGTGATGGTCGACGCACCGCGATTGCCGCCGCCCTCAATCGCGTCACGAATGGCCTCGACATCGAATCCCCAGTGCAGGCAAAAATTTGCATCCTCAGCCGCAACGACGGATCGCGCCATGATGGGAGAGATTTCTTCAATCGAGACCCATTCGCGCTCAACCTTGCCCAACCGACGCCACTCCGACCATATGGTGTGGGTTACCGGCGGATTTACAACTGAATACAGCAAGACCAACGCGACAACCAACGCGACAGCCGCCAATGCGACTCGCATCACCCAACGGCGAAGTTGTTGCGCCACTGGTGTTTTCTTGCTGGATGCCTTCTTATTCTTACCGCTTGATTTGCGGGCTGCTTTCTTCGCCATGTCTCAGCTATACGACGCACCGCCTGCGTTTGAAACGACCTAAATCACGAATGCGCGCGCCTCGCGCGGGTGAACCACCGGCCGCGCTGTTTCCAGAAACATTGGATCCGCCCCCGCCAGTTCGGGGAACAAATGTAACACTTCGCTTTGAGTTTCCCGGTCTGACGCTGATAAGGCATGACCCGGATAATAACTTTCGCTCTTTGCCCCATTGGCGATGATAATCTGATGCTGCCTGAACAACAGGTGGATATATTCCACTTCACCACCTTCGACACGTGTGACGGTATCGCCATTGACCAGAACATGGGCTGCAACCAGCGCCTCGGCATGTCCAAAAAAGTAGGATGCACGCCAATCTTCGATCAGCATTCTATGCTGCGGCGAGACAAGAAGTGGACGATCAAGATCAAAAACGCCTGTCTCAAAACGGATCGGTGCTAATTTACCCTTGGCCTTGACCACCGTACGCCCCACCCAGATCAATGGTTGTGGGCCATGATCCAGAGTTGTGACCAGATCACCGGCTTTCAGGTCTTCCACTGCGCGGTCCCCTTCGGGGGTCGCGATCATCGTGCCAGGTGTAAAACAGGGCGGACCCAGGGTACCGACATCCAATGGCCCTTGCGTGGTGACAAATGTGGTCGAAACCAACGTGCCGGGTTGTAGCACCTGACCGTCCGTCGGCGTAAAAACCCGAGAGCCATCGGCAAGATAAAACGTGGTTCCGACATATGTTACGTTGCCGACACCTGCCACATTGATCGTAATTGTGTCCCCTGGCCAGGAGTTTGTGACGTCCTGCCCATTTACGGTATCACCGCTTGGCGCATCGATTTCGTTGTCATCATCCACATCCGTGAAATCAAGACTGACGACCGCAACAGATGTTCCCGCCGGCGGCGGGTTCGCCGGATCGAAGGTATAGAACTGGTCGCGATACGTTGTTGGCATACTTCTGCCCTCGATTTGCACCACAGGATTTCCAAAATCATCCTTGGTTTTCGTTCAAATTCTACAAAGACTGGCGAAATTCCTGTGATTAGGCAAGAAACCTACTAAGACAGCGTAAACAAACCGGGCCTCGCGTGGTGCAAATGACACGCGAGGCCCGACTTTTAATACTGTTCAGCCTTAGATTGTTACATCAGGCTTCATTCAGCAGGAACTGCGGTGGCTTCGATACTCAGCGGATGGCTCAGTTTGTTCAGCATTTCCTTGGGGCACACCTGCAAAAAGTTGCCTTTTTCCATGTCCCAATGTTGCAGAATATCAACGGCTTTCCGGCTATAGGTCTCTTCAGCGTGGCGAGCAACAAGAGCCTTCAACTGCTCTTCCCAATGTGCGACAGAAACCGGACAGGTGACAAGCGTCTCCATGTTCATCAGCGCTTGGGCCCTGCCTTCGGGATTATACAGATAAGCCATGCCGCCTGTCATACCAGCGCCAAAGTTGGCTCCGATATCGCCCAAGATCACTGCAACACCGCCGGTCATGTACTCACATCCGTTCGAGCCGCAGCCCTCGATGACCACCTTGGCACCTGAGTTCCGCACAGCAAACCGTTCACCTGCACGACCAGCGGCGAACAGATGACCGTCGGTGGCCCCGTAAAGGACCGTGTTGCCGATAATCGTGTTGTCATCCGCCTTCAAAGGGCTGACCTGCGGCGGGCGCACAACAATCGTGCCACCAGACAGACCTTTACCCACATAGTCGTTGGCATCGCCCGAAACCTCGAGCTTCAGTCCCGGCGCGGCAAACGCACCCAAAGACTGACCGGCCGAGCCCTGTAGTTTCACATGCAGATGGTCATCCTGGAACGTGTTCCGCATCCCGAAATTCTGCACAATGTGACTGGACACACGCGTACCTACCGTCCGATGCGTGTTCTGAATGGCGTAAGACAGCTGCATTTTTTCGCCATCTTTCAGGAACCGTGCAGCATCACGCACGATTTCGGCGTCAAGTGTATCCGGAACTGCGTTACGGTCCTTGTCCCGGTTATAAACGATGTCTTGTGCTCCATCGACGGTGATCAGCAGCGGGTTGAGGTCCAGATCGTCCAGATGCGCAGACCCACGGCTGACCTGCGCCAGTAGATCCGCCCGGCCAATGATCTCATCCATCGAACGCGCGCCGAGGCTGGCCAACAACTCGCGCACTTCTTGCGCGTAGAAGGTGATCAGGTTCACCACCTTGTCTGCATTGCCGGTGAACTTGGCGCGCAGGCTTTCGTCCTGCGTACACACGCCGACCGGGCAGGTGTTCGACTGACACTGACGCACCATGATGCAGCCCATCGCAATCAGGGCGGCAGTACCAATGCCGTATTCCTCGGCCCCCATCATCGCGGCCATAACGATGTCACGTCCAGTGCGCAGGCCACCATCGGTCCGCAAAGTTACGCGGTCGCGCAGGTTGTTCATCGCCAGCACCTGATGCGCTTCGGTCAGGCCCATCTCCCACGGAAGACCGGCATATTTGATTGAGGTCGCCGGAGACGCACCAGTGCCACCATTGTGACCCGAAATAAGGATAATATCTGCTTTCGCCTTGGCTACACCGGCCGCAATCGTGCCTACGCCCGAAGATGCAACCAGCTTGACCGTCACCTTGCAACGCGGGTTGATCTGCTTGAGATCGTAGATCAACTGCGCCAGATCCTCGATCGAGTAGATATCGTGGTGCGGCGGCGGAGAGATCAGCGTCACGCCCTTGGTTGAGTGCCGCAAACGCGCGATCAGGTCCGTAACCTTCATGCCAGGCAACTGACCACCCTCACCGGGTTTCGCGCCCTGCGCGACCTTGATTTCAAGCTCTTCGCACTGGTTCAGATACTCGGCGGTTACACCGAACCGACCCGAGGCAACCTGTTTGATCTTGGCCGATGGATTATCGCCATTGGGCTCTGGCACAAAATGCGCCGGATCTTCACCACCTTCGCCTGAATCAGACTTAGCACCGATCCGGTTCATCGCCACGTTCAGCGTCTTATGCGCCTCTGGCGACAGCGCGCCCAGCGACATGCCCGGGGTGACAAACCGCTTGCGGATCGAGGTGATCGATTCGACCTCTTCAATCGGGATCGCTTTGCCCTTGGGTTTGAAGTCCATCAGATCACGCAGATGGATCGGCGGATTCGATTGCATCTTGGCGGAATATTGCTTCCACAGCTCATAGGAAGCGCGATTACATGCCATTTGCATCATGTGCATCGATGTGGCTTCCCACGCATGGGTCTCACCCGATTTCCGCGCCTTGTAGAATCCCCCGATAGGCAGCACGTCCAGACCACTGTCCCAGGCCTTTGCGTGGATTTCCTCAAGCTTGGTCTGGATACCGGTCACGCCAATACCCGAGATCCGGCTGGTCATGCCCGGGAAATACTCGGCAACCATAGCGCGGCTAAGGCCCACGGCCTCAAAATTCAGCCCGCCACGATAGGATGAGATCACTGAAATGCCCATCTTGGCCATGATCTTCAGAAGGCCCTGGTCGATGGCTTCGCGATACCGCGCAACATTCTCGGTCAAAGTTCCGTCCAGCAGGCCGCGGTCAATGCGGTCAGCCAGCGAATCTTCGGCCAAATATGCATTCACAACCGTCGCCCCGCAGCCGATCAGTACGGCAAAATAGTGCGGGTCAATACACTCAGCTGAACGCACGTTCAACGAGCAGAATGTCCGCAACCCTTGCCGGGTCAGATGAGAATGTATCGCGCTGGTCGCCAGGATCATTGGCATCGCAACCCGACCCTCGCCTGTGTTCATGTCGGACAACACGATATGCCCAGCGCCCGAGCGTACCGCCTCTTCAGATTCGGCTCTAACACGGGCCAAACCTGCGCTCAGCGCGCCGCGACCTGGTTCAAAGCTACAATCAATCTCGACCAACGGTGCATCAAAATTCTCGACCAAATTGTCCCATTGCGCATTGCCGACAAAGGGGCTTTCGAGGACGATGATTTCGGTCTGGCTGCTGTCCTCATCCAACACGTTCTTTAGGTTGGCAAAGCGCGTTTTCAGCGACATCACCCGGTATTCACGCAAACTGTCGATCGGTGGGTTGGTCACCTGGCTAAAGTTCTGACGAAAGAAATGGCTAAGTGGTCGGTACTGTTTCGACAATACCGCCGAAGGGGTATCGTCACCCATCGACGCAAGCGCCTCTTTACCGTCTTCTGCCATCGGAGCGAGGATTTGCTCCAACTCCTCAACCGAATACCCCGCCGCGATCTGACGCTTGCGCAGCTCTTCGCCGGAAAAGATCGGGGCTTCGGTGACACCCGCCAGCGTGCCGTCAAGATCGTTGATCTTGCCGACCCACTCACCGAATGGCAGCGCAGCGGCCAGCTTGTCCTTGATCTGCGTATCGCGGTACAGCTTGCCCTTTTTCATATCCACGGCCAGCATCTGGCCCGGGCCAAGTGCCCCCTTTTCGGTTACGCTGGCCTCGTCGATCGGAACCATGCCCGCCTCAGAGCCCGCGATAACAAGCCCGTCACCCGTCACGACATACCGCATCGGGCGCAGTCCGTTCCGGTCCAAACCGGCACAGACCCAGCGACCATCGGTCATCGCCAGCGCGGCGGGGCCGTCCCATGGCTCCATCACCGAGTTGCAGTAGGAATACATGTCGCGCCACGCCTGCGGCAACTCAACCGCCTGTTTAGACCAGCTTTCCGGCACCAGCATGGTCTTCGCCATGGGTGCGGAACGGCCTGCGCGCACCAAAACCTCAAAAACCGAGTCTAATGCGGCCGAATCTGATGATCCCCCCGCGATGATCGGTTTGATATCTTCCGCATAATCGCCAAAGCTGTCCGAAGTCATCCGGATCTCGTGGCTTTTCATCCAGTTGATATTGCCCTTCAGGGTGTTGATCTCACCGTTATGCGCCAACATGCGGAACGGTTGCGCAAGCCACCATTGCGGGAAAGTGTTGGTCGAATAGCGTTGGTGGTAAATCGCAAAAGCTGATTCAAAACGCTCATCCATGAGGTCGGGATAGAAAACCGCCACCTGCTCGGCCAACATCATACCTTTGTAGATGATCGAACGACAGGACAGAGAGGCAAGATAGAGCCCGGAAATCCCAGCAGCCGCTGCAGCCTTTTCGATGCGGCGGCGGATTACGTACAACTCACGCTCAAAGGTCTCTTCATCCACGCCCTTGGAATTCGAGATCAGAATCTGTTCGATCTCGGGCCGGGTCGCATTGGCTTTTTCGCCCAGGCACGTCACATCAACCGGTACGTGACGCCAGCCGTAGATGTAATAGCCCAAGCGTAGCACTTCGGTTTCTACGATGGTCCGGCACTGTTCCTGGGCGCCAAAATCGGTACGAGGCAGGAAAACCTGTCCCACTGCGATCAGCTCATCCAACTTGGGTTCGTGGCCGGTACGGCGGATCTGGTCATAGAAAAATGGAACCGGGATCTGCACGTGAATACCCGCGCCGTCACCGGTTTTACCGTCGGCATCAACTGCACCGCGATGCCAAATCGCCTTAAGCGCATCGATCCCTGCGTCTACCACCTTGCGCGACGGTTTGCCGTCGACGGATACGACAAGACCCACACCGCAGGAAGAATGCTCTTCTTCCTCGGAATAGAGACCGTTTTCCGCCATCCAATTGCGCTTGGCTTCCTCGGCCCGCACCCAATCGGCATCATATTTGGTCATTGGCTATTTCCTTCTTTCAAGGGAACGTTTGGCGACGAACCCTCTTAATCCTTGGGCTTACTCGGCTGCGATGGCCGCTTTGGCATTGAACCGGTCGATGATCGCGTCGGCGCAGTCGCGGCCGTCGCGGATCGCCCAGACCACCAGTGAAGCACCACGCACGATGTCACCAATGGCGTAAACACCGTCCATTTCAGTTTCTCCGGTCTGGAACGCGGCCTTTACGGTGCCCCAGCGTGTCACAGGCAGGTCCGGCTGGCCGAACAGGGTGGGCAGGTCTTCGGGTTCAAAGCCCAGCGCCTTGATCACCAGATCGGCCTCTTCCACGTAATCCGCACCTTCGATGACTTCGGGCGCCTGGCGACCCGACGCATCAGGCTGCCCCAGACGCATCTTTTGAACCATCACGCCCGTGACCTTATCGTCACCGGTGAAGCCTTTGGGCGCGCTCAGCCATTCAAAAACAACGCCTTCTTCCTCGGCGTTTTGCGTTTCACGCTGCGAGCCTGGCATATTGGCTCGGTCGCGACGATAGAGGCATTTGACCGAGGTCGCTCCCTGACGGATCGAAGTACGCACGCAATCCATGGCGGTGTCGCCGCCGCCAATTACAACGACCTTTTTTCCTTCGGCATTCAGGCGGCCATTGTCAAAATCTTCGACGGCATCACCAAAACTTTTGCGGTTCGAGGCGGTCAGGAAGTCGATCGCCTTTTCAATTCCACCCAGACCGCTTCCCGGCATGGACAGGTCGCGGGATTTATAAACGCCGGTGGCAATAATCACAGCGTCATGCCGGGCACGAATTTCTTCAAACTTGGTGGCGTCAACATCACAGTTCAGTTCGAACCGGACACCGCCATCGGCCAAAAGGTCATTGCGCCTTTGCACGATGTCCTTTTCAAGCTTGAAGCCCGGAATGCCATACATCAACAGGCCACCCGCACGGTCGTAACGATCATATACTGTCACCTGAATACCTGCGCGGCGCAGCATATCCGCTGCAGCCAATCCACCGGGGCCACCGCCGATAATGCCCACACTCTCGCTGCGCTCCGCAGATGGGGTGGCCGGTTTCACCCAGCCGTTATCCCAGGCGGTGTCCGTGATGTATTTCTCAATGGTGCCGATGGTAACTGTGCCGTGACCCGATTGCTCGATGACGCAGTTGCCTTCACACAAGCGATCCTGTGGGCAGATTCGCCCGCAGATTTCGGGGAAAGTATTGGTCGCCTGACTTGTCTCATAGGCTTCTTCCAGTCGGCCAGTGGCAGTCAGATGCAGCCAATCCGGAATATTGTTGTGCAACGGGCAATGTGACTGGCAGTACGGCACACCACACTGGCTGCAGCGGCTGGCCTGTTCGGCAGCTTTTTCGGCGGCGTATTCGGCATAGATTTCGTCAAAGTCTTCCTTGCGGTCACTTGCAGCACGCTTTTCCGGCATGACTCGGTCGATCTGCACAAATTTCAGCATCGGTTGCTTGGCCACGGGTCAGACTCCATGAATTGGCTTGGTCCGGTTTCTCTACGAGATACCGTAGGGGATTAAAAGTCAATCATACTGACCTAAATAAAGAAAGTTTACTGTGTAGAGCTAATTTTCTTGAAAAGTTCACTATTTTTAGTTCCGTATCGGACCTATATGTGCGCTTTCCTTTTCCCCACCACCCTTATACCCATAACTCGCAAGCAATACGTGACCGCAAATTGGCAGGGCAGATGAGTCTTTTTCACCTGATTCTCGTAGCAATTGTTCAGGGAATCACTGAGTTTTTGCCCATATCATCATCAGGTCATCTGATCCTGCTTCCAAGGCTCACTGGTCTTCAGGATCAAGGTCAAGCCATTGATGTTGCAGTGCATGTTGGAACGCTGGGCGCGGTTGTTCTGTATTTCTGGTCGGATGTAAAACAAGCCCTTGCGGGGTTGCCTGGGGCCTTGCTTGGCCGGGCAGATACGTCACAGACGCGACTGGCACTGGGCCTCATCCTAGCGACGATTCCAACGGTGATTGCAGGTCTGATTCTACATCTGACCGGATTAAGCGATGCCCTGCGCTCGATCGCGGTAATCGGCTGGGCTATGCTTGGTTTCGGCCTGGTTCTGTATTGGGTCGATCAGAGCAGTCCGGAAACCAAAGAGAGCAGTGCGTGGGGCGTCCGTGATGCATTCATCATGGGGCTGTGGCAAGTTCTTGCACTGATTCCCGGCACCTCGCGCTCGGGGATCACAATCACCGGGGCGCGCAAATTGGGCTATACCCGCGAGGACGGGGCGAAGATAGCCATGCTGATGTCAATCCCGACGATTCTGGCGTCTGGCGCTTTGTTGGCTGTGGACGTGATGCGCGACGCTGACGCGCAACTGGCACGTGACGGCGCCATTGCCGCTGTCTTTGCGTTCATTGCGGCCCTTCTAGCACTCAGCCTGATGATGCGGCTGCTGCGCAGCGTCAGTTTCACGCCCTACGTCATCTACCGAGTCATTCTTGGCGTTGTCCTGCTGATCATGGCCTATAGCTGATCAGATACGCAGGTTTTTGGCCGAGTTCTGAATGTCGTCATACTGGCCCGACGGACGGAACTTCCACAGGTACTCGGGCAGCACCGATTCCAAGGTGGTCGGTGTGATCCTAAGTTCGGCAAAAGACTTGGCCTCATCGGCAACCACATTGTCATTCCGCAGATTCTTCAACTGATCTCGGGTCAGAATGTTGTTCGGGAACAACTGGAAGCTGACAAACTTAATGATGTCCAGAACACCCGCCATGATCCGTGCTGCAAAAAACGGCATACCAATGATGACGCGGCGACGGTGAATCACATCCAGCATTTGCTGCATTAAAGCGCGGAAAGTCTTCACCTCGGGCCCGCCCAACTCGTACACGCCGGGTTCGGCCTGTCCCAGAACGCCTTTAACTGCAGCCTGGGCCACGTCATCCACATAGACCGGCTGGAATTTGGTTTCGGCCCCAACCAACGGCAGGAACGGCCCCATGCGTGTCATTCCGGCAAAGCGGTTGAAGAATTGATCTTCTGTGCCAAAGATCACGGATGGCCGCAGGATCACCGCGTTTGGCATATGCTTCAGCACACCTGCCTCACCCCGCGCCTTGGTCTGAGAATATTCGCTGGCAGAATTTGCATCGGCTCCAATGGCCGAGACATGAACCATCCGCTCAATCCCCTGCTCTGCCGCCAAACGCGCGATCCGCTCCGCCCCTTCGGCCTGTACAGCGCCAAAGTCGTTTTTGCCCAACTCGTTCAAGACACCGACGCAGTTGACCACGACATCCGCACTGTGCATGGCCTGGGCAACCGACGCGTCATCGCGGATATTGCACAACACCGGCTCAACCTGGCCGACGACACCATAAGGTTTCACGAACATCGCCTCGTTCGGGCGGCGCACCGCCACACGCACACGCCATCCCTCACTCGCCATGCGCCGCGCGATGTAGCGGCCGACAAATCCAGATCCGCCATAAATCGTCACAAGTTTCGACATGAGAGGGCTCCTGCTGAGAAATTGCGCCCTAGACCTAACGCCCGCAGCCCTTTCAAACAAGGCGCTAATTCGCCGCGAGGATGGTGAAATTCAAAGGCACAAATCGGGGGGCAAAGCCCAAATTCAAAAAACTTTCAAAAATCTCCGCGAATCTGGTTGACGCCCTCTGCCACTGGGCTTAAACGCCCCCTCACGACACCTGCCCAGGTGGCGGAATTGGTAGACGCGCTAGCTTCAGGTGCTAGTGTCCGTATGGACGTGGAGGTTCGAGTCCTCTCCTGGGCACCATAACACAAGATAAAATTCTGTAATTTAACGTTTTTCAGAGCGATAGCTTGTGTATCCCCTGTTTTTTCGTTGATGGATGTGAGCCCAAATTTTCTTGCCATCGTTTCCGTTGATACGCATTCTTCTAATAAGATTGATGATAGTAAATGTTGGTATTTGTTGGAGTTAGGCTGTGAAAATGTCCTAACTTTAACGGGCAACCCGACCTAGGTTTAATACCTAATAACGATGCTAGACTCCGACGGCAGCTTTCATGAACAACGGACGTTTATCGAAACTGGGCGACTGACCGAGTTGCGGACGAAGCCGCCCTTCGCTGCACCCGCAATCTGACCATGCCCAAATGTCGCCAACGCGCAGAAAGCTGACTTTGCAAAGTTGCCGTTCAACGTTTCGCTTGCCCGACCTGACCGTCCCAGATGGTCGGAGGCTCTTCTTGGAAGTGCGGCACTTTAGATTGTTGTCCTAATTGAGGCAAATTTAGGTACAGAGCATTTTTGGGCTACGTCAGCCAACGTAAACGCCAGGGAATATGGGCAATGCGAAATCCAATTATCCAGATGACAATTGACGAACTATTGGTCGACTAATCTCATTGTCCGAGCAAAACCTACCATGCGAGCTTCAGCGCTGCTTTCGTTTGACCGAAATAATGCATCCAGAATGTTTTGGATGCCTTGCAGGCACATCCCGTGCCATTGCGTCCACGTTTCCCAGGTGCCGTAACGCTCCGTTGTTCAGCAACACGCCTCGCCCAGCATCATAACGGCGCTGTCCAAATCCGCTGGCAACGCATTCCCAGTCTTCCTTGGCCGCCGCGTTGCGGAATCTCGGTAGGTCGTGCGGGTCATGTCGTCCAGGTGTTGCTGCGACGTGATCGTGTTTCTTCGCATTGCTTTGGTGCGTTAGATGGTGGGTCACTTGTGTTGTGCCAGGTTGCTGGACAGTACCGGTTGTCGGCCTCGGCTTAGGGCGCATGATTGTCACGACGCCTTGTGGCTTCGGATGCCCTGGGACTGCCACGTGAGTTGCCGTCGGTTTTGGTGTCAACTGTGGAACCTGGCCAGGAACCGCCGTGGGAACCTGATTGGGGGTTGCGGTTGGGACAAGCGGTGGTGTCGCCGTAGTACCGCTGGGTTGCGGAACACGGCCGGGCACTGCGACCGGAATCTGGTTTGGTGTTGCAGTTGGGACGAGCGGTGGCACAGCAGTTTGTCCAGTGGGCTGAGGTGGGACCTGACCAGGAACTGCGACTGGTATTTGGTTTGGTGTTGCGGTGGGCACAAGTGGCGGCACCGCTGTTGGGCCGGTGGGTTGAGGCGGAACCTGGCCAGGGGTAGCGACCGGAACTTGATTGGGAGTTGCAGTCGGAACTTGCGACGGCACCGCGGTAGGACCGGCGACCAATGGTGGAACCTGATTGGGAACGGCTGTCGGAACCCGGTTTGGTGTCGCGTTTGGTGCCAAAGGCGGAGCTAGAGTTGGCGCTACTACCGGCGTGGGAACCTGACCAGGAACCGCTATCGGTGTCGCAATAGGAACCTGACCGGGAATTGCGTTCGGGACCGCGCCCGGCGCAAGGACTGGAACAGTAACGGACGTGGGCGTTTGCTGCGTTCCCTTAGGCGGCAACTGATTTGCCACCGGCTGAGTTGGGCCAGTAACTTGATTACCTGCCCCTTGCCCACCAGCCTGCCCGCACCCTTGGCTCGACTGGTGTGGGTTCCCTACACCTCGGCACCACCCGTAGTGATTTCCGCGGGCAAAGACCTGAGTAACGGCCAGTTCTGTAATTAGACAAGTTGCGGTAAGTACAGCAATTCGGTTCAGTTTCATAACATTCTCACCAACTTGTTGTCAGAGCAAGATACGCGCCAGGATCGCCAGAGTCGGTCAAAGGGCCGTCTCTCAAAGGGACACCGACATATCCGGACAGAAATAGATTTTTCTTAAACTCAATGTCCAAACCCAGACCTGTCGACGCCAGTGTAGCATTATCAACTTCGAAACTCGCAGGGTCATTGTTCGAGATGTAACCCACGTCGAAAAAGGCAAAGGGCGTTAAGCGATGTACGCTCTGGGAACTGGGGAAGTAGGAATGAGACACTTCGAAAATCGCGGAAATCCCGGAATCGCCATCCACTTCGTCAAAACGATATCCGCGCAAAGCATAACGATCACCAAGGAAGTACTCTTCGACCGAGGGCAGCCGGTCTGTTGTGTACTGCCCCCAGATCTCGGTTCGCCAAGCTGTGTTGGGAGACAAGCCCGTTAGCGGGCTTTCGTATCCGACGCCGCCTCGTAGATGCCAGAACGAAGAGTCCCCGTCGTCAAAATTCGCGTCTGTCGTGTCGTTGTCATTGTCACCAAAAGATAAGGTTAGCCCCGCTTCCAGAGCTTGTCCCTTTGGATAGTTTTGCCCGTAAAGATATGTAAGGCCAACGACACTCGCGTCACTGGATAGTGGAACGCCACCACTGACTGAGTCCGCTTTTGAAAGGCGATAGTCCAACAGAAGATACCCATAACGGGCCACATCGCGGATCACGGGGTAACCCATCGCGACTGTGAAGTTCTCGCCGTCAATATCTGTTCTCGCAAAGTCCCCCGAGAGGTCACGTTTTGCGTTTATGTTCCCGTAGAAGATCTCACCGTACAGACCATTGCTGTTCAGCGGCGTGCGATAGGTAAGAGCGCCCCATAAAGAGTGTTCATCGTCTTTGTCCCAATTGTAATTGCCTGATCCCTCAAATCGCAGCAAATCCCCGACGGTCAGCGTTGAATAAAACTCTTGTACGACATAGAAGCTGAGCGCTTCTCCAAGCTCACGCGGAGGGTTGTCGAGTGTCGCACTACCGGCTTGTTTGCGCAGAGGTTCTCCCAATACCCTCAGCCGAGCACCAGCCTGATCCGGGTAATCAAGTTCGGTCGACACGTCCAAATCGGGTATGTCCTCGGCTAGCATAACCGCCCGCTCAAATCGTTTGAGAGTTATTGGATATGCGGTGGTGAGGGGCTGAAAAATCTTCTCTAGTGTTTTGAACGTGCGAGTATCTACGCCTTCAATTTCGATGGTTTGAATGCGCCCTTCATCAACAACTATGCTCTGCCCATCGGGACCAGGCCACGCCTCAGCTAAGAAGTAGCCGTCTTCTCGGTAGATCTGAGTGATCGTTGATGCGACCTCCACCGCTGTAATGCGCCCTGATCGATCAAAGGCCAACTGACCGGCAAAAGTTAACAGCTCATCCGCATCATACACCGTTACGCCGCTGACCGAGTGCTGGGATGCGATGTCCCAGGTTTGGGCAATGCTACTTCTTGGAACTGATGCAGTGGCCACAAGAGTGCAAATGATCGCAAAAACAACTGATCTGAATACGCGCATTTTTGACAACCTTAAAGTGACTGAGCATGTTGAAGTCCAATGTTATTATGTGGTTCGCATGTGTGAACCTGACGCTACTCGAATGTATTGATGGGTGATGTTTTTAAGAAACACAGTGAACAGAACGCAGATTTACTTATTACGCCGCACATACGACGGCGCTGAATTACATAAACCGGCTTTTCAACAAGTTAGAGTAGAGAACTAGTAGGACAGTCCTCACAATTCCGGTTGCTCAAAAACATAAAGCCGCGATTTCTTGGCATCGTCTGTTAGGACATAGAGAAGCCCTTTGGTCTCATCGAGAGCGATTCCTTCGGGATGTTTAACTTCCTTTTGTTTGCCATCTTCTGTGAACGTCAAACTGATAGACTTTACGGACTTGGACTCTGGATTGTAGACGAAGATTTGACGGCCTTTGTCACTTACAATCCAAAGAGAACGTGAGGACGGGGACCATGCCAGGCCGCTCAAATCCAGTTCATCATCATCTACACGCTCGGAGATAAAACCTGCATCGCGGGCTAAAGGAATGATCTCAACAATTTCGTCTAGCGCTGGTGATACGACCATTAACAACCTTGGTTGTCCTTCAATGCCAATGAAGACCCGCCCCGATTCCGGGTCAACAGCGATACCTTCGGGTCCCTTGTTTAATGGGTTGCCAACGAGTAATTCAGCGGCGGCCGAGTAACCTTTAAGAGATGTGAGAGGTATTGTTGTCAATTGAATGGGTTCGGTTGGGTGAACGACTAGAATTGATCGGTCAGTTTCCTGAAGCACCAAAACAGACCCATCCTTTCGAGGTGCAACACCCTCCAAATCTGATCCTGCCAATGCTGGCAACTTGAAAGAGTTTCCTAATACCCCGTCGACTCTGAGTAGGTGCAGTTTAGGTTCGGCATCACTTACAGACCACAAGAAGCCTTCAGCGTTAGACATTGCCAAACCGGAAGGCTCTGAAAATCCCTCTGATTTGTCTGCCACCTTGAATTTATCGACCAGAACCAAACCAGCACTTTCGGCGTAGGCAAAATTGGTCCAAGGCAAGAAGGCTGCCGCAACCGAGCTGGCCGTAAAAGCGAGTCGTCTAAGTTTGCAGAAACACCGTGAAATTTCAGCTTTTGACGAAAACACTCTGTTTTCTGTCATTGGATTCTCTCGCGCTTGGACCACATCCCTGTATCAGCGTTCGTATCACAGTCCGGATGCGATGTCCGGAGAATGCACGGTAATCTCTTTACCTGATCGCGCCTGTTGCGATTGAATTGGACAAGATGGCGGAACGCAATCTGCCAGAGCAAGCAGGAAGGAAGTTAAGTTGAACAAGACTTTCCCACTCATGGCCGCGCTATTGATGGTGCTGTTGCCAGGCGCTGCGGTAACACAAATCGACCCCGCGACCATGTTGGCCGGTACTACGGAGTCGGAAATACTTATCGAACGACGTTGGTTACAGTTTCGGGGCAAACAGGAACTGTATTTCTTCACTCTCGACGTCATCGTAACTGTCATACTGACTGGACTAATCGTCTATCACCCCGTGAGGCGGAGAGCCCGCAGAAGTGTCAGTGATATCGTCATGCCGCGACTGTTCTTCCTATACGCGCTTGTTGGCATGGCGGTTGGGTTTCTGGTCGTACAGCACGGATCGATGATCGGGTTCGTGATATTTGGAATAGGAGCTCTGCTGCGGTTCCGGTCAAATATGGATGACCCGGTCGACACGGTGGAAATGATCATAGTCACCGTGCTTGGGCTGGCGGTAGGGCTGGGCTTGCCCTTGATGGCCACGCTGGTGGCGGTTGTTTGTTGGTGTTTCATTTGGCTTGGTGGACGCAACAAGGGTGTTGAAATTTCCCTCAAGGCCTCAGACGAAGAGCACTCATTAAAAGTCAGCGGAGCCATTGAAGCCATGGCCGCAGACGCTGGCTGGAAGCTGGTCAGAAAACACCACGTTCCGGGCAAATCTCGTGTTTCATTGCTTTTCATCACCTCGGGTGGACTTTCGGAAGCCCGGATCGAAGAGATGATAAATGATCTGGTCCCTGAAAAAGTTGAGCTGAAACTCAACTTCTAGTCATTTCACAAGGTCCAAGCGTTTCAATACCGCATTCGGGGATCTGATCTCTTTTGGGAGCGACTTGAAGTTAACCGACCTTTCGAAATCAGGCCCTCGATATACTGCTATCCCAAACTCTCCGTTCGACTGGAACGTAACATGCGTGAAGCTGTGAGGTGATCTGGCGCTATCGCCAATAAGCCGCCGCGGGCCACCGCCCAAACAAGCCTGTGAAACATAAGCCACACCGCCTTTCCAACCCGGATAGAAGGCATGATGGTGGCCTGACAGATGCAGAACAACACCGCTTTCCAGATAGATTTTCTCAAGTGTCGGGTCACCGATGATTTCGCGTTCGCGCTGGATCGCGAAAGGCCAAAGTGGGAGGTGACTGAAAGTGACAATCGGGTCTCCATCTGAACCCAGTTCCTTTAGCCGGTCCTGCTGGTCGCCGGATAGCGGCCCTAGGGTTGTTGCATCCAAAGACGCAAATGTTACACCCTGCATCTCAAATGCGTAGAAGAACGGGTAGTCATCCGAAATCAGGAAATCGACGTCTGGCTTTCTCGGTGTCCATTGCTCTGCATATATTTTTCTTTCACGCTCGAACCCTCGGTAAGCAGAGGCATCGTGGTTCCCAGGCGTGACCGCAAATGGAATTCCGGCGGCCTCTAAAGGATCTGATACGGCTTCGTGAAAGGCATTCCACATCTCCCTGACTTGTTTGTCTGACAAGTTGGGAATGCGCTGTCCCGCGACCATATCGCCCGTCGAAATCACCAAATCGGGATCAATCTCGATTATCCGTTCAATCGCCGTATCGACCCGAGGCGCATACTTTACCGAACCGTAACTGCCGTTCAGGTCCGATATGACGATGACGTCCAATGCCGCCGCTTTGCAGGCGATTAGAGCGGTCCAAATGAACGCCGCAAAAAGCGTAGAAAGCCTACGGGTCATTACAATCCACTGTCTCTACCTCGGTGTTGTTTCTCAAAAAGAATGCGACAGGATCCAAGTCGAACATCAAATCACCATTAGAACAATTGTCCTGGAGAATGGACGTTGCCAACTCGGTGTTTTTTACAACCTGTGCAATCTGCTTATCTGACAACCCAAGGCTTCGCGACAACCAGCCGTAGACGGGACCTTGAGATTGAAGATCATTATTCAAAGCGACCAAGCGCCGGTACGTGCTTGGAGAGAAGTGCCGCATTTTCTCCAGCATTTGAGTAGATTTCGCGAAGTTGGCGTATTCGACACGCCCACCAGCATCGTTGTCGTTTAGATTGCTGCGACGGATCAATAATGCGTCGTCGGGAACGTCTCCATCGTTTGGCTCATGGTGCTTGGCTTTCTTATGCTTCAGCTTTCCGTCTTCGACCCAATACCAATAGGGTGTGAAGTCTATGTTTCCTACGCGGTCCTGCTGGCTAAAGATGAAATCGAGGAGTACAATCTCGGTAAGTTCTTGCATCCAAAATGCCATCTGTTGGTCACTGACATCGGGACCGAGATCCTTGTTGATCATCCGGTCTTTTCGGCCTTCTTTCACGCCCTCTGCAATGGCCTCTAGCAAGGGTTTTGAAGATCGCAAAGCCAAGAAAGCGGGGGTTTCCTGAAAATCGCGGTTCTGACCTTTCCCCCAACCAGATTTGCGGGTGCCGTTGATTTCCGAGCCGTATCGATGCCCGGGACTGTCAAGCAGTACACCGTAAATTTGCGTTCGATCCGAGGTGAACAGATCATCGGTGGGTTGGTATGAATTTGGGTCGGAATCCGCAGCTGCGAAGACCCGCCAGCCTTCATGGTTCATGCGCCCGCCATGAGAGCCACCAGAAATCGCAAGGCCAGGTTCGGCAACCTCGGAAAAATGCGCCTGGGCGTCCATGCTGCGCCAAACAGCGACTGGAACTTTTACAGTCGTGTCGAAATATCTGGAGAAATGATAGTAAAGCAGCGACGAGGTGGAAAAGGTTCCGCTGGTGCCCTTTTGGTTCATGGTGGATTTGAATTTGGCCACCCTGTCCTTGGCCAGATCTTTCGCCGCCTTCCCCTCTTTGCAAGCGTTTCTCTCGAACTCAGAACGGTTCCCCGCGTAGGGCCCTTCCGAAATATCGTAGACGGCCATTCCTGGGCTGGTGCTCCAGGTTTTTGGGCAAATAGCGATACCGGGTGCATAGAAATCGATCTCGCAATAGGCTGTTTCTTCCTCAAGATCGCTTTTCTTATACTCGCCCGTAGGAGTTTTTTCGATCCGAATACAGCGTTCAGTAACGCCGTTGGGACTCTCAAATGTCGTGGCTTCACCAAGAACATCGTCGTTCGCCCACAAGACGGTGGGTGCAATGAAAGCAAGTGACCCCAGAAGATTGAACTTCATTTGGATAGTCCTTCTGATATCATTTGGGACAAATCGCTGCCTGTTGTTCGGCGGAGATCTTCAAATTGGGGTCAACACTGAAGTTGGCGAATTTTGAGTCAATCCACTGGTCACACCCGCCTGAACACGGGGCCCCGTTTCGGGCATCATTCCAATATTCCTTGGCCCTGCCTTCCGTCCAACCGCAAAACTGAACGAGTGCCATTGCCGACAATGCCCCCGAAGAATGAACGCCCCACATGCAGTGCACCAAGACAGGGCCTTTTCCGGGGTTTTCAATCACCTCGTGTATGGACGCCATGACAGCATCGGGTCGGGAGGATCTGGCACTTTGATAGTCAAAGGATCCGCTTCCACAACTGGTGCGACCGTATTCAGTGTTTTTGCCAAAGTCCGCATAAAACCCGGTTGAAAACCCTTCACTGCACAGAGTTTTGCGTTGACCGTTACTTAGGCCCGTTCGGTCCTTGTCACCGCCTTTGAAACCGGATCGATACAAGACTCCGCTTAAGACTGGGCGAAAGAAAGCGACGCCATCAACACCTCCGTCGCCACCCTTTGAAAGCATTTGACTGTTGCTTGGGCCACCGTTTCGACTGGTTACGTCAGAATTCGCCGCGGTTGCCAGAGCACCAATGAATATGAGGGACGTCAAAAACCGCATGCCAGCTCCTTTCTATTTTTCAGCCTGTTATGCTCAAACTCTTCCTACTTGGTAATCTATTGGAGCGGCTCATTCTCAACAGCCGTATCAAGTGCGGGATAGACTTTCCGACCTGAAGCTTTAAATCGGCCACACCAAATTGATGATAAAGACGACCACGAAGTAGGCCAGAAAAACTTTCCAGTTCCATTGGTGTTTGCTTTCTTCGTTGATCACGCCGGACGACTTCAATGCCAGGTTTGTGACAATCAGAGCGACAACGATGACCGCCGCATGTACCAGATCAAAATGCAAACTTAAGCTCCCTTTTGCAGATGTTTGATTTATGAAAAATGTGTCAGCAGTCACCTGATGGCAGCATAGCTACATCTGAGTACCTTCCCTCAGATGTCGTGATCCGAGCACATGCACCAGTATCCGTGTTAAACCAGTACGAGGTGAGCCCTTCGCTTCGGATGAGTTCAAATCCGAGACTCTGGATGCCCATTTCAGCCTGTCCCGCTCTTGCCCCTTCAAATGACGAAAGATCGCTAGAGCTGCCCACAGTTGGTGCACTTGCATCCACTGATCCGCCACTCTCGTCGCATGCTGCAAGCGCAGTAATACACGTCGTGCCGATCACCAATAGGACCTTGGGATTCATCTGTGTTTCCCTCGCTTTTTTGGACTTGCGTTCCAGGGTTTCTGATTGATCACCTATTCAATTCCGAAAATTACGTTGTAGTCGACGGAAGAGTTGCTGCGATTGATAACTTCCACAACATGATCACCGGATTGCCAAAGCTGTCCTCGATACTCCTTGTCCGCCGACATCAATCCCAACAGTTCAGAACCATCGGGGTTACGAATGACGTAGTCCAAGGAGCCATTTCGCGGAGCAACGCGGACGTAAGGGAACTGTTCGTTCTTTGCACCGAGAAGGTATTGCTGCGACGCTCCGGGCGCGAGTTGGCCGACAAGTTCGGCGCCAGTGGAACCGACATCGAATTTGACACGCTGGCTACCGGTAGAACCGGCGACGCCTGCAATGGCTCCACCGCCATCATCCATCGCCTCGACAACCGACATCTCTCCAATGCTTCCATCCTTGTACGCGATGCAGCGCCAAAGTGTTCCACCTGCATCTCGTAGCATGACGAGCGTACCTGCTTCCGAGAACTCTGAGCTTTCTATCGTACCTGATTGACCGTCTGGTCCTCCAACCTGCCGTAATTGGTCGATACACGCGTCATCGGCTTCTGACATTGCAAAAGCAGCAGTGCCCGCGATTGCGAACATGGGAGTGAGGAGTTTGAGTAAAACGAGTTTCATCAGATGGTTCCCTGTTGGCTTGTCCTTACAGTTTTGTTCCGTACTAAGCGGAACCTCACTTTGCATCCCTCAACTTTGATAGAAACTCATCGCATGCCTGTGCGCTGCCGACGACCTCGTCTGTCGTTTCAATTCCTTGCAGTGATGCCATCTCGGAATTTACGCGATTGAGGATCTGATCCGCTTGCTCGGGGGTGATCAGGTTCTCTGCTTGTGCTCCTTTCAATGTGGTGCAGACACCGGCGGACAAGCCTGTCGCAACGCCGACACCCACTGCGGCCCCGCCACCTAAGGTCATCGCCCCAACCACGCCGAGGACGAGCCCGATCACAATACCCAAGATCACTTTTCCCATGTTTTCCTCCCTTTTGGTGAGAATAAGCGCGGCTTTCACTACCGGCGCAAACCATGTGCCCATCTGCAAATCAAGACCAGCGCTAACAGGTTGAGCACCGGTGCGAGCGCCGCGAACCACGGTTTGGCCGACTCTGAGATCGAGTCCGCTACAAGTATCCAAGGTAGTCCCAACGGCAGAAGGAACACCCCGGACAAAGGGTCTCTTTCCTGTCCCAACCAGCCAAATGTGCCCGTCAAGAATGCAATCAACGCCAACAGGTAAAGGATCGCGAATACAATGATAGTGGTTCTACAAACCAAGTCGAGCCTCAGCAAATCAAGCCAGTGCTACGCAGCCGTTTTCGGCTACGCGACAGACTGGTCACAATGCGCCTTCGTCGCCCAGGAACTCGATACCAGCTGTCGTGCCATCACTGTAAGCAATGCAATTCCAAGGAGCACGATCCTCGCCAACGCCTACAGTGACCTGTGTCCCCGCCTCGCTAAACGCGGATGAGAGCACCACGACTTGCGAATTGTTCGTTGTGCTGGCTACATCTCGCAAACACGCCTGCTGAGCGGGTGTGAGTTCGGCGGACGCACTGGATGTACTCGTATCGTCGCAGGCCGCAAGCAGTGCGAAACAAGTTGCGCCCGCAATCATCACCATCTTTTTAGACATTTTCTTCTCCCTCTGGTTCCGTTGAAATTGGTGAAATTGGATGGCTTGTTTGAAGTTCTCGCGTCGGAGCAGGCTATGAAACATACTTCGGCCCTGTAACTTCCCTTCCCAACAACTTGTCGCGGGGGGTGGCGGGCGGAGCACTATTACTTTGACAACCGAGACCGCCGACAACGTGTGAAGGCTGAATGACGACAATGGCAGAAGCTCGAGCGAATTCTGGAGGTAGGCCGAGTACACTAAGTATAAGCATCGCGTCCTCCCAACGCTCAATCATTGTAAAGTGCCTTCCGACCGCCAGCACTCACTCCAGCGGCCGGTAGGGCCCGACAAGTCGGGCGACAGCGATCACAACGGAGGTAAAATGAAAGTTGTGTCAAATTCACATGTTTGAATCTAATTTTTAATAAATCAACATTTTTTCCGCGCGTAAACTTCATTACGCTCTCGTACGATAGGCGTCTGCCCTCAAACAAAAAGGTAGGTGGGAGCACCCATGAGGGCGAATGTGTTCTTTTGGGTCGGCGAGGCGTTCTGAGGTCGCGCAGAAACCAAGAAAGGATTGAAAATGGGTTTTGTTGAAGCCGTCAAAACGTGTTTCTCGAAATACTTCCAGTTCTCCGGTCGGGCTATGCGCTCAGAATACTGGTGGTTCTTCTTGTTTGTGGTTCTCGTGAGTTCTGCTTTAGCTGTGGTGGATGCGATCATATTCGGGACCAACCCAGAAACAGGGCAAGGATCTCGAGTTCTGTCCTCTGTTTTCCAACTGGCCGTTATCATCCCTATGCTGGCCGCCGGTTGGCGGAGGTTGCATGATACAGGGCGACCTGGCTGGTACTTGCTGCTGCCGATGGCGCTCAGCATTACAACGCTTTTTGTTATGCTGGGTGGCG
>NZ_WQGF01000021.1:0-39147 GCF_013034545.1 Ruegeria sp. HKCCA5763
AATCAACCAACTTACCTCCCAACTCAACATGCAACGAATACAAGGGAGTGCGTTTCGGTGAAGTCATTGCGGATACCTTTTCCTACCTATGGGTCGGTGCGCATCCCAACAGTCTGCAACAAGCAGTGAGGATTGCAACGATTCCAGACAGCCTACGCCCGACGCACCGTTCCTGGGAACGTTCTGCATACGGATGTATGCACATAAATGTTCCTATAGGAAACTTTTTTCCCTTAAGCAACACGCCTTGTTTGAAACTCAGAGGCTCGAAACGTTTTCTGCCGGAATTTTTCCAGTCTACTTGACCGCAAGAAACAGAAAAAACAGTATTTTACCCTCACTTTTTGCTATTGCCCCGCAAGTGACTGAACAGCGGCGTCAAGCACGCTCAGGCCAGCAAGCAGGTCGCTTTCGGCGGTGTCTTCAGCGAAATCGTGACTGATTCCGTTGATCGACGGCACAAACAACATGGCAACCGGCATCAGGCGCGACACGTTTGTTGCGTCATGCAACGCGCCCGAGGGCATCCGGCGCCATTTCCCCGGAGCAACCTGTTGCGCGCCACCTTCCAACGCATCCTGCAATGCCTTGTCCATGGCCACAGGTTCAAGCCCCAGCATCGGGCCATACTCCAGCGCCATCGCCTGTTCATCGGCTACCTCTTGTGCTGTCGCGCGAATGATCTCTTCCATCCGGACGAGGCGCTCCGCATCGCCATCCCGCCATTGCATCGAAAACCGAACCCGACCCGGAACTATGGATGAGGCATTGGGGTACACGTCAACACGTCCGATGGTCCAGACGGTCTGAGGCGTCACCACATTTCGGAAACGTTCATTGAGACGCGTGTTGAAAAGGGACAACGCCTGAAACGCGTCGCGGCGCAGGTGCATCGGTGTGGTGCCTGCGTGGTTCTGCTGACCCTCAAAAGTGATCGACATGTCGCGGATGCCGACAATATCAGTGACGACGCCGACCTGATCTCCTGTCGCGTCCAGGGACGGGCCTTGTTCGATATGCATCTCGATATAACCTTTGAAGTTGGACGGGTCGATAAAGCCACCAGACAGTTCGGACATTGAGGACCG
Organism: Ruegeria sp. HKCCA5763; assembly: GCF_013034545.1. Taxonomy (NCBI): domain Bacteria; kingdom Pseudomonadati; phylum Pseudomonadota; class Alphaproteobacteria; order Rhodobacterales; family Roseobacteraceae; genus Ruegeria; species Ruegeria sp. HKCCA5763. The sequence goes on from NZ_WQGF01000021.1 coordinate 1,089, forward strand.
CGCGGCACCAAAACTGACGCCCGCACCATCTGTCAAAGCATCTGCCCGTTCCAATGGCAGGCCACCGGACCATACGGCTGAGCCTGTGGTCACGCCGAACCGACCTTCTTCGTCCTGAAAGCTGACGACCGAGATGGGCCGATCACTTGAACGCGCGATTTCCAGTGCTGCAATGACGCCAAGCGCTCCGTCCAGCCAACCGCCCTCGGGCTGACTGTCGGAATGCGATCCCATCAACAGCGACGGACCTTCGGCCAACCCAAACAAGTTTCCGACCGGATCGAAATGCGGTGTCAGCCCCGCGTCAGACATGCGTTCGGCAAGCCATTTGCGCGCTTGGATGTCTGCTTGGGAATAGGCCGGTCGGATCACACCCTTGCCTACACCCGAGGCCCCGAATTCACGCAGCTTGTGCAAATCCGCCAAGAACCGTTCGTGATTGACCGACATGACACCTCCAAGTTTTCGTTGGGCAGACCATAGCCACAAACCGGAACACAGCCAGGAATTTTTCAACCGCACATGAAACCCCTCTGGTCCCGGGGTAGAACCTGCCCTAAGACGTCTGCGCAAGAGGGACCGACATGTCACATATCACATTGGTGCGTCACGGGCAGGCCAATACCGCAGCGCGCGACGAAGTAAGCTATGACAAGCTCAGCGAGTTGGGGCATCAGCAAGCCCGTTGGCTGGGCGCGCATCTGCGCGACACACGCAGCCACTATACCCGCGTTTATTGCGGCACTCTGACTCGCCATGCAGAAACCGCCCAAAGCATGGGGCTGTCTGACCCGATCCGTGATGCACGATTGAACGAGATTGAATATTTCACCCTGGCACAACTGCTCGAAGAACAGCACGGGGTTGCGATCCCCACGGACCGCGAGGGTTTTGTCGAACATCTGCCCCAAACCTTTGCCGCTTGGGCCAATGGCGACATCAGGAACGCACCCGAAACCTTCGAAGCGTTCGAAACGCGTGTTCGTGATGCGCTGAGTGAAATCGGAACCGAAGGCGGACCCGCCATTGTTGTCACCTCGGGCGGGTTGATCTCGATGGTGGTGCGGCAGGCGATGGGGTTGGACATCCCGTCGATGGCACGTGTGGCCCTTGCCATTATGAACACGTCAATGCATCGTCTGCATCCGATTGGGGCGCAACTGAGCCCGGTTCTTTTCAATGCCGTTCCGCATCTTGAGGCACCCGACCGGCAGTTCGCGCAGACCCACCTGTAACCAGATCGGAGATACCCCATGCAGCTTTATTATGCCCCTCGCACGATCTCGGTCGCTGTTGCGATTGCTCTGGAAGAGGCCGGCTTAGAATATGAGGTGATCAAACTGGACTTTGCCGGGGGCGAGCAGACGAAACCGGCTTACCGGCAGATCAACCCCAAAGGTCGGGTGCCGGCGCTGGTTGTTGATGGTGGTATCCTGACCGAAACCGGAGCGCTGCTGGAGTATGTCGCTGCCCAAGCACCTGCCGCAGGCTTGGTTCCTGCTGATCCGGTCATGGCCGCGCGCATGCGTGAGGTGATGTTCTATCTTGCGTCGACCATGCACGTGAACCACGCGCACAAGATGCGCGGAGCGCGATGGGCGGACAAGAAGCCAAGCTGGAAAGACATGAAGGATAAGGTCCCACAAACAATGACAGCATCCTGTGAATACATCTGTTCAAACGGCCTGCGTGGGCCGTTTGTTCTGGGTGAGGCATTTTCGCTGGCAGATGCCTATCTTTATGTGGTTTGCAGCTGGCTGGAAGGCGACGGCGTCGATGTCACGGCCTTCCCCAAAATTCTCGCCTTCCGCGAGGCGATGGAGGCGCGGCCTTCAGTTCAGGCGGTACATGCCGCCGGAATGCTCTGACAAAAGGAAATACGATGACACATCTCTGGGTCCGGGCAGAACAGCGCCCGAACGAGGAACGGGTTGGGCTGACCCCCGAAGGTGCCGCGGCGTTGATCGCGGCTGGCATCCGCGTGACGGTCGAGGAAAGCCATGTTCGTGCCATTCCAATCGACGGCTACAAGGACGCAGGCTGCGAGATCGCACCTGAAAACTCCTGGCCTGACGCTCCGGCGGACGCGATCATTTTCGGCCTCAAAGAGTTGCCCGAAGATGGCACGCCCCTGCCCCACCGACACATCATGTTCGGACATGCCTACAAGGGCCAGCATTCCGGCCGCGCTTTGCTGGAACGGTTCAAGGCCGGGGGCGGCACGCTGTATGATCTTGAGTATCTGGTGGATGAAGACGGTCGTCGGGTTGCGGCCTTTGGCTATTGGGCCGGCTATGCGGGTGCGGCAGTGACGCTCAAAGCATGGGCCGCGCAGCATCGGGGCGACCAATGTCCGCCTGTTGGGGTTTATGCCGGTAAGGACAAGCTTAATGCCGATTTGCTGGCCGAACTGGACGCCACAGGGGCCGAACGACCAAGCGCCATTGTCGTCGGGGCCTTGGGCCGCGTCGGCACTGGTGCTGCCGATCTGTGCGAAGCGATGGGTATCACTGTCACCAAATGGGATATGGCCGAAACTGCCAGCGGTGGTCCTTTCCCGGAAATCCTGGACCATGACCTGTTCCTGAATTGCATCTTCGCGCGGCCGGGTACGCCGGTCTTTGTTCCGCGTGACGCGCTGACCGCATCACGCAAGCTGACTGCCATTGGCGACGTCGCCTGCGACCCGGACAGCGATTACAACCCGGTGCCGGTCTACGACCGCGCAACCACATGGGAGGCCCCAGTGCTGCGCGTGGCCGATGATCCGGTGATGGACGTCATGGCCATCGACAACCTGCCGTCGATGCTGCCGGTCGAAAGCTCGGAAGACTACGCCGCGCAACTGCTGCCGTCTCTGCTGACACTGACCGATCTGGACAGCGGCGTCTGGGGTCGGGCAGAAGCAACCTACAAAACGCATATTGAAGGACTCTGAACGATGACGATTCACTGGTGTGGCACCGGCCTGTCGGCCATCCCCGGCCTGCGCCGCCTGATCGAGGGCGGGCACAAGGTCACTGTCTGGAACCGAACCATCGAAAAGGCCCAAGCCGAGGTCGGCGACCTGACCGACGATATCCGGGCGTTCGACATCGAAGCCCTTGCCAAGGTGCTGGGCAAAGGCGATGTGATCGTCTCGATGCTGCCGGGCGACTGGCATGTTCCGCTGGCAGAATTGGCGATCTCGAAACAGGCCAACTTCGTCTCATCTTCGTACATCGCGCCCGAGATGCGTGCGCTGGACGACAAGGCGCGCGAGGCCGGTGTGATTCTGGTAAACGAAGTCGGGCTGGACCCGGGCATCGACCACCTGATGGCTCATGCGTTGGTCGACGACTATCGCGCCTCAGATGTGTTCGATCCTGAAAACCACCTGAGCTTTATTTCTTATTGCGGGGGCATCCCGAAAACGCCCAACCCGTTCCGATACAAGTTCAGCTGGTCGCCTCTGGGCGTGCTCAAGGCACTGCGGTCGCCCTCGAAGTCGATCCGCGACTATGCCCCGCTGGATGTTGCACGCCCATGGGATGCCATCAGCAGCTATATCGCGCCGCTGCCCACACCGGAGAGCTTCGAGGTTTACCCCAACCGCGACTCGATCCCCTTCATGGCGCAATACCATTTCGAGGATCACTGGCCGGTCAAGGAATTCGTCCGCGGCACCCTGCGCCTGAACGGCTGGGCCGACGCGTGGTCGGATGTGTTCACCGAGATCGAAACTCTTTCCGGGCCCGAAGGTGACGCTCGCCTGAAAGAGATGTCGGATCAGTTCTGGGACGAAAACGCCTATGATGAGGGCGAACCAGACCGCGTTGTGCTGTGCGTTGGCCTAAAGGCCGAGAAGAACGGTATTGAGGTCTGGAACAAGACCTATGTCATGGATGCCTGGGGCGATGCGCGCGGCACCGCCATGGCGCGTCTGGTGTCGATCCCGGTATCACTGGCAATCGAGGCGGTCCTGAACCGAGCAATCCCGGCAGGGGTTCACGCAGCGCCCAGCGATCCGAAACTTGTGCAGGATTGGATGAGTGAGATCGATACGCTGGCACAACATTTGCAGATCGTTGATCACTTGGCCTGATTGAAAAGTGAAAGCCATCCCAGTTTTGCTGGAATGGCTTTCATAGTTCTTGGCTAAACATGACTTGCGTTCCCTTTCGGGCTTTCAGATGTACCGCTCAATCGTGTCTTCGATGTCGCTTCGATTGATGCCGAGCTCGGACAATTGTTGATCGCTCAAAGCGTTCAGATGCTGGGCCGCCCGGACAATGTCCGGGCTGATGGCACGGATGCGCATGGCACGGTCGAATAGCAGCAATGCACTAGCAGCCGGGGCCGGTTGATTGGTGGGCGGGATAACGTCAAACATATTGATAACCTCACTAACAATGAACTGGGGATGATTTAACTCAGGGGTTTTTCACCATCATTGCCGGTAGGGTTTGTTGTGATAAACACTCTCGTACGCGCATCGATTGATCTGGTCCCGCTGGACACCGATATCGGCAAGTTGTTGATCATCCAGCTTCTCAAGATCGCGCACAGTTTTTGCAAGAATTCGGCGACGGAAGTGCTCGACCTTTTTGTCGGCGTACTTCGAAAACAGACCATCAAGAAGGCCGTTCTGGGTGTTTACTGCTTGGGTATGTACCATGTCTTTGTCCTCCTAAACTTGATTTGCGTTGTCTTGGTGAAATCAAACTTGGGGACGCCGCCTTAACGTTATCAAAGCGCATCATTAAGGTTTGTTTAAGTCTGGGTCAGAGAAAGCACGTGGAGGATGAGTTATGCCGAGGCGTGTCCGCAATTTACGCCAGCAAAGTGTATCTCAGTAATAGATAAAGCCCAGATGGCGGCCAAACCGCCATCCTCGTATTTGGTGTGGAAAACGAACTACATCAGGTCGTTCTCAATATCCTCAGCCGAAATGCCCAAAGCATCCAACCCGTTCTCCAAGTGATCCGACAAGTGTGGGGTTCCAATCAGATAGTCGGCACAGGGGGTCGAAGCTTCGGACTTGGCGGTGGCGATGGCTTCGGCCAAATCCTCGGCGAAAAAGCTTTCGCGGCCGATCCACATGATGGCGACCAGCTCGGCCTGTTCGTCTTCGCCCATGCGGTCGATGAACGCCCGCAGCTCGCCCTCGGCCCGGTTCAGTTCGCGGCCCATCATGGCCACCTGGGCAACTTTCCTTGCCGAAATTTCCAACATGTCTTCAGCTCCTGTTGTTCGCGGTTGTCAAACCATCACAATCATCGACAGGGGCCTGAGTCTTTGATCTTACGCAAACTGGGGGTCAGTCACGCACACGCGACATTGGCTGGTCTGGTACAGGCTGGGATCGAAACGGGCGAAAGGTTGCCTTTTTAAGCCACAGTTTGAACGCTTGCCAAACAATCAGAGTAAATGTCCGCCGGGCCCCAAACGGACGCCGCAGCAAGGACCACAGGATCACCCGATTGGTTAGCGGCTGACGGGGTCCTGTCAAGGTGGCGATCAACCCACCGTCGGGTCGAGTATAGTCGATCCAAACACCAACCCTGTCAGGACGGAAATCAAATCGAAACGTATAACTGCCTTCGATCTTCTGGAATGGCGAAACATGCATCAGCTTGTCCGCCACCACCCGATCCGATGGTTCGATGGATGCAAAGTCTGGCTTGTGGCACAGATAACTGTGACGCGTCCCAAAGGTGTTCGTCACCTCGGCCACCACCGTATAGAGTTGGTCGTTGCCGTCAAAGCAGAACCAGAAGCTGACGGGGTTGAAGACATGCCCCAGAACCCGTGGCTGGGTCAGCAATATTATCCGCGCCGGTTGCGGCACGGCCATCTCGTCAAAGCGGGTACGCACCCACGCGGCACCTTCGCCCTGACCGGGCGCCCCGCCATGATCACGCGTACGCCAATTGGCGAGGTTTGCGCGGTCACGTGAAAACAACAGGGGTGTGGACAACTTGGCCTCGGGGTCGAACAGGATGTAATCGACCGAATACCGAAACGCGTTTTCGATCCCGCCCTTGCGCCCGTGATAGGTGTGGCCCGCGATATGATCAATTTCTTTTGCCATCGTGTGTTTTCAGACCTGCCCATAACCGCTTAAAACAGCATCGTTTTCCGCCGTATTTGTATAGTAGTGTTACGGAAAATAGCGCGCTTTGGATCAAAATGTCCCGATAAAGTGATCCGGCTTGGGGCGCAGCCCGTAATGTGGTTATGTTTACCGAGATCAATACTGCGACCTTGGACGAACCTGCGGCTGACACAGCCGCCCCTCAGCCTTGGCGCGGGAAGAAACGTATCAAGGGTAGACAGGTGAACGGAACGAAAGCAAGTTGCGACACCAGAACCGAGTGGGTGGAACACGTCAAACGCATCCGGGATGCGCAGGACCAGTCGGCCTTTGCCGAGCTGTTCCAACACTTCGCGCCACGCATCAAGGCGTTCCTGATGAAATCAGGGTCTGATGCCACCATGGCCGAAGAATGCGCGCAAGAGGTGATGGCGACCTTGTGGCATAAGGCCCATCTGTTCGATCCAACACGGGCCACTGTGGCCACGTGGGTTTTCACGATTGCTCGGAACAAGCGCATCGACGTTCTGCGCAAGCAACGCCGCCCCGAACCCGAGGAACTGGGATGGGGACCCGAGGCCGAGCCTGACCAGGACGACGTAATCGCGCTGCAACAGGAAACCGCGCAGCTGCGCACCGCCATGCTGGCGTTGCCTGAAGCGCAGAGAGAGCTGATCGAGAAGGCGTATTTCGGCGACCTGAGTCACCGCGAAATTGCGTCTCAGACCGGGTTGCCCCTGGGAACGATCAAATCACGTATTAGGCTGGCGCTGGACCGCTTGCGCCACGCGATGAACTGAGATGAGTAAGATGAGCAAGTCGATTAAACATCACCTTACAGATGACCTGCTGATGGCATATGCCGCAGGAACTCTGCCCGAGGCGTTCGATCTTATGGTCGCAACCCATCTTTCCCTGTGTGACCATTGCCGCGCACGGGCCGAGAGCTTTGACGCCGTTGGCGGGCAGGTTCTGGATGATCAGGCAGGCTCGGTTGCCATGTCTGATGCGTCCCTCGCGGCGACCATGGCCTTGATTGCGCAGGGCGCACCGAGCCCCAAGCCCGCGCGACCGGGCTGCGCCGTGCTGCCTACCCCCTTGCAGGACTATGTGGGCGGAACTGTCGCGGACATCCGCTGGAAATCCATCGGTATGGGCGTGAAGCAGGCCATTCTGCCGACCACCAAAGAGGCCACGGCAAGGTTGTTGTTCATCCCGGCCGGTGCTGCGGTCCCGGATCACGGTCATCAGGGCATGGAACTGACTATGGTATTGCAGGGCGCGTTTTCGGACGAGGTGGATCACTTTGCCCGCGGCGACGTTGAGATCGCTGACGAGGATTTGGAACACACACCTGTCGCGGATATCTCGGAAGACTGCATTTGTCTTGCAGTCACAGATGCACCGTTGAAATTCAACAAGCTTATGCCGCGATTATTCCAGCCCTTCCTGCGCATCTGACCTGCTGGTGATTTCCGGCTAAAGCGAAGCTTGAAAGGAAACAGACATGACAGGAAAACTTCTTTTGTCGGCCCTTCTGCTTGGTTTCGCGCCTGCGGCGTTAGCCCAGATGACCTCAGAGGTGCAATTTCAGTCCGGCAATTATGGCACCATGGTCAGCGGGGCTGTCACTGGCGACGAATACTTCGACTATGTGTTGGGTGCAAAAGCCGGTCAGGAGATGTTCGCCGACCTTCAGGTGAGTGACACCAATGGAAACGGCGTGGTCTATTTCAACATCCTGCCCCCGGGCAGTGATGGGGTTGCGATTTATAATGGCTCGATTGACGGCAATACCGCTCGGATCAACCTGCCAGAGGACGGAGACTATACGATCCGTGTTTATCTGATGGGAAATGACCGAGATACCGGCAAAACCGTCGGGTACAACCTGGACCTGTCGATCCAGTAAGTCTCAACCTTCGTGACGCGCCAATGGCACAACCTCTGACGCGGCATCAGGTGCGATTTCTTCAAAATCGAAATTGTGCAGACGCTGCGCCCGTCGGCCGGCTTTTTCGGCGCTGATCTTAATTTCCGAGATATCCTTTGCCGCCTGACCAAAATGACGATCCAGATTGGTCACACGATCACCCAGACGCTCCACATCCTTGTGCAGCAGTCCCAATTCTTTGCGGATCGCACCTGCCTGTTCGCGCATCCGGGCATCTTTCAGGATCGCGCGCATCGTGTTCAGCGTCGCCATGCAGGTGGTCGGCGAAACGATCCAGACGCGCTTGCTGAAACTTTCCTGAACCAGCTCAGGGAACTTTGCGTGAAGCTCGGCATAGACGGCCTCGGACGGCAGGAACATCAGCGCACCATCAGCGGTTTCACCATCCAGTATGTATTTCTCGGCAATGTCGTTGATGTGCTTACGCACCGTGCTGCGGAACATCTGCAACGCCGCTTTCAGCTCAGTGTCATTAGTCGCACCGATCAATGCTTCATACGCCTCCAGCGGGAACTTGCTGTCAATCACGATGGGGCCGGGCGGGTTCGGCAGATGGATCAGGCAGTCCGCACGACGCCCATTCGACAGGGTGGCCTGCAACTGGAAACTGTCCCTTGGCAGTGCCTTTGACACAATGTCTGTCAGCTGGATTTCGCCAAACGCCCCGCGCGTCTGCTTGTTCGACAGGATATCCTGCAGGCTGAGAACGTCACCAGACAGTTTGGTGATATTGTCCTGCGCTTTGTCGATCGCGGCCAGACGTTCCTGCAATTGGGTCAGGGATGTCGCGGTCTGTTTCGATGACCCATGCAGCGATTCTTTCATCCGCTCCTGCATTTCGGCCAGCGCGCGTGCAGACTTCATCGCGTTGTCCGCCAGCCGGTCATTCATCTGCTGCTGAACCGAGGAAAGGCGCGCCTCGACTGTTTGGATCACCTGCACTTGCGCATTGGCTTGCGTGTCCGAGACATGCTGAAGACCGCCGCGCAATTGTTCCTGCCCCTGCCCCAGTTGCTGCACATGCTGTCCCAGATGCGCCATCTGCCGCGCCAGAGGTTCCGCCATCCGGGCCGAGCGATTGGCCGCCCGCAGCGACAGGAACAAAAGCAAAAGGATCAGCAGGACAACCCCGCCACCGGTCAAAAAGACCGGGTCATCTACTGGGATCTGGGTGCCTGCAATCTGGATCATATCAGTCTTTATGTTCTCGTTTTGTTTCTGTCTTCTTAATTGGTTCCGAACGACGGATCAACTGCGTCCGAACAACCTTTCGATATCGCTGAGTTTCAGCTCCACATAGGTCGGGCGACCGTGGTTGCACTGACCGGAATGCGGCGTCGCCTCCATCTCGCGCAGCAAAGCGTTCATCTCTTCGGCGCGCATACGGCGACCAGAGCGGACAGAGCCGTGGCAGGCCACTCGGCTGAGGATCGCCTCGATCTTTGCCTGCACCATCTGGCTTTCACCCTGATCGGCCAACTCATCAAGGATATCCAGGATCATCGCGCGGGCATTGACCTCGCCCAAGATGGCAGGGGTTTCACGCACAGCAACGGCCCCGCCACCGAAGGGTTCGATGGTCAGACCAAAGCGCGTTAAGTTTTCAGCAACGGCCATCAGGCGCGCACAATCGCCTTCAGACAGCTCCACGATTTCCGGGATCAGAAGCGCCTGCGCTGCAACGCCGTTTTCCGCCATCTGCGTTTTCAGCTTTTCATAAACCAGCCGTTCATGTGCGGCGTGTTGATCCACGATCACCATACCGTCGGCGGTTTGCGCGATAATGTAATTCTCGTGCACCTGTCCCCGCGCAGCCCCCAAGGGAAGATCCTGCGGTTGAGATTCTTCTGCCTCGGCAATCGGCGCAACCGGGGTAGGCTCGACAATGCTGCCACTGTAGTCCTGGGCCAGTTCAGCAAAGCCCGGAGATTGCGCCCGGTAAGCGGCCTGTCGCGCTGCTGGCGAAGGTCGATCCATCTGGTACACCCGCGCTGTGGCAGATTGCGCAAGTTCGGGCCGCATCGCGCCCAAGGTCGCATTGGCCACGGTCGAGGACGCCCGATGCCCGGCCTCGGCCAATGCATGGCGCAGGCTGGACACAATCAAGCCCCGCGCAACGCCGGGGTCGCGGAACCGCACCTCGGATTTGGCGGGATGAACGTTCACGTCAACCAGCGTCGGATCACAGTCGATGAACAAAGCCGCCGCCGGATGCCGATCCCGGCTAAGAAAATCGAAATAAGCGGCCCGCAATGCGCCAGTCAACATCTTGTCACGCACAGGCCGACCATTGACGAAAAGATACTGCGCCACCGCAGCACCTCGCGAATAGGTCGGCAAGGCAGCGTAGCCATAAAGCCGGATGCCCTCACGCGTAGCGTCGATTTGCAGCGCATTCTCGGCAAACTCGCGCCCGATCACGCGGGCCAGACGGGCGTGGAGCGCGTCAAACAGATCTCCGTTCTCGCGATCCGCGCGGAAGGTCACACGACCCTCTCCGCCACCGGACACATCACGCAGGGTGAAGGTCACGGATGGCTCAGCCATGGCCAGCCGTTTCACCGTATCTGCAATGGCCTGCGCCTCGGCCCGGTCGGTGCGCATGAACTTCAGCCGTGCAGGCGTGGCAAAGAACAGATCGCGCAGCTCGACGACTGTGCCTGCGCGCAAGGCCACGGGTTTGACCGCGCCCATCTTGCCGCCCGCAACGTGGATCTGCGCCGCATCCGCACCCGGAACGCGGCTGGTAATGGTCAGACGCCCGACCGCACCCAAAGAAGGCAGCGCCTCTCCCCGAAACCCAAAGGTATGGATGTTCAGCAGGTCCGACCCATCAATCTTTGACGTGGCATGGCGGGACAACGCCAGTGGCAGATCACCTGCCGAAATACCGCACCCGTCATCCGTGACACGGATCAGGGTCTTGCCTCCATCCGCAATATCGATGGCAATCCGCGTGGCCCCTGCATCGATTGCGTTCTCGACCAGTTCCTTCACGGCAGAGGCCGGACGTTCCACCACCTCACCAGCAGCAATCCTGTTGATTGCAGCGTCATCCAATTGTCGGATCACCGGGCGATCTTCGCCGATATTGGGGTTTGCTTGCGCCATACCCCTAGACCTAGCACAGCCGCGCACGATTCTGCCACAGCTTTGCACAGGTTTTCTGATCAGAGAAAAGGCGTCCGGGTGGCCCTGAACGGTTTGGCCTTCGGGTCCACCCGGACGCACCAAGTGAGTGGTGTGAGTCAGCTAATGAATGGCTGCGTGTAACATGGGCCTGCCCAATAATCTGCTTAAGATTCATCTTTTGGGCATCTGGGCAGAGTTTGGCCGATGACGCATGGGAAGGTGCAGCGGGAACGTGCCGGGTCACGTAGATGTGTGCGCCCCGATATGCGCGCGGCACGGTCCGAACATGGCGGCTGCGGCAAGTATCAGACCAGACATCGTGGCAATCATGCCAGCCGCGCTGACTGCATCCGACCCGCCCAACCACAAGGGGCCGTATCCCGCCAATACATAGCCCGACACTGCCGAGGCCGTGGCGAACACAATGCTCCAGGCAATCTGTGCCTCAAGCCGGTTTGTCAGCATCCGTGCCGCCGCCGGAGGGCAGATGAACATGGCGATCACGATGATCGATCCCACCGCATCAAATGCAGCCACCGCCGCGATGGCCGCTGTTATGACCAATGCCATGCCAAGGGCACCCGTGCGAATACCGATCGTGCGCGCAAAGCCTTCATCGAAAGTCGAGATTTTCAACGGCCGCCAGAACAGCCAAGTGAACACAGACACACCCACCAGAGTCAGAGCAATCCGAGGCAGTTCAGGTGGCAGGCCCGCAAGAGCTTCGACATCCAGCAATGATCCCCAACCGGTTGCGTCCAGCCAGATCAGGCTTTCGAGATTGCCGTAAAGCGCATGTTCTACGTCCAGATGCACGGTAGAGGTGTCTGTTTGCTCAAGTAGCAAAACACCCGCTGCAAACATCGTGGTAAAGACAACACCCATGGCGGCACCGGGTTCGATCTGACCCAGTCGGCGAATGGCTTCGATCAGAACCACGGCCACAATCGCCGCCCCAGCAGCGCCCAGCATCATTGGCCATGTCGATATCGCCCCGGTCACCAGGAACGCCACCACGATACCCGGCAGCACCACATGGCTGATCGCGTCCCCAATCAGCGCCTGTTTGCGCAGCACCAGAAAGTTGCCGGGCAAGGCACAGGCAATGGCCGCAAATGTGCCAATCAGCAGCGGCGTCAACGACAGTGGGACAAACTCCTCGCCACTCATACCGGCACTCCTTGCGGCCCGCCGATTTGACGGTCGATTTCAGCGATCTGGTCATGCGTCAGGACCGTTTCGATATCCCGTAGCCCGTCATAGAGCGCAGCCGTCGCCTCATGCGCCTGATCCGCGCGGACGATTTCCCAGCGTTTTTCATCGCGCAGCGCCTTGGCCGCCCGCGCCTTGCCAGAGTCCGTGGCAACCCCGTCTGGCCGGACCAACCCCGCACGGCGCAACAAACGCAGCGTAAGAGGTTCATAAATTTTCTGCCCCTGCGCCAGCGCCAACAGACCCTGGCGGATATGCACCCGGCGCTGGAAGCGCAGATGCCGCAACACCGCCGCCAGCACCCCGCGCTTTGGGGCGCAGAACAGGGACAGGACGAAAAAGGCAAAGCTGACCAGAACGATGATAGGTCCCGTCGGCAAGTTGGGGGCAGAAGCGGAAATAGCAGCACCGATGTAACCCGCCAGACCTCCGGCAAGCCCGGCAAGCAGGACAACGTGCTCGGAACGCTCTGACCAGAACCGCGCCGTAACCGCCGGAATGATCAGCAAGGCCACAATCAGGATCAAGCCCACAATTTTCAGACCGACCACTGTGACAGCCATGACCAGCCCCATCATCGCAAGGTCGATGCGATGGATCGGCAAGCCACGGGCGGCAGCATATTCCGGGTCAAAGGCGACAAGAGTCATGGGACGGCGTAGGATCAGAACCAGCAGTAGCGTAGCCGAGCCACCGATGGCGATGATCATCGCATCCGCCCACAGCATTCCGGCGGTCGAACCCAACAGGAAACCCTCCAACCCCGCTTGACGCCCAACGCCCATGGTTTGAATGATCGTCAGTAAAACGATCCCAAAGCCAAAAAAGACAGACAGAACCGCTCCGATTGCTGCATCTTCAGCAAGTCGGGTGCGCCGTGTCAGCCAGTTCATGCAAAGAAGCCCAACCCAGGCCGAAATTGCAGACCCCGCAAGCAAGCCCAGCAGGTTTCGCCCATCCCCGCCCAGCGCGACCAAGACCATGAAGGCCAGACAGACGCCCGGCAATGTCGCGTGGCTGATGGCGTCGCTGACCAACGCGCGTTTACGCAGAAACAGGAACGTTCCTGTCACTCCGGCCGAAACACCCAGCAACGTCGCACCAATGGCGACCAGCGTGGCGTTATAGCCAAGCTGCAGGGTCAGAGCGTCCCAAATCATGTGTTATCCCAGCGCGCGCGATATCTGATCGATCTGCGCAGTTGCCAAACGCCCGCCATAGGCCGCTTGCAACGTTTCTGCAGTGAAAGCTTCGGACACCGGCCCTTCGGCCACTTTGCGGGTATTGATCAGGAAAACGTGGTCGAAATAATCGGTCACTGTCGCCAAATCGTGATGCACCACGACTACCGTCTTACCCGCCTCTTTCAGAGATTTCAGCACCGCGATAATGGCCTTCTCGGTGGCGGCATCCACCCCAGCGAAAGGTTCATCCAGCAAGTACAGATCCGCGCCTTGCGCCAAAGCACGCGCCAGAAACACGCGCTGCTGCTGGCCCCCGGACAACTGGCCGATCTGACGATCCGCGAAGTCCCGCATCCCGACGCGATTCAGGCAATCCATCGCGCAGGCTTTGTGACGGGCACGTACGCGCCCCAGAAGCCCAAGCTCGCGCGACAGCCCCATCAGCACAACGTCGATCACGCGTGTTGGGAAATCCCAATCCACGCTGGCCCGTTGGGGGACATAGGCAATACGCGCGCGCTGCGCCTCCAGCGGCTGTCCAAACACCGTCACCTGACCGGACAGGGGATTGACGATTCCCAAAGCCGCCTTGAGAAGCGTGGACTTGCCTGCACCGTTTGGGCCAATGATGGCGGTCATGGCACCAGGCTGCACTGTCATATCAACCGAAAACACAGCAGGCTTTTGGCCGTAAGAAACGGTCAGGCCACGCACCGCTAGCGGGCTTTCACCCAGCCCGTTATCCTCAAGCGTCACACCATCATTGCTGACCAGACCCAGCATTGTTCAAAACCCCGCAGACAGTTTGCCGTCCATGCCTCGACCGGGGGCGTCGCCGTTCAACGCACTTCCAATGACTGTGATGTTGTGATCCAGCATCCCGATATAGGTACCCTCATAGGTGCCTTTTGCGCCCATCGCATCCGAAAAAAGCTCACCACCGATCGTTACTTTGTGCCCCTTGGCCGCAGCCCCTTCGATCAACGCGCGAATTGAGCGATCCGAGACCGAACTTTCGACAAAGACAGCCGTGATTTGGCGATCAACCAGCAGGTCAACCAATTCGCTGATCCGGTTCAAACCCGCCTCGGACTGGGTCGAAATGCCCTGAATGCCCAGAACCTCGAACCCATAGCTTTGACCGAAATAGCCAAATGCGTCGTGGGCGGTAAGCAGAACTCTGCTGTTCTCGGGCACCGAAGACAGGACATTCTCGGCATAAGCCGCCAAACGGTCAATATCGGCAAGATGCGCCTGTGCATTGGCTGCAAACACGCCTGCCGCTTCGGGACGAATGTCGGTTAGAGCGCCTTGAACCTCTAGCACAACTTCGCGCCAAAGCACGGGCGACATCCACACATGTGGGTCGTATTTGTCGGCGTAATCATCATGCGCACGCAGTTTGGACTTATCGACCCCCTCGGCAACCGCGACTACAGCGCGTTTGCGTTCGAGATCGTGGAAGAAGTCTTCCATTTGCGCTTCGAGATACAGACCGTGCCAAAGGATCAGGTCAGCGCGGGTCATGGCAACGATGTCGCTGCGGGTCTGTCGATAGGCATGAGGGTCAACGCCCGGCCCCATCAGGCCTGTGACCTCGACCTGATCACCGCCCACCTGGCGCGCTGCATCCGCGATCATGCCTGTTGTCGCGACCACTTTGAGTGGCGCTTCAGCCCAAGCGGCGACTGGCATCGAGAAGGTCAGCGCCAACGCTGCAAGAAAACTCCGACGAATCATCTTCGACCTCAGTTTTGCGTCCTGTTGAGACTGAATATGAGAACCATTCGCAACTAAGTCAACGCTAATGCGAATTATTCGCAAGAAAGCCTGCTATTTTTGTCCGAATGGTCAAAAAATTACCATTCAATTACATGCAGCACCTTCCATTCCCCGGTCTGCCGTGCGAATTTGTCGCAAACCTCCCAAAGGACGTGACTATGGATACGCAGAGCTCAGAAAGCCCCGTGCGCACCGCGCATCTGCCGCAAGTAACCGAACCCCGGAACCCAGGAATGGAACTGGATCTGGACTGGGTCCGCGCCGTTCAGGCCAATACCTCGGCCATTGAGCGCCGGGCGGCAACCCTGCCCGGGCGGCGTTCGGTCAAGAAGGATTATCAGGCGGCGTGGCTGCTCAAGGCGGTTACCATGATCGACCTGACGACGCTGTCAGGCGATGACACTGTAGGCCGTGTGCGCCGCCTTTGTGCGAAGGCGCGCCAGCCTGTGTCGTCATCGCTGTTACAGGCAATGGATATGCCGCCAATCACGGCAGGTGCCGTCTGCGTCTATCATGACATGATCGAGACTGCCTTGGATGCCCTGAAAGGCACAGGCATTCCAGTGGCCGCCGTATCAACCGGATTTCCCGCTGGTTTGTCGCCCTTCCACCTGCGCGTTGCCGAGATTGAGGAAAGCGTAAAAGCCGGAGCGGAAGAGATCGACATCGTCATTTCGCGCCGTCATGTGCTGTCAGGGGACTGGCAGGCGCTGTATGACGAGATGAAGGCCTTCCGCGTGGCCTGCGGCGATGCCCATGTCAAAGCCATTCTGGCGACCGGAGAGTTGGGCAGCCTGCGTAACGTCGCCCGCGCCTCGCTGGTCTGCATGATGGCCGGGGCGGATTTCATCAAGACCTCAACCGGCAAGGAAAGCGTCAACGCCACCCTGCCCGTATCGCTGGTCATGATCCGCGCCATTCGGGATTTCTATGATCGCACCGGGTATCGCGTTGGGTACAAGCCTGCCGGTGGCATTTCGAAAGCCAAAGACGCGCTGGTTTACCTGTCGCTGATCAAGGATGAGCTGGGCGACCGCTGGTTGGAGCCCGACCTGTTCCGCTTTGGTGCGTCGTCACTGCTGGGCGACATCGAGCGGCAGTTGGAACATTTTGCCACCGGGTCCTACTCGGCTGGCTACCGTCACTCAATGGGCTGAGGAAAGAACTATGACAGTCAAAGAAATCTTCGAGACCATGGAATACGGCCCTGCCCCTGAAAGCGCTGCCGAAGCATTGGCGTGGCTGGTCGATCAAGGTGACAAGTTCGGTCACTATATCGATGGCGGCTTCACCAAACCGGGAAAAGGCTTCGACAGCCGCAATCCGGCAACTGGCGAGGTGTTGGCTAAGCTGACACAGGCGAAACAGGCCGATGTGGACGCCGCCGTGGCCGCTGCCCGCAAAGCGCAGCCGAAATGGGAAAAGCTGGGTGGCGCAGGGCGTGCGCGATACCTCTATGCCATTGCGCGGCTATTGCAGAAACACGCGCGCCTGTTTGCGGTGCTGGAAAGCATGGACAACGGCAAGCCGATCCGTGAATCGCGCGACATCGACATCCCTCTGGCGCAGAGGCATTTCTACTATCACGCCGGCATGGCGCAGTTGATGGAGGCCGAGTTGCCCGATGCGCAGGCTTTGGGCGTTTGTGGTCAGATCATCCCGTGGAACTTCCCGCTGTTGATGCTGGCATGGAAGATCGCACCTGCGCTGGCGATGGGGAATACGGTGGTTCTGAAACCGGCCGAGTACACCTCGCTGACTGCGTTGTTGTTTGCCGACATCTGCTCGCAAGCCGGGCTGCCGAAAGGTGTCGTCAACATCGTGACCGGCGATGGCGCGGTGGGCGAGATGATCGTGAACGCCGACGTGGACAAAATCGCCTTCACTGGCTCGACCGTCGTTGGACGGCGCATCCGAGAGGCAACGGCTGGCTCAGGCAAGGAACTGACGTTAGAGCTGGGCGGTAAATCTGCCTACATCGTCTTCGATGACGCCGATATCGACAGCGCTATCGAGGGTCTGGTCGATGCGATCTGGTTCAATCAGGGTCAGGTTTGCTGCGCGGGGTCCCGCCTGCTGGTGCAGGAAGGTATCGCCGACCGGTTCCACGAGAAGCTACGCGCGCGGATGGATGGGTTGCGGGTGGGTGATCCGCTGGACAAATGCATCGACGTGGGCGCGGTTGTGGATCCGGTTCAGTTGCAGACCATCAAGGGCATGGTCGAAAGCAACACGGCGGGTCACGTGCATCAGGCCGCCTGTGAACTGCCCGCAAATGGCTGCTACTACCCGCCGACGCTGATCTCAGGGCTCGAGACATCCGACCCGCTGATGCAGGAGGAAATCTTCGGCCCGGTTCTGGTCTCCTCGACCTTCCGCACCCCGGCTGAAGCGGTCGAACTGGCCAACAACACCCGTTACGGGCTGGCCGCGACAGTCTGGACGGAGAATGTGAACCTTGCGCTGGACATCGCGCCCAAGCTGGTTGCAGGCGTGGTTTGGGTGAATGCCACCAACCTGTTCGATGCCGCCGCAGGCTTCGGCGGCGTGCGCGAAAGTGGCTTTGGCCGCGAAGGCGGCTGGGAAGGTCTGACGGCTTACACCAAACCCAAGGATAAGGCCAAACCTCTTGCGAAGGTCGAAGCGTCAATGGGCGAAGGGTCCCCGGTCGATCCGATTGACCGCACTGCCAAGATGTATGTCGGCGGCAAGCAGGCGCGGCCCGATGGTGGGTATTCCAAACCCGTCTGGGGCAAGTCCGGCCTGCTGGGCCACGTGGGTCTGGCCAACCGCAAAGACGTGCGCAACGCCGTTGAGGCCGCAGCGGGTGCCATAGGCTGGTCCAAGACCACCGGCCATCTGCGGGCACAGATTCTGTATTACATCGGCGAGAACCTCTCGGCCCGTGCGAGTGAATTCGCCGCGCGCATCGACGCCATGACCGGCAAGAAGGATGGCGCGAAAGAGGTCGAAACCTCGATCCAACGCCTGTTCACCGCAGCTGCCTGGGCCGACAAATATGACGGTCAGGTGCATGGCGTTCCGATCCGGGGCGTGGCTATTGCCATGAAGGAACCCGTGGGCGTCATCGGTGCGCTCTGCGCGGACGAAGCGCCTCTGTTGGGTCTGATCTCGGCGATGGCGCCTGCGATTGCTATGGGCAACCGGGTGGTTCTGGCGGCATCCGAGCCCTACCCGCTGGCAGCAACGGATTTCTACCAGATTCTGGAGACCTCGGACGTCCCCGCAGGCGTGGTCAACATCTTGACAGGCAGCCACGCGGAACTGGCGAAACCTCTAGCCTCGCATCTGAACGTGGACGCGGTCTGGTCCTTCTCGTCAACTGACCTTTCGAAAGAGATCGAGACAGTCTCGGCCGGGAACCTGAAACGGACCTGGGTTAATAACGCGACGGCATTTGACTGGAGCGTGGACCATTCCCGCCGCTTCCTACAGGCTGCAACCGAAGTGAAAAACATCTGGGTGCCCTACGGCGAGTAGGGCCCCCGCGCATCACGGGAGGCCCATATGAACTTTGCAGGACAAACCGTCATCGTCATTGGCGGCACCAGCGGTATCAACCGTGGCATTGCCGAGGCTTTTGCAGCCTCGGGTGCCAAACTGGCCGTCGCCAGCCGTTCACAGGAAAAGGTGGACGACACCGTGGCCGCGCTGAAAGCCGCAGGCGCACAGGACGCCATCGGGGCGGCCTTTGACGTGCGTGATCCGGATGCTGTGGCCGCTGGTCTGAAACAGTTTCACGACGCCTATGGTGATTTCGACGTGCTGGTTTCTGGCGCGGCAGGAAACTTCCCGGCGCTGGCATCCGAGATGTCGGTCAACGCGTTCAAGACCGTGATCGACATTGACCTGATGGGTACAATCCATGTGATGAAAGGGGCGTATCCTTTCTTGAAACGCCCCGGTGCCAGCATCATCAACATCTCGGCTCCGCAATCTTACCTGCCTTATGAGGGTCAAGCTCATGTCTGTGCCGCGAAGGCAGGGGTTGATCAGATCACCCGGACGCTGTCGATGGAATGGGGTGTTGAAGGGATCCGCGTGAACTCGGTCGTGCCGGGGTTCATCGAAGGCACCGAAGGCGCAAAACGCCTGGCCCCTACCCCGGATGCCGGTGAAGCGCTGCGCCGCGATGTACCGTTGGGCCGCTGGGGTCAGCCGCAGGACGTGGCCAATGCCTGCCTGTTCCTCAGCTCGGATCTGGCCAGCTATATCAGCGGTACTGTATTGGCTGTCGACGGCGCGCTGTATCAACGCGGCTCGGGTAAGTTCGGCCAGATGATGGGTGAGATGCTGCGCAGCATGAAAAAGGGGTGAGACGCGCTCACCCCCTCATGCTCAGTTCGTGGTCTCAAGGCCGACGGGTTTGCCCACTACGGTAAAATGCAGCCCGTCCGGATCCAGCAATTCCGAGGCAACCCGGTTCACGTCTTCCAACGTCACGGCGTTTACCTTGTCATTGCGTGTCGCGATATAGTCGATGGGCAGGTTTTCCATCTGCATCCCAACCATGATACCGGCAATCTGCCCGTTTCCATCAAACCGCAGCGGATACGCACCGGTCAGATAGGTCTTGGCATCGTCCAGCTCTTTCTGGGTGACACCTTCCGAAGCGGCCTTGGCCCATTCGTCACGGATCACCTCAACTGCCTCGGCAATGCGGTCGTTGGCTGACGAAACTGACCCCAGATAGACAGACGCCAGATCCTTGGGCACAAGATACGTTGCCACACCGTAGGTCAGCCCGCGTTTTTCCCGCACTTCCTGCATCAGGCGGCTTTCAAAGCCACCACCACCCAGGATGTGATTCAAGACAAACGCAGCAAAGAAATCCGGGTCGTCCCGATCAATCCCGGCCTGACCGAACAGGGCCACCGATTGCGGCGTATCGAACTCGACAACGCTGATACCTCCGGGAATTGTCACGTCAGCCTTTTCCGGGATGGGTCTGGCGGTCTCAGGCAAATCGGCCAGCAACGCATCAAGCAACGCGCCCAGTTCCTCTGCAGTGATGTCGCCCACGGCTCCAACATAAAGGCGGTCTTTGGCGAACACGCTGTCATATGCAGCCACTACATCGTCCCGCGTCAGAACCGAAACGCTTTCGATCGAGCCCTTCCCTTCTGATCCGTAGGGGTGGTCGCCATAGGCCATCCTTGCAAAGTTCAAGCCTGCGATTTCATTCGGGTCGGTCTGATCCGAGCGCAATCCCGACAGTATCTGGGCGCGCACGCGATCAATGGCATCCTGATCGAAACGCGGCTCGTGCAAGGTGGTGCGCAATAGTTCGACCACCTCATCCCGGTTCTCGGTCAGAAATTGCGCCGAGATCGATACGGTGTCGTCGCCTGCATTATACCTGAATGATGCGGCCAGTGCTTCAAGCTCACGGGCATATGTCTGAGCGTCCATGTCGCCCGCGCCTTCTTCAATCAGACCGCTCATCAAATAGACAGCACCGCGCTTGTCCGGGTCGTCCAGAGAAGTGCCGCCCCGAAACCGTAGCTCCAGCGCGGTAAAGGGGATCGAATGATCTTCGACCAGCCAGGCCTTGATGCCGCCGGGTGAGGTCACTTCTTCGATCTCGATCTCGGCCAGGGCAGGCAGGGCAACCAGACAGGCAATCAGAGTTGCAAGGAACCGTTTCATTGAGTCACCTCATCATCTCGCATCAGCCAACCTGTGACAGATGCCTCGGGTTGCAGCACTTCGCGGGCAGCGGCGATGATCTCATCACCCGTCACGGCCTGAAGAATGTCGGGCCAAGCCTGTACATCTTCGACCGTCAAGCCGCTGGTCAGGGCGCGGCCGTACCGGTTGCCGATGCCGTCCACATTGTCGCGCGCATAGGTCTGAGCAGCGCGCAGCTGCATTTTGATGCGGTTCAGGTCGTCTTCGTTCACACCTTCAGCGATAAAATCAGCGACCGCCTGATCCATGGCATCTTCGGCCTCTTGCAGCGACACACCCTGCGCCGGAACTACCAGCAGGTCAAAGGTCGTGTCATCCAGCGATACGCCGCGATAAAATGCGCCCGCATAGACGACTTTTTGCTGATCGAACTGAAGCTTTTCGTTCAGGTATGATGTGGTGCTGCCACCCAACAGCTCAGCCAGAAGAAACAGGGCTGCCGCCTTTTCCTGCTCACCCGGATTGCGTTCGGGGGCCAGATAGCTGCGTTGCACATAGGGCTGCGCCACGCGCGGGTCCTTGTAGGTCAGGCGCCGTTCTGCCGCATGCGGTGGCTCCTGCGACCGCACCCGCTCGGGCAAATCCGGGTTGGCCGGGATCACGCCGTAGTATTGCTCGGCAAGGGCTCGGACCTCTTCAGGCTCAACGTCGCCAGTAACCACCAGAATGGCATTATTGGGTGCATAATGGGTCTGGTAGAACGACAGGGCATCCTCCATATCCAGCTCTTCCATCTCGTGCTTCCAGCCAATGATCGGCACGCCATAGCGATGGTTGAGATACTGCGCAGCGTTCATCTGTTCACCGAACAGGGCGCGTGGGTTGTTTTCCGTGCGCTGATTGCGTTCCTCAAGGATCACGTCACGCTCGGTCAGAATATCCTCTTCGCTTAGCCGCAGGTTCCGCATCCGATCGGATTCCATCCGCATCATCAACTCAAGCCGGTCGGCTGCGACGCGTTGAAAATACGCGGTGTAGTCATAGGATGTGAACGCGTTGTCATTGCCGCCATTGGCGGCGACGGTGGCCGAAAACTCACCCGGAGCCAGCGTGTCTGTACCTTTGAACAGCAGATGTTCCAGGAAATGCGCGACACCGGAGGCCCCTATCGGCTCGTCCGCAGATCCAGCGCGATACCAGACCATGTGTTGCACCACCGGCGCGCGGTGATCTTCAACCACCACGACATCCATGCCGTTGTCCAAAGTGAATGTAGTGACCGCTTCTTTCCCGTCCTCGGCGAAAACCGGGGTGGCAGCGATCAGGGCAGCCGACAAAGCCAGGGCCCGAACCATGGGGCATCCTCCGTTTCGTTTCTGGTATTCAAACTACGGTGGTGCGGCCCGGGTTCAAGCCCGATGACGGAAAGTTAAGAATTATTCATCAGGAGGCGATGATGGCGTTTCAATCCCAGCGTTACGCGCGGCGTTTGTTTCCGCATAGGGATTGATGGATTGCCGTTCATAGACCTGACCATAACGATCGACAGGGAACAGACGCAAACCGGTCCAGCGACCGCGGCGCTTGCGGAACGCGGCATCCTCGGCCTCGACCACCTGACGCGCATCAGGTGGCACACCATAACGGCTTGAGGCCGTGACCAGCGCCGCATCTGACGACGGCACCGCTGTATTCGGGTTCAGTGCAGCCGCATTGCCACCCAGCGCTGCCACGGCGTCAGCGTTCGGGTTCGGATCGGTCAAGTTGGCACCGCCCGGCGTCGGAGCAGGCAAAAAGGCGTAATCCTGAGGTTCCGTCAGTGGTTTGACTGGAAGAACAGAAAATTCATCCGGACCCTGCCCCGGAGGCGCCAGATCCCGCAGACCGGGATTCGAACATGCCGCAACCGCTGCGACAACAGTCAGAACAAATATGGCGCGCGGCATCCGCATAGGTGTCTCCAGCCTGTTTCTGGCGCTTTTATCTCATATAATTCGGCGCGTCACGAGGGCTTTTTGCTGTCGAACAGAACCAGCCCCAAAGCGCCTGCAAATATGAACACATCCGCAAGGTTGAACACAAACGGGTTGTTGATGCCGCAACATGACATGTTCAGGAAATCCAGAACATAGCCGTATAACAGCCGATCCACCACGTTTCCAAGCGCGCCGCCTATCAACAGACCTGCGCAGAAGAGCATGAGTTTTGATGCGGCTATACGGCTGAGCCAGATAAGAACGCCGACACAGATCGCAATCGAAATACCGATCAGCACCCAACGCGCGGAGTCGGAATTCCCCTGAAACAGACCGAAATTGATACCGCGATTCTCACCGTATTTGAAAACCAGCAGCGGTGGCAGAACATCAATGCCACCTGGTTTCTCGGCCACGCGCATGACATGGACGACCAGATACTTGCTGATCTGGTCGATCGCAAAGGCGGCCAGCGCCGCCCAGAGAAGCAGGCGTGACTGCATCAGTGACGGAAGTGCCGCATGCCGGTAAAGACCATGGCCAAACCGGCCTCATCCGCTGCGGCAATCACTTCGTCATCGCGCATGGATCCACCGGGTTGGATGACGCAGGTTGCACCGGCCTCAGCCGCTTCCATAAGACCGTCGGGGAAAGGGAAGAAGGCATCCGAGGCGACAGCCGATCCAATGGTCAGCGGCTGCGGCAGTCCCAGCACATCTGCCATGCGTTCAGCTTTCTTGGCGGCGATCAGGGCCGAGTCCACGCGGCTCATCTGACCCGCACCCACGCCCACGGTTGAACCGTCTTTGACGTAGACGATGGCGTTGGATTTGACGTGCTTCGCCACTTTCCATGCAAACAGCAGATCACGCATCTGCTCATCAGTCGGGGCTTTCTTGGTCACGACCTTCAGGTCGTCCATGCCGACAAAACCGTTGTCCTTGTCTTGAACCAGCAAACCACCGGCCACCTGACGTACTGTTTTGCCACCGGCCGATACATCTGGCAGACCGTCGGTCGTCAGCAAGCGCAAATTCTTTTTGGCCGCAAAGATCGCCTTGGCCTCATCCGATGCTCCGGGGGCAATCACGACCTCGGTGAAAATCCCGGTGATCTCTTGCGCAGTTTCCGCATCCAACGGCTGGTTCAATGCCACGATCCCACCAAAGGCCGAGGTGCGGTCGCAGTCAAACGCCGCCTTATAAGCCTCAAGCAACGTCCCGCCCGTGGCCACACCGCAAGGGTTGGCATGTTTGATGATCGCGCAAGCCGCGCCCTGAGTGGGGTCGAACTCAGCGACCAGCTCAAACGCGGCGTCGGTGTCGTTGATGTTGTTGTAGCTCAGTTCCTTGCCCTGATGCTGCACGGCAGTGGCCACACCCGGGCGGTTGGTGCCATCGGTATAGAACGCAGCCTGTTGATGGCTGTTCTCGCCATAACGCAGAGTCTGTTTCAACTCTCCTGCAAAGGCGCGACGCTTAGGGGCCTCCAGCTGCAGAGCGTCGGCCATCCAGTTCGAGACTGCCGTGTCGTAGGCCGCCGTGCGGGCATACGCCTTTTGGGCAAGCCACTGGCGGAAACCATACGACGTCTTGCCGTAGTTCTCTTCCAACTGGTCCAGCAAAGAGGAGTAATCTTCAACATCCACCACTACGTTTACAAAGGCGTGGTTCTTGGACGCCGCACGGATCATCGCCGGGCCACCGATATCGATATTCTCGATGCATTCATCATAGCCCGCACCTTTGGCGACCGTGGCTTCGAACGGGTAGAGGTTCACCACCAGCAGATCGATCGCGCCAATACCATGTTCGTCCATTGCCGCGACATGGGTGTCGTTGTCACGCAGCGCCAACAGGCCACCATGCACCATCGGGTGCAGGGTCTTGACTCGGCCGTCCATCATTTCGGGAAAACCGGTGATCTCGCTGACATCCTTTACCTCAAGCCCAGCATCGCGCAGCGCCTTGGCCGTACCGCCGGTCGACAGCAGCTCGACCCCGCGCTCGGCCAACGCCTTGCCCAGCTCAATCAGCCCGGTTTTGTCGGATACGGAAAGCAGCGCGCGGCGCACGGGGTGAAGATCGGTCATGGGTCCAAAGGTCCTTTTGGCGTCAGTCGAATTCTGGCTCGTCCCGGTGCGTATCGCGCACGGCATAGGCTGTGTCCTGTGCCTTGCTCAGCGTCCACCGGATGCGGGTCGCATACTCCATTGCGCGGCCAGATAGAACGATCTGTTTTGTCGCGCGCGGCTTTAAACGCCCCTTTTCAAGGTAAACGCTTGGCTCGACGGACAATTTTCCAATGCCATCATGGCGGAAAACCCAGATTTCGCCGCTTTTAAGGGCCATGGACACCGCCGCCCCGCCCAAATCCAGCGCCGCATCCACGTCCGGATGCAGGTGAAAACGGATATCATACCCGATCCCCTTGAGCCCTGAAGCGTCCATAGCCTTGTCGAACTGGCGCTTTGCCTTGTCGGTCGCAGTCAGCAGAATATCCTCGACTGCAAGTTCGCGCCCATCAAATCGCAACTCAAAGGTCCGCGCATGAGTCAGGCCGAACACTTTGGCATACCCGTCATGACCAGCCATGAAGCGGACACCCTCAAACGCGTCTTCGAAATCGACAGGCACATCCTGCGGCGCATCCACCAACGCCTGACTTTCGCGGCCCGGCAATGGATTTGCCAGCCGCGCGCTGGAAAACCCATCCAGACACAAGGTTGAATGCGACGGCGTCGCCCGCCCTGCGCGGCGCCATTCCAGGCCAAAACTGGCCCCTGATCCGCAATTCACGATCAACGGCCGCCGGCCCGAGGTCAGTTCGAATGCCAATGTGGACGCGTGCGCGTTGAACGAAGCGGCACCTTTGGGCGGCGCACTGGCATCTACAATCACAGTGGTGCGTGCAGCAGACAAGCGCGCGTAGCCCATAGGCAATTCGGTCGCTGCCTTATGCTTGACGCCACTTTGTGCCAAGGCCTGTTCCAGACGCCCCTCGACTCCGCGTCCACCACCGTGGAATCGTGCCAAAGCGCCATCCGCATGGCGGAGGCTGCGCAAGGTCGGTGCAATCCGCTTGATTGCATTGACCTGCGCGACGGGCGCACCGCGCCCCAGATCGTTCAGCGCCGCGGTTGTCCAACTGAGCAGTGTGAAAACTTCCAGCAACTCCTCCGGGTTGCGCGTGGGGATCCCCCCCTGCGCGTCCACCTGACGATCGCATTCGCTGGCAAGAGCCCGCAGGGCAGGATCGGCCATCTGCTCCAACCCTTCCAACGCCAAACCGGCTTGTACCAATCCGGCCAGAGCCTCGAATCGGGGTAGGCCCGGCGTCGCCGCCGGCCAGCGTTTGGACAGGAACCATGTCTGTTGTGCCAGCGAGCGGAAGAACAGCCTGCTTT
Source organism: Ruegeria sp. HKCCA5763 (assembly GCF_013034545.1). NCBI lineage: Bacteria > Pseudomonadati > Pseudomonadota > Alphaproteobacteria > Rhodobacterales > Roseobacteraceae > Ruegeria > Ruegeria sp. HKCCA5763. The sequence continues at coordinate 27,463 of NZ_WQGF01000021.1, forward strand.
GCTTTTCATCCACCCCACGCAGCAGAAAGATCGCGTGGTTGATCCAGCGCATGACCCGCCGACCAGTCAGGTCAGGCACCCAACCGGGGCCCTGCCCGCGACCATGCGCTTCGATCCAGCCCCAGACCCAGCGTTGCGCCTTTTCCCGCGCGCGCATGTCTCCGACTGCGGCCAGATCATCCAGCCACGCAAAGCCGTGGCGTTCATCATCGAAACCTGCGCTGGGGGCGACGACGTCCCAGAGCCCGGTATCTTCGGCCTCGACCAGATATCCGGCAAACAAGAGGTTTCCGGCAACCAATTGCCGTCCACGTGCGAACGACCCGACAGTGCGCGGATCGGGCTGTGCGACAAATCCCGTGACCGCCTTTTGCCGCTGGCTCAGGCGCGCGTAGAAACGGTTCTGAAACCGCATCCATCGACTGGTCATGGTGTCCGAGTTCGACATGTCTCGCGTTACTCTGCCCCTTGCGCTCTGCTGGCGCTTGAGACCCAACGATAGACCGCGTCGATCGTCAAGTCATCGAAAAGCGTGCGCTTAGGCGGATTTGTTCAGACAGGCGATATAGAACCCGTCCATACCACCCTGATCCGCCCAATAATCGGGCCGCAGCCGCAGACCGCCTTCTTCCGTCATCCAATCCGTATCAACACCCGCTATGTTCACTGCGTCGCGATCCACGCTCATGTCCGGATACATCTCAAGCGCCTCTTCAATCTGCACTTCGCCTTCGTCCGGCAACAATGAACAGGTGCAATAAACCAAACGCCCACCGGGTTTCAGCAAACCCCATGCATGGGCCAACATCTGCGTCTGAAGCTCGATCAAACCGCCGAATTCGGACCCATCCTTGGCAAAGGGCAAATCCGGGTGCCGCCGGATCGTACCTGTGGCCGAACACGGCGCGTCCAGCAGGATCGCGTCATACTGACCTTCATGTTCCAGCGCATCCCCGACAATGACCTTCGCCGTCAGACCCGTCCTTTGCAGGTTTTCGCGCACCCGCTCCATCCGAGCTTCTGAAACATCCAACGCCGTAACGTCCGCTCCTGCCGCAGCCAATTGCATCGTTTTGCCACCGGGAGCAGCGCAAAGGTCCAAAACCGTCTCGCCCGCTTTGGGTGCCAGAACGCGAACGGGCAAAGCCGCCGCCGCATCCTGCACCCACCAGTCCCCGGCTTTGTATCCCGGTAGGGTCGAAACCTGACCGGCATCCTGCAGACGAATTGAGCCTGTCGGCAGCACATCGCCCGAGGGACCTATCCCCCCCCGCTTCACGGTAAGATCAAGCGGTGCACCTGCGAAATGCGCCTGCTCCATCCCGGCCACGGCATCCGCGCCCCACGCCATAGTCAGGGGATTGCGAAGCCATTCCGGCAAGCGCGGGACTCGCATTTTGGGCCAGGCTTCAGGGCCTTCGGCTGCCACTTTGCGCAGAACCGCATTCACCAGGCCCTTAAGACGCCCGTGCTTGCGCGAGCGGCTAATGATCTCGACCAAAGAATTCACCACACCATGCGCGGCTTCTCCGTTACAAAGCTCGACTGTGCCCAGCCTAAGCGCGTTATGGACTGTTAGGGCGGGTGTGCGGTTCAAGTGATTGTCCAACAACCTGTCGGCGCGTTCCAGGCCGCGCAAGGTCTCTGACGCCAACCGTTGAGCCCGCGCGCGATCTTCGGGACCCAGCCGGTCCAATGCACCCGCTGCGAGACATTCGGACAACAGGCGACCCTCACCCAGAACCTGATCGAGCAGATAGATTGCGCTGCGCCGTGCTGCTGTTGCGCTGTTTGCCATGGTACCGCCTTACTGTGACTTGCGCCCGCATTGCCAATGGCGGACGCGGGCGTATATCAAGACACAGCACGGAAAGGAACCCGATGTCATGAGTGACGACCGCAAAGATTTGCCCCCCGCCGCCCGGCGCGCGCTGGCCGAAGCGGAAGAACGCCGACGCAAGTCCGAAGCCGAAGCCAAGGCGTTGCCCAAAGAACTGGGCGGGCGCGACGGACCTGACCCCGCCCGCTATGGTGATTGGGAAAAGAAAGGCATCGCCATTGATTTCTAGGCGCTCAGCCGCGCAGTGCCTTGAGGAAGTCGCCTATCAAAGCGCGCTGTTTCTTGGATGTCGCCCGGTCTTCGGGCCATGTCAGCCAGTACCCTTCTTTTGTTTGCAGCTCAGGTTGGTCCAGTCTGCGCAGCCGCCGCTCTTGAAGATCGGCAGAAGCCAGCGGAACTGACCCCAACACCACACCAAGGCCGCGCCGCGCCGCCGAGATTGCGTGCTCCATTGAATCAAAACTGATTTGGGAAGTCGGTACATCCTTCTTATCGCATTTCTGACACCATTCCCGCCACCCCGGGCGCTCACCACGCAGATCGATCAAAGGCGCACCCCATTCAACGTCGGGGGCCGCCATGGGCACAAGAACCTCGCGCGCGATCAAGGCCGCATCGCGCCCGGCCCACATACCGCGGCCATATCGGATTTGCAGCCAGGTCCGTTCTTCATCCAACGAAGACCGACGTGCGACCGAGTCGGTCATCACCTGCACTTTGGGTCTCAACTGGTGAAAGACAGGTAGAGCAGGCAGTACCAGCGCATGAATATTGGATGACAACCCGGCCACCCGCAACTCACGCGGGGACTTGCCGAACAGATCCTCTGTGTTGCGCTCCAACGCCTGCAGGCTGTCTTGCACCAAAGGCAAATAGCTCTCGCCTTCTACCGTCAGCGACACACCCCGCGCTTCGCGCACGAACAGGGATCGGCCCAACCAAGCCTCAAGGTTTCCGATCCGCTGGCTGACAGCGGCCTGCGTCAAACCAAACTCTTTGGCCGCAGCCGAGAACCCGCCCAAACGCCCTGCGGCCTCGAACACGCGCAGCCAGTCCAGCGGCGGTAATCCCACCTTTTTCTTAGCCATAAGATTTTCCAAGCCTCAGACGAAATAAGGATTAATTGTCGTAATGCCATGAACGGCGTATCTGCTCAACCAAAGCTCGCGCCGAACAGGAGATCCCCAATGCTGCGCACCGCTACTCATGACACCAACGTCGTGACCGTGACTTTCACCGACGATAGCCAAGCCCGCTTTCACGCCATCTGGCTGCGTGACAACGCGCTGGACCCGGACACCCGCGCGCCCGGCAACGGTCAGCGCCTGATCACTATCGGGGACATCCCCGCCAACATTTCGGTCAGCGCTGCCGATGTGTTGAACGGCGACCTCGTGATCACCTTCCAGCCCGAGGGCAAGACAGTGACCTTCCCTGCCGACTGGCTGGCCGATCACAGTTATGACAGCGCACAAGCCGCCGAGTTCGGCCGCATCGCCACCGGTATCACCACCTGGGAACGTGGCATCGACGCCCCCAGCGGAGATTGGAACGAGGTCCACGCCAGCCCGGTTGCTAAGCGCAATTGGCTAGCGGCGGTGGCCGAGTTAGGGTTTGCCAAGCTGACAGGCGGCCCAACCGAACCGGAATCGCTGCTGAAGGTGGCCGATCTGTTTGGCTATGTCCGCGAGACCAATTATGGCCCCTATTTCGAAGTGCGGACCGAGGTGAACCCCACCAACCTCGCCTATACCGGGCTTGGGTTGCAGGCCCATACCGATAACCCCTACCGCGACCCGGTGCCGACGCTGCAAATTCTGTATTGTCTGGAGAATTCAGCCGAAGGCGGTGACAGCATCGTGGTCGACGGCTTCCGCGCCGCCGAGAAGCTGCGCGATCAGAACCCCGAGGGTTTTGCCCTGTTGGCCGGCTTCCCGGCGCGGTTCGAATACAAGGGCTCGGACGGCGTCTGCCTGCGGTCGCGGCGCCCAATGATCGAACTGTCGCCAGATGGCGAACTGATCGGAATCCGTTTCAACAACCGCTCCTCCGCGCCGTTCGTCGATATCCCCTTTGAGAAGATGGAAGCCTATTACGCTGCCTACCGCCAATTGGGTGGAATCATCGACGACCCGGCGATGGGCGTGTCGTTCAAGCTGGAACCGGGCGAAAGCTTTATCGTCGACAACACACGCGTGCTGCACGCGCGTCTGGGCTATTCCGGTGCAGGCTCACGCTGGTTGCAGGGATGCTATGCTGACAAGGATGGATTGCTGTCCACACTCGCCGCGATGGAAATAACACAACCGGAGGCGGCTGAATGAAACCCGATTTCTCGACCCTGAACAGGGACAATATCGTGGCCTTCATCGGTGACATCTTCGAACGTCGCGGCGGCGAGGAGTACTTAGGCGAACCCGTCACCATGGCCCAACATATGCTGCAAGGGGCCACCATCGCCAAGCAGAACGGCCAGCCAGAGGAAATCATCGTCGGTGCACTTCTGCACGACATCGGGCATTTTACGTCCGAATTCGGCACTTATCACCCCGACGATACCGAAGACCGCCATCACGAAGACGCAGGCGCTGAGGTACTGGAACAGTTCTTCCCCTCGGTCATCACCGATTGCTGCCGCTATCACGTGGCGGCCAAACGGTATCTTTGCGCCACCAAGCCCGAGTACTTTCAACGCCTGTCGACTGCCTCGGTCCACACGCTGGAACTGCAGGGCGGCCCGATGAGCGCGGAAGAGGTTGTCGCATTCGAATCCAACCCAAACCTGAAAGAGATCATTCAGGTTCGCTATCTGGATGAGGCCGGTAAACGCGCGGATATGGAGACCCCCGATTTCCCCTATTTTGCACCCATGGTGCAGCGCATGGTCGACAAACATCTGGGCACGTCGTGACTGCACCTGAATACATCTTCGAGGCCAGTTCCAAGCCCTCGCTACCCTGGCACGAAGTTCCTCTGATCCGCGCAACAGATCAGACGGTCAAAGGCTATGGCTGTCTGGTCGATGACCCCGAGACCTTTGAAATCGAGATAGTCCGCTGGCCGCAACAAGGTTGGCGCCCCATCGACGAAGGCACCGGCGACGAAGGCGGCTGGGTCGAAGGCACGTTCAAATGTGACTGGCGAGGCGACGTGCTGTATGGCGAGAACGAAGCCGTCAAAGGGCATTACGTTCTTGGCTGGTCCACGGATCCGCAAACCGCGCAGACGGATCGGCAAACCGCGCCCCGTGATCAGGTGTTGCTCTGGCACATGAACTATCACCCCGACGGCGGTCAGATGTTTTGGCCTTTGGACAAAAAACCCTTCATCGTCCCCGCGGCCCTGCCCGGTGACAACCTGACGCCCGACAAGGTGGTGGCGTTCTGGTGCGACGGCTCGCGTGGCCTCTATATCCACCCGGGCATCTGGCACGAGGGGATATTCCCGGTCGAAGATGACCAACGATTCCTCGACCGGCAGGGTGCAGTTCACGCACGGGTCAGCGCGGATATCGGGAAAGAGTTCGGTGTGTACCTGGCCTGCCCATTGCGCGAAGACAGGATCAAGGGCTTTTAACCAAAGCCCCTTGATGCCCTGACCCTTTGCGCACGATCCAAATCTGCACAGCCAGCAAATAGGGCACGTAGAACGCAAAGTTCTGAACCAGATCGAAAGGGCCCGAGAAGTCGGGCTCTGACCCCAGGCCGCCGGTCAGCAGATACCACAGCGTGTAATGCACCCGGTAGAGCCATGATCCCAGCGCCAGCCAGAACAGCCGCAGCCCCCAGGCCCAGTGCCCCGCGCGGTCATTGCAAAGCGCCATGCGCGCCACCATCAAGGCTGCGGTGAACAGGCAAATCCCATATAGGAAAAACGCGGCAGACATCACCGGCCCACCAATCGTGCCTCGCAAAGGGATATAAGTCATCCCCGCCATCCCGGTCACAAGAGCCAGCGCGACCAGCACAGCACCCAAGGCGCGGTGAAACCAGTTGAAGCGCTGCCGAAGGGCGCGGACCAGTTGCAGCGGCACCAGCGTTACCAACACCGTTCCGGCAAAGATATGTAGAATCATCGCCGCGTTGCCGACGCTCTGACCGTCCGCAAACAAATAGCTTTGCGCAGGCGCATCATGCGACAGGCCGACGCCGATCATACCAAACCCGTGCGCCACAAACGGCAACAGCGTCAGATAAAATAGTGCCAGCAGGACACCAGTTGCCAGACCGGAACGACGTAAACGCATAGATCAGAGCTTAGCGCCAACAATTCGGGCGTCTATGGCTTACAACCCCAGTACGTCCACCATGTCATACTGCCCGGGTGTCTTGCCTTGACCCCATAGTGCGGCCTTGAGGGCACCACGGGCAAAGATTGCACGATCACTGGCCAAATGGCGCAGGACGATGCGTTCTCCGGGGGCAGCGAACAGCACATCATGTTCACCAACGATATCGCCGCCGCGAATGGCGTGGAAGCCGATATCACCCCGCTTGCGCGCACCGGTGATGCCATCACGGCCTCGATCAGACACATCCGCCAATCTGACGCCGCGCCCCTCGGCAGCGGCCTCACCCAGCATCAGCGCTGTGCCCGAGGGCGCGTCGACCTTGTGGTGGTGGTGGCCTTCGATGATCTCGATATCGAAATCTTCATCCAATGCGGCAGCGACTTTCTTGGTCAGTTGCACCAGCAGGTTCACACCAAGGCTCATATTGCCCGCCCGCACGATCACGGCGTGGCGTGATGCCGGTTCAAGTGACGCGATTTGTTCGTCGGACATGCCCGTAGTGCCGATGACATGAACACAACGCGCCTGCGCAGCCAGAGCGGCAAATTCCAAAGTCGCTTCGGGCGCGGTGAAATCGATCACCGCCTGCGCTTGCGCAAACGCCTCCAGCGGATCATCAGTGACGGTGACGCCCAGCGCCTGACCACCCATGGCCGTGCCCACATCCTGATCGATCCAATCGTGACCCTTGCGCTCGACCACGCCAACCAGACGCGCCTGATCACTGTCGGTGACAGTCTTGATCAGCATCTGCCCCATGCGGCCCGAAGCCCCTGTGATAACGATCCCCGGAATATGGGTCATTGCGCTGGTCCTTTTCGCTAAGTCGGCTCAAAGCCTCCTACCCCGTTCGCGCCCGCTTGGCAAAGCCCCGCTTTGGGCTTAGATCGGGGATATGGCAAAGAACAAATTCCACGATGGCCCCGGCCCGTCCCAACGACAGCTGCGTGTCGGCGAACTGATACGTCGCACCCTGTCCGAAGTTCTGGCGCGCGGAGATGTCCACGACCCCGACCTGAACCGCATGTCGATCACCGTGGGTGAGGTCCGTACCTCGCCCGATCTCAAAATCGCCACGGCCTATGTGCTGCCGTTGGGCGGCAAAGGGCAAGAGGACGTGATCGACCTGCTGGCCCGCAATAAAGGTGAATTACGACGCGTGATCGGCAAGAAACTGAACCTGAAGTTCTCGCCCGATCTGCGGTTCCGTCTGGATGACACGTTTGACCGTCTGGACGACACCCGCCGCATGTTCCAGCAGGACGCGGTGCGCCGCGATCTGGACGAGTGATCCGTACTTTAACAACATTGGGCGCGATTTTGTGGGCCGCGCAAGCCTCTGCGGTTACGTGTGAAAAGGTTACTCACGACGGTCTGCGCTACACCGTCTGCGAGGTCGATGCGACTGCAGCGGATCTGCGCCTGTTTCTGAATGGTGAAGACGGCGAAGTGTTGGGGCATTTCTCATCGGTTAACGAGACGCTTGAACCCGAGGGCAAACGGCTGGCCTTTGCGATGAACGCCGGCATGTATCACGACGACCGCTCGCCCGTCGGCCATTATGTCGAAGATGGGCAGGAGCAGATGCGGGTAATCGCGAACCCCGGCCCCGGCAATTTCGGCCTGCTGCCCAATGGCGTTTTCTGCATCCGCAACGGGCGCGCCGATGTGTTCGAGACGCTGGATTTCGTGGATCAAACACCGGACTGCCGCTTTGCCACCCAATCCGGCCCGATGCTGGTGATCGACGGCGAGCTGCACCCGCGCTTTCTGCCCGATTCGACCTCGCGCTATATCCGCAACGGTGTTGGCACCAGTGCCAATGGCGCGCGGGCCGTTTTTGCGATCTCAGAAGATTATGTCACCTTCCACGAATTCGGCAGACTGTTTCGCGATGTTCTGAACACCCCAAACGCGCTGTTTCTGGACGGCAATATCTCACGAATGTATGACCGCGCAGGCAACCGTTCGGATCTGGGATTCTCGTTGGGACCGATTGTGGGTGTAGTTGAGGACATGCCTGCAAATTGACAGGGCGGGTGTGATCCGTTAACCCGCGCGCCTCAGCAAAAGGCAAGGTGCAAGATGGGACGCAAACGCAAGGGTCGCGACATTTCCGGTTGGCTGGTTGTGGACAAGCCTGCGGGCATGACCTCGACCGCTGTGGTCAACAAGGTGCGTTGGGCGATGGATGCCAAAAAGGCGGGCCATGCGGGCACACTGGACCCCGAAGCAACCGGCGTTCTGGCCGTGGCTTTGGGCGAGGCAACAAAGACCGTTCCCTATATCACCGATGCGCTGAAGGCTTACACGTTCACCGTGCGTTTGGGTCAAGCCACCAATACCGACGATGCCGAGGGCGAAGTGATCTCAAGCAGCGATGCGCGCCCTTCGGATGAGGACATCAAACAGGCGCTGACCCCGTTTTTGGGCGACATCATGCAGGTTCCGCCTAAGTTTTCTGCCGTGAAGATCGACGGCCAGCGCGCCTATAAACTGGCGCGCGATGGCGAGGATGTGGAACTGACCGCTCGGCCCCTTTGGGTCGAGGAACTGATCCTTGTCGACCGCCCCGATGAAGACCACGTGGTGTTGGAAATGACCTGCGGCAAAGGTGGCTATGTGCGCTCAATCGCGCGCGATCTGGGTGAGGCACTGGGATGCCACGGGCATGTCAAGGAACTGCGCCGCATCTGGTCCGGCCCGTTTGAGGCCGAAGATGGCCTGACCATCGAACAGATCGACGATATGGCCAAGACAACCGCGCTGGACGCGTATCTGCACCCGCTGGAAACCGGCCTGTCGGACCTGCCCGAATTGAAATGCACCCCGGAGGGCGCCACCCGCCTGCGCAACGGCAATCCCGGCATGGTGATGGCATCAGACGTCGAATACGGCGATGAAGCCTGGGCCTCGTTGGACGGCAAGGCGGTGGCTGTGGGAATCTACAAATCAGGCGAGCTGCATCCGAGCCGGGTGTTCGTCGCCTAACTCACGTGTTAGGCGGTTGGCATGATCACCCGAACACATACCAAGGGCGATGCGCCCTCGACCGCCATCTATTCCGATTGCGAGAAGTATCGCTATAGCCTGACCCGCGTCTGGGATCCAAAGGGGCAGAAGGCATTGTTTGTGATGCTGAACCCCTCGACCGCGACTGAGGCAGTAAATGACCCTACGGTGGAACGCTGCGAGCGCCGCGCGCGGGCCTTGGGGTTTGGCGCGTTTCAGGTGACCAACATCTTTGCCTGGCGCGACACTGACCCGCGCAAGATGCGCGCTGCCACTGATCCAGTGGGACCAGAAAATGACAGGGCGATTCTGGATGGCGTGGACTGGGCCGATCGGGTCATTGCCGCCTGGGGCACCCACGGCGCACATCTGGACCGTGGCCCGGCAGTTGAACAGTTGTTGCGTCAGACGGGTCAACCCCTGTTCCATTTGGGTCTGACCAAAGACGGCCACCCCAAGCACCCCCTTTACATCGCCTACACTCAACAGCCTGAGCAGTGGTGATAAAGTATTAACCCTTTCAACAACTTATCTTTGACGCTGCTGCCTGCAGAATGAGACAATCCCCTCGGAGTTTTCTGCCATCGGAGGGTGCCATGTTTCTGGCCGGATTGATCGGACTGGCCGCCATCGGCGGTGCAGCTTACGCGATGAGCGACATGCTGATCGAAGACGAGGACGTGTCAGATGACATTCCCGAAGATGAGCCGCGATCCGAAGCCGAAACCGGGGAATTCCTGGATATCGGCGAAAATGTCGAAGACCCCGTCGAAACCGAAGTCGAACCCCTGTCCACCGGTATCGTCCTTTCCGAATTCGAAGGCGATCTGGTCATTGCCGGAGAAGACGGCCCGGACATCATCACCGGAGGGGACGGCGTGGATCAGATCAACGGCTATGGCGGTGACGATACGATCCACGGGGGCCAGGGGGATGACGTCCTGCATGGCAGCGACGGGATGGATACCATCTATGGCGGGCCGGACAACGATGTCCTGCATGGCGAAGCGGATGACGACCTGCTGTTTGGCGACATGGGCGATGACGCTCTGTTCGGACATTTCGGAAACGATGTTCTGGACGGTGGTGACGGGGAAGACGAGCTTTATGGCGGTCAGGGTGACGATACTTTGGACGGCGGGGCCGGTGACGACGCATTGCAAGGCGGCTTCGGGGATGACGTTCTGGTCGGAGCGGCGGGCGAAGATGCAATCTTTGGCGGCGATGGGGACGACTTTGTGTTCGGCATCGAAGAGGGTGCGGCCGAACAGGATTTTCTGAACGGCGGGGATGGTGATGACACTATTATTGCAGGGGACGGGGATGTTGTGACAGGCGGCCAGGGCGCGGATGACATCGTGCTGAGCCCGGGAGAAGACGATGTTACCGTCATGGGCTTCCAGCCCGGCGAGGACAAACTGCTTGTCACCTGGGAAGAAGAGACTGAACCCGAAATTTCGGTAGAACGCGACAGTGACAACACCAACCTGACGCATGTGATCATCAACGGTCAGGAGGTGGCGCAGGTATACGGGGCAGAAGAATTGACTGTCGCCGATATTCAACTGATTTCAGAAGCGCAACTGGCACAGTATGGTCAGATGATCTGAGGCCGCAGATTCCCTTTGCCATTTGACAAAATTCCGCTTATACGCGCCCATCCGCATCGGAATCGGTGCGGTTTTCTCCATGGGCCTGTGCTGGACGACATCCCGGCCTGCGCCATCAACTCTAACCTTTGAAGGAGACCCCGATGTCGATCACTGCCACTGAAAAAGCACGCGTCATGCAAGAATTCGCAACCAAAGAAGGCGACACCGGTTCGCCTGAAGTACAGGTTGCCATCCTGACCTCGCGCATCAACACCCTGACCGAGCACTTCAAGACCCACAAAAAAGACAACCACGGTCGTCGCGGTCTGCTGAAAATGGTCGCCCAGCGCCGTAAGCTTCTGGACTACCTGAAAGGCAAAGAAGAAGCGCGTTACCAGGACCTGATCAAAAAGCTGGGCATCCGCCGCTAAAGTCGGACCGCACCGCTTTGAGATTTCAGACGCCCGCCACTTTGGCGGGCGTTTTTCTTTTTCTAGGGCCGCCAAGCTGCCGTTCGCTGCATTTGCGGCATGGGTCTTAAAAAATGGTAGCTATGTGCAAACAACAAACATTCATCGCCTACGGATAGCTCATATCAACTTTTGGTCGGTTTTGTTGCTGACCGGAACGCTGTTTTTTGCTGTCGCTCAAAAAAGCTATAGCTGAATAAGCGAAGGCTAACCTGACGGATCGACACTTCAAGTTGCTAATCTTGCGTCCGTTTCGACCGGTGTGTTTTTCTTTTCTAGTTCTTTCTCAATCCGTTCCAGTAGCGCTTTGGAAACTTGATTTTCGGCGTGCAAATGCATGAAACGAGACGAAAAGAACAGCCCAATTACGATAACCAAAACCGATACAATGCTGGAAACAACAGTTAGAATCCACGCTGTTGAACTAGGCTCAGGACTCATAGCCAAAAGATAACGAGTGCGGCGAGCGCGATTGCAGAG
>NZ_WQGF01000022.1:0-29420 GCF_013034545.1 Ruegeria sp. HKCCA5763
TGTCCGTCATCGAATGATTTGGAACACGAGCGTTTGATTGGCTTAGGAGGCTCAGGCTCGCTGTAGTTTCAATTTACGCCGCGTTTTGATGATGCAGCAAGCGGCGTTTCTGGATTGTCTGGTGTTTGATTTCCTTTCTGCGTCTGAGGATAGTTTCGGCCCGACCGAAGTAGACATCGGCGGGTGTCAGATTGCTGATGCTCTCGTGGTATCGGTTGTGGTTGTAATGATCGATGAAGTCGCCGATGGCCTGTTCGAGCGCTCCGGGCAGATAGTAGTTTTCCAGCAGGATACGGTTCTTCAGGGTCTGGTGCCATCGTTCGATCTTGCCCTGTGTTTGCGGGTGGTTCGGGGCACCGCGAACGTGATCCATGCCCTGATCTTCAAGCCATCTCGCCAGATCACCAGAGATATAACTGCTTCCATTGTCGCTGAGCAGCCGGGGCTTGTGAACAACGGAAGCGCTGTCGCAACCTGATGTTGCCAAGGCGTCTTCCAACGTTTCCGTGACATCGTCAGCTTTCATCGTGGTGCACAGCCGCCAAGCAACAACATAGCGGCTGTAGTCATCGAGTATGGTTGAAAGATAAAACCAGCCCCAGCCAATGACCTTTAGATAGGTGAAGTCAGTCTGCCAAAGCTGGTTTGGCCGAACAGTCTTCTCATGGAATTCATCCGCCGCTTTAATGGTAATGTACGCTGGGCTGGTGATCAGATCCTGCGCCTTCAGAAGCCTGTAAACGCTGGCCTCGGAGACAAAGTAGCGCCTGGTGTCGGTGAACCGCACCGCAAGCTCGCGTGGTGATAACTCGGGCTCCTCCAGAGCCAACTCCACGATCTGCTTACGCACCTTGTCAGGGATGCGGTTCCAAACTCTGCCTGGCCGGGAATGGCGATCCTCAAGCCCGGCCTCGCCGAGAGACAGATACCTGTCGTACCAGCGGTAGAACGTCGTTCTGGGGATACCAAGCTTTTCCAGGGTGCGTTTGATCGGCAGGTGTGATCCGTCAACCAGCCGGATGATCTCAAGCTTCTCGGATGCAGGATATCTCATTCGTCGTCTCCCCCATCCTCGAACATGCTTTTTTTGAGTAGCCTGTTCTCAAGGGTCAGGTCGGCTACCACCTCTTTCAGCGCGGATGACTCCGCCTTCAGATCCTTCACCTCGGAACTGGTGGCTTGGCGGGCCGTGTCCCCAGCCAACCGCTTTTTGCCTGCCTCAAGAAACTCTTTCGACCAGCTGTAATAAAGGCTCGTGGCTATTCCTTCTCGGCGGCACAGTTCGGCAATGCTGTCTTCACCACGAAGCCCGTCTAAAACAATGCGGATCTTCTCCTCTGCCGAATGTTGGCGCCGTGTCTTCCTGCGGATGTCTTTGACGACCCTCTCTGACGACGCTTTCTGTTTCCCGGATTTCATTCTCATCTCCACTCTCTGATGGTTACGATGAGCCTGAAATCCTCCGTTACGCAATCAACCTATTCTGTTCCATGAGTGCTGATGGCAGACACCTGTGCGTTACCAAGCTACTGAAGCAAATTGGCTGCTTTGATCCGCGGAGCAGATTTTATTGGGCTTGAAACGCTCGTTCAGGAATGGCAACCCAGCATGAATCAGCGTCACGTGGGAAACGCCAAATGAAAAACCTTTTTCTAACGTGCTGCTTTGGAGCTATTGCTCTAGGAGTTGCAACGTTACCTTCAGCCGCGCAGCACCGGCTAGGTTGGGCATATCAGGTTGATGGGCTTGCTGCGTTTCAAGGGGACGCAGATTTAAGTAACGGTGGCGAATTCTCTGCAAGCCGAGCTTTTCTACGCGCTACCGCACTTTACAATCTGGAAGGAGGAAACTCCATTGGGCTTTCAACCAGCTTCGGCAAGCTGGACTATAGCTTTAGTCAATCGAACAACCAGCCATGGGAGAATATCCGTGACTTGCGCGTTGCTGTTCCCATGCGATTTCGTGCGAGCGATAGAGCAACAGTTTTTGTGTCACCACAGATCAGGTGGGATTATCAAAGTGGAGCTTCCGCATCTGATGGTAGGACCTACGGTGTTTTCGCGGGTATTGCTTGGCAACTTAACGAGCGCCTGACGATAGGACCGGCCTTTGGCGCGTTCTCTCAATTTGATGATGGTGGTACCGATTTTTTTCCGGCCCTTCTGATCGATTGGGACCTAAATGATCGCTGGAACTTGAACACTGGTTCAGGGATTGGAGCGACACAAGGCCCCGGGTTGACGCTGAGCTACACGTTGACTGAGACCATAGACCTTTCCTTAACCGCACGATCGGAGAGAATTCGATTCAGGTTGGATGGGGAAGGTCTCGCGCCATACGGGGTGGGCGAAGACAAGAGTGTCCCCGTCGTACTTTCCGTTGGATACAACCCAAATCCTGGTGTTTCATTGAGCGTATTCGCAGGCGCAGAATTTGACGGCCGCCTTACGCTAGATGATGCGAATGGAGCAGAAATAAGTCGCCAGAGCTACGATACTGCGCCATTGGTTGGACTGGCGTTTAGGGTCAGGTTCTGATCACAGCATTGACCAGGTTTGCCAGTTGCGTGGGAATTGCTCTTGTGGCTGAGTTCGAACGCCCACTTTGTCCGCATAGTGGTCGCTCATGACTTTTCAGCAAACGTCTGCATAAAGCTCAAAACGGACGCGGAAGAGCGATTTGCTTGCCGCTGTCTGAAGTTTTGTATTCGGGAAAAATCGAAAAAATTTTTCTGAGGGGTGACGGGCTTTGGGGGTGCCAAGCTCCACTCGCCCCCTTGTTTTTGTTGGGGTGGGGGGGGTAACTTCTGGATTTTGCCTGGCATCACAAAATCCACCCCGACGCTTGCCTCTTGATCGACGAAGCCCCACCGCATGCTGGTACCAAGTCTATCTCATTGTGTATCTCGATCGCCATTGGTTTGTGGTTTCGCGGGTTGAATGACGCAGGCCACGTCTCGCGTATTCTCATTCCTGCGCTTATGACGGTTCATGAGCGAGCCTCGGAAAAGATAAGTGCGCCAACACTGGCCAATTTGCGCCAACCGCTACCCCACCTCTTATTTGTAAATATTCAAATCGTGTTTGAGTTTTTCCGAACATATCTGCGCGGACGAATTGGCGCTTTTTGGGGTTTTGGGCGCATGTTAAATGAAATCAGGTACTTAGCTTTTTTTACTTTTCGATCCCCCAAACTCCTTCACAAACAAAACTCGGGCGCTTTCGCTAATTTCGGGTGCATCTTTCGTCCGCTCCACTCGAAACACCCATCTGGCCTTTCGACCGGTACGCCCGCCGAGGTTCATGCGCGCGGCCCTGAGTGTGTAGGCGTCATCGACCTTGGTGTCGCGGTTGCGTCGCAGGTATCCCGTCACCGCTTGGTTTGATGGTCTCGTCTCGCCCGGAAACGCCTTTTCCATGATGCGATCACCGACATGGGTGTTGATTTCCTGAGCCGTAACCCAGTCACCCTCGGGCGGTTGCAGCATCCCGCCGACTTCGATCAGGGTGATGGCTTTAAGGAGGTCGCTCAGGCCGGACGGTGCGACCCCTTTGACATCCTCCTCCCCTGCCTCGACCCACGGCTCAAAAAAACCCGGCGCGTCGACCACGTTCAGAACCGGTCTGGCAACCTCGCGTTCCCACTGAGGGAACCGGCTCTTGGGTTTTTCTGAGGCCACCTTGGCGGTGGCGATGCAGGCGAGTGCGCCGATGATGCGGCCTCGGTTCTCGCGCGTCCACCTGATGATGTCCGGGTGCTTGAAGTCACGCAGGACCATGTTTTCGATACCGCGCGGCACGAGGCGGATTTCGATGGCACGAGACGCTGTGTCCCCGACCATGAGGATGTTGTTGCCGTTCAGGGCGACAACCATGCCGGACGGCCCGGAGTAGGTCTTGGACACGCCCAGCACCCGACCGTTCCACATACCTGACGTGACGAGTTGGTGTAGGTCGCTGTAGCTGTTGCCGATGGTCGAGCCGGTGCGGACGTTATCGAAGGCGAGCAGCGACGCGCTTTCCATGACCGTGCTGGTGATCAGCTTGCCGCGTTCCTCCCGGTTGTCAGGCAACTGCGTCATGGCGGCGATTTGGCCGGTGACGGCGCAATTGAGGCAGTCGAGCAGGATAGACTTGCCGATGCCTGCGCTGGGCGCTGTCAGGGCGTTGAGTGGTATCGCCGACCCGTACAGGCTTGTTTTGTTTTTCAGCAGTGAAATCGCCAGCATCAGGGCGGCTGCAAAGTCCGCGTCTGTATCGAACGGGAAATCGCACAACCACTCGTCGCGCAGGAACGCGACGGCCTCATGTGGGTCGTCCCAATCCTCAATCTCAGCGTCACCTGTTTCCAGCCACAGGCCCGAGGGTTCGTGGTAACCAGACCCGGCCAACAACTGCCCGCCATACAGGACCGGATGCGAGACCACGCCTTTCAGGGTGAGCAGCATTGGTCCCACCGCCTTGGTCATGTGGTTGACGAGCGCGTTGGGGGCGAACACCGGCGTTGCAGTCACACCCCTGTCCGTATGTGTCACGCGCTGAAAATAAGCGATATGATGCAGGAGGCCGACCATGTGCCCGGTGGTGAGGGGTTCGGTGCGAACGACAAGGGCCGGGTCTTTAATCGGCTTGCCGTCCTCGTCGCGGATGACTTCGCCCGTGTGGTCCCGCCGTGTGGTGGTGAGGTAAGTTGAACGGGTCTTGCGGATACCGACACCGACGCCGCCATAAGAGAATGCAAGACACGCCTCGCCTAGCAACGTTTCAAGCAGCGGTGCACCATCCATGAGTAGGTTCGGGTCAGCGGTGTCTATCACCACCTTGTCGCCGGTATCTCGCGCCGCCTCGGTCACGAACACAGTGCGAGCGCGTTTGCGCGCCCGGTCCCACTCGGTCTTGGCTTTCTGGTCCCGTGCCTTCTGTTCCAGCGCCGCGATGGCCTCGGGGTTATCCTCGACGGCCAGGGCCAGTTCGATGGCGTCGAAGTCCAAGACATCCTCAACCCGCTCGACATGCAACGCCCAGCGCGCCCGGAGGTCCGCCACACGCGCCCGCCAAATCTCGTCAAATTCCTCGTCGCTGCCCAGAACGTAGGTTTTCTGGACGCCGTGTGCCTGACTGACGATGCGGCGGTTGCGGGTGTACACAATCGCCGTTGCGCGCCCACCGCCGTAGTCCGGTTCCAGCGGGTCGGACAGGTTTTCGCCCTCGTATGTGGCCGGATCTCTCAGCATGTTGCCGACTGTAACCGGTTCGCCGCTGCTCGCGAGGTACACCACATATGAAGCGTGGAGGATTGGGCGCTCGCTACTAGCCTGCTTTTCCAGCACCGTGCGACGCCCACGCTGGGTGAGCCGTTCAACCTCGGCGTCGACCTCCGCCTCACTGGCGTCCTCGCCCACGATGGCGATGGCTTCCTTCCTCAGGCGTTGCTCCAGCCAAATCTCGCGCTGGGCGGTGGCGTCCGCATCGGTTGCGCCTTTAGCCTCCTCCACCAAGCGGGTGTAGGTGCGTTCCTCAGCCGCAGTCAGGTCTTTGAACACCTCGCGGGTATCGATCAGGCGCTCACCCTCGCTGATGAGCCGTGCAGGCCACGGGCGGCGCTGCTCCAGACCCTCGCCACACACGGCCCCACCGGCATAGTCCAACCGCGAGGGTTGATACATGCAGGGGTCGGTCGTAGCGCGGATGAGTTGTGCGCCGCTGCCCGAGATGAAAATGTAGCCGAACCTGTTCAGCCACATACGCTTGAGCAGAACGTCAGCGGCACGGGGTATGTCCGTGGCATCCGCGACACCGATGTAGAGGCGCTGCCCTTTCAGCCCGATCAATTGCTCGTCGGTATCGCTGTCATAAACGAATGAGGATGAGGACGGTGCCCACACAACGTCATGTTCCTCAAGGTCGGGGATGACCCGGCACAACTGCTCCCACAGTTCGTCAGGTGACAGGACCGTGTGGCCCTCCCGTGGGTCGTAGTCCAATGCCATAATGCCGGGGCCGTCGCTCCAAACGAAATGGCTCTCGGTTCGGGTGATGCCTTGTTCCCTGTAGCGAGCCTTTGAAAACACACCCACGCCGTCGACGTCCACGGGAACGATTGGCAACCCGTAGGCAATGACATCCACACCCGGTATTACTTTGTCGTTCAAAACTGCGGCGAACTCGGCCATGTCCGCGACGCCATCCACGTAGGCGCGTCCCTCGTTTAGGTAGCCCACCGTTTCCTTGTGCAGCGTCCCGTCCGCGTCGCGGCGGTAATGCTTGCCGCCGGTCTTTGGGTCCACCAACTGGATGTTGGTGTATTTGATCTGTTTAGGATCCATTACGGCGTTCCTTCCTGTTGCGCCTACAGAAGCTTGTGTTGCGGGCAATTCATCGTTTTCCTGAGTGTTTCGGCGGCTCGGGCAGAGGCGATCACTGTTCGCGTCACTGATGCCCCTCCGAAGCAGCACTTATTTCCCTCACGCTCGCTGGTTCAGGAGCGCCAGGTCCAGATCACGCGGCATCGTCTCGCTCCTTTGGCTGGATGCGGTTCCGTTCCTTGAAGGCGTCGATGCTGGCGCGGTCGATGCGCGTGACGCGCCCGTTCGAGTAGCCGGTCAACTCGCCGCTACTGAGCCAGCGCCAGACGGTCGAGGACGACACTTGCAACTCGCGACAGGTTTCCTTGACGGACAGGTCCGAGGATTGATTTGGGGTAGGGACCGGGGCGCTCATGCTGCGTCTCCTGCCACCTTAGCCAAAAGGGCAGGGTCGGGCACGTAGGCGTTGTTCGCCTTGTACTCATCTAGTGAGGTTCGAGTGATGCGCTCTTGCTTGCCTACGAAGTAAGTAGACAATTGCCCGGACGCTATCAGCTTGCCGACCGCATTACGCGAGACGTTCATCTCAGTGCATGCCTCGGCGATAGTCAGGTCAGGCTCTCTAGCCATGTGTCACTCCATTAATTAGGTCGTGACACTTGGCTAACAGGGGGTGTTCCAGATGGACGAATTCGTAACTCAGTTACGCGCAAACTATCTTTTTAGCGGTCCATTTTTCTTGAATTCCGCTCGTATCCAGCGGGCTATGCTGCCCTCGGAAGGTAGTTTCGCCACCTCATCCGCAGTCCGTTCTAACGACATCTCATCATAAACCCGTTCCGCGAGGTGTTTCGCCGAACCTGCCATGTTTGGGCTGCGTTCAACTATCGCCATCGCTCGCCTAATCACCTCGTCATGGTGAGGACGACGACCGGGGCGGGCGTTCTTACCGCGCGCGCTGTTGCGCTCGCTCAGGACACTTTGCACTGCCGTGTAAGCCGATTCTGCCTCTATGTGATCCTCTCGGGGGTCAGGTCCGTCTAGGTTCAGCAGGCGCAATTTGATGAAGTCCAGCGCACTCACTTTACCCGGTGGCAGCGCCGCCAGCCGCTCGGCTTCTTCGCGGCTCACTTTCAGGCGGCGCATGATCGTGGCCGAGGTATCGACGCGCTGGGCGTCGGCGAACGGGTTGGGTTTCGGGTTGGTCATGCCCGTCCCTCCGACAACTGCACCACGCTCTCAGCGGTGAGCCCGTCGAGGAAGTCCGCCCATTTCTGCCACCATTCGGCGGCGGGCTGGTTCAACTCGGATAGCTGATAATGCGCGTCCGCCTCGCTGGTGTCAGGGCTATGTGCGGACAGGCGGTCGCGGATGTCCTTGCCGCCACCGTTTTCGGCAACCCAACTAAGCAGCGCCTTACGGTTGGCGTGGCTGGTGTAGTCGGTGGGCAGGCTCAACTCGTCGCGCTGCCGCGCCCAATTCAACGAGACAGTCTTGCGGCCACGACGACCGAACACACGACCCTTTCGCGTGGGTTGGTTGCGCAGCAACTCGACCGCCTGCGCCGAGAGCATGACCAGATGTTCTTTCTTGGCTTTCATGCGCTGGGCGGGAATGGTCCAGCGTCCATGTTCAAGGTCAATCTCCGACCACTCAGCGCCCAGCGCCTCGCTGATGCGGGTGCCCGTCAGCAGTTGCAGGCGCATGATGTCCCGGTCGATGTCTTGCAGTTCGTCAAGGCCCCGGACCATCGTGCGCAGTTCGGACATGGACGGGCGGTAGTCCTTGATCTGTGATTTCGGGGTCTTATCCAACTGCGGGACCGGTACGCCTGCGGGCATCATTTTCTTCTCGCTGGCCCACTTGAACATGCTTGCCATCGCCATGCGGATGTTGTGCGCCGCACCGGGCTTGTCATCTATCAGGTGGGTAAACGTCGCGTTCAGGGCCTCCACGTCCAGCGCGCCGAGGCGCATGCCGCCATGGTTGGGCAGAACGTTCTTGGTGAGGATGTTCTCTGACCGCCGCCACGACTTTGTGCCGCGCGTCTGCATGGCTGTGATGTAAGCCTCGGTCAGTTCGTCCAGCGTCGTTTCAGACCGCTTGTCGGCGACCTTGGTGACGGGCTGCGCCCACGCCTCTCGTGCCTCGGCAAGGCTCATGGCGGGGTAGTGCCCGAGGGTGATTTGTCGCTGCCGCTTGCCTTTCTGGGTGCGGTAAATCCAACGCTTGCCCCGCGTGGTGGCTACAAGCGTAAGGCCCGCATATTGCGGGTCCGAGAGACGCCGACCGGGTTTCAGGCGGCGGCAGGCCAGATCAGTCAATTCCTTGGCAGCGGTTCCGTTCGCCTGTTCGAGGGCAAACGCAACACTGGCGCGCAGTTCCTTGCGGATGCCCGTGTCGAGTGCAGCCTGCATCAGGTCAGCAACAACCTCGCGGGGGTCGCGGTCGTCCTGATCCACGAGACTTGCAACTGAGGTCAGAAAGTCAGATGTGTTCTTTGTCATGGCCGTGTCCTTATGCAGTTCGGTCGTGTCAGTCGGGCGGGTGTTGGCGCATCCCCCGACACCTTGGATTTAGCAACGCCATCGCACCGCTACCAGCCCTTCGTCACTGATGCGTCACTGTTGTGGCATGATATCCACGCGGGTTGAGTGGGTCTGACAGGGGCAGTGAAACGGTTTGGTGATACAAGCAAACGCCTGTTTTTTAGGTATTTTTCCATGAATTTGCAGGGGGTTCGCTGGCGCGGGGTATGAGAACGCCCGGTTGCGGGTTATGTGTGTTGGGTCGATTTGGCAGGTAGGGGGTCTGGTGTCAAGGGCAGGAGCGAGGGGCCAGCCCCTCGCGCACCCCGAGGTATTTAGAGCCAGATGAAGAGGGATCCGGGAATTGCACTTGGGTACGTGGCGTGCATGATGCTGCGAAAGGAAAGAGGATTTCATGGCAACGACAAGTTTTCTGGAGACGGCGCAGGGCCGTCGGTTGGCCTATCACAAAAGCGAGGGCGCGGGACCGACCATCGTTTTCCTGGGCGGTCTGAAGTCTGATATGGAGGGCACCAAGGCCGTGCATCTGGAGGCCTGGGCGCAGGCGCGGGGACAGGCGTTTTTGCGGTTTGATTACTCCGGGCACGGTGAAAGCTCGGGGGAATTTACCGATGGCTGTATCGGCGATTGGCATGAAGACACCGTTGAGGCGGTGGCGGCGCTGACCGATGGCCCATTGGTCGTCGTAGGGTCTTCGATGGGCGGATGGCAGGCATTGTTGCTGGCCAAGACGCTGCCAGATCGAATTGCGGGCATGGTCACAATCGCCGCCGCGCCGGATTTTACCGAGGACGGGTATTGGGCGGCATTCAGCGATGAACAAAAAGCCGCTTTAGACAGCGTTGGTCATGTCGAACTGCCCTCGGACTACATGGAGCCCTACATCATTACCAAACGAATGATCGAGGACGGACGGCGGCGATTGGTCCTTAGAGACCCGCTTTACCTGCCCTTTCCGGTGCGTTTCCTACAGGGAACAGCGGACACGGCGGTGTCGACGGAAACTGCGGTGCGGTTGCTGGATCACGTGACCGGGCCGAACATGCGCTTGCTGCTGGTCAAGGACGCAGACCATCGCTTTTCGGACGGGCCCTGTCTGGGGTTGATCGAAAACGCGGTTTTAGATGTGTTGGGAGCTAACTAATGCGGCGCTTTGGTTGGGTTCTGGGGCGGATTCTTCTGGCACTGATTGTCGTCGGGGGTCTGATCTTTTGGTTCGGACCGCGAGAGGATGTCGACCTGAATCCAAGCTTTGAGTCCCGCAAATTTGGCGAAGGGGTGCAGGTCTATTTTGAAAGCACCGAGGCGTCGTTTGATGATATCGTTCCGGGCGTCGAAAAACGTGTGATCTGGCAGGACGGCTTCAAAGAACAACGCACACCTTATTCTGTTCTATACATCCACGGATTTTCAGCCAGTTCCGAAGAAATCCGGCCCGTTCCAGATCTGGTGGCTGACGCACTTGGAGCAAATCTTGTTTACACGCGATTGCAAGGCCACGGCCGCGATGGGCCCGCCATGGCGGAAGGCACGGCAACGGGCTGGATGCAGGACACAGCCGAAGGTCTGGCTGCGGCGCGCGCTGTTGGGGAAAAGGTCATCGTCATCTCGACCTCGACCGGCGGCACATTGGCGGCGGCGGTGGCGCTGGACGCCGACCTTAGTCAGAATGTGGTCGGGATGGTTTTTGTATCCCCGAATTTCGGGGTGAACACCGCGGCGGCATGGGTGCCGACATTGCCTTGGGCGCGGCATTGGCTGCCGTTGCTTATGGGGCAAGAAAGGGATGTATCAGGGCCGGATCCAGAAAAGAACAAGTATTGGTCCGCTGTCTATCCCTGGGAAGCCGTCGTACCGATGTCCGTTCTGGTGGATACGGTTTATGCACTGGATTTCTCGCAGGCATTGGTACCTGCGTTGTTCTGGTTCTCGGACGACGATCAGGTTGTGCGCCCCGACAGGACACATAAGGTCGCCGAGGCCTGGGGTGCTCCTGCAACGGTCGAGTTGGTCAAGATGGGGCCGGGGGACGATCCCGCGTCACATGTCATCGCAGGGCGGCTGATGTCACCGGGGCAGACCGATGCCGCCGTCACGGGTATCCTGGAGTGGTTGAAAGAGCTTGGGGTTCAGTGAAGCCAGATCAGAGGTAAGGAGATAGAATGCGAAAACCGGGAAGCATGTGGAGCCTCGAGACTTTGGGTCGCGTCCGCTTGTCCCGGCACTTCTTCATGCGTGACTTTCTGTATTCCGAGATTGGCAATTTTCACCAGCAACAGAACATCCCTGACAACCCGGATCTGGCGATTGAAACAGGGTGTGCGTTTTGCGAAACCCTGCTGGACCCGTTAGAGGAAACCTTTGGCCGCATTGCCGTGCGGTCAGGGTACAGGTCGCCGTCGCTAAACCAGTTCGGCAATGAAAACCGGCTAAATTGCGCCCGCAATGACAATCCGTTGGAATGCCATATCTGGGATCGCGGCGAAGGCGATGCGCGGATCGCCGGAGCGTCAATCGTCATCCCCTGGTTTGCGGATCAATACGGGCAGGGGCGAGACTGGCGGGATTTAGCGTGGTGGATGCATGATCACCTGAACTATTCCGAGATTTGGTTCTTTCCGAAACTTTGCGCGTTCAATCTTGTGTGGCGGCCCAAACCAATGCGCAGGATTGACAGCTACATTGCCCCGCGCGGATGCTTGCTAAAGCCGGGTGCCGAACCCGGTGAAGACAAATCCGAGCGCCAGAGGCGTTACGTGGATTTTCCCGCATTTCGGGCCATCGCCTATCCGTAAAGTTTCCCTTGCCCGGCCGTGGCAAACCTTCCATCCTGAAGAAAAAGCAAAGAGTTCGGAAAACCGAGCAAATGGAGGCCCCTGCGTGATCGAGCCGCTGGTGTTCTTGCCTGGATTGATGTGTGATGCCCGACTGTTTCGCCCGCAGATCGAGCTGTTGTCCCGTACGAGGGCGGTGACCGTTGCGCCCATTTCTGGTGGCGAGCGCATCGAAGAAATTGCTTCGGGGTTATTGGACCAACTGCCGCATCGCTTCGCGCTGGCCGGACTCAGCATGGGTGGGGTCGTGGCTTTGGAATTGATCCGGAGAGCGCCGGAGCGAATTTCACGCCTGTGTCTGATGGCGACTGACGCTCAGGCCGATACACCGCAAATAGCCGCCAGTAGAGAAGATCTGATCATCGCGGCCCAAGGCGGGCGGTTGGAAGACGTGATGCGCAAACTTGTGGGGTCGGACGCTCTGGCACCGGGGCCGAAGCGTATTCCCATTCTCAATGATCTTTTGACGATGGCCGAGGGGCTGGGCTCTGAGGTATTTGTGCGTCAGATGCGGGCATTGCAGCGCCGCCCGGATCAGCAGGCCGCTTTGCGGAAAATCAAGGTTCCTACCTTGGTTCTGTGCGGCACGCATGACACTCTGACACCGGTTCGACGGCATTCCTTTATGGCCGATCTGATACCAGAGGCTGAGATACTTGTTCTTGAAAACGCGGGACACCTTTTGACCCTGGAAGCGCCAGATCAGGTCAACGAAGCCTTGCACACCTGGCTGAGTGCACCACAGCGTTTCGATTACGGATAAAGTGCGGCACGTTCGTCTTTGGATATCACGACGGGCGCCGCGACGGGTTCGCCGGTTTTCCTGTCGAAAAACGGTGTATTCTTCCAACGGCCAGACAGACGCGAAATCGCAACACGGCGTATCAGTCCGAAAGCGGCGAAGCTAATCTTTTCGTGCTTTTGTTTGCCATTGGGCCGAGGCACAAATCCACGGGTTGTGACAGGACCCAAATCAGAAATGTCATCGGTGATCCTGCGCACCAGAAAACCGGCAAAGGGAAGTGATGCCCCTGGTGGCGTTGTCGCCAGCGGTGTGTTGCAGCAGTTGGCATACCATCGCAGCATGCCATTGGGGCTGAGCTTCATGACCGCCAGGAATTGGCCGCCAGCGGAAATCTCAATTTCATCAGGCGCCATCTGCAGAATATCGACGGCTCCGGGCGCGGGGTCCGGTTGTTTGAAGTACAATTGCGCGGCCCGGCAATCGTGGCAGAAACACTCGACATGCGTCCCTTGCCGGACACCCCTTGCCGATATGCGCCCCTGCAGACTGCCGCACCGACAGGAAAAGGCGAGACCGCTATGCGCAGGCTCGCTCATGTCGCTCAGGCTACTTTGTTGGTATTCGCGGCGCGTCGGCGCGTCTTGCGGCTGTTTTCATTCATGAAATCAATCACAAGCGGGCGGATGTTGTCACGCCAACTGCGGCCTGCGAATATGCCGTAATGGCCTGCGCCGGGTTCCACATGGCTTGCCTTCTTGCTGTCGGGCAGGCCGGTGCACAGATCAAGCGCGGCGATACACTGACCAGGGGCCGAAATGTCGTCATTTGCCCCTTCGACCGTTTTCACTGCAACATTGGTGATCTTGGACATATCCACCTTGTGGCCAGCTACGACAAACTCGTTCCGGGCAATCTCGCGGTTCTTGAAGACGCGCTCGACGGTCGACAGGTAAAACTCGGCGGTCATGTCCATGACTGCCAGATATTCGTCATAGAAGCGATTGTGCGCATCCAAATCCGAGGCTTCCTCGCGAATGACACGTTGAATCTGATCCGAAAACGCCTTGGAGTGCCGTTCGGCGTTCATGGACATGAAAGAGGCCAGCTGCAACAGGCCGGGATAGACCATGCGGCCAACGCCTTTGTATTTGAAGCCAACACGCTGGATCATCGTCTCTTCCAGCTGCCCCATTGTCACGCGCCGCCCAAAATCCGTCACATCGGTTGGGGTCGCATCCGGATCAACCGGCCCACCGATCAGGGTTAGAGTGCTGGGCTGGGCTTTTGGTTCGACTTCGGCCAAATAGGCTGTGGCCGCAAGGGTCAGAGGCGCAGGCTGACATACTGCAACAACATGCGTGTCTGGGCCTAGCTCTTTCATAAAATCGACAAGGTATAGGGTGTAATCCTCGACATCGAACTTGCCGGCAGACACAGGAATATCGCGCGCATTATGCCAATCGGTGATGTAGACTTCGCAATTGACCAAAAGGCTTTTGACAGTCGAACGCAGCAGCGTTGCATAGTGGCCCGACATCGGGGCGACAAGCAGCACCTTGCGCGGTTGTTCTTCGCGGCCGTTGACGCGAAAATGGACCAGATCGCCAAACGGGCGTTCCAGAACCGTTGTAATTTCGACCAGATGGTCTTTGCCGTCTTCGCAGGTGAAAGTGCGGATGCCCCAGTCGGGCTTCACAACCATGCGTTGGAAGGTGCGTTCTGTCACCTCGCCCCAGGCCGCCATCCAGTTGAAAGCGGGGTTGGGAACCATGGAAAACATCGGGTAAGAGGCCATCGCGCTGGCTGTGGCACCAAGCCATTGGTTGGTGTTGCGCATGGTTTCCATAAGGTCGTAGGTCATCATATAGCGCATAAATGGGGCCTCCTGAGTGTCAGTCTGATAGTTCGGACCATTCGTCGCTTTGCCCCCCAGCACCCACGACGTTATTCTGCATAGCAGCGAGGTTAGGGGGGAATTGTTAAAATGACAACAAGTGAAGACCAAATGCCAGACGTATCAGACGAACACATTGAACGCCTTAAAGAAAATATGGAAAAGGTCGAGCAACTCTCGAAGCGTTTGATTGAGGTCATGGCTACTAAAAAGCCTCACACACCTGCATTAGATGGCCCGAATCAAGAGCTTTTCGCACGAGCAGCAACGGCATATTGGGCCGAAGCTTGGCAAAATCCCGCCAAACTGTTGGAGCAGCAGATAGAATTCTGGGGAAAGTCTGTTCTGAACTTTGCTGAAGCGCAGCGTGCGTTGACAAAAGGCGAAGCGGATGACGAAATCTCCTCCCCCGGAGACAAGCGCTTCTCGAACCCCTTGTGGGAAACCAACCCCTATTTCCGTTTGATCCGTCAACAATACCAAACCAACGCCCAGGCTATTGCGCAAGCTGTCGCTTCGGTCGACGATCTTGATACCAAGGACAAGCGGCGCTTGCAGTATTTCTCGCAGCAGATCATCGACATGATGGCGCCGACCAATTTTCTGGCGACGAACCCGGATGCTTTGCAAAAAGCGGTCGAGACAGAAGGCCAATCGTTGATCAAAGGGCTGGAGAACCTTGTTGCCGACCTGGAAGCCAACGATGGCGAACTGGTGGTAAAGCTGGCGGACGAAAATGCGTTCGAGGTCGGCGGAAACCTGGCAACCTCACCGGGTGAAGTGGTCTATCGCAACCGGATGATGGAGCTGATTCAGTACAAGCCTGCGACAGACACTGTCTACGAGACACCAATCGTCCTGTTCCCGCCCTGGATCAACAAGTTTTATATCCTGGACCTCAAAGCACAGAACAGCATGATCAAGTGGATCACCGAGCAAGGCTACACCCTATTTGTTGTCAGCTGGGTCAATCCGGATGAAAGCTATGCCGAAACCGGCATGGAAGATTACATTCAGGACGGCTTTTTGACGGCAATCGACGTTGCCAAGAAGATCTGCAAGGTCAAACAGGTCAACGCGGTCGGCTACTGCATCGCGGGCACTACTCTTAGCCTGACTCTTTCGCTGATGAAGCAGCGCGGGGATAAGTCGGTCAAATCAGCCACGCTGTTCACGGCATTAACGGATTTTTCTGATCAGGGTGAATTCACGCCTTTCCTGCAAAACGACTTCATCGACGGGATTGAGGAAGAGGTGAACGAGGAAGGCGTGCTGCGCTCGTGGATCATGGCGCGCACGATGTCGTTCCTGCGGTCACGCGACCTGGTCTATGGACCAGCCATTCGCAGTTACATGATGGGCGAGGTGCCTCCGGCCTTTGATCTGCTCTACTGGAACGGCGATGGCGCGAACCTTCCCGCGAAAATGGCCGTCGATTATCTGCGCGGCCTGTGTCAGCGTAACGAGTTCGCAACAGACGGTTTTGAGCTGTTGGGACACAAACTGTCCGTCAGCGATGTAGATGTGCCTTTGATGGCCGTTACATGCGAAACCGATCATATCGCTGCCTGGAAAGACTGCTACCGGGGCGTTCAGAAAATGGGATCGCGTTCGAAGACTTTCGTGGTTTCCGAGTCGGGCCATATCGCAGGCATCGTGAACCCTCCGAGCAAAAAGAAGTACGGACACTACACCAATCCAGACCTGAAACTGGATTCCGACACTTGGCTTAAGGAGGCAGACTTTCATGAAGGGTCCTGGTGGCCGATGTGGGACGCATGGCTGAAGAAACGGTCCGGGAAACAGGTGCCCGCACGCGTTGCCGGCGATTCGGAATACCCAAGCCTAGCTCCGGCTCCGGGTACCTATGTTTTGGCAAATCCAAACGCCTGATTTCATTTTGAAACTTAAATTTTTCTGCATCGCAGCAAGAAAAAACTTGCAATGCTGCGATGCAGCAATCATATTGTCCTCAAGCTGATGAAGCCCGGGGTGGGCCCGGACCGGCTAAAAGGATTAGGACAATGGCAAAGACCCAAGACTTTAGCGCGATCATGAAAGACATGATGGGCGCATTCCCGGTGGACACCACCGCAATGGAAGACGCATTCAAATCGACCGCTTCGCTGAACGAAAAGCTGTCGGGCGTTGCTTTGGAAGCTGCTGAGAAATCGGCCGAGATCTCGAACAAATGGACCAAGGACACCCTGGCCAAGCTGACCGAGATGTCGAAAGCAAAGACAGAGCCTGCTGACTACGCAAAAGCGGCAACCGATTTTGCAAGCGCGTCGGCTGAAGTCGCAGCTGAAAACCTGGCTGCTTTCGCTGAAATCGCGAAAAAAGTTCAGACCGAAACCGTCGAGCTGCTGATGGCTGCTGGCAAAGACGCTGCAGAAGAAGCAACTGCTGCTGTCAAGAAAGCAACCAACGACGTGACCACTGCTGCTAAGAAAGCCGCAGCGGCCAAGTAAGAACGTCCGCGATAGGCACCTTATCCTCCCTAAAGGTGCAATCGCGTTGGGCAGGTCCATTGACCTGCCCTTTCTTTTTGTGCTGCAGTCGCATAACCTGTGCTGCAACGCATCATCCTTGGGGAGGGTACCCGGTGTCGGACCAAGAAAAACCGCTGCTGATCAAGCGCTATGCCAGCCGTCGGCTGTATAACACCGAGACCAGCGATTACGTGACGCTCGAAGATATTGCGGGGTTTATCCGTGATGGACGCGAGGTTCAGATCATCGACCTGAAAACCGGGGATGATCTGACACGTCAATATCTTCTGCAAATCATTGCTGAACATGAAAGCCGCGGTGAAAACGTACTGCCGGTTAATGTGCTGAACGATCTGGTCCGCAGCTATATGGTGCCGGGTGGGGGTATGATGCCACAATTCCTGCAAAGCTCGTTCGAGATGCTTCGTGAAAGCCAAAGCAAGATGATGGAGAATATGAGCGCCATGAACCCGATGTCGCAGATGCCGGGATTCGACGCGCTGCAAGCGCAGCAACAAGCGTTCCTGAAAGCCATGACTGGTGGTTTGTCCAGCGGCTGGTCCTCGCCTGACGCGGAAGAGGAAAAGGCCGAGCCGAAAGAGGATCTGGACGACATCAAGAAACAACTGGCAGAGCTTCAGCAGAAGCTGTCCAAGCTGAACTGAAATCGAAAAGAAAAGGCCCGCAGTTAAGCGGGCCTGTTTTTTTAGGTGCCATAGACCGGCATCGGGCCGGTCACTTCGCCCACAGAAGCCAGCAGAATATCCGCGATCACATCCAGCTCTTCGCGTGTTAGTCGCACGGGAAGGCGCACGTCGCATGCTTTCATCAGCATGGCGCGGGTTTGGGGAAGCTCGAATTTCTCGGGCAAGAACTGCCAGTTCCAGAATGCACGGGCATTGTCCTCGCTCAGACCAAAGACCTGCACTTTCACACCACGTGCCTCGGATGCGGCGGCAAAGGCGCGAATCTCGGCCTCGTCCATGCCAACAAGATTGAACTGGATCGAGTCGGGCGCTCGCCTTTCAGGTGCCAGCGGTGCGGGAACATCGATATAGGGTGATGTGTTCAGGCGCTCGGCCACATAGTCGTGATTTGCCAGGCCGTCGCGAACACGGCGCGCAAGTTCAGGGATCTGAGGACGGATCACCGCCGCGCTCAGATTGCTGAGACGCAGGTTATACAGCGGCAGTTTGTTCTGCCAGCGGGCAAAGGCCTCTTCCAACTCGGAAGAGTTGTCGCCGTGCGGAGTTTTGTGCTTCTTCCAGTTATGCTCATACGCGCCAGACATGATGACGGCGCGGGCCACCATATCAGCATCATCCGTGACCAGTATGCCGCCTTCGCCTGCGTTGATCATCTTGTAAGACTGGAACGAGAAACAGCCGACCTTGCCAATGGTGCCAATATTGCGGCCATGCCACGTGGTGCCCAGCGAATGCGCTGCGTCCTCGATCACCGGGATGTCGCGCGCGTCGCACAGGTCCATGATGGCATCCATGTCTGACGTATGTCCGCGCATATGGCTGATGATCACGGCTTGAGCGTTGCCCAGCTTGGCCTCGAAATCTACCATGTCGATGCGATAGTTTTCACCCACCTCGCACAGAACCGGAATGCAGTCCGCGTGCACGACAGAAGAGGGCACTGCGGCGAAGGTAAAGCCGGGTATCAGAACGCGTGCGTCGCGAGGCAAATCCAGCGCCTTGAGCGACAGGAACAGCGCGGCCGAGCAAGAAGAAACCGCAAGAGCGTATTTCGAACCCAGCAATTCCGCGAACTCGGCTTCCAGCAAGGCCACCGGGGCATCTTGCGGTGCGGTATAGCGGAACAGATCGCCTGATTGCATCAAGGCGTCGATGGCTTCGCGGGCGGCTGCGGGGATGGGTTCGGCGTCATGAACGTTTGGTGGAAGCGTCATATTTGGTTTTCCCGAATTCTATCTTTGGGAAAGATAAAGCTATTCACGTGGCAAGCCAAGCGCTCATTCCACGCTGCGGCGAGAATTCACCAATCTGTCATAATGTTTAAGTGGATCAGACCCCAAGACGGTCGCGCAGCGCGAACCAGGTCATCGCAAGTACCAGCAGCGGGTTGCGCAGGGCGGGTCCGCCGGGAAAGGGCAGGGCAGGCACACGCGCCATTGTATCGAACCCTTCAGCCTGTCCCTGTATTGCCATGGCCATGAGTTGTCCGGCATGTGTCGCAGTGCCGACGCCATGACCGGAATAGCCCGAGGCCGACAGGATATTTGGTGCCACGCGGGTAAGATAGGGCATTCGCCGCATGGTTATTGCGAGCGTTCCCCCCCAAGCATAATCGATTTTGACATCGCGCAGATGCGGGAAAATCTCGGTCATGGGTTTGCGAACCTTGGCGGCAATATCTGAAGGGAAACGGTAGCCATAGCTTTCGCCGCCCCCGAACAACAGTCGACCATCCGCACTCAGGCGGAAATAGTTCACAACGAACTTGGTATCAGCAACCGCGACATCCTGTGTCAAAACACGTCCGGCATCGCTGCCTAGTGGTTCGGTGGCGGCAATGAAGTTGTTGATGGGCATGACCCGAGAAGCCACAGAGCGATCGAGGTCGCCCAGATAGCCGTTACACGCCAGGATCACATGCTCGGCCCGAACGGTCCCGTTAGAGGTATGGAGTACTGCAGGTCGTGCTTCATCAATCCCGGTGACCTCGGTGTTTTCGTAGATCCGCACACCCGCTTTCGCCGCCGCGCGCGCCAACCCCAAGGCATAGTTCAAGGGGTGAAGGTGCGCCGCGCCCATATCCAGATAGCCGCCTTTGTAAGCCGGGGACGGGCAGAGCGCGCGGCCTGCGTTTTCATCCAATAGCTCAATCTGATCATAGCCATACCGTCCCGACAGATGACCGGCGTGATCATGCAGCTCTTTTTGCTCTGAAGAGCTTAGGCCCAAAACCGCAATTCCGGGTTTCAAGTCGCAGTTGATTTGGTGTTTGGCGATCAGAGACTTGACCAGATCCTTGGCGTCTTCGGCCAAATCCCACAGCTTGGTAGCATCTGCATCGCCAACAAGGCGTTCGAGATCTTCCTGATCCATCCGTTGCGCACTGCCCAATTGGCCACCATTGCGACCGGACGCGCCGAAGCCGACGCGATGGGCTTCGAGTAACACGACGTCGAACCCGCCTTCGGCCAGATGCAGCGCTGCTGACAGGCCGGTGTAGCCACCACCTACAACGCATACGTCTGCTTTAGTATCCTTTGACAGAGCAGGAAAACGATCCATCGGGTTCGCAGTCGCAGCGTACCAACTGGCAGGGTATTCGCCCTTGCGGTCATTCGAATAAAGCAGGTTCACGGCGTGTCTCAGACGTTGATCAACAGATGCTCGCGTTCCCACGGAGAGATGACCTGCAGGAATTCCTCGTACTCAGCCCGTTTCACGATGCCGTAGACGCGGGCAAATTCGGGCCCAAGGACCTCATGCAGGGCCGTAGCCTCGTCAAACAGATCCAGCGCTTCCCCCATGACCTGAGGAATATCCCCTTCGCCTTCATAAGCGTCGCCATAGAATTGGCGGCGGGGGCGCTCCTGTTCGACCAGGCCCAGATAGCCGCAGGCCAGTGACAATGCGATGCCCAGATACGGGTTGCAGTCCATCCCAGCGATACGGTTTTCGACACGGCGCGCCGCGGGGCCAGAAAGCGGGACGCGGATGCCGGTTGTGCGGTTGTCGCGGGCCCATTCCAGATTAATCGGCGCTGCATGGTCTTTCACATAGCGTCGGTAGGAGTTCACATAAGGCGCCATCACGGCCAGGCCGGCGGGCAGATGGTTCTGTAACCCTGCAATAAAGTGGTAGAACGCGTCCGTCTCACCGCCCTGCGGACCGGAGAAGAGATTCTCTCCCGTTTCCATGTCGATGATCGAATGGTGGATGTGCATGGCCGATCCGGGCTCTTCCTCGATCGGTTTGGCCATGAAAGTCGCAAAGCAGTTGTGGCGCAATGCAGCTTCACGGATCAGGCGTTTGAAGTAAAACACCTCATCCGCCAGCTTGATCGGATTGCCGTGACGCAGATTGATCTCTAGCTGTCCGGCTCCACCTTCCTGCGTGATGCCGTCGATCTCGAACCCCTGATGTTCGGCGAAATCATAGATGTCGTCGATCACCGGACCAAACTCGTCCACTGCTGTCATGGAATAGGCCTGTCGTGCCGCCGCCGGGCGGCCAGAGCGACCCATCATAGGCTTGATGCCCTGTGCCGGGTCGACATTGGGCGCGACCAAGAAAAACTCCATCTCGGGCGCGACAACGGGTTTCCATCCCTTGTCGTGATAGAGCTGCACAACACGCTTAAGAACATTGCGCGGGCTGTACGGTATAGGATTGTCGTCCCGGTCATAAGCGTCGTGGATCACCTGTAGCGTCCAGTCTCCGGTCCAGGGCGCAGCGGAGGTGGTCGAGAAATCGGGTTTCAGGATCATATCCCGCTCGATAAAGCCATCTTCACCTGCGGCCTCGCCCCAGCCACCTGTGATGGTCTGGTAGAAAATGCTGTCGGGTAGGTGGAAATACGACTGCTTTGCAAACTTCGAAGCAGGCACAGCCTTACCCCGTGCGATACCAGGCAGGTCCGAGATGATGCATTCAACCTCGTCCAGCCTCTGTCCGTGGAAATACGCTTTGGCGGCGTCCGGCAGTTTATCAGTCCAATCAGCCATCAGGCTCTCTCTTTCTTTAGAAACTCGGCCATTTGGCGCGCGATTCTTGCATTGTCATCGGGTGCAGTTTCACGGTTTGCGGCTGCTCGCATAAGGTTATCGGGAACCACGCCTTTGCCGCGTGTCCGCATCAGGCCCGAAACGAATCCGTTAGAAAATTCTGGATGCGCCTGAACTGTCCAGATCGTGTCTCCATAGGCCAGCATCGCGTTTTCGCAGAATGCATTCCGTCCCAGAACACGAGCCTGATCAGGGAGTTGTACAACCTGATCCTGATGCCAGGCATTTAGCCAGACCTTG
The DNA here is from genome assembly GCF_013034545.1 of Ruegeria sp. HKCCA5763. NCBI lineage: Bacteria > Pseudomonadati > Pseudomonadota > Alphaproteobacteria > Rhodobacterales > Roseobacteraceae > Ruegeria > Ruegeria sp. HKCCA5763. The sequence goes on from NZ_WQGF01000022.1 coordinate 21,827, forward strand.
TCCCCATCATAGTCATACTCTGTCCGCCCCACGGCCCACCCGCCCGAGAATTTCTCGACCTTGCCACCTAGGGCCTGCGCAATGATCTGGTGGCCAAAACACACGCCAATGAGCGGCCTGCCGCTTTGGTGGATCTCTCGGACCAACGCTTCCAGCGGTGCAATCCAAGGCAGGTCGTCATACGCACCATGGCGCGATCCGGTGATGACCCAACCATCTGCGTCATCGGCTCCGTTTGGGAAGACATTGTCCACAACCGCAAATGTTTCGAAATCAAACCCGTGGCCATCAAGAAGTTTGGGGAACAGAGCGTCGTAATCCCCAAATTCATCCTGCAGCACATCTGGGGTGTGGCCGGTTTGTAGTATGCCGATTTTCATGTGACACCAAATTTGATCAAATTCATTCTAGCTGAGTCCGTGCAGGGCGGCAAGAGGGTCAAACCGCCTCAAGATAGCTCAGCCAGTGTGCCTCTGAAGGAATATTTTCAAATCGGGCAATCTCTTGCCGCTTGGTCATTGCCAGGTACCGGATTAGATCGGCAGGGAACAGGCGGGCGATCAGGGGATCTGCCTCAAACCGGTCTATTGCCGTGGACCAGTCTGGCATCAACTGCGGCAGGTCCGGATGATCGTAGGCGTTTCCGGTGATTGGGGCAGGGGGCTGCAGCCCGTCTTCGATACCTATTAGGGCTGCGCCCAGAACCGCACTCAGCATAAGGTATGGATTGATGTCGCCCCCAGCAACACGGTGTTCAATGCGACGTGCTGCCGGCGCGCCACCCGGAATACGAATGGCCGCGGTTCTGTTCTCGTAGGCCCAGCACGCTCCGGTCGGCGCATGTGCGCCCGGCACAAGTCGCGTGTAAGAATTTCCATGCGGCGCAAAGATCAATGTGCTGCCAGGCATGGCCGCGACACAGCCCGCTACGGCCGACGTCAGAAGCTCTGTGCCTTCGGGCCCGCCATTGTCAAACACGTTACGCCCGTCTTGATCCAGGACCGAGAAGTGCACATGCATCCCATTGCCTGCATCCTCGGCGTAGGGCTTGGACATGAAAGTTGCCGCAAACCCGTGTTTGCGGGCCAGCCCCCGCGTCAAGGCCTTGAAAAGCCACGTATCGTCAGCGCAGCGCATGGCGTCTTGGTGGTTCAGGTTTATCTCGAACTGGCCCACGCCGCTTTCTGAAATGGCAGTCTGCGCCGGGATTCCCATGTCGGCGCAACCGTCATACAGGTCAGTGAAAAACGCTTCGAAGGCGTCCATTTCGGCAACTGATAGTACGGCCTCATGCGAAAGACGGCGACCGGTGATCGGATTCAACGGAGGCTGCGGTTGCGGGCCAGAGGTATCGACCAGAGTGAACTCTAGCTCGGTTGCAGCCAAAACCGACCAGCCACGCTGTGCATAGCGCTCCAACGTGGTGGCCAGGGCATGGCGCGGGTCTCCGGCAAACGGAGTCCCGTCGTCGTCAAAAAGGCTCATTGGAACCAGCGCCGTTTCATTTACAAGCCAGGGAACCGGCACTGGTCCACGTTCCGTCGGGCGTAACACGCCATCGGCGTCGCCTGTTTCAAAGACCAGAGGGCTGCCGTCGATATCAGCACCCCACAGATCAACGTTCAAGGCCGAGAACGGCATCCGCACCGCACCTTTTTCCAGCTTGTCTGCATAATTGGCGGGGACGCGTTTGCCACGCATCTGACCGTTCAGGTCACATGCGGCAACTCGGAAATTGTGCAGGGCGCTCAGGTCCATTGGGGGCTCCGTCGGTACTTTTCCCCCGAGATGTACTTCAATGGATTTGCTTTGTCATCAAATTTGATCAAATTGTGCGGGTAGCAAAAGGGCGTCGACGTAAGTAACGCCGACGCCCTAAAGTTTTCGGTCAGGCGAATGTAACGCCGTTTTCCGCCATCGGCAGGGTCGTGACCTTAACGCCCGTCAGGGCGCGGATCGCATTCGCCAGCGCCGGAGCGGATGGGGGCGTGCCCGGCTCACCCACACCGGTCGGTGCTTCAGCCGAAGGAACGATGTGCACGTCGATGGCCTGGATGTCACTGATCCGCAGTGGCTCGTAATCCGGGAAGTTTGTCTGATCCACGGCACCGCTGGTGAGCGTGATCTGATCGCGCATGACGTGGCCGATGCCGTAACCGACACCACCTTCGATCTGCGCCTTGATCACGTCGGGATTTACGGCGATTCCGCAATCGACGGCACAAGTCACCTTTTCGATGCGAATGCCGCTGTCCACGTCGCCGGACACTTCGACAACCTCGGCAACATACGAACCAAATGACTTGTGCACCGCGATGCCCTGCGCATGACCAGCCGGTGCATTTCCCCAACCCGCCTGTTCGATAGCCAGTTTCAGAACGCCGGCCTTGCGGGCCTGGTCGGCATTGGTCGCATCGTTCAGATGTGCCAGACGGAATTCAACCGGATCACGCCCTGCTGCTTCGGCAGCTTTGTCCATCATGGTTTCCATGACATAGGCCGTATGGGTGTGACCCACCGAACGCCACCACAAAAGCGAGGTCGCCTTGGCCGTGTCGGTCAAACCCAGCGACATGCCCGGGATGGCGTAAGGACTGTCTGCGATACCCTCGACCGAGCTGTGGTCGACGCCGTCATGGACCAGCACAGACTCAAACGGTGTGCCTTTCATGATCGACTGTCCCGCAACCTTATGCTGCCAGCCGACAACGTTGCCCTGACCGTTCAGTCCGACACGGACCTTGTGGCCGAAAGCAGGACGGTAGTATCCACCGCGGATGTCATCTTCGCGAGTCCAGACCAGTTTCAACGGGCGCGTCCGATCAGTAAGTACAAAGGCCAAGGCGGCTTCGACCTGATAATCCGCATCCGGAGTGGCGCGGCGACCGAAGGACCCACCTGCAAGCAGTGTCTTGATCTGGATTTTTTCCGGAGGAAGCCGGAAAATCTCGGCGAAGGCGAAATGGGTGATCGTGGGGATTTGCGCAGCGTCGTGCAGCAGGATGCCACCATCTTCGGTTTGTTCGATGGTGCAGTTCATTGGCTCCATCGGGGCATGCGCCAGAAGCGGGAAGAAGAATGTCTCTTCGATCACCGTGTCCGCACCGTCGACTGCCTTCGCAACGGCTGCCATGTCCGCTTTATTCACATTGTGCTGTGGCTCGGCGTCCAGAGCGGCACGAATCTTGGCCTCGATCTCATCCGAATTGCGCGTTTCGGCTGCGGATATGTCCCACTCGACCTCAAGCGCATCACGGGCCTGAATCGCAGCCCAAGTGTTTTCGGCGTAGACAGCGACGCCCGCATTGTTGGGCAGAGTCGCAGCGTTGATGAAGCCCTTAATCTCTTTCGCGACACTATCGTCAAAGCCAGTAACAGTGGCACCGCGCGCCTCAGGGCGTTTGATCATGGCGATCATCTGGTTGGGTAAATGCAAATCCATACCATAGATCGCCTGACCGTTGCCCTTGATGGCTGAATCCTTACGGCGCACATCCGGGTTGCCGATCAAACGAAACTCTGACGGATCTTTCAGGCGCGGCTCTGCCGGAGCTTCGAGCTGCGACGCAGCCGCCACAAATTCGGCGATTGGAGCTTCGTTGCTGCCCACCTTCACAACACCTTCATCGATCGTCACGCCCGACGCGTCCACGCCCCAGGCTTGCGCGGCGGCTGTGATCAGCATCTCACGCGCAGCGGCACCGGCCTGGCGGTATTGCTGCCATGAGTTGGCGATAGCGGTCGAACCGCCGGTACCCTGGGCCTGACCAAATGCAAGGTTGGCGTAAACTTGGGGGTTAGACGGTGCAAAGTCATATTCGATCTGGTCCATCCGCAGGCCGATTTCTTCCGCAATAATCGTCGGCAGACCGGTCGCTGGGCCTTGACCCATTTCAAAATGCTTCACGATCGCAGTCACGGTGCCGTCGGCATCAATCCGCACAAACGGATTGAGCTGAACGTTCTCGGACGACGCTGCGGCAATCGCGCCATCGGGACGCGCACCAACCAGCAGAACCGCACCTGCGGCAGCTGCACCCTTCAGAAACCCCCTGCGGGAAGTGTTGATAGTCATGAATCAGGCCTCCAGAATTTCAGATGCACGCTGGATACCGGCGCGGATACGTTGGTAGGTCGCGCAGCGGCAGGCGTTGCCGTACATGTATTCGTCGATCTCTTCGGCGCTGGGCTTGGGGTTCTCAGACAGTAGGCCAACGGCCGACATGACCTGACCAGACTGGCAGTATCCACATTGGACGACATCAAGCTCGACCCAAGCTTGCTGGACGGCCGAGCCGATCTTGTCCGCACCGATCGCTTCGATTGTGGTGATCTCGGCATCTTCGACATCTTCGATATACGTCTGGCACGAGCGGACGGGTTCTCCGTTCAAATGCACCGTGCATGCGCCACAAGAGGCAACGCCGCAGCCGAATTTGGTTCCGGTCAGTTTCAGTTCATCCCTGATTACCCAAAGCAAGGGGGTGCCGGGTTCGGCTTCGACCGTATGCGTCTCGCCGTTCAGTTTCAGATTTATGGCCATGAGGGGGTCTCCGTGTTGGCTTGTTGCCCGAGTCGGTAAACTGGCGGGTTTACATGTGGCACAATACTTCGCGCCTGTAAACTCCTGCGTTTACCTAGGGTTTGACCGGCCCCCGTCAATAGGTCTATAGCTCGGGTATGAATGAATGCAGCACACCGAATGCGTCCAAGTCCGCACAGATCATCGAAGCTGCCGTGGCCGAGTTCCAGGAAAAGGGTTTTGCCGCAGCAAGCATGGATCGCATTTCTGCGCGGGCCGAAGTGTCGAAGCGTACGCTGTACAAGTATTTTGAAAGTAAAGAAAATCTGTTCCGGTCTATCGTGATCGAATTGTCCAGCCGTTTTGCCGAGGTGCTGGAAATCCGGTATGAAAAGGGTCGCGATATTCGCGAGCAACTCACCGAGCTGGCTTGGGCCGAGGGACGAATTCTAATGCTGCCGGATGTCATTGCGATGGCGCGGATGGTCATCAGCGAAACCTTGCGCAACCCTGTGCTCGCGGCTGAGGCGCAGGGCAAACTGGATAAGACCGCTACATTTATCGCCATGCTCAAAGATGCGGCTGAAGATGGGCAGCTGAGAATCGACGACCCCGAACAGGCCGGGCAAGAGTTTATCGGCCTGATCAAAGCACGCGCCTTCTGGCCTTTGTTGTTTACCGGCGGAACGCTGACCAAGGCTGAGATGGAGGACACGATCGAAAGCAGTGTTCAGATGATGATCAGCAGATACGGCATCGATCCGGACTTGCCCGCCTCTTGAGCGCACGTGGGTGTCGCGTAGGCCACACATTGCGTCAACAACACTGCACCGATCCAGCTTAACCTTTCGCAATGCGCGGCGGCTTGCGGAAAAAAATAGATGCAGCTATCAAATTCTTCCGAAATCGGCCAATCGGCATTGAAAGAACGTGCGCTTTGCCAACCAGCCCTAACCATCCAACTGCAACTCAATTTGGGGCTCCAGAAGCGGCAGTCCCATGGCGTCTGTCGGCCGCGCGAAATCCTTGGCATTCTGTCCTGATCGAAAAGAACGCGACCCAACATCGGATTTCAAATTATCAATACGACGGCTGACTGCTGATTTCGGTGTTTTCAGTTCTTACGCGGTACGGCGAAGTCCCGAAATCGCGCTACCACTTCAAGGGTTAACAGTGAGCTCTTGGGTGACAATTTTCGTAAGTGGAACATCATATCAATTTTGGTATGAGTATGAGCACAAAAAAGCAATGGGAATGCAAAGCAAAACAGTTCTAACTCTCTACCAGGTTTCTCCAAGGGAACAGATGAGCGATGAACAGTTACGTAAAGCCACCCAAGTGGGAAAACCCCAAGGTCAAGCTCTTTCCGCATCAGGTTGGTTTTACTTGTCCTCCGCATGACTTTGACGCGGCCCCGTCTGATTTCTTGCGCATGGCACCGCGCAGTGTTGGTGTGCACGGCCGTATGCTTCATGTGCCGGACTATGCTCACCGGCTGGATCAACGCAAAAAGAACTTCGGCCTGCTGGAAGAATTCATGGAATGCATGGCCAACAATGGGGCGGACGTCTGTGGGCAGGTCGGTTCAAATTGGGTGCATGCCAGCGGTCTGGGTGTAGAAGGTATCCGTCAGCATATCGAAATGCTGAGCGACAAGTACGAAACACCGTTTCACATGGCAGGCTATTCGATGGTTGAAGCGCTGCGTGATCAGAATGTGGAAAAGGTCGCGCTCAACGCCTGCTATCACAGGGACACTTGGTATCAAGGCACAGTTGGGTTCCTGAAAGAAGCCGGGTTTGATGTGGTCTGGGCCGGTAACTTTTTTGATCAGGGTTGGTTCAACAGCCAGGAAGCGGTCGATGATTGCATTTGGTGTTTTGAAGAAGAGCTGATCTACAAGTCCTTCGATTATACTGCTGACAAGGCCCCCAATGTCGATGCTTATCTGATCAACGGGATGAGCAATTATCGCCGCCCGTCCGACGGTATTGCCCAGCGTCCGGTTCACTATGAAGTCGAACTGGAGAAACGGCTTGGCAAGCCGGTCATTGGCCATGACACCGCGCTTTACTGGCGCATTTTCAAAACCCTGGGCTTGGCTCCGGAAACCCAGCAGGGCAGCCTGCTCTCCTCACTGAAAGACTGAAGCGAATGCACAAGATTGTAGCTCTCTGGGCGATTCCCCGCTCTACCTCGACCGCGTTTGAATGGATGATGCGCCAACGTGGCGATCTGGATTGCCTGCATGAACCATTTGGCGAAGCCTGGTATCAGGGTGAAGACCCAATGTGGCCGCGTTTTCAGGAAGGTGAAGTCACAACCCCCGGCCTGACCCTGGAAAGTGTGTGGGACGATATCAAAGCCCGTGCCGCAAAAGGGCCGGTCTTTATCAAGGATTTCCCACATTATATCAACCATATGTGGGACCCCGAATTCTTGTCGCATTTCACACATGCCTTCCTGATCCGCGACCCGGCCAAGACGATTTCGTCCATGTACAACAAATGGCCGGATTTCGATGAGCTCGAGGTCGGGTTCCCCGAGCAGCGCGCTTTGTTTGATCTGCTGACAGCCTTGAACGGCGGCAAAAAACCTCCGGTTGTTGACAGTGACGACCTGCTGGAAAACCCGCATGACATGACCCGGGCATTCTGCGATGCGGTTGGCATCCCCTTCGTCAAAGAGGCTCTGACCTGGAAAGCTGGTGGCGACCCGTCCGAGCATAGTTGGTGGGACGGTGGGTCTTTTCATGCCAACCTGGCCCAGTCTACCGGTCTGAAACCGCAAAAACGAAAGTACGTTGAAGTGGCTGATGCCCCTGAACGCGTGCGCCGTGTGCACCGTCGGATGAAGCCTCACTATAATCACCTGTACAAGCACCGCATCCGCGTGTCGGAAACTGCCTGAAAAGAAGCAAGATGAAAAAGCGAGTCAAAACAGCGGCGGTTTCACGCCCCGCTAAGGTTATGCCTTACGGTCCAATCCCGGAACTTTATGTGTCCTATGAGTCTGCCCAGAAACTTAAGTTCGAAGCTTCTGATCTGACCAGCCATGACCTGAGCCCGCGTC
>NZ_WQGF01000023.1:0-26275 GCF_013034545.1 Ruegeria sp. HKCCA5763
TCGCGAAATCACGAGGCGTTTCGATATTGAACGCAGCACCTTATTCCGGAGGTGCGCTTGCCCGAGGCAGTGCGATCCATCGCTTCTATGTCTACAGACCAGCAGATGATGAAGTACTTGCGCCAATACGTGCTGTTGAAGAGGTATGCGGACGCTACGATGTCCCGGTCGGGGCGGTCGCGTTGCAATACTCGATGAAAGACGATGACATCACTTCGACGGTCTGCGGAGTGACGTGGCCTCAGCATGTTGAACAGGCGACGGAATGGGCAGAGTGGTCCATCCCTGAAGGCATTTGGGAGGAACTCGCCGAGCTCGATAAAACTTCGAGAGACCCAGAAGCTTAGAGTCAACTTTCGGATAAGATACTGTTCTGCCAATTGACCCCTTTGGTCTCACAGCCGCCATTCGCTACAACGGTCACCAATGACTGTTGCGCGGACAAAACAGCCATATGCAACCGAAGTGAAAACAGGCTGTGTACCGCCACCAAATTGGTCAGTCGGCGGGCACTCTAGTCCAGTTCGTTCACATACACCGCCCCATTGAGCATGACGAAGTCAATCGTGTCGATTGGTTCCCACTCCTCTGGTGCGTCGAACCACTGATCAGTACCGCCAATTACGGTGATGTCCTCGAGGGGGTTTCCATCCACCAGAATAAGATCAGCGTATGCTCCAGCCTCGATCACACCGAGCTTGCCAGCCTGATATGGGTTCCTTGGCCCAGACAGGGCGATCATTTCTCCAGCGGTTGAAGTCAACTGCTTCAACACTTCAAAATTGCTGTCGAATGTCTGCGTCCGCCACCAGATTTCATAGCGTCGCGCTCGTTCTGCATCGGCGAATTTGCCGACGTAGTCAGAGGCAAAGACGACTTTGACGCCGTTCTTGAGAAGGTTGCGCCCAAAATCAGCGTACTGTTGGCCGAGTTCTTCCACCAGCGGGATTTTATCTGCTGGCATGAGAGGGTTGCGTGCAAGGTCAGGAGATATACCCCACATTTGTGGGACCATGTACCCGCCTTCCGCTGCGATACGCTGCATGGTCTCTTCGGAAATGAAGAACCCGTGTTCAAAAGTTTTGACGCCGCAATCAAGAAGTCGGTTAACGGCGCGGTCAGTGAAAGTATGTGCCGCGACGTATGTTCCCCAATCCTCCGCCGCGCCGGTAATTGCGCAGATTTCATCTTCGGTAAATTGCGTCGTGTCGATTGGGTCAAAGCGCGATGAGCCCCCGCCGCCGCCCATGATCTTGATCTGTGTGGCACCGTTACGCAGGTTCAAGCGCGTGGCCTTCAGAGCCTCGGGAACTCCGTCTACGACATTACCAATACCCATGCGTTCAAAATTCGACAGGTCGCCAGCATCGTTAATCGAAAAACCTGCATCAGCGCGGTCACGGAAATCACCGTGGCCAGAAGTCTGCGAGATGAAAGCGCCAGATGGGTACAAGCGCGGGCCGACTACGCGACCTAAATTGATTGCTCTGGCCAAGCCAAACGCAGGACCTCCCATGTCCCTCACGGTCGTGAAACCATCTCGGACAAAACGTTCAGAAACGATGACCGCGTTGTAGCTGATGTCAGTAATGTCGAGGTCGCGCTCTACTGGCCCGAAGTCATCGTTGATCATGACATGAGCATGGCCATCTATCATACCAGGCATGAGAGTGCGGCCGCCCCCATCGATTACAACAGCATCCGGTGCATCGATGGTTCCCTCTGAAACCTCACTGATTAGGCTGCCTTCGACAAGCACGCTTCCTGCTTTCAAGCCATCGTTAACGCCATCGAAGATATTGATGTTTGTAATAAGAGTTTTCTCAGGCCGCTCTGCGTCGAAAATCATCGCCGGTAATTCACCTGGCGCGTATGCACTGGAAATGTCTGACTGCGCCGCGACCTCAAATGCTATGGTTGAGACACTGGCTGAAAACACTGCTAGAAAGCCCGATTTAAAAACGACCATGGCAATTTTCCTCCCGTCATGACAGAGCGTAACACTCGCCCGTAAAATCAAACAACCAATGATTGCTGCGTCAAACGCTTGCCCGCGCAAGAGAGCAATCACTTGACGTGCGCTTCAGAATGCAAAATCTCGTGGATGGACGATGGGTTTTATTGACCACTTTGGGCTCGAAGCAGTCACCTGAGTCATTTTGTCAGATGACTGGTTTGGAACGCTAAGCCGCCATTGAGAGATCGCAATCAATCGGACATCAAATCCTCGATCTCCCTTTCCATCCGCACCAGATCGTTGATCGCCTTGCGCATTTCTTGCCATTCCCGCGTCCGCATGCCGTGCCTGTAAGCCGGGTTGGCTTTACCGGGGCCATGACCGCCGCGGGCACCGTGGAACCTGCACACCGTCCACCCTTTCACGGCCGGGCCTTTGCAGCGCTCTCCAGTTCGTTTTGATTTCGCAGTGCATCTCGGAGCTGCGTGCGCCCTGCTCATGGGGTTGTCGTCACTTTTCATGCGCGACCCTCCCCCTGGCCTCGACGTTTCCGACAATGGCCTGCCCGCCATCTTCGACGTTGACGTGCTGCACGGTGACTGTCTGCTTTCCGCCATTTCGGTATTTGCGCAAGGCTTCAACCTGAGACGTGTAGGTTCGGGCCAGTTTGTTGTACGCCCGTTCGTGCGCCTCGAACTGAGGGAGTTGCTCGGCATTCGCCATGCCTCGACGGACAGGACCAATGTGGAGCGAAGCTTCGGCACGCTTGAGTCCCAAGTCATTAAACTGATCCACGGCTATACCGGCAGAAGGCCAGGCGAGCTGCCTTCATACGATGCAAACGCAAATGGGGTTTTGGTCACCGAAGAGTTGTACGGCATCTTGACCCGCTATTTTATCGATGAATACCCTTCGCGGCGCCACATGGGGATTGGCATGGGCGGCCGCAGGCCCGCAGAGGTCCTCAAAGAACTCAACGAAACTCGCGGTTTGTTTAGTCCAATCAATGAAGACAAGCGTCGTATTCATCTGGGATTGAAGCAGTCGCTAACGCCCACCGATGAGGGGGTAAGGGCTTTCTCCGGCATCTGGTACAACTCGGATGAGTTTCAGCGCGCTGTTGACCGCCAGGGGTGCCTGTTTTGTCCGATTACGTGCGTTCGTACGAGCAACTAGATGCGCTTGTGGATCCCGTTCACTTCGATGAAATCAGTCTACAGAATGACGCAGAACAACTCGCTGAACTCATTTACGCATATGCGGACGAAGCGGAAATCAATATCGAAGAATTGGCAACGGAGGGCTTTCTACGTCGGCTCGACTTCGCGTGCGCTCATCGCTGGGGCCTCGTTATCGAGCTGTTGATTGATACCCTCACCAAGGCAAAACTAGAGGGTAAAAGCGAACTCAAGCTGGAAGACTTCGCTGAACAGTTTGCACTACGGACAGGGACGACAAAGCAGTATTCTCCGTTCACGGAGCCAGATTATGTCGAGGCCTTCGATACAAAGAGAATGCTCAAATTGAGCGATTAGTCAGTATCTGATGAAAACTAGTCTGCAAATTCGAAGGCATGCTGCACCTGCATTCGGCGGGTCGCAGCCCAAACCGGACATTCGCAACAAGACTTTGCAATTTCCGAGATCAGGACAAAGCGGTCGATGACGAGAAGCCTAGAGTTTTTAAATTCCAGTATCGAAAATCGAAGGGCGCACGGCATCCTCTTACCTTCGAACAATAAAGTTTTGGCGATGAACAACGTACACTGCTCAAATTGAATTCAAAAAACGCTCTATTTCCACTAGGGCTTTAGGCCAGGCAGGATCATACTCTGGCATCGTATTGTTTGCTGTCTCAAGGCCAATAAAGCGCGCCTTCTGGATGCCGGAGGCGAAAATCCTACCTTGTTCAACACTGTGCATCCTGTCTCGATTAGCGTGCATAACCAGAGCCGGACAGGTGATCCGCAGAAGTAGATCGGTTACGTCGACCCCTGCGACCAGTGGTCCAATCTTGAGCCAATCCTGATGGTCCATTGCCACTTTCATAAATTCTGCATAAGTGCGCTGGTCATGCGGACTTGCGGTTGGAGCAAATGATTGCGCCATCAAGTCTCTTGCAGAAGGGTATTCATCGTTCCAGCCTTCAAGACTCATATCCATCATTGCTTGCCCAAGCGCGGCAATTCCGGGCTGTGAACGCACCGCGAGTCCTTGTGCAAATCCACCGAGTAGAACCAACCCCGAAACACGGTCAGGATTATTTGCGGCAAAAGCCGCGGCAATGGTTGCCCCAAAAGAAATGCCAAACAGTGGAACTTTTTCGATCCCGGCTGCGTCCAGTACGGCCTCAACATCTTCGACGATCCGATTCAAAGACACATCCTGCACGCCCCTCTGGGACAAGCCATTGTTTCTACCATCAAACCGATAAAGGCAGTGATTTTCAGAAAGCAGCGGCAACCACCCGGCGATGGTGTTCATCGTCCAATCGTATTCCAGATGCCTAAGCCAGTTTGGTGTGACCAGTAACTTTCTACCACTTCCAGTGGATGTCCAGGCAAGCGTTGTACCGTCTTTTGATTTTGCAAAGCGGACGTCTTGAGAGCTAGCCAGCAGCTTGTTCTTTGCGCGTCTTTTGTCACCATCTAAATCAATAGAGTAGGCTTCAACTGGATTTGGAATTCCCTTCAACCGTATCGAGCTTTCTGGTCGCAAAGCAACCGCCAGCGAAGTTCCCGCAACTTCAGCAGCTGTCTTGCTGACGAGACAACTTCCAATATGCGCGCTGGACTGAAGGCGCGACGCAACATTCACGGCCTCTCCGAACAAGTCTGTGCCATTTGGCATTACGTCGCCAACGTGGAGACCTCCTCGAAGTGTTACGTCTTCATCTCTCATCTGATTGAAAATCTGGCTGGCAGCATTAATTGCGTCTGTGGCTGCAACAAACTCAACCAAAGCACCATCTCCCATCAGCTTGAATATTCGTCCTTTGTTTTCATGGACCAACGGTCTGATCACATCGTCCAAAATGCGTTGTAGAGTGTTCAGCGTGGTCTCAGCATCCTCTGACATGCGCTTGGTATAATCGACGACATCGAGGCTTAGGATCGCAGCAATTTTCCGCTTCATCAGTCGATGTGATCCTTTTAGCTAAACCAATTCCTCTGAACCAAAATTAACAGACGAATAGATTTTTGTGACCAAAACTTGTGCCTGGGTATTTTGCTAAGCCTGCAAGTTCCCAAAGTTGCGTTGAAACACACAGCCGAGCAAAATGTCTTATTGGCTGGCGAAACCTAGAATTAAGGTGAATGATTAACGCATTTCGCGTTGTTAACTAAGGTTCACTTCGAAATATCAATTCTAAAAGTGTCAGTCCGTAGCTCTTCTCATCTGTGACCGATGGCAGCCCGAAGCGGAACTTCGACTCTGAGCTTTGCAAAATCTAAAAAGCGGACGGCAGCTACCATTGGTGCGAAAGGCTTGAAGGTATCGAGCGCTTCGCCACGGCGACAATTTAAGAAAAAAGTCACTGCGAGAAACAAGTTGGCTGAAACTGCTCTCTGACAGGAAACAGGCGTCCCCGCACACTTTCGCGCAATTCGAGCTTAGCCCAAGGTGTTGCCGGTGATGAAGGTGTACGAGCTTTCTACCAGATCGATGACGACATCCAACTCTTCTGGTGTGGTCGGTGTATATATCATGACAAAGCCGCTCCACCCAGGACGTTGCTTGGCCCAAGGGTGAGCTACGGCCCAGCCAGCCTCAATTGCCCGTCGCGCCGTTGCCGGATGCAGCGACGCGTGCAAGCTGCCATCAGGATGCATATGCGCAAACTCAAACCCACCCACGATAGAGTTCGGTTGAGACAGCAGCATGTCGGGATCAAGCTGAAAACCAATCGCGCCAGGAAGCGATATGCGTGTCGGGCCAAGTGTGACCCCTGGGAGTTGCGCAACACGCTCCAGCAATAGCTTGGCCAAGTCGGTATCAATTTCGACACCAATCTGAGTATGCGGTACGCCGCTTGTCGTTTCAGGACGGGGTGAGGTGCGCTCCGGCAAGGAACGCTCTTGTGCGGATGCCAAGGGGCACGTCAATGCCACCGCCGTTGCAGCAACCGCCAATGCTCTCAGGATTTCATTCATCGTGTTGACCATCCGCCAAAATCAAGGAATGAGCGTTCAGCGCAGTATCGGCGCCCTTGCACACATCATTCAGCCTTTAACGCTTCGATATTGATCAAGAGCTCTATCTCGTCGCTCACCGCTGGCGCAAATGCCCCAAGTCCGAATTCAGACCGCACGATGGTCGCCGTGGCTGCCAGGCCCAGGGTCGGCGTGCCCTCTTTTGGGCCAAACGGGTATGGAGCTGACTTGTTAAGCGTTGTTTCCAAAACAACAGGTTTGGTGATGCCATTCATGGTCAGGTCGCCAGAAATATTCGCGGTATTGTCTCCGGTCACTTCAATGCTGGTCGAGGCGAATGTGACCACGTCACTGTCACTCGCGCTAAAAAAGTCATCGGACATGAAGTGTTGCAGACGGGCGTCCCAGCCCGTGATCATGGATTTTACAGGCATAGACACTAAGACAGATGATGATGACGGATCATCTTCGTTGAACTCTATCTCACCGCTAAAACCTGAGAACATTCCAAATGTTTCTGAAAAACCGATGTGGTCGTAGCTGAACAATACCTGGCTATGTCCAGGATCCAGCTCGTAGGTGCCACTCTCGGACAATGCGTTTGTCGCGCCCATCGATAAGAGTACCGCCAGCGGGGTTGCTGCCACTTTGAACATTGATACGCTCCCATTTTGACAAGACGTGTTCGCGGAATCGAGTATTGAGCTTTAGTTTTTAGCTGGCCATACTTATAGAACATAATGTTCTACAGCGCAACAAGATGTTCTATAGGAGGGGCGATTGAAAGAAGATCCTAGGCTGATCGCCACACGGCAGGCCGCGCTTGATGCTGCGCAAAAGATACTGATGGATGAAGGCGTGCTGCACGTAACTCATGGCGCAGTTTCAAAGGCAACAGGCATTTCGCGCAGTACACTTTACAGGCACTGGCCAGATGCGCGTAGTCTGCGTGATGCAGCATTCCGGCGCATCGCAACACCGCCGAACATACCGCCCAAAACCGATGGCCCGCTACGATCTGACCTGCGCTGGTTACTCGGTGTATTGATGGGGGCCTTGAATGACACACCATGGGGCCAAATCGCGCCTCAGGTGGTCGCCGCTGCGTCCACAGATGAAGAAGCACGGCTGGTGATCACGGAATTCATGAAAGACAGGTTCGCAAGTGTTGAAGCAGTATTTGCAGCCGCAATAGACCGCGGTGAGATTGCCGCGGATGTTCCGGTTGAACAGCTCATAGAACTAGCAGTCGCGGCACCTTATTTCCGCAAGCTCATACGTCACGAGGCCTTGGACGAAGAATGGTTAGATCGACATGTCGATCTGCTTTACAATATCGCGAAAACCAATTCCGGGCAGTGACCATCGCCTTTCTTCCCAATCAAAGCGACCAGCAACGGACGCGAGATTACATCAGAGCATCAAATCATGATCAATAGCATATCCAGCCAGTTCCTAATAGCGGCTGCTCCAAATGGTCTTAGCAAACGTTTGCTATGATCGTCCGCCGAGGTTTGCAAAGTCTGCTTTCTGCGCATCGCTGACATTGGTGCTCTAAGCAGCATCGGTAAATTTTGGCTCGTAGTCGACCTTCGCTACCTCACGTGTCTACGACTGGAGGCAGCGCAAAGCTGACCTTCACAACAGCCAATGCGGAATTGGGCAAACCTTAAAAGCGAGGATCAAATCTCTAATGCGTTTCTGAATCTCCGCTCGAAGAAGTTACCACAGTCAATATGTTCGCGTGTTTAAGTTTCTGTCGCAGACTCTGCTCCAGTTCATCCGAAAGAGTGTCTATTTCAATTGCGGACACTGGTCGCTGAGGATCAAACAAGACAACGATAGAGTGACTTCTCCCTGCTTTTACAATCAGTAGTTCAACCAATTTGCCTCCAAATGACGCTATCGGCTCTTTGACGACACCCAACACCATTTCATAACTGGCCTTTGGCGCTGCGACCCCTGCCAACTCGGCCAATCCCGCTCGAAAGTCTGCAAAATAACGAATTGCAGCCATCGAGCATAAGACTAGAACAATCAGAGAGTCTCCGATGGGGGCGACAACCGCCAACGGTCCATCGTCTATCGAAGCGACCAAAAACAAACCAACACCCGCGGCCGCGGTCACAGCGCCGTCAAAGGCAGCCGCATTGGCCTCCAGCTTTAAGATATCACTGCGCTTTCCGCCCTTCCTCCAGGCTCTCTGGTGAAACAACCAAAGAACCAGGCAAGTCATCAAGATGGCAGCGAGATAAACTGCGATAGGCTCGAACAGCAAAGGTGGCGGCAGCTGACCGTTCGCGTATGAGCCGATGCTACGAAGCGCATTGATGATTGCGAAGAGCACCACACCAAGCAACGAGAGAGCCCTGAATGTTGTGAAAATTGACTCTTCCGACCCGTAGCCAAAAGGGCGAATCTGGTCTGGCGCCTTTTGGACCCTTCCAATTACCCTTCGTGCAAAAAGTGCTGCTGCAAAGCCGACAAATGAAAACAACCCATCTAGGAGAATAGCTTGGGAGTTTGATAGAATGGCTGCGCCGATACCCGCGAGTCCCATCAAGAGCGTGCCAATCATACTAATGGTTAGAGCACGTTGTTCAGATGCATGTTCATTCTGCATGAGTGCCTCACAAAACCCTTGAGTGGACCGCAAAAGATACAGTGCTTGAAAGGATCTAGCTGTCAAACGCCACGGCGTGGAATGCGATCTGGGATGAACTGACGCAAATATGAGATTGAGGCGGAAAGCCCATCGTCAGTCATCTCGGGGGTCAGAGACCCATGCCTCTGAAATGATAGACTGAGGAACAGATCAAATATCTCGATTGCATGGAAGAAACGTAATTCGCGTTGGTCAATGCCGGGCAACACAAAGTAGCCGTCCATGAGTTCCGCGAATTGAACGCCAAGCTCAAAGTCGTTTTGCCTATCGGTAGCCTTGATCGCAGGTGCCGTTGTACTCCCCAAGATAAGTCGGCAATAGCCTGGCTTCCTTTGATACAAAGCGACGCCTCGGCGTGCTGCGTGTTCGAACAAGCTACGCCAATCCTCCAAGGCAGCGCCTGAGTAGGGCGCGATTATCTCTTCGATCAACTGCTCACCAAAACGACCGGCCGCAGCTGCAAAAACCTCGTTGACCCCCTTGAAAAAGTGGTAAGCAGAACCTGACGGGATACCGGCTTCTGCCGCGATCCTATGCATGGTGATATCTGGAAGGTCTTCATTTTCCAGAAGTGTTTCGGCAGCGAGGATCAACTTCAGTCGTCGTTCCTCACCTTTAGCGTAGCGTTTCATTCACAGTCTTGACCAATGGTATATGACAAGTCCGTACCAACAACAGGACCCACGCGTCAAATTTCAGCAGCCCTACATCTTTGCTGTTTCATCTAGAATCGCTGGAACAACCTGTAGGAAAATCATGGAATTCATGCGTTCTGTTTCCGTCTGCGGGTAGCCACCGTTCATTGCAATGACGGTTTCACTTTCTGGCTCAACCACCAAAACCTGACCGTGTATTCCGACAAACGCCGCGAATTTGTGGTCACCAATTTCCAAGATCCGGATTTGATCTTTATACCACCCATTTGGCGCGAGCACGGCCTCTTTTCCGTTGCTCCAAGCACCGCGGACCCTGTCGTTTCCCATCCACAGGGCGTCCAGGAAAGCGGCAGGGATGACTTGATCTCCAGCGTAGTTCTTACCTCCGGCGAGCATCATACGTCCGACGCGCGCGAGGTCACGCGTTCTCATGTTCAATCCCCCGGAGGCAACTGTTGCACCCGACGGGTCAGCCATCCAATATGCCTCGCCCTCAGCTCCTAGCTTTGACCACAACTTGTCTTGCAAGTACTCGGCCAATCCAACACCGGTCGCCGCTTCGACAGCAAGACCCAGAACTTCTGTGTTGGGGTCCTGGTACTGATAGTGTGTGCCTGGTTCATATTTTCTTTGCGCGATTGTAACCAGGTAATCTTCGATGCCGTTCAAACCGCTATCATTGGGTCCGTTCCATTCCTGAGACTCGGTGAATTTTGGGTCCCAAGAAAGAAAGGGCGGTGTGGGAATGTCGAGGCCTGAATTCATGTCGGCCACGTCTTGCAGCGAAACGCCTTCAAACGCTGTCCCTTTGAACCTTGGCAGATAAGATTCCACCGGTGCCGTCATGTCCAATTTACCCTCGGCCGCAGCAATTCCAGCAAGAATGGCAGTGAAGGACTTTGTTACTGACATGTCCAAGTGGGTAGATGTTTCATCCATCCCGTTCCAAAAATGCTGGTGCAGCAGGTCGTCGCCCTTCAGAATTACCATTGAATGGTTCTTGAGCCTGTCCCGCAACAAAGTCTCGATATCCAGTGGACCATCAGCGTCTTCAGCAGTCAGTTCGGACAAGTCGAGACTAATGGACTCCGTCCAGCTCTCGGGCTCAATGTCACCGCTCGGTTCAACAACGTAGTGACGCGTGAACTTGTAGGCATTGGGAAAGGTTACGGCTGCGTTTTCGCCGCTATCCCAGTTTTCTTGGGTGACACCAAAGCCTTCGACTTGATCGAGGAACGCCTGATCTGGAGGCAGTATTGACTGAGCATATGCTGCTGATGACAGGAGAAAGCTAACTGCTACTATACAATTGATTTTGTTCATCTGTTTTCCTTGATGTCGTTGAGCTTATTTCTAATGACTGCGCTGCATGTCTTATGAAATCGAAGCGCAGTCAGATCTGAGAAGTGTGCTTTGCGCCATGGGCTGAGCGCGGAATTTGTTATTCGAGTCCAGCTTCACCGATATGGGTACACCAAGAATGGCGATGTCGACAACAGTTGAGTTTTGGCTGGGATTTCAGCTATACCGGGTTGTAGCTGGCGCGCACCCTTGCTAAAAAAATGAGCAGTTTTATAACCTTGCGGCAAATCAGCTTCGACAATTTCCCAAACCCAAACCCACTGCTCTCGAAGTTATCGACAAGAATCGAAAATAAACTATAAAAATCTCGTGGGAGAATCTGGTGTATTTAACGTTAGGAGCATCCCTTGTCTTGCATAACTATTGGGCCCTGGGGCCGGGCAACTCAGTTGAGCACGCTAGCCAAACGACTATGTGTGCCTTCCAGGCTGGTTCTCTTTGGTATTTGCTGCTCGGTATTTTTAACCTCTTTCGCCAAAGCACAAGAAGAGTGCGATGCCGCGTGTCAGGCCGCACGTAAGGCACAGGACCCGCTCGCCGCAGTCACCGCACTACTTACGGATAACACAATCGGCTTTGGCCCCAATAGCGACAGCACAACCTACAACTTTCAGCTTCAACCAGTTTACACGTTCGAGGGAGAAGCCGCGAATGTGATTTTGCGCGGATTGATACCTTACGTTGGTTTGCCAGTTGGTGTAGCGGGCGCAGATGCCAGCCTCCCAGAATTCGCCTTTTCCGACAGTGGCGGAGGAACAGATTTTGGCTTTAGCGATACCATTGTTCAGGCATTTTATGTTCCGGAAGTGGAACCAGGGACATTCAAGGTCGGATACGGCGTCCAACTCTCTTTCGATACTGCTGAAGACGGATTCAACGGGCCTGGAAACGGAGCGGGCCTTGCACTTGTTGGGTTCAATTTTGCTGGCGATTTGTCTTATGGCGGGGTGGTCGGTCATCTTTGGGGAGAGGATGATTTTTCGCTCACCACCATACAGCCGATAGTCTTCTACAATTTGGAGGATTTCCTCGGAGGCTCTTACGTCGGCTACACAACGCCCGTGTTTCAGACATCGGCCGGGGCGTGTTTTCTTTCGGAAATTTCCTCACGCGAAGATCGCTTAGCCTATCTTCGCAAAATTTCATCGGAGGAAAACCCAGACTCTCTGCAAGAGTTTTCTGATCAAGCGGCAGTCTGCGCCGATCAGAACTACATTTCGCTCGGCAGCCCCGAGAGCAACGCCATAAGCGAGATTTCGACACCTATCCGTCATGGTATGGGACAATCCGTGATCGCTTCACTGACGATTCCGCATTTCGCTTCCGCCCTGATCGACAACCGCCGCGAATTTGTCATTGATGCGCTAAAAACGACGGCGGCTCAATTGCAAGCCAGCGTAGCGACCCGAATGCCCCTGCCCCGCACGCCTTGGTATCAATTCACCTGAAAATCTGCAGATGAAACCATCCGGCCCGCCCAAAAGACAGGCCGGACAGCGTGAGTGGTGGTACTTAGTCGTACAGAACGGCCGAGATCTTCGGGTCGTCAATGTTCGAGGCATCGTAGTAGTAGAAGCCTGTGTCGATCAGACCTGGAACCTCTTCCCCGTTCAGAGCCGCCACCGCTGCCTTCACCGTCTCGTAGCCGATGCCGACCGGGTTTTGCGTGATCGCGCCGGCCATCAGACCGCTCTTGATTGCGTCTTTCTGGGCTTTACCGCTGTCATAGCCGATGATGATCAAACCCTCGGTGCCCAGTTCCTGAACGCCGTTCACAACACCGATGGCCGAACCTTCGTTGGTGCCGAAGATGCCATTCAGATCAGGGTTCGCCGTCAGGATCGCCTTGGTGACTTCGGTCGATTTCAGGTGGTCGCCCTGGCCGTACTGAACCGTGACAACTTCGATATCCGGGTATTTCTCGGCCATTCGGTTCACGAAGCCGTCGCGACGATCGATGCCGGTGCGGCTGGTCTGGTCATGCGCGACAACTGCGACTTTGCCCTTGCCACCAATTTTCTCTGCCATCTTGTCGGCTGCGAGTCCGGCTGCTGCCAGGTTGTCCGTTGTCGCGGTTGAAAGCGGAATGTCACTGTCAACGCCGCTGTCGAAAGCAATGATCGGAATGCCCTTTTCGTTGGCCTGCTTCAAAAGCGGGATTGCAGCTTGGCTATCCAGAGCGGCAAAACCAATGGCTTTGGGGTTGTTGGCCAGAGCGGCAGCCAGCATGTCGATCTGACGGTCCACCATGGTCTCATTGTCCGGGCCTTCGAACGTGATGGTGACATCAAATTCGTCAGCCGCCTGCTCCGCACCCGACTTCACGGCCTGCCAGAACTGATGCTGGAAGCCTTTGGATACCAGCGGGATGTAGATCTCTTCGGCCGCCGCCATCGAGGCGGGTCCTGCCAGGGTGGCTGCACTCAGCGCACCCAGAATGAAACGACGTGATAACATGTTTTCTCCTCCAGTTGGTCGTTTTGGTCTTTGAATTAGCTGCTTGGTCATCCCGATTTCTTGCGCCGTGCCATATCGGCATAGACGGCCAGGATGATGATTGCGCCGGTCACAACGGTCTGCCATTCCTGCGCGACGGACAGCACACGCAATCCGTTGGTCAGCACCGCCATGATCAGGGCGCCAATCAGCGTGCCCAGAATGGTGCCGCGCCCGCCGGACAGGGACGTGCCGCCGATCACCACGGCGGCGATCGCTTCCAGCTCGTAACCCAGCCCCAATGCCGGTTGCGCCGAGTTCAGGCGCGAGGCGATCAAGATTCCGGCGATGCCGCAGATCGCTCCGGCCAGCGCATAAATGCGCATCTTCCACATGTCGGTGTTCACGCCGGACAGACGCACCGCTTCCTCATTTGAGCCAAGCGCAAATGTATAACGGCCCAGAACCGTGCGCCCCAGAATGTACGATGCCGCGATGGCCACAAGGAACAGGATCAGCACACCGTTGGGGATGGGCAGCGAAGGGAAAACCTCTCCGATCAGTGACCCGCGCGAAATCAGGTCGAAGCCCGGCGTGTCGTTGAAATATATTGGCCGCGTCCCCGAGATCACCAGCGACAGGCCTTTAAGGATCAGCATCATCCCAAGCGTGGCGATGAAAGGCGGAATTTTCATTTTCGCGACGAAAGTGCCTGAGCAAAGTCCGCAAAATGCGCCCGCCGCAATGGCTGCGGCAACGCCCAACAGCAAGGGCATGCCGAGATACGTTAACACCACGCCCGCGATCACGGCGCAGAAGGTCATCAGCGTACCAACGGACAGATCAATCCCACCCGTGATAATGACCAGCGTTGCTGCGACGGCCAGAACGCCGTTGACCGACGTTGCCTGCAGAATGGCGATCATGTTCGAGGTCTGCATGAAGTTGGGTGATGCAATGGAAAAGCCGATCAGCAGAACGATCAAACTGGCAAAGGCCAACAGCTTTTGATACGCGCCACTGTCCGCAAGGCCCGAGAGTGGCTTTTTCTTTTCGATGTCGGTTGCTGTGGTCATTGGACTGTCCCTGTTACCTGCATCGCCGCCGCACGTTGCGTGGCCAGATGCATGATGTCTTCTTGTGTGGTGTCTTTTCCGCCGGGCAGAATGCCGGTCAGTCGCCCTTCACACATCACGGCGATGCGATGGCTGAGGCGCATGATTTCGGGCAGTTCGGATGAGATCACGATGATCGTCTTGCCCTGTCCCGCCAGTTCTTCCAGCAGCTTGTAAATCTCGGATTTTGCGCCGACGTCGATGCCGCGGGTGGGTTCGTCAAAGATCAGAATATCGCAGTCACGCAGCAGCCATTTGGCGATGACAACTTTCTGCTGGTTGCCGCCTGACAGCAGGCGAACCTCCTGCACATCCGATGGTGTTCGAATGCCCAATTGCTGGATGTAGCTTTTTGCGGTGTCGCTGATGTCTCCATCATGCAGAACTCCGCCTGCGCCGGTGAACAGGTCCATCGAGGCAAGCGCGATGTTGTCGCGCACGTTCATACCAGTGGCGAGGCCGAAGTGCTTTCGGTCTTCGGAAAGGTATCCGATCCCCGCTTTGACGGCGTCGGTGGGTGATTTGATCGACACCACCTGACCATGTACCCGGATTTCTCCGCTATCCTTGGGGTCGGCCCCGAAGATAGCCCGTGCAACCTCGGTACGACCTGCGCCCATCAGACCGGCAAAGCCCAGAATTTCACCCTTTTGGACCGAGAAACTGACGTCCTGAATTTCGTTGCTCCGGCTCAGCCCGGTGACCTGCAGAGACATCTCAGCATCACCCAGATCGGGCACGTCCAGCGGTTCTTCTTTGACCTCACGGCCGACCATCATGGCAATGATCTGGCTGATGGGGGTTTCGGCAGCACCAACTGTTCCGACATATTCCCCATCACGCATGACCGTCACGCGATCCGAGATCTGCTTGAGCTCGTCCATCTTGTGGCTGATGTAAACGATACCAACGCCCTCGGCCTTGAGGCGGCGAATGATGACGAACAGCTCGGCAATTTCGGCGTCATTCAGGGCCGCCGTAGGCTCGTCCATGATGAGCACTTTGGACCGAAAGGACAGTGCCTTGGCGATCTCGACCATCTGCTGTTTTGCGATGGTCAGGATGCCCACCGGCGCCCTGGGATCGAGGCTGAGATTCATCGAAGCAAAGATTTCGGCTGTCTGCGCATTCAGCGCAGCCTCATCCAAACGACCAAAACTCTTGCGCGGTTCTCGCCCGATGAAAATGTTCTGAGCGACAGTCAGGTCATTCATCAGGCTCAGTTCCTGATGGATGATCCCGACGCCCAGATCCTGTGCTTCACGCGGGGTTGTCGGACTAACTTCGCGCCCTTCGATCTTCAGCGTCCCACCATCGCGCTGATAGATACCCGACAGGATCTTCATCAGCGTACTTTTCCCGGCCCCGTTCTCCCCCATCAGCGCGTGAACTTCGCCCGGTTCAAGATCGAACTGCACGGATTTCAGCGCGTGCACGCCGGGGAAGAACTTATCAATCCCCGTCATTTCGACCAATTTATTCATTTTCCCTCCCATGTGCCCCTCTCCCTTGGGCCCAACGCGGTTTACATCACCGCGCCGATTTGCCAGGGGACGAATTCAACGCCCCCAAAGCCAAGTTCCTCGCTTTTGGTCTTTTCTCCCGAGGCGACGCGGATGAGCATTTCAAACAGCTCTTCGCCTTTTGCCTCGATGCTGATCCCGTTGGTCACGATGTCACCGCAGTTCAGGTCCATATCGTCGGCCATTCGGGCATACATCTCGGAATTGGTGGCCAGTTTGATACAAGGCGTCGGCTGATATCCGGACACCGACCCGCGCCCAGTGGTGAACACGATCAGGTTCGCGCCCGAGGCCACTTGTCCGGTCACCGAACACGGATCAAAACCGGGGCTGTCCATGAAGACAAACCCGTGCTTGTCTACCATCTCACCGAATTTGTAGACGTCGCGCAGAGGAGCTGTGCCTCCTTTGGCAACGGCTCCCAGCGATTTTTCAAGAATGGTTGTCAGGCCACCGCGCTTGTTGCCGGGGCTCGGGTTGTTGTCCATCTCACCGCAGTTGCGGGCGGTGTAGTCCTCCCACCAGTGGATACGTTCGATCAGCTTTTCACCAACTTCGACCGTTTCGGCCCGCCGCGTCAGCAGATGCTCTGCCCCGTAGATTTCCGAGGTTTCCGACAGGATCGTCGTGCCCCCGTGGCGCACCAGCAGATCCGAGGCATACCCCAGCGCGGGATTCGCAGTGATCCCCGAATATCCGTCCGAGCCGCCACATTGCATGCCGACCGTAATGGCACTGATCGGAGCGGGGGCGCGTTCGGCTTGATTGGCCAGTTCGGCGATGCCTCGCAGTTCTTCGAGCCCCCGCTCGATTGTGCGCCGCGTTCCGCCCTCATTCTGAATAGTCATGTAGCGCAGGGCACCGTTAGCGCGGATTGGACGACCGCCAACCAGGTCTGCGACCTGCATGACCTCACACCCCAGACCAATCAGCAGGATACCCCCGAAATTCGGATGCTGGGCGTACCCGGACAGGGTTCGGAACAGGGTGGCATAACCCTCATCCTTGCCGGACATTCCGCAGCCGGTCCCATGCACAATAGGCACCACGCCATCCACATTTGGGAAGCTGTCCAGCAGCCCGGATTTTTCCGCCGCCTCAGCGATGAAGCGCGCCACGGACCCCGAACAATTCACGGTGGTCAGAATACCGATGTAGTTTCGGGTTCCCACCTTACCGTCGGTGCGATGGTATCCGTCGAATGTCCGCTCTTCAGTCAGAGCAGGCAGTGGCGCGTTCGCGCTGGCATGTGCGTAGTCTTGCTGATGCGCCCCCATGCCAAGGTTGTGCACGTGGATATGTTCACCCGGTGCGATATCACATTTAGCCTGCCCGATAATCTGGCCATAGCGAACAACGTTTTCGCCAGCCTGGATTGATGACACCGCAATCTTGTGACCGCGGGTGACAGACGCGGTCAAGGGCACTGGAACATGCGCTGGTTGTTCACCCGCCTGCAGGTCGCGCAAAGCAATGACGATATTGTCCTGCGGATTAAGCTTCACGACGTCGCGCGTCGCCTCTTCCAAAACATCTATGCCGCCGTGTGCTTGCATCTCTTCCCCGCTTGCTTGGCCAATGTTGCTAAATCCAAAATCACTACTTGTCAACTAACATGTTAGAATGCTAAATTGCTCAGCATGAACAAACACCAAGATATTGATGCTGCGCTGCTGCCCGAGATCACGACTATCGAAGGGCCACTGACTCAACGGGTTCACCACTCTTTGAAACAGGCGATTCTCTCGCTTGATTTCCCTCCCGGGGCGAATCTCCGGAAGGCGCCAGTGTGCGAGAGATTGGGCGTATCTCGAGCACCTGTTGCCGACGCGATCGCGCGTCTGGCCTCCGAAGGGCTGGTGGATGTGGTGCCGCAATCCGGCACCCGCGTGTCCTATTTCTCGATGGATGAAATTCGCGAAGGCGCTTTCCTGCGCGAGGCGCTTGAGCTTGCAACCGTCGCGAAGGTCGCACGCGATCTGACCGACGATCAGCGCAAACGGTTGAGCCGCAACATGCGTCTGCAGGAACTGCTGATCGAGGATGAGGACATCCCTGGCTTTTATCAGGCAGACGAAGAGTTCCACGGCTTACTGATGGAGTTCACCGGATTCCGCCGTCTTGCGGACGTTGCGCAAACCGTATCGTTGCAGGTCAGCCGCGCCCGTATGTTGCTGCTGCCGACACCCGGCCGAATAGCTGAGACATTGGCAGAACACCGGGCGATTTTCGAAGCAATAAGCAATCGCGAC
Source organism: Ruegeria sp. HKCCA5763 (assembly GCF_013034545.1). Taxonomy (NCBI): domain Bacteria; kingdom Pseudomonadati; phylum Pseudomonadota; class Alphaproteobacteria; order Rhodobacterales; family Roseobacteraceae; genus Ruegeria; species Ruegeria sp. HKCCA5763. Next base: position 18,120 of record NZ_WQGF01000023.1, read on the forward strand.
GAACAGGCTGCGCAGGACGCTATGCGTACCCATCTTGGGCAGTTGATGCCGCGCATCGAACAACTGGAAAAGCAAAATCCCGATTTGTTCAACCTTACTCCACAGTCGAATAGCGAGGCAGGATGATCGTTTCCCAGACAGAATTACTGAACAACCGTACCACACGGCCTGTTCCCCTGACCCGCATGGGTTTTGGCGGGGCGCCGTTGGGGAACCTGTATCGCAAAGTCTCGGATGAGGACGCGCAGGCGGCGTTGCAGGCCGCCTATGATGCAGGCATCCGATTTTTTGACACCGCGCCGCAATATGGGCTTGGCCGGTCAGAACATCGGTTTGGGCAGGCGATCGACCGGTTCGGTCGCGAGAACATTCAACTCTCAACCAAGATTGGTCGCTTGTTACTGGATTGCGAACCGCATGAGGTGACACCCGAAGCCTTCGTCGATGTGCCACAGAAACGGATCGTGTTCGACTATACCTATGACGGAGTCATGCGGTCTTACGAGGCCAGCCGCGACAGGATCGGTGTAGCCAACTCTGACATTCTTTTGGTGCATGATGTCTGTGTCTTCAGCCAGGGCAGCCAGGAAATGTCGGACGCCAAGGTGCGCGAGCTTTTTGATGGCGGGGGTTATAAAGCGCTAACCGAACTGCGCGACGCAGGCGAGATCGCTGCAATCGGCGCGGGCGTAAACGAATGGCAGGTCTGCGAAAGGCTGCTTGGACTGGGGGATTTTGACGGGTTCCTGCTGGCCGGGCGCTATACCCTGCTGGAGCAGGAAGCGCTCGACAGTTTCCTGCCATTATGTGAGCAGCGCGATGTCGGGATCATCCTCGGGGGACCTTACAATTCAGGCGTTCTCGCCACTGGAGCTGTGCCCGGCGCTAAATACAATTATGCAGACGCGCCCGAAGACATTCTAAACCGGGTCCGTAAGATCGAAGCAGTTTGCGCGGCCCACAACACACCGTTGATCGCTGCGGCGTTGCAATTTGTTCTGGGTCATCCGTGCGTCAAAACAGTGGTGCCTGGAGCCGTCAACGCATCCGAAGTCCAGTCCAATGTGGCCTTGATGGAGCGCGACATTCCTCCTGGTCTTTGGTCGGATCTACGATCCGAAGGTCTGATCCGACCGGACGCGCCTCTGCCAAGCGAGGCCGCCGATGCTGCGTAACATCGACCCGATCCTGTCGCCGGAGCTCCTGTACACCCTCAGGGCCATGGGTCACGGGGATGAAATCGTCATAGCAGACGCGAACTTCCCGGGTTCCAGTAGCGGCCCGAACTGCATCCGGGCGGATGGATCTTCGGCCAGTGAAGTGTTGCAAGCTGTTTTGTCCGTGATGCCGCTGGACACCTTCGTTCCTGATCCGGCGTTGACCATGCAGGTTGTCGGCGACCCGGAGGCGGTTCCCGACGCAGTCGCGGACTTTCAAAGTATCATCGACAAGACTGCCGACAACCCGGCCAAAGTTCAGGGCTTGGAACGGTTTGCATTCTACGACCGTGCAGCCAACGCTTTTGCCATCGTTCAGACAGGCGAGCGCAGGCTTTATGGCAACATCATCCTAAAAAAGGGTGTGATCGGATGAGAATCGACGCGCATCAGCATTTCTGGGCTTTGGCGCGCGGCGACTATGGCTGGCTGACGCCTGCTCTGGACACGATCTACCGAGATTTCACGCCAGACGACCTAATGCCCCTGCTCAAAGCTGCCGGGATCAATAGCACGGTCCTTGTCCAGGCGGCACCCACAGTGGCAGAGACCAAATTCATGCTCTCGCTGGCTGACCAAAATGCGTTTATCAAAGGTGTTGTCGGCTGGGTTGATTTTGAAGCCGTTGATGTTGGCGTGCAAATTGCTGCTTTGGCCGCCCACCCAGCACTGGTTGGCCTTCGCCCGATGATACAGGACATTGCTGATCCTTTGTGGATGCTCGGCGACACACTGCCTCCAGCTTTCGAGGCTGTCCAACGGTATGACCTGACATTCGATGCATTGACCTTGCCCCAACATCTGGGCCCGCTCAGACAACTTCTTCAGCGCTACCCCGACTTGCGTGTGGTCATCGACCATGGGTCGAAACCGTTGATCAAAGACGCAATCTTGCATGATTGGTCCGACAACATGTCGGCCTTGGCCCGGGATACAAACGCATGGTGCAAGCTGTCCGGCCTCGTGACCGAGGCTGCCGCAGATTGGACGATCGAAGACCTGCGCCCCTACGTGGATCACCTGCTGAACACTTTCGGCCCGTCGCGTCTAATCTGGGGCAGCGATTGGCCGGTTTGCACCTTGGCCAGCAGCTACGAGCGCTGGTGTGAAACCACCGATACGCTCCTGAACCAGCTGAGCAACGACGAACGCCAGGCGATCATGGGTGGCAATGCCACCCGCGCCTATAACCTCAGGGATTAAAATGACCATACCTACATTGGAACCAAACGGGCTGTGGCTCGGCCGTGTTGAGCGTGCAGGGGTTGGGCCCAGCGTGGTAACCCTGCGCAATGGGCAGGTTGTCGATATAACGTCAAAAACGGCACCAACCGTCCGGGACATTCTGGAACGCGAAGACGCGACAGACTATGTGCGCAATGCACAAGGTGAAGAAATCGGCCCTTTTGACGCCGACCACCAATGGCTCGCGCCGTGCGACCTGCAGGCGGTTAAAGCCTGCGGTGTCACATTTGCGGGCTCCATGGTCGAACGTGTGATCGAAGAACAGGCCGCAGGCGATCCTGCCAAAGCCGATGCCATCCGCGCGCGCATCGGAGACCGGATCGGGGACAGCCTTTCCAACATCGTACCGGGATCGGACGCCGCCGCAGATGTAAAAGAAGCACTGATAGCTGAAGGCCTCTGGAGCCAGTATCTGGAAGTCGGGATCGGCCCCGATGCCGAGGTGTTTTCAAAGGCGCAGGTACTTTCGTCAGTCGGCTTCGGTGCAGATATTGGACTGCACCCCGTTTCAAACTGGAACAATCCCGAACCCGAAGTTGTACTGGCCGTTACCTCAAAAGGCGAGATCAAAGGCGCAACGCTGGGCAATGATGTGAACCTGCGCGATGTCGAAGGACGTTCAGCTCTGTTGTTGAGCAAAGCCAAGGACAACAACGCCTCCTGCGCGATCGGACAGATGATCCGGTTGTTCGATATTGGGTTCACACTGGACGATGTACGTCAAGCTGAGCTGACGCTGACCGTCACCGGGCCGGATGGGTTTGTCCTGAACGGCAGCTCATCGATGTCCCAGATCAGCCGCGATCCTGCCGATCTTGTAAAGCAGACAATCGGACGCCACCACCAATATCCTGACGGGCTGATGCTGTTTCTTGGCACACTCTTCGCCCCAACCCAGGACCGGGATACCCCAGGCGGTGGATTCACACACAAACTTGGCGACGTCGTCACCATCGCCAATGCACAACTTGGGGCACTGACCAACACCGTGCGCCTGTCGACGGAATGCCCGGAATGGACGTTTGGGGCGTCACACCTGATGCGAAACCTCGCCCATCGCGGCCTGCTGTAAGTGAGAACGAATATGTTATCTGGAAAACACCTGATCGCCGGCGAATGGGTCGGCGCAGATGCGACTTTTGCATCCGAACCTGCGCATGGACCAAGCCATGACTTTTCTGTGGGGACAGCGACATTGGTCGATAACGCAGTAGAAGCGGCCGAGGCAGCGTTTGCCACTTTCGGCTGGTCCTCGCGCGCCGAGCGCGCCGCATTTCTGCGCAAAATCGCGGAGGAGATTGACGCGCGTGGAGATGCCATTACCGAGATTGGCACTCAGGAAACCGGCTTGCCCGAGGCGCGTCTGCAGGGGGAACGTGGCCGTACCGTCGGCCAGCTGCGCCTCTTCGCCGATCACATCGAAGCGGGTGATTATCTGGACATGCGCCATGACCCGGCGATGCCGGATCGCGCACCCTTGCCCCGCCCCGACTTGCGCATGATCCAGCGCCCGCTGGGGCCTGTTGCGGTATTCGGCGCGTCGAACTTCCCATTGGCCTTCTCGGTTGCTGGGGGCGATACCGCCGCGGCACTGGCCGCAGGATGTCCGATTGTCGTTAAAGGTCATTCGGCCCATCCCGGCACGGGCGAGATCGTGGCGCAGGCCATCGACGCCGCCATCAAGGCGACCGGGGTTCATCCCGGAGTGTTTTCACTGGTTCAAGGCGGCAAACGGGACGTGGGCACGCGCCTGGTGCAACATCCTCTGATCCGGGCCGTAGGTTTCACTGGCAGCCTTGGAGGTGGGCGCGCATTGTTTGATTTGTGCGCGCAGCGGGATGAACCCATTCCGTTCTTTGGCGAGCTGGGCTCGGTCAATCCAATGTTTATCTTGCCGCAAGCAGCGGCCGCGCGAGGGGCCGAGATCGGCACAGGTTGGGCCGCTTCGCTGACGATGGGCGCCGGTCAGTTCTGCACCAATCCCGGCATTGCCGTTATCATTGATGGGCCTGATGCTGAGGCGTTTCAGTCCGCAGCTGAGACCGGGTTGTCTTCGGTGGCTGACCAGACAATGCTGACCGATGGAATTGCGGCAGCCTATCGCGACGGCGTTTCGCGCATCGCCGCCGGAACAGGTGTTTCCAAGATCATGGGCACCAGTTGCGAGACACGCGATGCCGCGCCTTACTTGTTCGCTGTTTCCGGCGATGACTGGCTGGCCGACCACAAGCTGCAGGAAGAGGTTTTCGGACCATTGGGCATTATCGTGCACGTGAATGACACCTCTCAAATGCAACAGATCGCGCGCACCATCGAGGGGCAACTGACCTGCACACTGCATCTGGACGCAGGCGACAGACCCGACGCTCAGGCGCTGCTTCCGCTGCTGGAACGAAAGGCGGGCCGCCTACTGGCCAACAGCTTCCCGACCGGCGTTGAAGTGTGCGACAGCATGGTTCACGGCGGCCCCTACCCTGCCTCAACCAACTTTGGCGCAACATCCGTTGGCACATTGTCGATCCGGCGCTTTCTGCGGCCGGTCTGTTATCAGGACATCCCAACGGATCTTCTACCCGAGAAACTGCGAGGCAACCAATGACGACATTCGAACCATCGAACCGGCTTGCAGGCAAAACCGCCCTAATCACAGCTGCCGGGCAAGGCATTGGCCGCGCAACCGCCGAATTGTTTGCGGCCGAAGGCGCACGCGTGATCGCCAGCGACATCAACGATGCTTCTCTAACCGAATTGGGCGGCATCGCGGGTATCGAACAGCTCAACCTGGACGTAACAGACAATGAAGCTGTGACAGCCGCTGCGGCCGACCTGCCGAATCTGGACATTCTGTTTAACTGCGCAGGCTATGTTGCGGGAGGCTCTATCCTTGAGTGTGAAGAACAGGATTGGGACTTCAGCTTTGACCTCAACGTCAAAGCCATGTTCAGACTGATCCGCCTGACCCTTCCGGGAATGCTTGAAGTCGGCGGTGGGTCAATCATCAATATGTCTTCAGTCGCATCATCCATAAAGGGCGTACCTAACCGATTTGCCTATTGTGCATCAAAGGCAGCGGTAATTGGCCTGACCAAATCCGTGGCCGCCGATTTCGTAACTCAAGGCATCCGATGCAATGCGATTTGCCCCGGCACCGTTGACAGCCCAAGCCTGCATGACAGGCTGCGCGACACGGGAGACTACGAAAAGGCAATGACTGATTTCATTGCCCGTCAGCCGATGGGCCGAATTGGCACCGCGGAAGAGATCGCAGAACTGGCTCTGTATTTAGCCAGTGATGCAAGCAAATACACGTCGGGTCAGCCTTTTGCCATTGATGGCGGCTGGACGATCTGAGCAGGAAGGAACCTCACAATGAAACTGCTACGTTATGGTGCCAAGGGCGCTGAAAAACCCGGTATTTTGGGGTCGGACGGCTCAGTGCGTGACCTTTCCGGCGTTATCGATGACATCTCGGGCGACACACTTGGCGACACAGTTCTTGAGAAATTGCGGGCAACAGATGCGGACAGCCTACCGGTGGTAGATGGAGATCCACGCATTGGTCCTTGCGTTGGCAATGTCGGCAAATTCATCTGCATAGGTCTGAACTATGCCGATCACGCGGCAGAAAGCGGCATGGAACTCCCTGCTGAACCAGTGATTTTCTTCAAGGCCACCTCGGCCATCATCGGCCCCAACGATACGGTCGAAATCCCGCGCGGCTCGGTCAAAACCGACTGGGAAGTGGAGCTGGGCGTGGTCATCGGCAAAGAGGCCAAATACGTATCCGAGGCCGAAGCCGTGGATCACATAGCCGGGTATTGCGTGGTCAACGACTTGTCAGAACGAGATTTTCAGCTCCATCGCTCGGGTCAATGGGTCAAGGGAAAGTCCGCCGATACGTTTGGCCCAATCGGCCCCTGGCTGGTGACAAGAGACGAGGTGCCAGACCCGCAAAACCTGCCGATGTATCTTGAGGTGAACGGGCACCGGTATCAGGATGGTTCAACCAAAACGATGCATTTTGGTGTGGCAACCGTCATTGCGCATCTATCGCAGTTTATGTCGCTGCAACCCGGGGACGTGATTTCGACAGGAACACCGCCTGGCGTGGGTATGGGGCAAGAACCTCAGACTTATCTGAAGCCAGGCGATAAAATGGAACTGGGGATTGAGGGGCTGGGCGTCCAGCGACAGGATGTCATCGCGGGATAGTGGAAACTCAGCCATTGCCCGCTGTATCTCGACGCCACTGGTTACGGCAGCGACAACCGAAGAAAATTCGACAAGAGCACCATCCCGCATCAACTTGACGAGTCGCCCTTAATGTCTTGCAATTTCGGGATCAAAATCTCTGAACGCAGAGTTTAGAGAGCGGACAATACCCTTGCTTCGTCGCTGCCCATCAACGACGAACACCCAACGACGTCGGCAGCCATAATAGCGGCGAGTCGACGATGCACAGGACCCGCCTGCTTACAGTCTAACGGATGTCACGAAATCTCGACCATGCATGTCCTTCTGTTAGTCCAACTAATTTGGCTGCCATGGCACAGACTGAATTTCTGCTTCGCCTCGATGGCTCCTACTGTTTGCAGACGCAGCGAAAGTCAGCTTTTCGCCCAATCCCGCGCAAGTCGTATCACCGGCGAGCTCGCTAACGTCCAAATAGTCAAAAGCGAAAAAGTGAAGCACAATACTGAACACAAACCGATTTTTGAACACTGCCCATTGACCCCATTTCCTTTATTTTGTTAATTTTCAATATGTTGACAAAAAATCCTACCACCCCAGCCAGCTCATCAGAACATGGAACAACGACAGGCACTTGGGTCACCGTTACCCGAGAAATGCCCCCGTTTATGCCCCAGTTCTGATCACACTTGTCCTGCTAACCTGCCTCGCTGTCTGCACGTCAGCGGTGACCTCCCCCAGATAGAGGGAGAGGCCGATAGCGTTTATGGCTGAGTATAGTCGGGCATAGGGATAAGTAATGGAAAACGAAGGGTAAAGAGGAGAAGAGAAACTCAAACCTCTCACCCCCGATCATCCAGTTTCCTCATCCCCCCAGAGAATCCAGATACGCTATCCTCTCGTTGAAGATACGCTGACGGACCTGATAGGCAGGGCAGCGGGCGAGATAGCGCATGTCCATGTAATCATTTACTAAGCTGGGAGTTCGTTGTTCCACCTCATCGAGCCCCAGATAATTATTGGACAGGGCAACCGAGCAACCAAGAACACGCATGGCTGCAATTTTCATGGCCGTCTTGAGCCTTAGTGCATACGAGTAGCCGATCAGGAAACTATCGTGGATGCATAGGACAGGTATCCGCTGTCTGGTGAAGTGTCTGATCACCATTGAAGCCATCAAACTGTCCGTGTTCATCAGCGATATCCCACGATCCGCGCAGAGGTCCTCCTCGAGGAAAGGGTGTTTCTTGATAGCAGCGTCTAACACCAGCCGAAGTTCCGCATTCTTCATCGACTTTGCTATCGAGCCAACTGGAGAAGCGTCCCGGAACGCACTATAAGCTGACCGCTCGTTCTTGGCATTCAGAGCCATGAGGATCAGCAGTTTCACCAACTTGCGCTGCTTCACGTTATCCAATTCAGGCAATAATTCATCATCCAGCTCATAAGTGTCCGTCATCGAATGATTTGGAACACGAGCGTTTGATTGGCTTAGGAGGATCA
>NZ_WQGF01000024.1:0-20613 GCF_013034545.1 Ruegeria sp. HKCCA5763
AAATCCTCCGCTACGCAATCAACCTAGTCTGTTCCATGGGTGCTGATGGCGGACAGTATGAACGCAAGATCCGGCAACCGGCACAAGAAGAAACTCGGTAACCATACCGCCTTCGAGCGCGAGTGGTACAATGTAACCTGGGATCACTATCGTCTTGCCAAGAATACGAGGGTTCGGGCCGCGACTATTTGCATTGTTTTGGGCAATGATCTTTCGGCGCTCTCGCATGAGGTTTTCCACATCAATCTTGTGTTTTGCGAGAAGGGCGGTTGCTGCATCGTGTTCCGCAATAAAGCTCTCATCTGAACGCTTATGTGCGCTGGACGTCTGCCAGCGCACATGTGTTCGCATAGCTTCCAGTTGTGGTGCAGACAGTGATGCGAACGGAGTTTCAAGCGATGTAAGCGGAGGTAAAAGTTCTTTCCAACTTACGGCCAAGTGTTTCTGAGTAGTTTCGCTTAAGCCAGAAACACCCGAGAATGCCGAGGCATCAATTGCGCGTGTATCGAGATTGATCCTTGGAGCCCCCGAAGGGGCGCGTCCAACTGAAGATTCAGGCGTATTCTGAGCAAATTCCGCTAGGCTGATCTGAGGGCATATCGTAATTAAAAGGCATGCAAAAAGGGTAAGTACGGTGCGTATCATGTCAGCGTTCCGGTTACATACAGTCATCGTTTCTTCACCATGCATTAATGCGAGCCGGCCCTTCATATCTTTGGGCAAACCACAAATTGCAGCTTTGTCCGCTTTATCGCTTTGGTCTCTGATCCGTATTCAGTTCCAGCATTTCTGCAGCCAATCAGAAAAAGAATGAAAGGCCAATTTTGACTTGCCTGTTCGGACCGCCTTCAGGTCTACGCTCTAGAACATAGTATCCCAAGCTCACATCCATAGCCGTTCCTTTGGCTTCGTTGATGATCGAGGTCTTGCCCGCAGTCAAACCCAGCGGAACGGCCCATGCTTCGTCACTTCCCGGGGCATTCCAGTTGTAGGAGATGACATTATTGTACCCAACGTACCAACCCTCACCCAGCCCATAGTTCAGAATGGGTTGAAGGATACTTACGCTGAAATCGTCTTCACCCCACATATGGGCGACGACGGCACCCCAGGAAAGTTCCCCTGCCTGCCCGAATACCACGAACGCAGGTCCAGCACCCCAGCCTGCACCGGCCAGTGCGTCATTCGTGTGGGTCGGCATGGAAACCTGTAACCCATATCCCAATGCAATCCCGCTTGCTCCTGGCATCGGTGCATAAAACGCCTGCACTGTTGAATCACCGATGCCCCAGGTCAGATCGTCGTCAGGAGAAGGGTCGACTATACCGGGCGGCAGCACCGCACCTGGTTGAACGCCCTGAATGGGAATGATCCCCCGCAGCACAAGCGAGGCATTCTCCAATGGAACCGAGTATACCGGCTGTAGCTGAAAGTTATAACTATCATCGTCATTTGTGCCGGTCCTGAATGCGATTGTGTTGTCTGTTATCAGCGCCTTTGTGTCCGCAAGTGGATTTGCTGCCTTACGGGCTGCCTGACATGCTGCGTCACAGGCGAATACATGATCCGGATCTGTAAGCAGAACTCCCGTCAGGAGCGCGGCGACGATGAAAACCCGATTTGTCATGAACAATCCCTATTGGCCTCTCTTTGGGTTTCCCTGATGCACGTGCTTGTGCTTCAGGCTATTGGGGGCGGTCCTGTGCTACGCCTGCAATTGGTTGACCAATCTCTGCGCCAATGCTTTCAAAAAGCTCTTGATGGCCATCTGAGAGTGGTGAAAGGGTGACAATCCGTTCAAACTGCGCAAGTTCCACCAATTTTGGTAGAAACGGTTCGATAAGTCTCTCGTGTCGTGCGTGGGCCGCGGCATCAACGTAGCGCTCATAGCCATATACCGTTTCACCAACCCGGACGAACTCATAAACCAAAAGCCCGTCATCTGTGGCAGACGCCGCGACCATTTCCTTGGCAAGGGTATCGAAGGCCTGTGCGTTTTCATCAGGCACTTTCAGGATCGCAATAAAAGCCACTTCTTCCGCGAACGCAGCGGTTGCTGTCGCCAGAGTTGCGATCAGCCCCAAGACCGTGATGTGGGGTCGAAAGTTCAATTCAGCCTCCATTCATTAGTACGGGTTTTTTCTGATGATCTGAATTCCGATTGATACACCCCAAAGGCTCAGGAACGTCCGGTATTCCACCAAGTGAGCCCAATTCAGAAAGCCCGTAGGAGCGGACAGCGCTACAATGACACGCTGACCGCCATCACATTGTCAGATCCCATCGCGATGAGTGAACCGACCGTCCATCAGCGTGCCCAGCACCTTGATGTTCGAGATTTCACGCGGTTCGACGGCGGTAATATCCTGATCGAGAACGACGAGGTCAGCATACTTGCCCACTTCGATTGAACCGATCTTATCTTGCATCGCCTGCTGAGCGGCAGGATAGATTGTGACTGCCTTCAACGACTCTTCCAGTGAGGCCGGTTTACGAGACAATGGGAACGGCTTGCTGTCCGGGTTCAGCGGGTCTTGCAGTGTCATCGCAATTTCAACGTTCAGGAGCGGACCGATCAGATCAATCGGCGCGGATGGCACATCCGAAGAAATCGACACGTTGTGCCCCAATGCCATCAGCGACGAATAGCGCGCAAAAATCGCCTCGACCTTAGCACGCCCCAACAAGTCCAACGCGTTTACATCCTGCGCTTCCCAGTCAACGTGGAAAAGTGGGGTCGTGTTCACCATGATTTCGTTTTCAATAACAGTCTCGTGGTCCTGATCAGATACCCAGAAATAATGGTGCAAAAGGTTGTTCGGAACGTCATAACCTGCGCCGCGCGCGGTCATGATCGCGTCCACCGTGTTGCGCACTGTTTGTGATCCATCGACGTGAGTGCCCACCGGAAGTCCGTTCTGATTGGCCTGCAGGTAGACCGAAGTTATCATTGGGCCTTCAATGGCAGCCGCTCCACGCGTTGCAGACCCATCGGCGTAATCGTCCAGCATCCAGGCCGTCTTTGAACTCCAGTTCCCTTCTGGATGGATCTTAATTCCCCAAATGCGCAGCATGTCGCTGTCGTATTGCTCTCGTAACTCGAGAGTGTGTTCTACGATTTCGTCAGCAGTGGCGGTTGGGTCCTTGAACCCCGTCGCAACAAAGGTGCGGATCGTAAGCTCACCGTTCTTTTCCAGTTCGTGTAGGTGGGCCAGCGCGAGTTTCTCGTCATCTTTCACAAGAGACAGATCGGTAACTGTCGGCATAGCCATCAGAGGCACGTGAACGGCTGTAATCCCGGTTTTGACGGCCTGATCGTAGAGGTTTTTCTGGATGTCAGGAATTTCACCTGCCGGGTCCCAAGCGCCTGCATTTCTAAATGCCGCAGCCCACTGGAACTCAATGCCGATTCCCGTCTGGTTGCCTTCGGCGTTGCGCTGCCAGAACATTACGCCCGGCACCTGATCCTCTTCGTCGGGGCTGACCTGACCCGCTTCGAAAGCTTTGGAGTTCATCCAAACGTCGTGGATTGTGAAGTCGAGGATAAAGGCCGGACGGTCAGAAACCACCGAATCCAGATCTTCTTTCGTGGGCCACCCGCCATAAGCCACTTGATTGAACCCATAGCCAAGGATCAACTCTTCGTCGGGGTTTGCATCGGCATACTCCTTGATGGCCGCCAAGGCCTCTTCAAGCGTTTCAATTCCAAACAGACTGACACCGCGCGATGTCCATCCTGACGCAACGATGTGATCGTGTCCCGACACAAACCCCGGCAACAGGGTATCCCCGCCCAAGTCGAGAACTTCGGTGTTATCACCAATCAGCGCCTCCGCCCCTGCGGCATCGCCAACGTAGCTTATCTGGTTCCCCGTGACCGCAACGGCCTGCGCGGTCGGCGCATCGTCGTTCATGGTAAGAACAGAGGCATTGGTAAAGACCAGATCGGCGGCCTGCGCATAGAGAGCTGTTGTTGAAACCAGTAGCGCGGCAATCGAACACGATAGCTTATTCATGAGTAACTCCGAAAAATTGAAACGGGTATTCAGATATTTGCGATCAACAGTGCAGTCAGAGTTTAAAGTTGGCTATCCGATTTGTGCAAACTATTATGAATATTAGAATTCATCTCGCAGGAATGGGATGAACAGTCAGAGGTGTCATGTACCAGAGCGCCGAGATCCGCTCGATTGAAGAGTTGCCTGTCTATAATGACGTGGAGTTCAACGCGACCGCGCTTTGCCCCGCGGGACCACGAATGACCTGGCAAAGCGCAATGTTTGCAGAAGTGGGCATACATATTGAGACTATTTTCACACGCATGCGGTACCAAGAAATTCAGTACCGCGGCACAATCTACTATGGTCTTGTTCTCCCGCACGGTGATCCAGTCCGTTTTCAGGGGCTTTTGTACCAAACCCCATTTATTGTTTGCTGGCAGGGACTGAGGCCAACAGAATTTGATTACGTGGTCGAGGCTGGGACGCAAATCTATGTGTTGGAGGTACCTCGGGCAGTTGCCGAACACCGAGGGTGGACAGAATTTGGTGCGCCCATTCGGCTGACAAAATCTGACGCCCTGAACAGCTATATACGCTCTTTGGAAACTTGCTTGATCCTGGGTCAGTCGAAATCCGCAACCAATCCAAATCCTGTGTTCAATGCACTTGCCCAAGAGCTTGAACGCCTGATGGGCGATGCCCTTTTCTGTTCGGGTCGTGAAGAGGTTTTCAGCAAATCGGATCATGGCCATTGGAAAATCGTCACTGCCGCGGAAGCGCTTCTGATGGACGATAACAATGCCGGAATAACTATTCAGGAACTTTGTCGCTTGCTTGGTGTGCCCAGGCGGTCGCTATACGCTGCGTTCGAAAAACAGATAGGGCTTGGTCCGGGTAAATTTCAGACACTTATTCGATTGCATCGCCTCAGATCGCTGCTTCTAAATACGCCATATGAGAAAGGTGTCGTGTCTAAACTGGTTGGGGAAGCAGGTTTCAATCACTTTGGTCGAACATCTGTTGCCTATCGTCGGTTCTTTGGAGAGTCGCCGATTGACACAGTTAAGCGATCCTGACTCGCAGAAAAAAGAAAGATCTTAGTTATCAAACTATTAGCGCCTCTTCAAACTGTTATAATACCGTAAATTACCTGCTAATAGCTTCACTCTGTACCGATATCTGAATTGCAGAAACGAAGAGTGGAGCAATCAGATGTCCAACTACAAGAAACTTGTTACGCTGCGGGCTCTCTATCCCTCAACAACCGCAGCAGCTCAAAATCTGGTTATGCGGGCCGCAGAATTGAAGCGGGCGCGCGAATATCAAATCCGTATCGAACTTAACGGTACTTTTACTGCGCAAGTCGCCTTCGAAAACGCAATGAAGGAAACCCTGCTTTGGGCTGCGCGTGAATCCCGCGAACTCAGCTCTGAGCGACTGTTCAAGTTCACGATGAGTATTTTCGCACAATTCTCGTTGGAATACCCCAGCTGGTACAAGGTGCTCCCGGAAATATCGGATTATCTACTGGACCTCACCAGTTCAGAATCCTCGAAACTTGATGACGCGGTGGAGCAGGTAAAAAGAGAACATTCGTCGAAAAAGCGGAAGTTGGAAGCATCGAAGGATCAGCATCTTGTCTTTCCTTTGTACGCAAACTCGCCTTCTTCCCCTTTCAACCATGCTGTTCAGTGAGGCAAACCGATGTCCGCAAAATACAATCATAAACACCGCATACCAGCTGCAATTCTGACAATTATTCTTGCAGCATTCACCGCGCCGGCCATGGCCGCCGATTGGAACAACAGCTACATCGGCATCAAGTTCGGCTATGGAGAGCTTGAAAATGGCTTAAGCCATGACAATGGTCTTATCGGATTTCAACTCGGGCGAGATTGGGAAGCCTCAAACTGGGTGGGGGGCATCGCAATCGACGCCAACCATCTAAACTTCGCCTGTGATTGCGGCGATCCAGACACACTCACGCGTATCAGGCTGCGTGGAGGATATGCCTTTGGCAACACCTTGGCCTACGTGACCGCCGGGCCCGCATACGTCTGGGGCGGAGACGTTAATGACCGTTGGGGTTCTTCAATTGGTGCCGGACTGGAACACCGATTATCTGACGGCGTTTCGATATTTGGTGAGATCACACAAGAAAGGTTTGACAATTCCGATGGTGAGTTCGACCTGGAATCGACAACTGCTACGTTTGGGGTCAACTACCGCTTCTGACGCTCAGCCCAGCACAACCTGACCCCGGCAAATCGCAAGAAATGTATTAGCCGGGGTTTAGCAATGTAAGAGCGTCGTCAAGTGGCACACGAATTGCCGCCCACAAACAATCGAGTATTATCCCGCATCAGGACCGCTGCGCACTTAAAGGGAAATGCTCATGGGCGTCGATAACGCATGGCTACGGCATTTTGCCAGGATGTTCGAGGAACGGCTGTCAGATGCCCGTGCCTTTAAAAACGCTTTACAGGACTCCGGTTTGACGCGCAGCGATCTGAGTGAGCCTTCGAAACTCATTGACCCTTACAAAGAAGGTCAGTTTGTCCGCCTGGCTTGCGATCACCTAAAGATGCCAGCCTTTGCTACGATCGCCGGATTGGATTTCAATTCACCGCGAGACATCGTTTGGTACATCTTAAAGTATTCACAAAATCTAAGAGAAGCGATTGAAAATGCATCATATTATGGCGCTTTGATTGATGACACAATTGGCTATTCCCTTGTTGTATCGGGAAATCATGCCTCCCTTCAGCTGCAAATCGTTGACGGAGGTCTCACTAAATTTCACAGGAGGACCGAGTTTCTTATCTTCTCGGCGATCTCTCTGGTGCGCATTATCACAAAAACCCAACTCTACCCATTAGAGGTTCGGTTTCAGCATGTAGTCAAATCCGCAGGGCCCGAAATACAAAAAGCCGCTGGCTGCGCCATTTCCTTTGGCTCCGAAAGAACAGAAGTTATCTTACCGCTTTCATCTCTTGATCTGCCAATTCCAAGCTACGACCCGGCTCTTAAAAAGCATCTAACTGATTACGGGGACAACCTGTTGAAAGAGAGGGTGGGCCGAAAGTCGGGCATCCGCAATAGGGTCGAAGCCCTATTGCTGAACGAACTGCCGGGGCGGATTCCAAATCTACAACAGGTAGCAACCGATCTGGGGCTCAGCTCGCGATCACTATCGCGGCGTCTAAGCGAGCAAGGTTTGAAATTTCGCCAAATTGTCGATGACATCCGGTGCGATCTTGCCCAAACATATCTGAAAGACGGCTTCACAATAGGTGAGATTGCGTTTTATCTGGACTTTGCGGGACAGGCGGCATTCTCAACTGCCTTCAAGCGCTGGACAGGTTTAACACCGCGGCAGTTTCAACTGCAAAAAACCTGAAAGGCCCTGTATTGCCGTCTACATTAGTTTTCGGGGCACGATTGGGGCGCACCCCTTACAGGTTAGTGAATCGACGGAACCGGGGTGATCGCGCAGTCTGAAATTTGCGGCGCTTTCCACAAAACAAATTCGTTCTGGTCGCAATCATCGATGACCAGAGCCACTGCATGTTTTGAAATTTTGGTTTCGAGAATGACCGGAGTTTTGTTTGTAAGACAACCAAACCTGGTCGCATAATCCAATGCAGCGTCAAAGCTGGTTGTCCAAGATAGTCCAACTTCTTTACCAAGACTTTGCCCGCGAAATATCGAAATTTCCATGGGAAGCAGGCGCCACTCAGCGGTAGGTGTCCAACTTGACTTACGTTTTTCTGCTCCCATAGCGTGAACAAACATAGTGTGGTCGATTTTTTCAAACCCACCCCACAAGATTTGCAACAAGGGCCAAAAGTCCCAGTTGGAGATTTCATTTTCAAGAAGCATTTCGACCACGGCATCTGCGCGTTGGTCGGCTTCATAATGTCTGTTCAAATGCATGCTGATTACTTCAACGGCACTGATCGCTTCGGTCTTCATGACTGACGCTCCGACTTTGTATCTGCAATTGGCAACGCACCTTAAAAGGTACTGTGATCCAATATTGGAGGTGGCGATCCGGTTCCTCATTCGAAAATGAGCCAAAATTTTCGTTTTATCTGCCAAGCTGAGGTAAATCGCAAAAAATTTACAAGATTTATAGATTTGGATTCCATCAGGGAATCTTACGTCCGAACATTATCTTTAGCTCGAAGTTGAGCGCGACGCTAAAACCTGAGGCCCAAGCCTATGGAAAATCCGTCAAAATCCTCGGCGATTACACCATTCAGCATGATCCGCCCGGCTTGCACCGATGGAATACCAACTCGGCTTGTGTCAATCTCGATGCCGACGCCGGCAGTTGCCAACCAATCAGTGTCCAGAACCTTTGCGGCATCCCCATGATAATATACCAGCCCAGCGTCCAGAACGAGGAGAGTGGCCAAGTTGAAGAACCTGACATCCTTCAAAGGATAGCGATGGCGAGAAAATAGCGTCGTTTGGTTGGAGCTGGCCTTGGCCCCACCGGCCTGTGGTTCGTCAATTGGGTGAAACTCTAGAAACGTTTGGCGCAATCGGTATTCTGCCTGCCAAAGGCCAATTTGTGCTTCCTTGAATACGGCGACAGATGCCCCTAGTCCCAGTGCATTCAGGTTTCCGTCAACTGAATCCGCAGACCCCGAATTGACTGGAAGCAACGGGAAGTCGATAATTGAAGCATCAGCCGTAACGTGGCCGAGTGATACATGCCCGACCGGACGAATGCGCCAGTCATTTTTTAACGGAAATTCCCAGCCTACACCGAAGGTTGCCGCCACGCTTGCCCAGGTTACATCTACATCGACACCAGGTGCAATTTCTGGAAAGAAAAGCACCGGGTTGTATTTCTGATAAGCCACAAGCCCTTCAAGATATAGGCCATTTTCGAGTGGGTGATACCCGCCTCGGAGCTGGGTTGATCTAAGGCTTTTTGTATCGCCAGTCGCCCTCAGAAAAGAAAAAGAGGACATTGTTTCGTTTGGCGTGGCAGCAATACTCAAAACTGACAATGCTGCGCGTGCCGCGGCTTCTGAGGCATCTGGATCAGTGCTTTGCGTTGTCGCTGCAGAGCCTACACCCATAGCCAAAGTCACCGCGCAGGCACGATCTAATCTCATTTTGCCCATGAAGGTAAACGTATTACCAAATGACCCCATCACACCGGTTAAAATGCGTAGGCAAGCGACAGCAGGGTCGCGAAGCCTTCCGTCGTGTTTCGGTTGTCAAATTCCTTCCCTATACGCAAAGCGAATTGAGCACCTGGGAAGGCTTTGGGTTTCCAGACACCTTCGGCTCCGACCAGATTGATCTCATATTTTGAGGGATTACCTCCGGGCGTCCCGCTTTGCCTTGAAACCTGGAATGACCTTGCTGCTAAAAGCCCCAGATTGAAGCCCCGGGCGACTTCTTTTCCGAAAGCAAACTCCAATGACAGTACGTCACCTGGGCGAATATCGGTAGTTTTCTGGCGTCCGAACGTTTCGTAACGTGCCTGAAACGTTGCCGCCCAAGGCAGGCTTGCATCCTGCTTCCATGTTGATCCTACGAACAGCATGTGGCTCCACAGACCCTTGCCGGTGTTGGTGCTTCCACCCGCTTCAAATTCTCCGGTTGGGGCCCAAAAGGTGTAGGACGTTTGAAAGTGCCAGTTATTGTGATGCCACCCCAGCGCGATCGGTGTGATAACTGTGTCTCCCAGATGATAATCTGTCCCTGATCCAGGTTCAGGCCGTAATACCTGATCCCTGTATGTCAGGACGACGCCTGCCCCATAATCGGCACCCAGTATCCTGACTTCCCGAAAAACATATCTGAAAGTCAACCGGGCCGCGTTGACTGTTGGCGTCGATGCACCGATGTCATTTCCGTCATCATCGACATATCGTTGGATGTCGTAGTTGATCCACCCGTTTTCGATCACCCTGGTTCCCTGGGGTGGCAAAACAGCAGAGGTTTGTCCCAGTCCGGCACCCAGCCCGTAATTTCCTGCAACTGGAAATTGAGCCGCTGCCGTGCCGCCGATAATCGAAACTGCAATGAATGTCAGAGTGCCGAGGACTGCCGAAACATGTGTCGAAACACGAAAAAATGCACATGCTGATTTTGTAGATGTGAGAACATTCCAAAACCACTTCATAATTGAGCACCCCGCCGCCTATGTAAGGCGATCATAGTCAAATTTGTTTATTTGTTAATAGGCGGTGACTTGCTCGCCACGGTCGTCAACTGTTTCCGTTTGAAACGATTGAGCAGCGCCTGAGCATTTCACAGCGACATATGTGCGCTACAGTTCCAGGTTGTTATGCAAGGATACATTTCCCCTGCCCGTCCAATAGCCTCGCGCTCACGTTTTATCGTATGATCTAACAAGTACATTGATACGCTTGACCAGTATCTGCGAAAATACCGTACTACAGAGCCGCTTCCCTTCGCGCCCTTCAAAATCCCACTCGAATTGGACCGATTGAATGACAGTCGCAAAATCCCCAAAAAAAGCACCACGACGAGCAGCAACATTGGTAATGGCCGTGATTGGGGCCAGTTTATTCCTGCTCTTCCTTTCTCGCGACCTTCCCGGCGGGTTGGGTGACGATTGGGCAAAACAGAACTTCGGGCTTGTGATACGCTATGTTATCGCAATGACCATAGGTGGGGCCTTCATGGGGTTTCTGCTCGCTCCAATGTTTGGTCGTTCAGGCGTTGGAGGATGGGTCACAGCATTGGTTGGCGGACTTTTGTCAACATTCATTGCAGGCGCGTTCGGCAGCTTTTTTGGATTGTTGCCTGACCTCCTTTCCGATGGCTGGCAGGCAAGTGACCTCGTTTCAATATTATTTGGGTTTGCGGTTTTGCCACTTGCCGCTGCCGAAAATATCAGCTCGTCTTTGATTTGGCTGGTAATGGTGATTGCGGCACATGTTCTTTCCCTCTTCGAGCGCAGAAAGAACACGGTGTACCAATGATGCTTGTTGGCCCTGAAAGCTCAACACTAAGGTCAGGACCATAACCAATAAATGACGATTGCGGCGCTGCTACGATAAAACCAAAAGGCGCTATTAGATGAATGATATATGGATCATTGCAATACCTATACTGCTTGTTGACGTGGTCAGCCCAGTCCTTTTGGCAGCGACTGCTATCGCGTTAACCGGCGCGAAGCCGATTGCAAGCAGTCTTGCACTGATACTAGGGCATACGGCTGCATATTTTTTGGTTGGAGTTTTGATAGTTTACGGGTTGGCAGAGTTCATTGCTCCGGTGGTAGACTTTGTCATTGATACATTCGTGAATCCGATACCAATTTACTTTGTAATTGGGTTTCTACTGGGAATAGTCTTTCTTACACTTGCATTTACGTTAAGCATAAATGCTTCAATGAAGAAGCAATCGGGCAAGTCTGAAGCCATCCGGCAGAAAGATGGAGTTCTGCCGTCATTCGTCATGGGCGCAAGCATCTGCTTGGTTGGGATACCGTTCGCGGTTCCTTACTTTGGTTTCATCAATGAAATGTATCGTTTTAACGTTCAGTCCAAGATAGTAGGATTGCTGATCTACAATATCGCCTTCGCCATACCATTTCTGTTGGTTCCGCTGGCTTACAAACTAATGGGGGTCTCAATCGTTGATAGTCTAAAGTCATTCAACCGATTCATCAGCACTACCGCGTCTTGGCTTATACCCCTTTTGTTTGGAGTTTTAGGTTGTGCTTATATCGTTGATGCAATTAAGTATTTTTTGACCGGTTCCGGGCTGGTGTAAAATCGGGCACGAGAAACTCATAATTGGTTTCGCTCAATCAGCAGACGAAGTCTCATCTCCGGTGTGTACATGCACGTCCATCTGCGGATAAGCGATAAAGATTCCTTTGTTTTGTAAGCGTGTTTTTCCAATCTCTGTCAGATCCCAAAGAACATCCCAGTAATCATCAGTTCGCACCCACGGTCTGCAAAAAACGTTCACGGATGAAGGCCCCAGTTCACCGACAAACACCCGCGTTTCTGGGCTTTTCAGACAACGCGTGTCTTCTTCCACCATTTCGTAAAGGGTCGCCTTCGCGCTTTCGATGTCATCTTTGTATCCAATCCCAAATACAAGATCGACGCGCCGCACACGGTACTTGGTAAGGTTTTCCATAGACCCCTGCCAGATGGACTGATTTGGGATCTGAACAAGGCGATTGTCAAAAGTTCTGAGCTTTGTCGAAATCACATTCACGTCGATAACTGTTCCCACGATCTGATTGATCGAAATAACGTCGCCTTTTGAATAGGGATTAGTCGCTTGAAGCAGAAAACCACCAATCACACTTTGAAAAAGATTCTGCATCATGAAGGCTATCAGAAATCCAAAACCACCGATAACGGCAGTTGTGACACCGATATTTACGCCGAGCCCCCACAGGGCTAAGAGAAATCCAAGTAGTAGAATGCCCCAGCGCACAACATTCGGCACGACGACTGCCGCAATTTCATTTTCTTCATCTCGATTTCGGAGCCATCTGCCAGACACTCTTTTTAGAATGCTCCCGAGAATGAAAGCTGCGATAAGAACTGCAATCGCTTGAAATAGACCGCTTAGCGCCCTAAGCCCCCCCTTACCAGATCGCACCCAGTCCCACGATAGATGTGCGATTGTGGCCCATTGGTACGACAGCATAAGCTCGCCTATGAAGCCTCTGATGAAGTCCTCGTGCTTTTTCACTTCCTCTTCCGGCCCACCTTTACGGGCCAAAGCGTAAACCACGATCATGTAATTTTGAAAGTAACCTATGTTCTCTTGGTTTACCGCTTTGATTTCTGCAACAAGTTCAGGGACTTGATCATCTGCCACGGTTTCCAATCGTGTTACACCCTCGGCTATTCTAGCCAGATTAGTTTGGACGCGGCGCTGCCAAATGTCGGCAATTTCTGTAAGATCTTCTACGCCCAACCCAACCAAATGCCGAGCGAGTACTTTTTCGTGTACACTTGGATCACTCGAAATAGAAATTGAGTGCTGATACGGATCCAAATGATCCAATTGTTGTGCTCGTGCCTCCTCAATAAACAAAGACGAAAGCAACGCAAAAGACAAAACGGAAGCTACTATTGAAGCCGTTGTTCTGGCCACATTCCAGAGATTGAATTGCGTCATGTATTCGCTCACACGGGTTCAGTCCATCTTCGCAATCAATGGCACGCCTACTGCAGGAATTCCTATCGCGTTGACTGGTCCTTCAGATTAGGGGCGAAGTGCATCAACTTATCAATACCTTACTATGAAAGAATTTTTCCACAATTCTGTTGTAGAGAGATAGCTCGAACCAGCGATTTTCTTTGATTGAGTGTTCGTGATGTATCCCCGTTGGATAGGGCTGAATGAGCGATAGTGGCTAACTGCGGTTATCGTTAGTGGTTTGAAGACAATACATATTCTTAGCGAACACGATATGAGTTACGGAGGGCCTGGAATAACGCCTTCCTCTTGTAGCACGTGCAGTATTCCTATGATTGTAGCAGTGCTGGTATCAATGGATCCCTTAAGATAGGCTCCTAAACCGCCATCTCCTATTTCACGTGGACCGCCGGATTCATACACCGGATCCAAAGGCTCGAACTCCTCGGGAAAAGCCGGGCAAAAAGGTCGTTCGCTTAAAAAGCGCCCGGCGACTTCCAACAAAATAGCTCGCAGTGCCTCGACATCTTCGACGAACCCCTCAATATCCCGCAATTGCTCAAGGGGTTGAACAACTGCGTCTACAAGCTCGTATGTGACACACTTGTCGCTAAACCGAGCTGTAGCTGAAGCCGAGAAACCAAAAATCCACCTATCTGTCGGATCGCCACGCGCAAAGACGTTCTCCCTTGTTTTGGTGCATTCAAAGAACTGAGTATCAAGTTTCCCACTGAGAGAGACAATTTCGCCTTGTGCCTCAACCACAAACTCACTGAGGTCGGTTCGGCTGCCGCAAGAGTCCAGGATCGGCTCTTCAGCTAGCAGGTCAGGCAATCGGGTCTGCAGATCGCTAAAGTCAAGCACGGCTTCGACACCAACACGAGTTGGTGAAACCGCCGTCATAATCAGGTTGAGACCGTAATCAATCTCTGTTGCGCCGACGACCAGAGTGTCCTCTATGTCAAATTCTGCTTGCTGTGCGGCGGAATGGGAAACAAGGCCGATGCTGCCAAAGAGAAACACCGCAAAATGTGTGTACCTCATTGCTGTCCCTCAATAATATCGCTCAGCTCCATTACGCTGAGCAGGTTGACAAGTGTGGTTGCGTCCGTGTCGATCGACCCCTGAATTTCAGCACCAATGCCACCCTCACCAATTTCAAGCGCTCGGACGAGTGTGGCTTTCGGTGACACCGGCTTCAGTTCCTTGGGAACCGTCAGGCAAATTGGGTTGGCATCAAAATAGTTCTCGGCTTGTTCGAGAATTTCTGTACGTGCCTCTTCAATTACTCCAAACATTTTTGCGATAAAGCCTGTAAATCCCCTAGGATCCAATTCAAGCTCAACGACAGAAAAGCGTACACATTGTGCTTCGACGAAAGCCTCGACCTTGGCTTTGGTGTCGATTTCTTGCGTCAGCCAAAGACCTCCACGTTCTTCGCCCGAAGCATTCTGGCTACAGGAAAAAAATCGAACAAACATCGATCCGCGCAATTCGACGTGATCTTCGATCGCCTCCGTCTCATGGATCTTAACCGACACTTCTCGCGAGCAACTATCGTCATAGACCCCTGATGCCAGTTCCGGGAACCGTGCCTGAATTGCCCTCAGGTCAGCCATGGCAGTCACACGTAGGCGGGTTTCGGTCGCAGGGCTCAACCCTATGAAAAATGCAACATTAAACACCTCATTGCCGACAGGGACTTCACTGGGCAGTAGAAATTCGATGTCGCCTTTGTATTTCGACGGGTCAATTCCCTCCCCATTCTTTACGGCGGCCAACAATCTCTGAGGATTCAGTTCGCCTGACGGTTTAGGTCTTTCACGTTCACAAGCTCCAAGTATGGTGAATAGAACAAAGACTAAAATCATGACTGGTGCTGCCCGTTTCACTTTGTCGAATATGACCAAGTTAGACAAACGTCGTAATCCTGTCCTGAAGGTGAAAACCATTCTACATGAAATAGTTGAGACCAATTGGCTAGTCGAGAAAAATCGGCGATCCGCCTGACCTTGAGTTTGCTTCAACAAAGTAACTGCCCTCAAATCAAAACAATTCCCAAAACCCGAATCCACACGTGAAAAGATGATCTGTTGGTTCAGGTACTACCGTGTTGCGGAGGCATCTGTGTCCACCGTCCACATTTTCTCACATTCTGCCGTAACCCAAACCACAACCGAAACCGCAACAATTGACATGGTGATGTCCTAGCCTATCCTCGCGACCCGACCCAATTCAAAGGGTCAAACTGGTGGGTGCTGAACATTAATTTGGGGTGCTGTTTGATGATCGCGGAAAACACCTTGAGTTTGCGACCAGACTTGCATTCCTCCAACCATTCGGGCCTGATTTCTCCGGGTCAAAAAAGTTGGTTAAGCACCGTCAAGTTCATGCCGCAGCTGCTACTGCCTAGCAGGTATTACGTATGAGGGTTACACTAAAACTTCTCCTTGGATGTTGTCTGCTGCTAATTTTTGGCAGCTGTACCTATGTTCCGTTCGATACACCGAAGTTGAGTTCCCGTGCCATCCCAGCAGACGGAACCCGCGCTCAGCAAATCGTGTCTGATCTGACTGGTCCCGACAGACAGTCGATGGCAATGGCACCTTTGTTCGATGGCAATAATGCGCTCGGAGCGCGATTGCGAATGATCGAAACGGCGGAAAGCTCAATTGACTTGCAAACTTTTCTGATCAAGCCCGATTTGGCCGGTTCGCTGATGTGGCTTGCCCTGTATTCCGCGGCAGAACGTGGAGTGAAAATCAGGCTGCTGTTCGACGATGTTTTCACGACAGCACGTGATGATCAGATCGCATCCTTGAACGCACATCCAAATGTGGAAATTCGCGTTTTCAATCCACTGTCCCGGAACAGTACCGCGGCTGTTAATTTCCTGTTGGATTTCGCCCGAGTAAACCGCCGAATGCACAACAAGGTGACGATCACGGACGGCAGTTTTGCGATCATCGGCGGCAGAAACATTGCAGACGAATATTTCAGCATAGGAACGCGATACGACTTTGCGGATTTCGATCTCTTTGTCGCTGGCTATCCTGTTCAAAAATTGTCCGAGACTTTTGACACATATTGGAACGACGCCTGGTCCTTGCCATTTGCCATCGTACACGATGGTGACGTTGCGCCTCTGAGCGAAGCATATGAACAGTTTCAAGCACGCGCTCTGGACCAAGAAGTTTCTATTTATGAACGGGCTCTGGGTTCTGAGTATATTAGAAAGCTCGAGAATGGTCAGGTGCCTGTCCACTTTGGTCGCGCGCGTATCGTGGCCGATGATCCTAAGAAACTTCGCACGCCTTCTGGCATCGGGCCTTTTGCGGTAGGGGATGCCTTTTATAACAGCCTGGGACGTGCGAAAAGTAGTATCACGGTAGTGACCCCTTACTTTATACCCGAGGAGTACGGCACGGAGTATCTGGAGAAACTGGTCAGAAACGGCATTGATGTTACGATAGTGACAAATTCTCTTGCCTCAACCAATCATCCCTACACCCATGGCCATTATGCAAGGTATCGTAAACGCCTGTTATTGGCCGGAGTAAACTTCTTTGAGGTTCGTGCCAGTACTTCGCGTTCGAAAGAGGGTGTGGAGATACCGTTGACCCTTCATACAAAAATTGCTTTGATAGATAGGGCTTATGTTTTCGTGGGATCTGCAAATGTTGATCCAAGGTCCGTTCGGCAGAACTCGGAAATCGGAATGTTGATCCGCAGCCCTGGCCTTGCCGAAGAAATCCAGAAACAGCTGGATGCGGCTCTACCGGTCTACACCTACAAGGTGTCGATAAGTGAAGCCGGAAAACTACAGTGGGAAGAAACTGCGTCAAAGAGCAACAAGCTATTGCCCCAAGAACCATCAGCAGGGATCTGGCGCAAATTGATTGCGAAAGTTTCCGGCTGGCTTCCGATTGAAAGCCAGCTTTGATGCCGGTTTTCAGTAAACTTCCAGCTCAAGCAGGTTCCAAAACCCTTCCCTGCTGAGACACGACCACGATAACATCCAGCGATTCGAAAATAGCCGAAAGTTCCGTTTGGAGTTGCAACGTAAGCTGGTCAATCCGCGCGGCCAGGCAAGGAAGCTGCGGATCATAGTAAACCATAATAGTATAACCACGCCCCAGCTTCGATACGGACAGATCAATTAGTGTGCCCCCGTCTGAGCGCAATGTGTCACGCACGGCCCTGCGTGCCGCAGCAATGTGCTGAGGTGCCGCAGTTGCCCCTGCCAATTCTTGCACGCCTGACATAAAGTCCCTGAAATATTGCACGATGACGGTCGCACATAGAACAAGCACTATGATTGAGTCCCCGACAGGCACAATTGGTGCCAGAAAACCATCTTTGAAGAAATGAATGCCCAAAAGTCCAACTGCAGCAGCAAAGGTGATGATGCCGTCAAATGCGGCCGCTTTCTTTTCCAGCCGCAGAACGTCACTTTGCTTTCCGGTCTTCAGCCACGAACGGGTGTGAAACCCCCAAAGCAGCAGGCAGGTGAGACCGACAACAACAAAGTACCCAACCATCGGAGCAAACACCAACTCCGTTTGGGCTTCTCCGTTCAGGTATCCCGCAATGCTCAGGGCGGCGTTGGAAATCGCGAAGACCACCAATCCTAACAAAGACAGCGATCTGAAGGTGGTAAACAGCGCTTCATCGCCAGCATAACCATAGGGGCGAAATTTGTCCGGTTTCTTTTGCGCATTACGTGCCACCCGTTTTCCAAACACAGCAGAAGTAAAGCCGATAAGTGAAAACAGCCCGTCCACCAGAATAGCCTGAGAATGGGAATAATACGCGGCAACAATCCCAGCCGCAGCCATGAACAAATTTCCCACCATTCCCACATTCATGGCGCGAATTTCGAGCTCGTGCCGACCTTCAACCATCGAAGAATTCATAATCTGTTCCTAAGTTCCCAAGCTCTGGATATCGTACGACGCCCGCACGTTAATGGTCCGGCCATAGTACCAATTCCGCTAGTATCACATCTCATCCGAAGCCAAGTGCTTTGTGCCTCTCCGTATTAAATCCACAACGCCGGCTGCATAAGGGAGATCGCTAAGATATTCGTCGAGCGTAAATTGATCGGATGGAAAGTTCGACAGCGCATCGTCTGCCAACTCAGCCTCGCCTGCCAGTCCGTGAATAGCAGCAATCAACAGCCAATCACCTGCATGTTCACGGGCATCAATCAGGCGCACTTTTTCTGAGGCCGATACGTAATCTCCTTTTTCGACATCTTCGAGACACAGGATGATATTCGTCCAGATTGGCAACAGTGGATTAATGTCCAAAGCCTGCCGTACCATTTGGCCGCCCAACTTTATGTCGCTCACAAGCGCCAACCATGCTCCTGCTAATGCGATCAACAAGGCACCGTTGGGATTGGCCTGTATCGCGGCGCCGATCAAGCGCTCAAACCGTGGACTGTCCCCAGCCATCTGCGCGTAAATAGCCGCAGCAAACAGGGCTTCCTGACATTGTGGTTCAAGCGCAACAGCCTTTTCTGCATGGGCCTTCCCTTGTTCCAATACCGCACTCAGGCGTTTTTGGCCGAGCGCAACTTCCTCCACATACCCCAGCGCAACCAAGGCATGGGCCAAACCTCCGGAGTCATTGTTTTCGGTAGCATTCCGAGCAAGATTCATCATTTGCTGTAAGCTGCCTGATCTGGATGTACGCAGGTGAGCATGGAAAGCCAATAAAGCCTGATATGCACTTTGCCCGGATGTTGCGCGACTTGTGAAACGCTCTGGTGCATCCGTGGCGACAACTCCGTAAGCGTCGGCTATTTTCACCGCGCATTTTTTTGCTACTTGTTCCTGAAAATCAAAACAGTCCATGTTGTCCGGATCAAAATCGCGCCGATCAGACCACAAAATTGATCCATCACTAGCTCTTTTAAGTTGCATAATCAGACGCAGGCTGGATTGGGCGTCCCTCACTGTTCCATCCAGAACATAGTCACAATGCGGTATGAAGTGCGCCGAAGTATCGTCCGAAGGCGCGTCATCATACCCCGTCAGAACGCGGATATGGGCAAATCGTGCAAGCTCAAGCCCCAGTTCCTCGGGAAAACCATCGCGAAAAAACCGGGCACGTATCGTATCTGATCCGGAAAAGGCACAGATGCCCAAAATTGGCCATCCAGCACCGTCTACCAGCGATTTCCCTTGCGTTTTTTCCTTAGCAAAATTTTTTTCAAACTGCGGGCGATATTGCCCCTTGGGGATAGCTATAGACACCAGGTCATTGGCCCCCGAGGTCAGGTAATAATAGTCCAGCGCTTTGCGTAATTTGACAGCCTCGATACGGACAATCGGATCCACATTGGGATCAAAGTCAGCACCTCGTCCAAAAACATCCATAGCCAGGGCGGTTCCCCTTAATTCATCGCCGCGCCCTTCAAGCTCACGGTGAACAAGGTGCTCAAGAAACGATTTTGTCCTCGCGCTGCCATCAAAGTCTTCGGATGTTACAATGCGTTCCAGCTGTTTCAGGATATCCGCTTTGTCAAATTTTTCTGGCACGGCAATTCTCCTGCATCGTCACGTCATCAAGTTTGCCAATGTAAATTACTGTATAGCAACATGTTACTTCCTCCCACCAATCCCATCACATTCCTAACTGAAAGCCATCTTGGAATACGGGTAATACCGAAGGAGGCTTTTGATGACGTACAGATGGACAATTTCGGTGATTGTCACCCTTGCGGTGTTGGTAACGGCTGTTTCAAGCGCGCATTCCACAGACATGTGGCAAGACAAACCGGTTCAGACTCATTACGGGAGGCCGGTCCAAACCGAGCGTACCAATCTCTCCCGAACCGCGGGCGGCACTACTTCAAGGAAATCCGAACTTCATCCAACGGAAGCTCAGAAGTCCTCCGAATGTCAGGTCCCTGATCTCAGAATTTTATGGCTACACCGACTGAGTAACCTTCAATATTGTCGCCTTTCGCAATACGAGCCATAAGGCGCAGCTCTTCGACCCAGGCAGAGTCGTTTTTGGACAGGTCCAGCTCAATCCCGGCGCCCAACTGGGCAAGCCACTCACTGTCCAAAACGATTCCCTGATCACCCGGGATATAAGAGGCCGATACTTCACCAACCCAACGCGTGGGCTGGGAGAACACCCGAACACCCGT
Organism: Ruegeria sp. HKCCA5763; assembly: GCF_013034545.1. Classification (NCBI taxonomy): domain Bacteria; kingdom Pseudomonadati; phylum Pseudomonadota; class Alphaproteobacteria; order Rhodobacterales; family Roseobacteraceae; genus Ruegeria; species Ruegeria sp. HKCCA5763. Next base: position 20,335 of record NZ_WQGF01000024.1, read on the forward strand.
TGGCACTCTGACCCGGGACCAGGCTACGGTTGATATCGCTTCGGCCTGACCAACAAGATCGGTGTCCAGCGGTTCCAGAATGATGTGCGTATGCCTAAATCGCAGATCGAGTTCATAGTCATTCGCCCAACGACGATTAAATTCAGCAACCAACGATCCTCCGTATCCCAGCGCGGTAATGCCCCCGTCACTAAGAAAATCCAAATCGGCATCCAGGATGCTGCTAGGCTCAGGACCCATTGATTTCCGTTTGGTTGCGTGATTCACGGGCCGAAAAAC
>NZ_WQGF01000025.1:0-17284 GCF_013034545.1 Ruegeria sp. HKCCA5763
GCAGAAAGGAAATCAAACACCAGACAATCCAGAAACGCCGCTTGCTGCATCATCAAAACGCGGCGTAAATTGAAACTACAGCGAGCCTGAGCCTCCAAAGCCAATCAACCGCTCGTGTTCCAAATCATTTGATGACAGACAGTCGCAGGCCTGATGACTGGCAAGGCGGGGATTGTGCATTGCCATATGGGAGATGGCGAGCGAGGGCTGTCAATGTTGGAACAAGCCATCGCGACCTGCGAAATGCCCGCACGCGTCTTCAATCCAACCCATGTCAATCGCAACAAACCACTCTTCGAACAGGCCGTGGCGCTAGCACGGCACGGATGTTACATCGACGCTACCGCATTCCCCTGCGGACATGTCGAGCCGGGCATCTCTGCTACTGAGGCCTACATTCAGTTTCGCGATTTGGGCGGTCACGCCGACCGGTTCACCATCAGCTCTGACGGTGGTGGATGCCTGCCCGCCTTTGACCATGAAGGCAATCTGACACGGTTTGGTGTGGGTTTGTCGGACACTTTGCCGGACACGCTGCGCGAACTCACCAACAGAGGAGTACCAATGCCCGAAGCGCTGGCTCCGCTGACCTCAAATGTCGCCGACCTGCTGAAGCTGCACCAAAAAGGTCGTCTGAACGTGGGTATGGACGCTGATTTGGTCGTTCTTGACGAAAACACTGCCGTGCGGCATGTGATGGCCCGGGGGGAATGGCATGTACGCGACGGCCAGATAGCCCGACGCGGCATGTATGAACAGGTTTGAGCGTCCGCGCGGTCCCCGGTGGCTGCCCGCTATAGCACCGGAAGGTAGTTAAGATATGTGCCCTGCACCCGTTGATGCAGAAACCCCGCGCGGGTTCATCATTCCGATCGGCGGCGGTGAAGACCGCGTCAAGGAAATGCAGATTCACCGAAAGTTCGTAGAGCTGTCCGGCGGTGCCGACGCTGATATCGTCGTGATCCCAACAGCCTCGATGCTGGAAGAAACCGGACCGGACTATAACCGCATCTTTTCCGAGCTTGGTGCAGGCAAGGTTGAATTCCTGCCTATCTCGCGCCGCGCCGATTGCGACAACCCGGATTACGCGGGGATGCTGGATCGTGCTACCGGAATTTTTATGACCGGTGGGAACCAGTTGCGCCTGTCAGCGATTCTTGGAGGCACGCTGGTCGCCCAGAAAATCCGGCGCCGAAACGCGGCAGGGGTGCCGGTTGCAGGAACATCGGCCGGTGCTTCGATCATGTCCGAGCATATGGTAGCAGGTGGCAGCAGCAACTCTGGTCCAGCCGAAGGTAACATCACGCTGGCTCCCGGTATGGGTCTGACCAACGCCGTCATCATTGATCAGCACTTCACCCAACGCAACCGCCTGGGTCGATTGCTAACCGCTTCATCTTTTAACCCTTTTCTAATCGGATTGGGCGTTGACGAAGACACGGCGGCCTTCATTGGGCCCGATAACGTCTTTGAAGTAATCGGCAGCGGAACGGTTACCGTGGTGGATGCCAGCCATTTGACCCATTCTTCGATGTGGGATGCCCGTCGCGGCGAAGCACTCAGCCTTCTTGGACTTCGGCTTGACGTTCTGGGTGAAGGGTGCCGTTATGATCTGACGGCTCGCCAGGCTTTTCCGCCGGATGAGCATATGGCGTTCTGCACATTGCCGGATCTGTCCGAGGATGAGGCCGCCAGCGGGGGAAAACAATAAGCTTACCAACGGGGAGCCTCATGAAAATAATCTCGACCAATGTCTTTGTCGGCCCGAATGTCTGGGCAAGTTTTCCGGTCATTCGCCACGTCATTGATCTGGGCGTTCTGGAAGATTGGCCTTCGGCCAAAATTGGTTCCGAGTTTATTGATGCATTGACCCAGGCCCTTCCCGGTCTGGCGGAACATGGCTGTTCCTACCGCGAACCCGGTGGTTTCATCCGCCGATTGCGCGAAGATGAAGGCACTTGGCTTGGTCATGTTTTGGAACATTGTGCCATCGAAGTGCAGAACGTGGCCGGTTCGGATGTAACCTTTGGCCGCACGCGCGGCACAGGCGAACCCGGCCAATACAACATGGTTTACGAATACCGCCAGCGCGATGTTGGACTGGACGCAGGCAAGCTTGCAATGCGGCTGCTGATGCATCTATTGCCGCAATCCCTCAAGGAACAGGTGGACTACGACTTCGACCCGGAATTCAACTGGGATGACGAGTTGCGTAGCTTTGTGCTGCGGGCACAGCGCAAGGAGTTTGGTCCCTCAACCGGCTCATTGGTTAAGGCCGCGCAAGAGCGTGACATCCCTTGGATCAGGCTGAATTCTGGGTCATTGGTTCAGTTCGGGCACGGCAAATACCAGAAACGCATTCAGGCAACCATAACCTCTGAGACCAAGCATATCTCGGTCGAGATTTCCTGCGACAAGGAAGACACCCACAATCTGCTGAACGATCTGGGCCTGCCTGTGCCGCAGCAACGCATGGTCTATTCCGCGCGTGAAGCCGTGCGCGCCGCCGCACGGATCGGGCACCCGGTGGTGGTCAAACCGCTCGATGCCAATCATGGGCGTGGTGTTTCGATCAACCTGAACTCGGACGAAGAGGTCGAGGCAGGCTTTGCCGAAGCCAAGGAACATTCCCGCAGCCGCGCCATTCTGGTGGAAAGCTTCATCACCGGGTTCGATCACCGGATGCTGGTGGTGAACAACAAGCTGGTCGCTGTAGCCAAGCGCGTGCCGGGCCATGTAGTAGGCGATGGCACGCACACGATTGCCGAACTGGTCGATATCGTGAACGAGGATCCGCGCCGTGGCATCGGGCATGAAAAAGTGCTGACCATGCTGGAGATCGACAATCAGGCCAACCGCCTGATGGAAAATGCTGGCGTGACGGAAGAAACTGTGCTGCCTGACGGCGAGGTCTTCTATCTGCGATCAACCGCGAACCTGTCGACTGGCGGCACGGCCATTGATCTGACGGATGTGGTGCACCCAGACAACCGTGACATGGCCGAGCGTGCCATCATGGCCGTCGGGCTGGATGTGGGCGGCGTCGATTTCCTGATCGACGACATCACCAAATCCTACAAGGATATCGGCGGCGCGATTGTCGAGGTGAACGCCGCCCCTGGTTTCCGGATGCACGTGGCACCGTCCGAAGGTCAGCCGCGCGACGTGGCGGGCAAAGTGATCGACATGCTGTTTCCGGCCACCGAGGAAACCCGCATTCCCATCGCGGCAATCACCGGAACCAACGGCAAGACGACCACTTCAAGGATGCTGGGGCACATCATGAAAACCAGCGGCAAGACCGTTGGCATGACCTCGACCGATGGCGTTTATGTTGACGGCAAGCTGAGCGTGAAGGGCGACATGACGGGACCTAAGTCGGCACAGATCGTTCTGCGCGACCCGGCTGTCGATTTTGCGGTGATGGAAACCGCACGCGGCGGACTTGTGCGCTCGGGTCTGGGCTATCAGCGCTCGAACGTAGCGGCCTGCCTCAACGTCTCGGCAGATCATCTGGGTCTTGGCGGCATCAACACGGTTGAGGAACTGGCCGTTGTCAAACGCGTGGTGGTGGAAAGCGCCACTGACACGGCAGTTCTGAATGCCGATGACATCAACTGTTTGAAAATGGCCGACTATGCCGGTGCGGATCAGATCTTTTATGTCACCACCAATCCGGGGCACAGCCTGGTCAAGGAACATATCAAGGCGGGCGGCAAGGCCATTGTGCTTGAAAAGGGCATGAATGGTGACATGCTGACCATATATGACAACGGTCTTCATATCCCGGTGCTGTGGTCGCATCTGATCCCGGCGGCATTGGAAGGCAAGGCCATTTTCAACGTCCAGAACGCGATGTTCGCCGCCGCGATGGCCTATAGTTTCGGAGTGGATCTGGACAATATCCGCCATGGGCTGCGCACCTTCGACACCAGCTATTTCCAGGCACCCGGGCGGATGAATGTCTATGACGAGCATCCCTTCAAGGTGATCCTCGACTATGGCCACAACCCTGCCGCGCTCAAGGCGATGGCGGCTCTGGCCGATCAGTTGGAGGTCAAGGGCCGAAGGCTGTGCGTTGTTGCGATGCCCGGCGACCGGCGCGATGAGGATATCATCGACGGGGCCGCCGCATTGGCCGGGCATTTTGATCATTTCATCTGCAAGGCAGATGACCGCCGCCGGGGCCGTGGACACGACGAAGTACCGCAAATGATGCGGCAGGCCCTGATCGACAACGGCGTCGATGATGCCGCGATCACGATCATCCCGGATGAGGTCAAAGCGGTGACTGCAGCGTTGGAACAGGCCGCACCGGGCGATCTGCTGGTGATTTTCGGTGATGACACAACGCGCTGCTGGAAGCAGATCATCTATTTCAACTCCGATAGCGAAGCGCCGGTCACAGAGGCTGCGCCGGTGGCAAGCCCCATCGACACCTCGTTCGAGGACATGTTCGAAAGCGACCAGAACCTGATCCGGGATGCGCGCGGCGTGCGCCTGGCCCGCGACATCAGCGAAGACGCGGATTAAGCGGGGGTACCGGAATGGACCGGATCGAAGAGCTTGAAAACGCGCTGACAATTGAAAGCGCGTACGCCGATCATATCCGGGTAGACGATGCCCGACGCTTGACCGGGCCGGGACTGTTGTGGAACCGCCCCGGCGCGGTGATGGATGTGTTTTTCACCGATACCGGCACCGCGCAGGTCACTGCTTTGTGGGAAAAACACGCGCGCCGCGTGCTGGACGCACTTGGCTGGCAGGATCAGGACGTAACCCACCGCAGTTTCACCGGTGGCGTCAATCTGGCGATTTCAGCACCGATGGATCAGCTCTATTCCGCGATCTTCGCGGTGCAAACCGTCTGGCATTTCTGTGCTGCCGAACTGTTGGCATCCGAGCCCGGCGATTTCGATCAGATGGTTGCGGATGTCAAATGCGTTATGGAGAAGGAAGCCAATCCCGCGCTGATCGCCCTGATTGCGGCAGCAGAAGCGCATGGTGTGGATATCCTGTGCGATGATGACGAAGTGTCGATCGGGCACGGTACTGGCAGTCAGACCTGGCCGGTCGATGCGCTGCCTACCCCCGATGACTTGGACTGGTCGGCTCTGCACAATATCCCGGTGGCCTTCATAACCGGAACCAACGGCAAAACAACCACAACCCGTTTACTTGAGGCGATCGCCCGCGCTTCGGGCAAGGTTGCCGGGCTGACCTCGACCGAATTTGTGCGGGTGGGAGACGACATTCTCGACCGTGGCGATTATTCCGGCCCCGGCGGCGGGCGAATGCTGTTGCGTGACAAAAGGCTGGAGGTCGCCTGTCTGGAAGTCGCGCGCGGAGGTATCCTGCGCCGGGGTCTGCCGACCCGCGCGGCAACGGCAGCGGCGGTCACCAATGTGGCAAACGACCATCTGGGGCAATACGGGGTCAACACGGTGCCGGAACTGGCTCAGGCCAAATTCGCCGTGCATCGCACGCTGGCCGAGGGTGGCGTGCTGGCACTGAATGCCGATGACTTGTATGTCCGCGCAGAAGCGGAAAATACATCCGCAAATATCTGGTGGTTCTCGCTGGATGCGCAGAACAACCTTGTCCGTCAGGCGCGTGATGCGGGCAAGTGCTGCGCCTATGTGCAGGAGGGAGATATCGTCTTTTTCGACGGTGCGGTCGAACAGGTAGTCATTGCAGTTTCCGATGTTCCGCTGACCATGGGCGGCGCTGCGAATTACAATATCCTGAACGCGCTGGCGGCCCTGTGCCTTGCCTTGGCACTGGACTTGCCCGTTCAGGGGGCTCGAGATGGGTTGGCCGGGTTCAAACCCGACGCCAAGGACAACCCCGGACGCTGCAACGAGTTTAGTTACAATAATGCGCGTGTTTTTGTGGATTTTGCGCATAACCCGCACTCGATGTCGGCCGTTTGCGATGCGCTGTCAAGCCTACCGGCGAAACGGCGTTACATTATGCTCAGCCATGCTGGCGATCGGTCGGATCAGGATATTCGGGACGTTACCGCGACGGCGTTAAATTTCCAGCCCGACGTAGTCGTCGCAGCCGAACTGGAAGGGTATTTAAGAGGTCGCGAATTGGGAGAAATCCCGGACCTGATCAAAAAATCCGCCTTAGAACAGGGATATGACGCGCAACAAATCCTGAGAGCATCTTCGCCCTCTCTAGCTGCCTCGATGATATTGGAAAAGCTGGAACCGGGTGATCTTGCCTTGCTGTTGGTCCTGTCCGAACGCGACGCCGTGCTCGCGATGCTCGACGGATAAACAGAGCCGGGTGCCGGTGTCACGCAGTTGTAGCTAGCACACGGCGATGTAAGCGCGCGCAAATGCAAACAGGCAGGGAAGTATGCACCAAAAATGTTGCACCTTCGAACTAAGACCGATCGGAGGCGGACTACGGTGCAGAACCCGCCAAGTGATCGTTGCGCAGTATCCGGTACTTTGGGCTCGGTGCGGACACTCAGCAAAATTCAGCGAACGACCGCTATGCGGACAAAACAGCCATTGGCTAGATGGCTTTAAAAGCCAAAAGGCGCACGCACCTCTTCAGAATGCCAACGAAATTGCTAATGTGAAAACATCGCTTTCCAAACGCCGTTTTGCGCCGAATTCGGTAACGTATTTGGCTTTCAAACTGACGTCCCCGCCAAAGAGCTGGCCTCCACTATAGACAATCATTGGACCCGCTCCGTACACACGCGCTTTCAGACTGTTTGTCCCGAGAAAGGCTTTAGTAAAATCTGCGCCGTCTCCGCTGTCGTCATCGAGTTGTTGATAGGCATACCCTGTGACGCCGAAACCCCATCCAGAACGAATGCGTTGCACGATTGCAGCTTCAAGCTGGACGGCTGGGGCAGTCTGGTAGTCCGTGTCGTCGTTCTTGGTGCTGAAAAGTAAACTGGCGGCTCCCGACACCTCGAAACCTGTTTCGGGATTTAAATATGTAGCTGCAACAGTTGGTTGGAACGACCAAACATTCTTGCCGACAGACACAGCTTCAACACTTCTGGACTGAACATCGATACTCGCAGTGTTGTACTCACCTGTTGGCGCATAGACCGTAAATGCGGCACTGTAGTACAAGTTACCTTCGTTCCAACCAAGAAGGCCGGTCACGCTTAGATCACCAACGCCGGATGTACTGTCGTCAATTTGTGCACCTTCGATGGGAGGGCTGACTGCCGTGTATGAAAGACCTACGTCAGGAAATGGTATGGTGAGGTTGAACGCCGGTTGGCCACCCCAAAGCTGTGAATCAAACGACTGGGTCCAGCCCACGCGATAAAGGTTCAGATCCACTGACGCGTTGGCGCGAATGGGTAAGCCACCCACGCTGAGCCCATCCACGTTACCGTCCAACCGATCACATGTGAAAGACAGATATGTTCCCGGCGGTGGGACTATGCCCGCTAGCGTGTCTCGGGTCCCTAGAAAGTAGGCGCCAGATCCGCCTTCTACCGCGTGAACTTTTGCAGCGGTAAATGATGCCCCCAAAACGGAAAGCGTGAAGGCAAAGAAGCGACAGTAAGAGTTCAATCTGAGACCTTCTTCTTTGCGTCTTTGGCTTTGCCGTCCACACCAGTCACGTCGCGCGCAGTTTCAACCGCTCCGCAGCGGTTGCCCACACCAACAGTGGCTTTCATAGCCGCGCCCTTTGCTGCTTTGCTTACAGTGCAGTTTGGTTCGACGGCGTCTTTCGCTTTGCTCGTCACTTTGTTTTCCGCGCTTGCAACAGCGGCACTCAGGCAAACAACCAAGATTAATGCAGTTTTTCTCATGAACCTTTTCCCTCTCAGTTTGGCGTGTACCAAATCGGCGATGTATAGGCGCGTTCTTGCGTGATCAGCGGCACATCAGAGGGCATGTCGATGTCGAACCGAACGGCGTCATAGGCTGTCCAGCGCGGCGTGGGGATTTCTATAACGCGGGCGTAGTAAAAGGCAGAAAGCGAGGGATCAAAATCAGGGTCTTCCCAGACTGTTCCAAGTTCTGGTGATCCGATGGTGTTTGTCCATGAGGGAATGCTCAGATCAACCGTGTTGCCAACGACAGGCAGTTTACCGTCCGCGCCGGGTACGCGTCCATCAGACCAAGCGACATCATACACCTTCTCTCGCTGTTCACCATTTGCATCGAGCCAGCCTTTGACAATCTGGATGCGATCAAGGTTCGCGCCCATCGGGTCTCGCAGTGCGTAGACAAGGAAGGACGGAGGCCCGTCTCCCGGCCGCAGGTCAGAACCCATTGCCACACCTTTCGAGTAGCCGATCTGAGCAAGGTTGCGGCGCTGTGCGTCGATTTCGTCAAAGTCCCATCCGCCAAAGAGGCGCACGCGCATGCGAGGTCCCGTCGTGGCATATGTTTCGCGACGATGCATGCCGTCCCAAATCGCTTTGCGACTGTTCTCTGTTGCCCAAACTGCTGTCAGGCCGGACGCTTGAAACATCGAGCCAAGAACAGCAGGTGAACCGTCCGGAAATCTTGCTCCGACGCCTTCAAATCGTTCAGCAGAAGGTTCTTCTGCCGGAAACTTCCCAAAGAAGTTCTCTTCTTCGTAAGCCGTCAGGCCAGTATGCGTGTCTGTCGCTCCGACCAATCCGTATTTGAATGGGTTCGCACCGAGTTCGGCTTCCAACAGCAAGCCGCGTTTCAGGCCGGATCGGGTGTAGTCGCCCGGAAGCATGTCGGGAGTTTTGCGTTCAGTGGCGTCGCCTGTTCCAAAGTCCCATGTTTCAAAATCTGCGAACTCGTCATCAGGAGACAACATTGGATGCGTTTCGCCATCCCCTTTGAACTGGGTCGTTTCGTAGATACGCTCCCACTTTTGCCGGGTTTCGGCGTAAGCCTGATCCAACGGTTCACCACCTGCAAAGTCGTCTCTGAGCGGAAACATCCAGCCATTTGATATGTTCCCGTTGTGAGGAATGGCGAGAACGCGACCTCCAGTTTTACTTTCGTAGTTTTCAAGCCACTTCCACAGTTCGCGGGGATCGTTCGACCCAATAGGAGGCGTGGTTGTGTACGGCACGATTTGCAACGTTCGTTCTGGGCCATCTCGGAAGATCACGTTGCGATGAAGCGTTCTTCCGGCTTCGAAAGAGGTCCACTCGTATGCTGCGAATGTGGTGAATATTCCGGGGTTGTTGAACTCTTCCGAAGCTTCGACAATGCTTTGCCAGACGTCTGCGAAAGCTGGATTGCCCGGTTGGTAGTTCAACGCTTCTGACAATTCGCCAGAACCAAATGTGCGCGTCATCATGCGTGCAGTGTCGACGCGTGTCCTTGGATCGGGTGAATTGAATCCCTCGTGGAACATTCGCCCTTGTTCGTCAGCGAGAACATGCGGCGCGCCCTTAATGACGTCCGCGATTGCGCCCATTGCATCCGAGTGATCGGTAATCATGTAAAAATCAAGCGGTCGGGAAAGCTGCACTGGCTGCCCGGTGTTCGACGTCACCTGCTCACCGCGCGCAAAGCGGTAGGCATCCCTCGGCATCAAGCGCGTCCCAGCACCCCCCGCGTCGCCGGACAAGGCCGTGTGCACATGCGTATCGCCAAAGTAGACATTGGTCGGAAAACCTCGGTTTGCATATGGGGAATAAGCAGGTCCCTGCAGAACACCTTCAGCATTGTCAGAAACGAAACTGTCTTGCGCTGACGCTACTGAGACCAAAAGAGTAATCGAAGCGGACAGAAAAAACGTTTTCATTTTTGGATCCTTAGCTCGGTGTGTACCAAATCGGCGAAGTGTAAGCCCGCTCCTGAATATGAAGCGGAGTGCCTTCCGGAATATCCACGCCAAAGATGACGCTGTCATAGGTCGTCCAGCGTGGCGTCGGTATCTCGATGGCGCGAACGTAGTAGAATGCGGATTGGGCGGGGTCGAAGTCGGGGTCTTCCCAAAATGCAGACAGGATCGCCTGACCGATGTCATTGGTCCAAGTTGCGTTTTCCGTGTCCACTGTGTTTCCAACAGCGCCATCGCATCCGCTATCGAGCAATGCACGCCCTCCGCAAGCGACATCGAATACCTGTTCGCTTGTCGTTCCGTCAGCGTTGAGCCAGCCTTTCACAACCTGCACCCGGTCAAGATTGGCGCCATCCGGATCACGCAGTGCCCGAATGAGCAATCGCGGCGCACGACCGTCCCCACTACCCAGTTCACCACCCATGGGAACACCATTTAAGTAGCCGTGCGCCGCGAAGTCTGATCGAGGAAGGTCAGATTCTTCAAAATCATATCCGCCGAAGACGCGTACCCGGAGGCGCGAGCCGGTCGTGGCGTAAACTTCACGCCTTTTTAGTGCGTCCCAGATGCCTTCCCGCGTATTTTCGGTCGCCCAGACGGCTGCAATACCTGCAGCGGACGCCTGCGAACTGACAATATCGTCGGTTGGGTCTTCAGGGGTCAGCATACCGACGATGGGCTCAGCAAAACGAATGGGATCATTGCTGGGCTCAAACGCTGACACCTTGCCGAAGTAGTTGTCTTCTTGTGCGGTGGACAAGCCTGTGTGGCTGTCGGTCGAGCCAATGATCCCAAACTTGAATGGGTTCACGCCAAGCTCAGCTTCATAGGCGATGCCCCGCTTGAATGTTTCGCGGGCATATTCGCGCGGCAGCATTTCCGGTGTTTTTCGCTCAGGTCCAAAGCTGCCTGTATCCCATTTCTCGTAGTCAGCAAAGCCGTCATCCGGCGATAGCATCGGATGCGTCTCACCATCGCCTTTCATCTGTGTGACCTCGTAGATGGGTTCCCATCTTTGGCGGCGCTCGGCGTATTCTGCTGTCAATGGCTCGCCTGACAGTGTTACGTCGTCGAACATCAGGCCGTTGGAAAGATTGCCGTTGTGAGGAATTGCGAGGAGCCTGCCGCCGGTTGTATCCTCGTATGCCTGCATCCAGTCCCAGAGGTCTTCGGGATCGACCGTGTCAAAAGAGGACAGCGGCACGATCTGATCCGCTTTGTCCTTGCCGTCGCGGAAGATGACGTTGCGATGCAGGTTGTTTCCACCTGGTGCGGAGGTCCATTCAAAGCCGATCATGGCCGTGAACAAACCGGGCTGATTGTGTTGTTCCGCCGCTGACGTCGCCATGCCCCAATAGCTTTCAGCCAGCCCAGTGCCTGCCATCGGATCAGGCGCTCCCGGCGTTGCGACTGGCTCAAACCACTTCACATAGGCAGCGCGTGTCGAGTCCATCGTTTTGGGGGCGTAGACGTCTACCATTTCGCGACCCCATGCATTCTTCAGCATGATCGGATCGTTGGTTTCGAGAGCAACTGGCAGTCCGAGGTTTTCCGCGTGATCCGTAACGACAAGCCAATCCAAAGGGCGCTTGAGCCGAGCTGGAACACCAAGAGAAGAAACCACTTTTTCGCCCTTGGCAAAACGGTAGGCGTCGTCCGGCGTCAGCGACGCAAGTGCAAGACCTGCATCTGCCGATAGTGCCGTATGCAGATGTGTGTCTCCGAAGTAGACTTGATCAGGGAAATCGTCTTCGGTGTAGGGTGAATAGGTCGCGCTTTCGGACGGCAGAGCGAGAAAGGGTGTTTCCTGAGCAATCGCGGATGACCCAAGAAGAATTGCGAGTGTTGTTGTAATTGTCTGTTTCATGCAAACTTCCATTCGCTTTCGTTGCTAAAATGCGAGTTACAACTGGGACGCGTCCCTCAAGGCTTCACAAAATCAATAATGTTTTGACGACGCTAACGACCTGTGATGCATAATACTGTCCCGAGGGGGACAATTGGCATGAAAATGGAAGCAGACGTTTTTGCGGCGCGTTGGCTGAGCGGCGTTTCGAAAGAATCGATCAACAAACTCAAGCGGCTAACTGAGTTTCAAACCTTTGACGTCGGAGACACACTTTATGCGCTTGGTGGTCCCCAGAAATGGCTGTGGTCCATCGTGGGAGGACAAGTCCAGATTCGCGTTGCGTTCATAGAAACCGAGCCTGTCCTCGCTCACATCTACCACGCAGGTGCATGGTTTGGAGAGTCGGAACTTATTAACGGCGTTGACGGGTTGATCGAAGTGAAAGCGACTGAGCCAACGAAGGCTGTGCGTATTGCCTATTCACCGTTTCGCCGCCTTGCAGACGAACGACCCGAACTTTGGCAAGCTTTTGCCCTCCTGGCTTCAATGAACCAACTGCTGGCGATGTCTGCCGCCAACGATCTAACACTCACAAGGCCAAGACAGCGCATTGCCGCCACGCTTCTGCGCCTGAGCGGACAACGCGGCAATATACAAGGATCAGGAACCGCGAATGAAATCAGGGTCAGCCAACAAGACCTTTCAAACTTGGCGAACATCGCTCGTTCGAAGGCGTCCATTCACTTGAACGCACTGGCGCAGAGAGGACTCATTGAAACTAGCTATGGTCGCTTCGGGCTTCTGGACTCTGAGGGCCTCAACAAAGTAATTGAGGAATAATCGGACTTGCAGCTGCTTATCTCGCGCATTTCGGCCCTCTCTAAGCTGGCGCGCGATATTGCTTGGAGAAAGGCAGCTTCGGGCTCGAAGCGGACGCTTAGCAAATTTCACCGAGTGACTGCTCTGCGGACAAACCCGCCGTTCTCCACGAAAACGGATAGGCATACCTTTTGAACAATCGCCTCCACACGTCTTCCGACAATTCGAGACCTTAGCTACCGATCTTTCCACCGCACGTTCACAGGTATTAGGCAAGTTGCCGGTTCTAACAATCTGTTAAAGTGGTAGTGTCTTCGAGCCAACTTGCGAGAAATAACTATGAGCCAACGTCGCCTTGTTGCAATCATGTCTCTGGATGTCGTCGGCTTCAGTCGGATGATGCAGGGCGGCTCCAAGCTACTTCTCAAAACACTGAACACCTTGTACCGCGATTTGGTTACGCCGATCGTTGAACAAAAATCTGGCAGGGTGGTCAAGCTGTTGGGCGATGGAGCATTGATTGAATTTCCGTCAGCAGGGAACGCTTTAGAAGCGGCAATTGCGATTCAAACCGAACTAAGAGATCCAGACCATCAATATCTGGTTCCGGAACGTATCCAGCTGAGAGCGGGTTTGCACGTCGGCGACGTCACCGTCGATGGCGACGATATCTTCGGAGATGGAGTCAACATCGCTGCGCGGCTCCAATCAGCAGCTGAACCCGGGGGTATTCTGGCCTCAAAGGTACTTTGTGATCTTGCCGGAGCGGATTATGCCAAACGTTTGCACCGAGAAGGGCTACACACGTTCAAAGGTATTGCACAGCCGATCGAAGTGTTGTCGATCAACTTCACCGATGAACATGTGTCCAAATCGCGCGCTAACTTCGCCAAAACACAGGAAATTCGTTTTTGCAAAACTGACGACAACATTAGTCTGGCCTGGAGCTCAGTTGGAGACGGTCCTCCGGTCGTAAAGGCGCCAAGTTGGATTGGACACTTGGAGCTTGACTGGCGCAACCCGGGGAAAGCTCCAATTTACACTTCCATCGCTCAACGACATCGTTTGGTCCGTTTTGATGCCAGGCTCAACGGTCTATCTGACTGGAACGCCGAAACATGCACGTTCGAACGGTTCGTTGATGACTTGGAAACCGTTTTCGACGCAGCGGGTATCAAGCGCGCGCCGATCCTTGCGATATCACAGGGGTCCGCAGTGGCAGCTGCCTTCGCAGCGCGCCGACCTGACCGCGTGTCTGCGATCGTAATGATAGGTGGGTTCCCCATTGGCAGGGCAAAAAGAACGTCACAAAAAGATGTGGAACGCGCCAACGCAATTAAGCAAATGATGACTGCCGGGTGGGACGATGATTATCCGTCTCTGCGTGATTTAATGGCGCAAATCATCGTGCCGGGCGCGAGCCAAGAAGAACGGCGGCAATATGCCGAAGATATGCGCAAGATGATTTCACCCGAAAACATGGGGCGGTATCGCGGCGTGATTGATAACATCGATATCTCACCGATATTGTCCAAGGTCGAGGTGCCATGCCTTGTTTGTCATGGGACCAGTGACAGGATGCAACCGGTCGAACAAGGACGATTGTTTGCAAAGGGATTACCCAACGCGAAATTCATCGCCTACGAAAGCTCGAACCATACCATCCCGGACAACGACCCGGAATGGCCACGATTTGAGAGGGATGCCCTGGCTTTCTTGGCTGAACACAGCTGAACTATTGCTCCAAGTGCCTTCGGGTTCGGCGCTATATCTCTCAAAACAAATGCTACAAGATTGCCTCGCCAGAGCAATGGAACACAGAGTTTCGATAAGTGCAGTCAGGCCAAAGTAGCCGTTTGGTTTCGCCACTCACTGACTACCTTTCGATGAAATGTAACTAAGACCGATGGAAGAGCACTTTTCTATAAGTTGGGGGATGGCCCACTCACTAACCATCCCCCAGCCGAACTGGACTACAAAGGTCCAGGACGGTTGACTAAACTCGTTCAAGTGCGGTTTCGACTTGGCCGCAAAACTTATCAACATCGCGCTCAAGCATATCGCTTTCTCGGGTCTCATCTCTGACCGCAGATAGTTCATCTACAACAGCCCGCAAATCTTCTTCTTGAGCTGCCTCCGCGATGCGCACCAAAGCTCGAACAAGGGCGGCCGTTACGAGCCCATTGCCCCTGGCAGCGCGTCTCAGTGCCGGCATCGAGTCGTGAAACAGTGCCTCAGCCGTGATGGATGGGTAAATCACCCGCACGTTTCCGTCGTCATCCCGATACACACCCGTGCAGAGCTTGGATGACCACGCTCGAGCCAGAGATGCTGATAGACGGTCGATGCACACAATTGCGGTAAACGTGTCATTTACACCCGGCGACAAAGCCCGAAGTGCGATTTCAACGAGGAGGTGGACAGAAAAGCGGATATCTCCATTAGGATCTCGCGCGGGGATCAACGGAGCTGCCGCTTGCACCAGATCATTCAGGCTCTCGTCACTATCACCATAAACATTGGCCAAAGTGTCCGTTGGAACCATGAAGTCACCTGGCTGCACATCAAAAACGACGACTGCTCCTGCCTCCTTGGCCGCACTCACCAGACCTTCGGTATTGATCGAATTCACATATCCAGTGCCCGCGGCCGAGACTTGGCGCTTGTCTCCCTCCTCAGGGACTGCCTCTGAAGATGAAATATCTGCACTGTTTTCGATTGCGGTGCTCACTTGGCGATCTAAGGCTTCAGAAATCCGCGCCGCCTCCTGATCAATGGTTACTCGCGTTGATACTGTATGAACGAAGAGCAACAGCAAAAGAACTGAGATGATCGAATAGACTATTCCAATCGCAACGGCCAAATTGACGGATGTGTCATCGCGTATCAGCCACAAGATCAATAAGCTGTATAAAAACGTCGCTCCAAGTGAGCCAACTGCAATCTGATTTACCCTGTCTTCGCCAAAGCGCTGCAAGAGCCTGGGCCCAATTGATCCGGCTGCTAAGGTGTAGACCAGCAAAACAATGGAATAGACCATGACCAACGCGGACATGGATGCTGCCGAGATTGCGCTTAGTACATCGCTCGCAGTACGATTAGAAACGCTCAGCCAATCGGAAGCGGACCAACCCCAACTCGCGAGCGCTTGCTCCGTCTTGAAGACAATCCCAGCCACCAAAAGCCCTGAAAGACTAATGGCGGCAGGGATAGTTAGGAACCCGCGAAAGTACCTCACTAATTCTCTAGGTGTTTGCATTCCGGTCCCCATTTACGACACAAGCTTTGTTCACAAACCCAGGTCTACGAGAACCGGTCGGCCGCTTTTTTCAAAGCACTCTGCATATCGCTCCATGCAGCCTCGTAGCCCTTTTTGACATCTTCCCAGGCCTCGTCGCTAGTCGACTTCAAATCATTCAGTTGAGCCTCTGCGTCAGATCTTGCCTTGTAGAGCTTGCTGAGCTGTTCCTCGAGCTCGAGTTTGGCATCCGCTTCAGCCACCTTCAGCTTGGCTTCGAGAACATCAATCTGGGCGTTCCAACTGTCCAGTTGCAGCTGTGCCTTTTTCTCGTACCCAACACGTGTCATCATTTTTCCTTTCTTCTCAAACGGTGATTCAGATCGGGGGAGCCATCCATTAGGCCGCAACAATTGCCTTGAGCATCCAGACCGCTTCCTCATGCTTCGCCATCCTGGCGTTCATCAGATCCTCCGTAGCCCCATCGCCATAACGGGCTGCGGTCGCGGCAGTCTCACGCAGGTTCCGGGCAATTGCTTCGTGGTCTGCGACCAATTGTTTGATCATGCCTTCTGCATCTTTAACGGTCTCTTCTTCGGCCAGCTTGGCTTGGCTAACCATGTCCGTGAACGAGATCGGCGCCACCTGACCCAACGCACGCACACGCTCGGCCAGTTCATCCGCAGCTTCGAACAGGTCGCGATACTGACGCTCTGTCAGCTCATGGATCGGCAGGAATAGTGGGCCCACGACATTCCAGTGTGTGCCTTGCGTTTTCACCATCAGAACCATGGTATCGGCCAGCACTTCCGTCACCGCGTTGGCGATCCATGCGTTTTTGTCGATGCCTGTGTCGTTGGTTTCTTCCTGAACTTCAGACTTCAAAACTTGCTGTATCATTTTCACTCCGTTTCGTTGCTTGCGGAGTAAAACCTAAGGGCGATTCAAAAAAAATCAAATAAAATCATATACTTAATATAGGTATCCGACACATCATGGGGCGCTTCATGATCCTGGGTATCCGGCACAACATGCCAAGATTGATGTAGACACGCAGGCCCATTGGCATACATGCTTGGAGTAACTGACGTAAGCTACTGAGGTCATGCCAGTGTCTGATTCAAATCGACCACCCAAGCGCACGGAAAAACTGCAACTGATGCTCGACCTCGAAGAGCTCAAAGCCATTGATGATTGGCGGTTCGAGAACAGACTGCCATCCAGAGCGGCCGCCATTCGAGAACTCATCCGTCGTGGTCTGATTTCCAATGAGTTCGAAGAACCACCAACTGACGCGCCTTCTGGTGAGTTTCGTGTTGTGGACGAGTGACAGGAACATCCATAGAGCATTCGACTAAAGCCCCGAGACGTTTCGCAGTGCCGCGCTCAGCTGGCTGTTAAGCAGAATTCAGTGAATGTCTGCATTGTGGACACTTCTACCATTCGTGAAAAAGCTTGGTGAATTTGCGGTTTGAACAATTGCGTTGAGGCCAGAGAGTAAGTCCAGCGACAAGCCTGACTTGTTTTCAATAAACTGCTCGCGCAACATCCGTGAATGTCCGGAACCAATTGGGAGGTTGGCATGGCGGAGCTACGCGAAATTGGTAAGA
>NZ_WQGF01000026.1:0-15630 GCF_013034545.1 Ruegeria sp. HKCCA5763
CTCTGCAATCGCGCTCGCCGCACTCGTTATCTTTTGGCTATGAGTCCTGAGCCTAAGCCGACTTAGTTTCGACATGTCAGAAAGTGAAGCAGTCATCAACCCACGGATGATACCGGTCTGGTAGGTTTTGGCGTAGTGGCGCTGCTGATATAGTGAGTCGGGACACGCGTCGGGACACGACCCAAACATACGCCGCAAAGTTGTTTCCCGGTTGGTGTTAATAAGTTCCTCTTCGTCGTGCAGTTTCAGTTCAATTCGGTTCAGTGAAATTTGAACAAGTATTTGAACAAATAATCGCGGACCCCAACAAAATATGCCGAATCACTGCAATAATGATCAGCTTCCCAAGCTGAACGCGCGGGTTCGATTCCCGCTACCCGCTCCATAAAAAACAGCTAAGCTTTTATAAAATAACAATAAAAAAATGGGGCAACCGAATTTGCCCCACATTCTGCCCCACATCTGGGTTTTAATACCTGCCGATTATGCGGCCCTTCCTTCGTTCAGCTTTTCCAGATCTTCGACCTTCACCATCTTGCAGCCCGTGCCCGGTGACTATACGATTTGCCGTTTTTTTCTGTGCACAAGATCGGTTGATCCGATTGGCATGGTGTGTAGAACGTTTACTCTTTATCCAGGGCGGATCCCTTAGCTACTTTCGCCCATTCGAGCCAAGCTTTTCGCTGTTCGGGGGAAAGGGCACGGAACGCCTCGAGAAGAAGCACCTCTTCGTCTTTGTCGGGTGCGCTGAAATCTACAAGCTCAGTTGGCTCCACATCAAGGGCTGCGGCAATAATGGCCTGCTTCTTGGTGGTGAGTGGACGTTTCCCCTTTTCCAATTGCGCCAAATAAGATCGAGATAAATCAACCTTCACTGCAAGTTCGTCCTGAGTAAGCCCTTTGGCTTGCCGGATTTCTTTAATGCGTATTTTCATGATCGATCTTTGGGGTCATTGTGGAGCCCGTATTAGCGGTTTCTATCGGGTTTGGTGTGCAGTGAACCGGATTTGCCTTTGAGCCTGCCAATTGGGCATTGTGGGTGGTTGCGTAGTACCGGTTGAGAGCTGCAGGCTCGATGAACATTTTTGGGGATGATCCGTTTGATGAGTGCCATTTCCACTCTTTGCTGCATAGGTGGATCGCAATCTCAGGGCTCGACATTTTCTCGATCAATGACCTTTTCCATGCGTGTACTCCTTGGCCTCATTTGTAAAGTATACATGTTGCACTATGCAACAACAAAGTGAACACGTTTACAATTTTCATGATGTGAGGGTCGGAGCCAGCGCAGGAGCCAAGTAAGAGCCAAATAACTACCTGTTTAAAATAAATAATATTTACATGCGGAGCCAAGTAAGAGCCACAACAGGAGCCAAGCAGGAGCCACTAAAGTAACAAGTAAACAAATACATTGGTGGTGGTAGTAGGGTTTTTGCGTTTACATTTTGTTGCTTAACGCAGAGTTTGCGCCTATCCTGCGGTCGATCTTGAGGCGCAAGAGGCACCGCCACCCGGAATGAGCAGCACAACCGACAATCCAGCCTTGGCAGACACAACCTGGCTCGATCAATTCGACCTGAACCCGCGCCAGCGGGCCTTTGTGCTTGCCTACCTTGCTGATCCGAACGGGAAAAAGGCTGCAATCAGCGCCGGATATGCAGAAGGATCAGCGGAAGTCACCGCATCCAAATTGCTAAGTAATGCTAAGGTTGCCCGCGCTATCGCAGAGGGCCGCAAACAGGTCGAGAGCAAGGCCATGCTGGATGCAGAGGGCATTGTGAACCTCTGGACGCAAATCGCCCTCGCAGACCCCAACGAGCTAACTCAGCACATCATCGCGCCCTGCCGCTACTGCTACGGCATCGAGCATCAGTACCAGTGGAAAACAGAACGGGAGTTCACCGAGCGTAAGGCCGAAGTGATCTTCTCGATGTTCCACGACGAGAAAGAGCGCGACGTTGCCATGTCAGGCGCAATCGTGGACCCGCGCATCCCTGACGACGCAGGCGGCTACGGTTATCGCCACACAGATCCGCCAAACCCAGCCTGTCCCGAGTGTTCCGGCATGGGGACCGAAATCACCCGCATGGCCGATACCCGCAAGCTCAGCCCCGCTGCGCGCCTCCTGTTCGATGGCGTGAAGGAAACCAAGCAGGGTGTCGAAATCAAGATGCAGGACCGTGCCAAGGCGCTTGAGAACATCGCCAAGCACTACGGCATGTTCGCAGGCAAGGTCGATGCAGAAGAGGTCAGCCCGCTCGACCGCCTCGTTCAGCGCATGATGGGCGCAGGCAACGCAGTGCCTGTCAATCCCAGCAACGAAAGTAACTAATTGGCTAGTGCGCCCTGCATCGCAGGCCGTTGCTGGTGAAATGGATGGTACCGCTGAGAACCTTGAGGTTGTGGAGCCCAGCAACGCCGCTTAGTTTCGGGAAAATGATATTGATGCGGTTAAGACCCTCGTGATCGGGCGAGAACAGATGCGATATGGATAATCCTCCTGTCGCCCTTGAATCACGACAGCGCAGTTGAAGGAATCTACCGAGTAATGACCGCTCAGCATGAGAACCTGTCATCCGATAGAAACCGTCTTATGACGGCTTAGAGCCCAGAGCGGGCATTCATCTAACGGTAGCCCGCTGCTTCGCGGCAAGCGCCTGTTCTGCACTCAGAGTGGCGATCTGATCGATATGCGGCTCTCTCAAACTATCTTCGCAGAAAGAGATACAAACATCGCGCTTCAGCTAACACTACACAAAACAGAGCCTTTTCAAGCTGGGTTCCCTCGTCGTCATCTTCAAATATACTTTCGCAAAGAATCCATAGTAAAGAGCCAGACAGATGAGTATTTTGGAGAGGGCAAATCTGCCGGACGGCTTTGGCTATTTGTTGCTCGTATTCGGCTTGATCCTTACGCTGGCGCCTTGGTTTCATGGCCGTGACTTCGGCATTGTAAAGATCCCACAATTTGAAAATGACCAACGCCGAAAACTAAAGCTATTTGGACCGGCGATACTGACAGCAGCGATTCTGTTGCATCTCCCGTTCTCCGCGGAAACGGTAGGCACCGATTTGACCCGCAACACACCGCCAGGTTCGTCCGTTCCAGAGGACCTAACGCCATCGGTTCTTAAAAACAGTTTCATCCTTGCGGAGTGGAACGAGTCAGGATGTCTGTTTCCAGGCGAACTCATTGAACGAGACAGCGGCAGCGGACTTGTACTTTTTGATTTTGATGATCTTAAAACACTCCCGCTTTCTCAGATCTACGTGACGATAGAGCCAAAAATCTTCATTGGTGCGAGCCTCTATGCTAAACTGCCCGAACGGGATGCTTGGTTACCGGTTTCGGTGCGGAACCACACCGACGGCAAAGTGCAGGTCAGACGTGACGAATCCGCAATTTGCGCAGCTGAATTCGGTAAGAGTGTGAAGTGGCTACCGGAAGCTAGCGTAGTCGGCATTCAGCCGATAGGAGGTGACCCATGACGACCACAACGCAGTTTATTTCCACTGCCACGCTAAGTCTACTTATCTGTTTGTCTTCGCCGGTGGGCATGGCACAAGAAAAGCGCGAATTCTTTGATGACTTCCAAGGGCAGACGCTTAGCCCTGCGTTCAGAGTTTTGAACCCTGACCGGCAAAGAATGGCACTTACACAGGACGAGTTTCTTCTTCTTGTTTCGCATAAAGACAAGAAAAACGTCATTGAGTACAATGGCCTTCTTCCGGAGAATTATGTCGTAACGATCAGGCTAGCCGGCACCCCATCTGAAAGACAACAAGGTGTGCAAATTCGCATTGGCGACGCGTCAAACAACGTGCGGGTGGGTGTATATGTGGACTATTATAAGAGCCTTTATCAGTTTACGAACAAGACTTTAGACAACGAGGACGCCAAAGAAATTTCAATTCGAGATGATGGCCTTCTGGGTGAGCCACTGTATTTGAAGTTCACCAAAACCGATGTAGAATTTGAGGGGGCTTCGAGTCCAGATGGAGTGCAATGGAGTTCACTGGGAAAGCAGGTGTTGATCGACCCATCCGCAAAGGTAAATTTCGAAGTCTATGGGTGGGGTGATGCACCCGAAAGTCCAATAAAGATTGATAGCTTTGAAATTGTGGATATTACTAACTGACATTAAACGGCACAAACTCGATAAAAGCTATCAAAACGAAATTCCGTTCTTGAATGGGGATCAAATGAGTTTGACAAGGTGGTGTATTCCGGGGACTGCGCAAAGGGTTGAGCGTTCGATCTTCTCGGATGGCGGTTTTGTCCCGCGAAGCAGACGCTCCACCAAATTTGCCGACTGTCCGCTTCGAGCCGGAAGCGGACATGGTTGTTTCGCAGAAGTTGTGTTTTAGGTTGTCCTCTTAGTAGCGATATTGCCACCTAATGCATAAATCGGGTTCAATCCAACTGGAGGCTGACAATATCAAAAAAGGCATCTAAATCCTCGCTCTGAGGCCTCTTACATTACATTTATCCGTTGCTTGCAAATTCGTCTTCCGGCTCTTCATCTGGGGTTTGATCTGCTCCCTCCGCTTCTCCATCAGCATCATCGTCCTCCTGGCCGTCGGCATAAATGCTTCCGTCGTCCGAAGTACCTAGTGTGGCTTTTACCGATTCTTCATCGGGATTGGAGGCGCGGACGGCGCCAAGGACGCGGTCTTGCTGTTCCTCCGCGATGATTGTGTCGTCAGAAAAGTCGCCTTTGTAGTGCCCCAACAGGCTGGCTTCCGCGTCATGCACCGCCTCCGCAGCCGCCAACTGATCGTCGGTCGGCTGCCCTATCTTATTTCCGTCCTCATCTGTTGTTACGTCGTGCGCATCTTTCACCGCTTGTGCGGTCTCAAGATCTTCAGGCGCAATCGTACCGGGGGTGGCCGCCTCATCGGCAAGAACCTGTTCAGCTTCCTCCAGCGTCATTGGAGCCGTGTCCAAATAGTCATACGCCGCAGCAATTTCCTTCACTTCTTCTGGGCTCAAGTCGTAGTCTTCACCCATGACATGATTGAAGTTCGCGTCGGCTACTGCAAGACCTGCAGCCAGGCTTACCGGCCCTGTACCTTTCGCATACTGTCCGTTCGCGATATGCGCGAGTTTTGCATTTATACTGGAGTTAATCGCACCATTCAGTTTGCCAAGGTTGCGAGGGTCAAGCGTGCCATCATCAAGGAGTTTTGTTTTTCTGCTTGGTGGGCTGAGGGACTGCTTAACACTCGTTTTTTTTGCTTGTGTTGTGGTCGTCCGCGCCTTGTTCCCTTTGAATAGACCTTTGATACCGTTTTGCTTTAGGTTGCGGCCTAAAGCCTGAAAGTCTTTCTTCATAGCTCGACCTAAACGACTGCCGCTCTTTGACTTACGACTTTTGCTGGCAGACTTCGAGTTTGTCCCGTTCAGCGATTTGTCAGAACCCCATCCCCTTTTGGCACCTTTTTCACCGCTGTTGCCGCCCTTTTCACCTCCGTTATTCCCTTTTCCACCGCCGTTACCTCCACCCTTGCCGTTACCATTTTTGGCATATGCGTAATCAGCGGCAGAAACCGTCACGATCGGTGCAACTACAAATGCAGACAGTACGAGTGCGGAGACGCTCACTTTAAGGAAGTTCAACACGTAAGAAATCCTTTTTACTTAGCGAAATACAGATTAGCGGTGACGTGCAAATGCCACACTTAAGAGTGTTGCCAAAACGGGGCCAGAATGTGGCAACTATCCGACATTTCGGAGTGGATATTTTTAATTTAACATTAACAGCTTAGCCGTTACTCCCAAAAGAATCACTGGGGAAGTATTAATACTGTTGACAATAGAAATTAGCTTGGAGCTTTTGTCTCCAAAAGCGGTCAAAAAAACCGCCAAAACTGAAATAATTTGAGCGTTAATCTTCGGTTAATGTGAGGTTTGAAACAGATTAGTCAGTTTTTCACGAGTTGACTATGATTAAGCAAAGCAAAAGAGATCTATTTCCACCTTTAAGTGACGCCAAGGTCGAAAATTTTAGCCCAAACAAGAATAGCGACCTAAAATCTATGATAAGGAAGGCTATAATTGCTTTTCCCGTATTGCTATATTTTCTTCTTTTGGCCTTTTTTCTAAATAGAGCGTCCGCCGCAAGTTATGTATCGATCCTATTGTAGAAGAAGGCTTTTGCCCTCGGCTAGAAAATGAGGGTCCGTGCCGTTAGGCCCAGCAGCGAAAGGTAGCTCTATTCATCAACTTGGTCAGCTGATCAATCATTCAATTGATTCTGGAGCTCCCCGCCGCAACAAACGGAAGCTTTGCCTGCCCAGCAGTCACTGGTCGTTTCCAGTAGACTGCCCCAATTACAGTTGTGCACCGCTTTTTTTGTTTTTCATTTGTCAAAAGCTACGTTGGCAACCCTTTCGGGATGATGCGTCTAGGAAATCAAACTTCACTCTAAACGACCTCGCTCGGAATTTTTGAACTAAAACTTAGGAGATTGCAGGCAATTTCCAGGCCGCGCGCAATCTAAGTACAACGCCTTCTTTGTTACTCCTTCGAAGACAGACAGTAGAATTTCTTTACGCAAAAGACCTCAAAATTGAAAATTGTCACTTTTGACCGAACAAATTCAAAATTTTATTGAAATTTCTCAATGGCAAAGCGACCCTTTGAAAAGTCGGTGCCGCTTTGTGTTTTGGCGGATATTTCGGCTTTGTTAGTGCCAAGGTGGGGGGACATTTTGGAGTATGGTAAATGGTTTTTCGTTTTCGGGCTTTGACCCTATCTCTTGTCGCCTCTACAGGCTTGCTTTCTGCATGTGCGACGCCTTCTGAAACAACGATTACGCGAGACTCACAGATTGACGACACATTGGCAAATCCAGACAAGGAATGTCAGTTCGACGCGATTTCGCATGTGGTCGCGCGGCAAGTAAAACTTCACGACGGCGGCGGAGAAACACTTCTTCAACTTGGCGATGCTTGCCCAGACTTGGAAGTTGCATTCTATTTTGAGAACGGCCGACGGGAAGTTAGGATGCCGTTTGAAGACGGCAATTTTTCCGATCCACCTCTCGGAGCAATCGATTCTGACCGTGAGCAGGATTCTTCCCAATTTGCTGATTTCAGTGATGGTGTTCAGTCCGGTGGCCGTGACAGCTCCGGCAGCGAAAGCTCTGGCAGCGGGGACAGTTCCGACGGCAGTGGCAGTTCTGGTGGCGGGAGCAACTCCGGTGGCAGTGACAGTTCTGGTGGTGGGGACAGCTCCGACGGAGCGGGCAGTGCAGAGAGTGAAAACCGCGGTCGTGGAAGCACGGCTAATAATGGACACGGCAATGGTAGTGAAGGGTCCAGTCCTGGACGCGGCTCGCGCTCAAATGTCGACGAATGAAGCTACGTGGGTCTTCCCCATTTTAACGTTCATCATACCCATCAATTGTAGATATAAATCGGCAGTTCGTTCAAAATGCCGCGAACGCCGCTGTCGTAAAATGCAGACCTTCAGGCGAAAATTCTCGGAATGACCACGAACAATGATCGCTATCGTTCTTAAGCCGTCATCTGACAAAATCACTCAGATGACCGCCTAGAGCCCAAAATTGTCAATCGGTAAAAACGCGTCGAAACACTTTCTAGTTGTTGATGGCCGCGCGATCTTTGTCTGGGATGACTGACGACGCGGGCAACAGTTTGGATACAGGACTGCCCAGACTATCTGGATCGTGCCTAGAAGCACACTTATTCAAACGGTGTGGTGTGAACGCTAGCTCGTGATACCGGCGCTCAAACTAGTGACCAAACACCCAAGCAGATATTTCGCTGCGTTTTGGTGTCTCGCCGTTGGGTTTTAATACGCAAGTTAACTTCAATCCAACGAGACTATTCTTCTTTGCGCGCGTAAAAATAGTTAATTTGTTGCATTTTGGAATCAAGTATCCGCACGCGTGGTAAAACTGAATTACCTCTGTTACTTACGCATTCGCCAGACTTTTCTGGTCGCCTCCTGGAGATGTAAGTGAGTGGCGTCGCCAGGAGGCTGCTGATATATTGAGCGGGTCGTTACAGGGAAACTATGAAAGAAGCGATTTTATAGTCAGAAGAGATATGTGACTCGCCTTGAGCAATGTCGCTTATTTCGGGATTCCCAGAGATTCTTGTTCGACGTCACAAGGAAACATTCAAACATCAGCATAATTCTGGATTTATTGCGTCAGTACGTGCTTTCTTCGACCGTTAAGGAAGTAGGGGAGAGCCAAATGAAACAGGAGCTGAGAACGTTGACGATTTGGTCATTCCTTTAGTTCACGGCATTTTCGATTGCTTTTCCCATCGGCGCGCAAGAAACTGAGGCGGATCAAGAGGCTGTCGAGGTCGAGAACGACGATCTTATTAATGCAGCCGTAGATGAGATGATTGCGGCCGATGATCTCGAAATCCTACTTGTTCCCTGAAGTGAGTTAAGAGACGGTATGTGCATAAGCCGGAAGTGTTGAATGCGGTGCGTCAAGCATGACAGAGTAGAAGGGAACCACTAAAATGCCGTTAAACAGATACCGCGGACAATAGTTGTTCTTTGCCAATTTGGCATTTGGATCCGCATAGAAGAGGGGTGCCTCGCTCGAGAACCAAGAATTCATCGCCTAACGAATAAGCAAACTCAAAAAACTGCTCGACCAAAATTATGGCCATTTCGCCTTGATCGCGTAGCAGGCCGACGACTTCCCCGATCTGTTTGATAATGTTCGGTTGAATACCTTCGGTCGGCTCGTCCAAAAGCAGTATCTTTGGCTTCGTGATCAATGCACGCGCAATTGCAAGCTGTTGCTGCTGACCTCCAGATAAGTCGCCCCCGCGCCGAGAAAGGAACTCTTCTAAGATCGGAAAAAGCTCGAAAATATAGCCGGGGATCGCGTGATCGCTGCGGGGCAGGCAGGCGAAGCCTGTTTCGAGGTTTTCGCGAACCGTTAAAAACGGAAAAATCTCGCGCCCTTGCGGAACGTAAGCCACTCCTTTTCTGGCGAGTTCAAAGGAAGTGACATTGCCGATTATTTCGCCGTTCAGGACATAGTCGCCACCGCTGCGGGGATGCGCGCCGGATATAGCTTTCAACAGGCTTGTTTTTCCAACGCCATTGGTGCCCATGACACAGGTCACTTGACCTTGACGCGCGGTGATGTCGACACCGTTCAAGATCTGGCTGCCTCCATAGTGAAGGGTCAGATCGGAGATGTTCAGAAAGTCAGCGGCCAAGATAAACCTCGATTACTCTTTCGTTCTGGGTGACATGGTCCAACGATCCTTCGGCCAGAACCGACCCCTCATGCAGAACGGTTACTTTGCAGTTGAGGCGGCTGACGAACTCCATATCGTGTTCTACGACGACCACTGCTCGGGTTTTGGCCGCTTCAACAAGGATGTCGGTCGTATGTTCGCGCTCTGCCGGGGTCATCCCTGCCGCAGGCTCATCCACCAGCAGCAATTGCGGATCCTGGGCCAGCAGCATCCCGATCTCGAGCCATTGCTTTTGCCCGTGGCTAAGTTCACCGGCTTTGCGGTCCAAGGCGCTCTGCAGACCGATTTCGTCGGCCAGCGATGCGACTTTCTCATGATCTTGCTGACGCGCCCGGAACCGCAGCACGGCCAACGGCCCGCGTTTGTTTTTCAGGGCAAGAATCAGGTTTTCGCGGACACTTTGGTCTTCGAACACAGTTGGTCTCTGGAACTTTCGCCCCACTCCGGCCTGCGCGATCTGACTTTCGCTCATCGACAGTAATGAGACAGATTTTTCGCCCCACAGAACATGACCATCGTCCGGCTTGGTTTTGCCCGTGATGATGTCCATGAACGTCGTCTTTCCCGCCCCGTTCGGGCCGATGACAGCGCGCATTTCGGCGGGGCCGATTTGGAACGTGAGGTTGTTGATCGCCTTGAAGCCGTCAAAGGATACTGAAACGCCAGAAACTTCGAGAAGTGTGCTCATTCATTCGCCTCCTTTTCGCGCAACGATCCAAGGTCCGGTCCCAGGTCGGCCCCATGTCGGTCCGGTGCGCGGCGTTCCGTAAGCTTGTCGATCAGTCCCCCTATGCCGCGGGGCGCGAAAAGCGTGACCGCAACAAACGAGAACCCAAGCAGGATGGTCCACCAATCGACCCATTGGATCGTGTAGAACCCCAGCGAGATGTCGGGGGCCTGCCCGCCTGTGAACCATGTCGACAGCAACGAGACAAAGGCCGCACCGATCACCGCCCCGTACAGCCGTCCGCGCCCGCCGATCGCCACCCAAACGGCCAGATAGATTGACGCAATGGGCGCAATTTCGGCCGGGTTAATGATGCCCGCCTGTGGATAGTACAAAGCTCCCGCGATACCACAGATCACGGCGGTGAAGGTAAAGATGAAAAGCTTGTAGGCCTCGACCGAGTATCCAAGGAACCGGACGCGGCTTTGGTCGTCGCGGATGGCGCGAATAACCGATCCGAATTTGCCAGACACCACCCATGCGCAGAAAAGGTAGCCAAGGCCTAGCGCCAAGGCGGACGCCCAGAAGAACAGGATCGAAACCGTTGATTGCGGCACCGAGTCCAGCCCTGGCAGGTTCTGCAGCCCCGACAAACCGTTGTTCCCGCGCAACCCGCTGTCGTTCTGGAACAGGTACAGGGACAGCGCCAGTGTCATCGCCTGCGTCAGGATCGACAGGTAAACCCCGGTCACCCGGCTGCGAAACGCCAGCCACCCAAAGATAAGTGCCAGAAGACCGGGCACCAACACGACGGCAGCCAGTTGCAGCGGCAGGGAATGTGCAAAAGCCCAGATCGGGGGGAACTCGGATGCGCCGACAACGCCGAAAATCTGGGTGGCAATGCCATCCGAGATTTCCTGGGCCGTCGGCGGCAAGGCAGAGGCCGCGAGGCTGTCGACCACGATAATCTCGGTACGGGCGTACATCAGCCACATACCGATGGCATAGCCGCCAATGCCAAAGAACGCCATGTGCCCCAGCGACAGGATACCTGTGTATCCCCACACCAGATCCATCGCCAGTGCAGCAAGACACAGGCACAGCGTTTTGCCCAAAGTTTTGATAAAGCTGGTGGAAATCAGCCCGATGCCAAACCCTTCGCCCAAAACGGTGATGATGGCAGTAAACAGGGACAGGAAGATCAGAAAGATCGCGACAGAGGGATAGCGCAGCACCAGTGGCTTGCGTATCGGTTCGACTGTAGAAGTCATGTCAACCATATCACGCTTCCGCCGCCCGACCTTTGAGCGCGATGATGCCGCGCGGTCGGAATTGAATGAACAGGATGATGAAAAGGATCATGTAGGTCTGCGCCGCCAGCGTATTGGACGGGTTGAACCACTCGATCCCCTTTTGCAGCGTTCCAACCATCGTCGCGCCCAGCAGCGTGCCCCAGATGTTGCCAACGCCGCCGACGACCACCGTCATAAAGCTTTGCACGATGTAGTCAGAGCCCATCTCGGACGTGACTTTGGCGTACAGCCCGATGGCCACGCCGGCGATGCCAGCAATGCCCGAGCCCAGACCGAACGTCAACATGTTGATCCGGTCCGGGTTGATCCCCATCGAGGATGCCATGCGGTTGTTCTGGGTTACGGCCCTCACCTCAAGCCCCAGCCGAGTTCGGTTCATGACGATAAGGAATAGCGACAGAAACAGCAGCGCCAGAACGAAGATCGCGATGCGGATGTAGCTGATCGACACGATGTCGTTCAGAACCATCGACCCATCCAACCATGCCGGAGCCGTCAGAGGACGCGCCTGCGTGCCGAATATATTCTTGGCCAGTTGCTGCAAGGCAATGGAAACGCCGAAGGTTGCCAGCAACGTCTCTAGCGGGCGGTGATACAGCCACCGAATGACCAGCCGCTCCAGCAGAACTCCGGCCCCGAAGGTCACGAGAAACGCGCAGGGAATGGCCACAAGTATCGAAAGCGTCAGGTCAGGAATGAACAACTGCACCACATAGCCGGTATAGGCGCCCATCATGATAAACTCACCATGCGCCATATTGATCACGCCCATGACCCCGAAGGTGATCGCAAGACCGATCGCCGCAAGGAAATAGATCGAGGCCAGAGACAGCGCGTCCAACACCAGATCCGCTGTCTGGTTCAAAGCAACCTGCGTTTCGATGTTGTCCAAAGCCGCCTGCGCAGCAAGAGCGATGGGCAGGGGGGCTGAGACGTAAACCTTGAAAAACTTATGCTTTTGAACAGTTTCGGCAATATCTTCCTGTGTCACCAGCGGGGTCGCAAGACCTTGCTGGGCCAACACCTGATACGCGGCCTCTCGGGCGGCGTCCTCGTCAAGGCTCGCCACTTGTACACCCGCAACGGTATCGCCGTTTATGTTGGCGATCAGGGTTTGCTTTACCGCTGCGGCATCCACCGGTTCCGGGGCCAACCCATTTGCGACAAGAAGTTTATAGGCCTGGTCCTGCGTCAACTCGTCTGATCCGACCTCAATGCCAACCGCACCGTCCGGGATTTGATCTGCGACCTTGATTTCGGATGAAACCAAAGGATTGAGCGTTGCCCTGACATCTACACCCAGATCGCCGGCAAAGCTGTCGATTGCAGCAAGCCTCGCAGCCTCATCCTCATCAAAGCGAATGGTGAGCAAGCGTTCCAACCGGTCTTTGCGCGCCTTGAGGTCGGCGTCTTGTTCAGCTTCGATGGAACCCCGCAGGGCAGACAGGTGCGACGCCTCGGCGTCTCGCTCAATCGCTGTCAAAGCAGCGTCGCGTGTCCTGGGATTGGGGTCGTTCAGCTGAAACTGTACCAGGGCAGACGCGATCAACCCGCGAATACCAGAATTGGGTTTGAGTTGTTTGTATTCCTTCTTATCGACAACTCCGATCTCGACACCGTCAGATACATCAAAAATCTGCAACCCACCGTCAGCCGTTGAGGCAAAGACAAAAAGACCGGTTTCTTTGTTGAACCACATGTCCTTGGCCTGCCAACGCTCCAGAACGGTCTGCGCTTCCGGCAGTCCACTTTGCGCCAACGCGTCAATCGCGGGGCCAATCGTCTTGCGAGAGGATTTCTGGATCACCTCCGCGTGGGACCGCAATATCTGCTGAACCGGGGCGTCTGCGGATTGCGCTTGCAAAAGGGTAGGGGCCACAAGGACCAGCAGGGCAAGCACTGCCCGCCTGAACGGAAGCGTCATTTAGGAAGACCTTTGTTTTGAGCCTCGGGGCACAACTCGTGCGCCCCGAGGAATTCAGGTTCTTAGTAGTTGGACTTGATCTGTACGCAGCTCTCAGTTTCGGTGTTGTACATACCGCAACCCAGCTGTTTCCAATCCGACACGAGAATGGCGGATTCAGGCAAATAGTCGGTCCAGGCGTCGCCCGGAACTTCTTCTGTCTGGCTGATGATGTCGAACTGACCGTCTTCCTGGATTTCACCGATCAGAACCGGCTTGGCCAGATGGTGGTTGGGCAACATCACAGCGGTGCCGCCTGTCAGGTTCGGGAATTCCTGACCGTACATGGCGGTCCGAACGGCGTCGACATCGGTGGTGTCGGCAGCAGTCGCCGCGTTCACCCACATATTGAAGCCGATGTAGTGGGCCTCCATCGGGTCGTTGGTCACACGGTCTTCACCCATGCGGGCTTTCCACGCTTCGACCCATGCCTCGTTCGCATCGCTTTCGGCCGACTGGAAATAGTTCCAGGCCGCCAGGTGACCGACGAGGTTGGTGGTATCCAGACCGGCCAACTCTTCCTCACCGACCGAGAAGGCGACAACCGGAATGTCGTCAGCCGAGATACCGGCGGCAGCAAGTTCCTTGTAGAAACCGACGTTCGCATCGCCATTGATGGTCGAAATCACTCCGACTTTCTTGCCGTCTGCGCCAAGCGCGACCACGTCGGCCACAATCTTGGACCAGTCTGAATGACCGAACGGCGTGTAGTTAACGAAAATGTCCTCTTCCGCGATGCCCTTTTGCTTCAGATAGCTTTCGAGGATGTTGTTCGTGGTTCGCGGATAGACGTAGTCGGTTCCCAGCAGCGCGAATTTTTCAACTTCCAGCTCATCCAAGAAGTAATCCGTGGCTGGGATCGCTTGCTGGTTCGGCGCGGCACCTGTGTAGAATACGTTTTTCGAGCTTTCTTCGCCCTCGTACTGAACCGGATAGAACAGCAGTCCATTCAATTCTTCGATTACCGGCAGGACGGATTTGCGGGAAACAGAAGTCCAGTTGCCAAAGATCACGTCAACTTCATGCACTGTCAGCAACTCACGCGCCTTTTCGGCAAACAGTGGCCAGTCCGAGGCCGGGTCTACAACGACGGCTTCAAGCTCGCACCCCAAAAGACCACCGGCTTCGTTTTGCTGTTCGACTAGCATTTCCATTGTGTCTTTCAGCGTCGTTTCCGAAATGGCCATGGTGCCAGACAACGAATGAAGGACGCCAATCTTGATCGGGCAATCGGCCAGTGCAGGCAATGAACTGGCCAACAGGACTGCGGCGGTTGTGGTGAGAAGTTTGGTGTGCATCAGCATTTCCTTTTATGCGACGCGCAGCAGGGTTGTTCGGGGCGCTTAAACGTCCCATATACCCACTACGCATAATTGCGGTGTGCGAGGGCGTCTTCAGGTTCCTAGGCCGGGCACCTTCGCACATGTTCCAAGCCGTCTTGCGGCACTCCATATTGCTAGGATAGTTCTCCACAACACTCAGAGTCTCATGACCCGAGTTACTGGACAGATTGAGGGTATTGCCTGATTTTGCGGCAGCGCAGCATGTCTCGCTTAAAAATGCGGCAACGCAGCGAAGCGACTCTTATACACCGCCCAGGATCAACAGATTACACTGATCCAAATACTGCTTGGCGGCACGGCGCGCCGCACTTGCTTTCACCTCATCCGAAGCAAAGGTCGCGGTTTGCAGCAAACGTGCATGCGCGTGTTTGGAATTCACCCTGTGGCTTAGGACAAATTCTGCGTTGTCCGCTGTCGTAGTCGCTTCCAGCAATGAGATAAATCCGCCGCGCCGCAGTTCATAGTCCTGAGCTTTTGGATCGTTCAATAGCCACGCGTGTTCCATTTCAGCCGAGAATCGCCCTGCACAACCCGCAAAGGACTTTACGATCCCAATTTCCGCATATAGCAACCCAGAAGACACCAGGGTGCACAGATTTGAAAGCAAAAGTGTTCTCAAAGCGCTCATAAAATAACCATCATCAATGGAATTGCGCCCGTCAAGGCAGCGCTCTGAAATTAACTGTGTTCAGTTTAGGGCTTACTTGAAATAGTATTTCCCGCCTTTTTCGAGCTCAGATTTGGTTAATCATAGCGGTTCCTCAATGAACGGCTGAGCTCGCCCTAAACTTCTGAAGAGGACGAGTTGACGCTTACTATCGGCTTCAAATAACTAAAGCGTCGCATTGGTTGGAAGTTTCAAAGTCTGAACTGAGACCCGCTTGAGACTCTCGATCCGCTAACCAAGACCAAGATTGAGCACGCTCAAGCAGTCGTTCACTCAAACCAAACGTGCTGCAATGCAGCTAACGACAGCTTTGTCCGCACAGCGGTCATTCATGCATTACGCGGCGAAAGACTGCTTTGAGCCCAAAGCCGTCACTCATCTGGTGGAACATTAGAAATAAATATAGTCCTGAG
>NZ_WQGF01000027.1:0-14217 GCF_013034545.1 Ruegeria sp. HKCCA5763
TGTGTCACCGCCGCTTCCGCAGCGTCCCAGCGCCTCAGCAGCGCCGGTGAAGGGGGTTCTAAGGTTTACTCCCAAAACCCGCAACCCAAAAAAACAAAAAATCAAAAGTTTTTTGAGTCACGCCTTAAAATTATTTAAATTCAAATACTTAAAGCAATCAACATACCGCTAAATCAGAGCTGAAAAGCTATACACGTTAACAAACCCTTTCTTCGAAAGTCTCGGCCAAACCACACCGCCACTACATCTAGAGCGCCAACAGAGCGCAGGCACAAGTCGGAGCGACTCGAGCCCACGATCCGACTCGAGGATTTCACCAAATCCCGAGCCAACTGACGAGTGAGAATCGAAGAACAGCCAAACTAACCCTGATCTTTTGACCTTACCCAAACCTCGTTCGTCTACCGCCAAACCCCTCAAGACCTGTCTTGCACATCTCCTTTGGATGGGGTCTGGTTCCCGTACTTTGTTGTCACACGCAGGATCAGTATGGCCCGTCACGTTCAGTTTCCTTTGGTCAGAACCGTTGGGTTTGACGGAGCGCTCGTCACATTTGCGGATATCATGTCAGAGAAGGCAAATTGTGCAGCGCTGGCATTCCGGTCCGAAGTAGACGGTCTGCAATGGGATGAAGTCACAGAGTCTTCGGCGTCTTTGGGCTCGACCTTTGTGCGTTTCGACACACAGCTCATTTCTCATCAGCAAATGCTTGAAAGACTCCAGTATCTTCTGGACCAAAAGGACTGGTACAACACACCCCTTCCAACAGGTCGCAAGCTGTGGCGCGTTCCAACAGTCTACGGAACCGATCTGGCGCCACAGCTGGACGACGCTGCCGCTGCCGCTGGCTTAACGCCGGAAGAGGCAATACGACGCCTTGGACAGTCGCGGGTGAGGGTTTTGACCATAGGGTTTGCGCCCGGACAGCCCTACCTTGGGCCACTGGGGCCCGAGTTCAATATTCCCCGACTGCAAAACCTGACCCCGATGGTGCCAGAGGGCGCGTTGGTTCTGGCGATCTCGCAATTCGTCTTGTTTTCCGGCCCAACACCAACCGGATGGCGGCATGTCGGACAAACCGCCTTTAGATGCTTTCGCCCGGAGAGGTCCGATACATTCCCGTTGAGCCCCGGTGACGAATTGCTGTTCACGCCAGTATCCCGTGAAAAGTTGGAGCATATCCGCGCCACCAATACAGACGGTACCGGTGGTGCCATCTGTGAGGAGATCGCACCATGAGTCTGATCGTCCATCGGATCGGCCCTTCATGTACAATCCAGGATCAGGGGCGTACCGGGTATCTGGACCAGGGTTTGTCGCGTTCTGGTGCCGCCGATATATTGGCCTTGCATGAAGGGGCTGCTTTACTGGGGCAGAGCCCGAACCTCGCAGCGCTCGAAATGGCCGGAATGGGCGGTGAGTTTGAGGTCACGCAAGACGTGCGCATTGCACTAACCGGTGCGCGGATGCAAACCAGCATCGACGGCAGCCCAGTGACCTGGAATGCGTCACATCAATTGACTGCCGGGCAACGAATGAACATTGGGGCAGCTGTACAGGGTAACTATGGCTATCTTCATCTGGGCGGCGGAATAGAGTCCGATGTTTTTCTGGGTTCGCGCTCGGCACATTTGACGGCGCGGATCGGTCGTGCGTTAGAACAAGGCGACAGGCTGACATGCGGACCAGATGCAGGCCAGACCGGGTTGAAACTAACGCCTGATGAACGGTTCGCGGGCGGAGAACTGCGTGTGGTGGCAAGCTTTCAGACCACACTGTTTGATCGCTCGACATTGGATCGCTTTGCCGCGACCACTTTCCGGCGCGGAACGCGCGCCAACCGGATGGGGATGCAAGTGGATAGCGACGGAGACGGGTTTGCGGCATCCGGTCAGCTGAACATTTTGTCCGAGGTGATCACCCCCGGCGATATTCAAATGACCGGCACAGGGGATCCGTTCATCCTGTTGCCGGAGTGCCAGACCACCGGGGGTTATCCTCGTATTGCAACCGT
Source organism: Ruegeria sp. HKCCA5763 (assembly GCF_013034545.1). Taxonomy (NCBI): domain Bacteria; kingdom Pseudomonadati; phylum Pseudomonadota; class Alphaproteobacteria; order Rhodobacterales; family Roseobacteraceae; genus Ruegeria; species Ruegeria sp. HKCCA5763. The sequence goes on from NZ_WQGF01000027.1 coordinate 2,015, forward strand.
TTTGCCCTGCGATATGCCGCGCGCTGCACAAACGCCTGCCGGTGGTAAAATCCTTTTCAGATTTGTCAGCATGGACGAGGCAAGCGCGTTGCACACTGCCTTCCTGTCAGAACTTGCGCGCCTGCCCTCACGGGTCGAACCTCTGATCCGTGACCCGCACGACATTCAGGACCTGTTGTCCTACCAATTGATCGGCGGAGTGATCTCTGCCACCGACTAAGGAGAATTGCCGATGCCCAGCGTCGATCTGAATGCCGATATGGGGGAGAGTTTTGGCCCCTGGAAGATGGGCGATGACGAAAGCCTGTTGAAAATCATCACCTCCGCCAACATCGCCTGTGGTTTTCATGCAGGCGACCCGGATGTGATGGCGGCGACAATGCAACTTGCGACCGACAACAATGTGGGCATAGGTGCGCATCCCGGCTTTCCCGATCTGCAGGGCTTTGGCCGTAGGAACATGAAAGTGCCCCATAATGCGTTGCGCAATTTGGTGCGGTATCAGTTGGGCGCAGCAATGGGCATGGCCAAGGCGGTCGGCACCAAAGTTCGGCACCTCAAGCTGCACGGCGCGCTGGCCAATATGTGCTCGGTCGATATTGATATGGCGCGGGCCTGCTATCAGGGCGCTTTGGATGTGGACCCCGACATTATTGTCATGGTGCTTGCTGTGACAAAACAGGAAGATGCCGTGCGCGAGCTTGGGTGTAAATGGGTGGGCGAGATCTTTGCCGACCGCGCCTACAACGACGATGGCACCTTGGTGGACCGCAGCCTGCCCGGTGCCGTGATCCACGACGCTGATGTGGCTGGTCCACGCATTCTGAACATGGTCCGCGAAGGCGCTATCATCACTGAAAGCGGTAAGAGGCTAGAGACCTCCATCGACACGATTTGTCTGCATGGGGACGGACCAACTGCGGTTCAGATCGCCCGTTCCGTGAGGGAAAGCCTGATCGGCGGCGGCGTCGAGGTGACGAAGTTCGTCCGATAACCCTACACGCCTTTAATACTGCGCTGTCATGAAAAAAGGGCTGTGGAAAACCACAGCCCAGACCCAACAGGAGAGTATTTTGCCGAACCTTATGATGGTCCGATCATGAAACAGGTCACATTGCGGGCCTGTAACCGGCGGCACGCCAGATCGGCCTGCTCGCGGGTCATGCCTTGAAAAGTTGCATCGAAGCCGCGCGAGCTTTGGTTCACCTTGCGCAGCGTGCCCTCTAGCGTCGTCATTTCTGACAAAGCGGTTTTCAGCAGCACCTTCTCGGCCTCATATCGTGTGGTGTAACGCCCCACATTGACGCCCCACAGATGCCCGCCAGACGAAGAAAGTCGGGTGACCACCTCCTGCTCGGGCTCGGGCTGTTTGGCCGTTTCGGTCGACGCCAGTACCAGACCGGTCGGGCGCTGTGTCGGGCGGGTGCCCGGTGTTTGTTCAGACGTATTGGTCGGTGCGATATCCGCTTGGGCGATGGCAGCCGCAATGCCATTTGTGATCCGGTCGCGGTTCTGATCCGCAGTCGCCGCAACGGCACTTGCAACCTGCGTTGTCGCGCTTGGACGTACAACTGGGCGCAGACTTGTTTTGGGCGGTCCGCTTACACCCGCGACCTGTACGCCCAGTCCGGCATTTCCAGCATAAGCCGGGCGCGCCGGCTTGCGGATAGGCGCTCGCGATGGGGCGCGGCGGAAACCCAAATCCAACAGCTCGGCAACTTTGGCATTGCGCGATGCGCCCGACTTTCCGCCAAAGACGGTTGCGATGATCCGTTCATTTTTGCGCTTGGCCGACGCCACCAGGTTGAACCCCGCAGCGCGTGTATACCCGGTTTTGATTCCATCTGCCCCTTTGTACGCGGCCAACAGGCGACGGTTGGTATTCGGTACAGTCTTGATCCCTGCATGTGTCGATTGACGCGAGAACAGGTTATAATACTGCGGATAATCGTACAGCAGATGCCGTCCCAGCGTGGTCATGTCGCGCGCGGTGGACAAATGCCCCGACTCGGTCAGACCATGCGCGTTCTTGAAAGTCGTACGGCTCATGCCCATGGCCTTGGCAGTGCGTGTCATACGGCGCGCAAACGCGGCTTCGGACCCGCTGATGGCGATGCCGATAGCGGTTGCCGCGTCATTGGCTGATTTCACCGCTGCCGCGCGGATCAGATACCGGAAAGCAATCGTCTGCCCCGTTCGTAGACCCAACTTGGAAGGCGGCTCGGCCGCAGCCTTCTTGGTGATCCGTACAGGCGTATCCAGTGTAATCTCGCCATTTCGCACCGCTTCAAACGCGATGTACAGCGTCATCATCTTGGTCAGCGATGCCGGATGCAACCGCGTGTCAGCATTGCGCGAATGCAAAACCTCTCCGGTACGAGCGTCAATTACCATTGCCGCATAAGGTGCCGCGATGGATTTGAGTGGCGCAAACGCCAGCACACATAGCATCGCTATAAGGAATAAGCCCGTTCGGGCCGGAACTGTCCGCCGAATCTGCACGATCTTTGCCTCTGTCTGCCTCGCGCCGCCGGGTTTTCCCGGTCAGCAAAATTATTTTGATACCGACTAAGCTAACACAGAGGGGCCATGAAATAAACTGAAAGCTGCGCATTTCGCGGTTTCGTCATGCGCCCGCACAAGGCTATATGTTGATGACGTTCCAGCCCTGGCCCACCAGATGCGCGATTGTGGCAATGCTTTGCCGCCGCGCGGCTCGAAATTTGCAGAACTGCGGCCAATAGGCAACATTACCTCAGGCTGCTCACCAGATCAGCCAGATCACCCAAATCGCGCAGCTCGCGGAATCGGGGGCTTTCAACCGGGGCTTCGGCGTACTCAACCTCCCACACCAGACCGTGGGGCACGTAAACGCCCCAGCATCCGGCCTGAATCGGAGCCACCACATCCGAGCGCATGGAATTGCCAACCATCATTGCAGACGCCGGACCATCCCCGTGGGATTCAAAAATCGTCCGATAGGTATCCGAAGTCTTTTCCGAGACGATCTCGACCCCGTCGAACAAATCGCCCAGCCCTGACTGGGCCAATTTCCGTTCCTGATCGATTAGATCGCCCTTGGTGATGAGAATGACGCGATAAGCGTCAGTCACGTTCTCGACCGCTTCGCGCGCATGAGGCAGCAGCTCGATCGGATGCGCCAGCATCTCTTGCCCGGCTTCGATCAATTGCCGAATGACCGAGGCCGGAACACGGTCTTCTGTCACCTCGATGGCGGTTTCGATCATCGACAGAACAAACCCCTTTATCCCATATCCATAATGCCTGATGTTGCGTTTTTCGGCGGCCAGAAGACGCTCCATCAGGTGATCGCGGTCGGTGTGATCAGCCAGCAATTCGGCAAAATGGGCCTGTGTCAGCTGAAAAAACCGTTCGTTGTGCCAAAGGGTATCATCCGCATCAAACCCGATTGTGGTCAGTTTCTTCGTCATCTGATTTACGTTCGCTTGCTCTTTTCACCGGCTATCCCCACGTTATATAAGCGCCAAGATAAACCCCAAGCCTGAATCGGACGGTTGCACACGATGCTGGAAAAGACCTGGATGATGTCTGAGACCCCGGACGACGACGGTGACGCGTCTGTCCTGCTTCAGACGCGCCCAAAAACCAAGCGTCCGCCCTTGTATAAGGTGCTGTTGCTGAACGACGATTACACGCCAATGGAGTTTGTCGTGCACGTGCTAGAGCGTTTCTTTGGTATGACCCACGCTCAGGCGTTTGAAATCATGCTGACCGTTCACAAAAAGGGCGTGGCCGTTGTCGGCGTCTTCAGCCACGAGATTGCTGAGACCAAAGTTGGCCAGGTGATGGACTTTGCCCGCAGGCACCAACACCCGCTGCAATGCACCATGGAACGCGAAGAATAAGGCATCTCGCCTGACGCACCCTTCTCTTTTTTTTGCCGGAATTGCCCATGTCCCCACGTCTGGAACTTGCTTTGCAAAACGGCCTGTCGCTGTCGCAGCCTTTGACGGTGATTTGCCCGGTGCCAGAGCATGACCTTTCGACGCTTCCCCCCGGTGCGCAGGTGGTGCAACCGTTCAAACCCTTTCACGACTGTTTTGCCGCGCAAGGTTTTGACACAGTGCCCGAAGCAAAAAACCCCTGTCAGGATGCCATCGTGTTTTTGCCACGTGCCAAGGCGCTGGCGCGCGCGATGATCCAGCGGGCGTGTTCACGGGCTGCTGGGGTTGTCGTGGTCGATGGGGCCAAGACCGATGGGGTGGACAGCATATTGAAAGATGTGCGCAAGCGGATTGCTGTCGAAGGCCCCCTGTCCAAAGCACACGGCAAAATTTTCTGGTTTCAGGCCAACGCAGCTGCTTTTGAGGATTGGGCCGCGCCCGCCACACAGAAGGTCGGTGATTTTCAAACCGCGCCAGGCGTGTTTTCGGCAGATGGAGTCGATCCGGCTTCGGCCATGTTGTCAAATGTCTTGCCTGCCAAACTTGGCGCACGCGTCGCCGACCTTGGTGCAGGTTGGGGATATTTGTCAGCAGAGATCCTCAAACGTGACGACGTCAAGTCATTGCACCTGGTCGAGGCAGATCATGCCGCTCTGACCTGCGCGCGCAGAAACATCTTGGATTCAAGAGCACAGTTCTATTGGGCAGATGCAGTCAAATGGACCGCACCCGAGCCCATCGACACCGTCGTCATGAACCCCCCGTTTCACACCTCGCGCAGCGCGGACCCCGCGCTGGGTCAGGGATTTATCGTCGCTGCCGCACGCAATCTGACCCGCAACGGAACTCTGTGGATGGTCGCCAATCGCCACCTTCCCTACGAAACCACGCTGAACGAACATTTCGCTCAGGTCACTGAAATTGCCGGAGACAACCGGTTCAAGGTGCTTCAGGCCTCTCGCCCTCGGCGCTAAGGCTCGCTAACCTGCCCCCAATTCAGGAGGATTCGGATGTCCTTTTCCATCGCTGGCAAGACAGCAATCGTAACGGGCGGTGCCAACGGCATCGGTCTGGCTATTGGACGCCATTTCGCTGATGCAGGGGCAAATGTCATGTTCGCCGACATGGACGAAAAGCGTCTGATCGATGAGTTAGGCGGTCAGGCCGAGGACGGCAATATCCGCTATTTCGCGGGCGATTTGCGCGAAAAGCTGACCATAGCAAACCTGCTTTCTGCCACACTGGACGCTTTTGATCAGGTGGATATTCTGATCAACGGCGCGCGGCAGGTGATCCCATCTGATCCTCTGGACCCAGATGACGACTCGGTGCGTACTCTGCTGAACCAGAACCTGATGCCCGCCCTGCGGCTAAGCCAATTGGTTTCCAAGCGCATGATCAAACAGGCGGACGGGGATGAAGAAAACCCCGCCGGGTCGATCATCAACTTGTCTTCTATCGCAGCCCGCCGGACGCATCCCGACCTGATGGCCTATTCCGTGTCGACCGCGGCGCTGGATCAGATGACCCGATCCCTTGCAGTCGCGCTTGCTCCGAACCGTATTCGGGTCAATTCGATCGCACTGGGCTCGGTCATGAGCGCTTCGTTACAATCGACACTCAAGGAAAACCGGGACTTCCGGGACGATATTGAAAAGCACACGCCGCTGGCCCGTATCGCTTCGGCGACAGAGCTGACCGAAACCGCGCAGTTTCTGGCGTCCGACGCAGCCGGTTTCATCACAGGTCAGATCCTGACAATCGACGGCGGGCGTACATTGCTTGACCCCGTAGCTGCCCCAGCCCACTAAGACACATGTTCGATACAGAAAAATCCACTGCCTCCGCCTGGTTCCGACAACTGCGCGACGATATTGTCTCTGCGTTCGAAGCCCTTGAAGACAGCCACGACACTGGACCGTTTTCCGATGCAAAACCCGGTCGGTTCGAGGTCAAAGAAACCGAGCGCCAATCTGAGGATGGTTCGGATGCAGGTGGCGGGCTGATGTCTGTGATGCATGGCGGTCGCGTGTTCGAGAAAGTTGGCGTCAATGTCTCGACCGTCTTCGGCACATTGGGTGAACGCGCACAGCACGCGATGGCGGCGCGCAAAGGTATCCCCGGCATGACCGAGGATCCCCGCTTCTGGGCTTCGGGGATCAGTCTCGTGGCCCATATGCAAAATCCCCATGTCCCTGCGGTGCACATGAACACACGCATGTTCTGGACGCCGCACGCCTGGTGGTTTGGTGGGGGCTCGGACCTGAACCCCTGTATCGAATATGACGAAGACACACGCCATTTCCACTCCACCCAAAAAGCTCATCTGGACCCGCACGGCGTCGCACACTATCCGCGCCTGAAAGACTGGGCGGACGAGTATTTCTATATTCCTCATCGCAAGCGTGCACGAGGCGTGGGTGGGATTTTCATGGATGACTACTGCACCGGGGAATGGCAGGCCGATTTTGCCCTGACCCAGGATATCGGTCGTGCATTCCTGCCCGCCTTCTTGCCATTGGTTGAAAAGCGTCGCTTGCAGGGTTTCACAGACGCGGACAAGAACACCCAACTCGTGCATCGCGGTCTGTATGCGGAATACAACCTGGTCTACGACCGCGGCACAAAATTTGGGCTGGAAACCGGGCATGACCCGGATGCGGTTCTGATGAGCCTGCCGCCGATGGCGAAATGGGTCTGACGCTCAGAACGTGTCCATGATGAAGTTGTCGTAACAGTAGTTCTGTGCCGACGATGCCGACATGTTGGCACCGACCTTTCGAACCGTTATTGAGTATCCCGGCTTGGTATCCGCGCCGGGTGGCGGTGTCAGAGAAAACTGAACTGTCCGGACACCGGGTTCATAAGCACGATAAATATAGATCCGTTGATTGTTCGGCACGCCCAAAGTTCGGATCGCATAGTCGCCGATACCGCACCAGTAATTCACGGGCGCTGACGAGCCTACAGCCTTGACCTCATAAACCCCATCCGGCAGCGCCGTGATCTCTGTGCGAAATTGAGGGCGGACATACAGGCCAAAACCGACAGCCTCGGCAATTGCAGGTGCCAACACCAGAGCAGTTGAGGCAAAAACCTTAAGAAAACGCATAATCCAGCATCCCGTAAAAATGCTCCCTTCTCATTAACATAGCCAGGTCAGCGCCCGAGTAAAGCGCTGCACCCTCGAGATGAGGACGGCGTGGGCGCGGTTAAGAAATTCTTCTACCCATATCGCTGGAAAAGGGTACACTGTGATTAAGGTTTTGGTTCACATTGCAAAGTTGGCCTGTCCCGTTGAGCAAGAGCTTCCCCAAAGACTGGTTTGATTTTCCGCCCGAGAAATATGCCGATCTGGGCGCGATGTTCTATCTTGCCGGGCTGACGAAGACTCATCAAAAACGCAATCTGGCACAGGTTCTCTATGCATTCGAAACTCCATTTCGCCTGAGCCAGTACCATATCTTCCGGCAAGACGGTTTTCCCCGTGGCTTTGTTACCTTTGCCGGGCTCAGCCCCGAGGCCGAGTACCGCTATGCGGTACAGGAAAAACCACTGAAGGATACCGATTTTACCAGTGGTCCTTCCTTCTGGATCGTCGATCTGGTGGCCCCGTTTGGACAAACAAGCCAGATTGTTGATATCCTTAAACAAGAGATCCCACATCCACGTGTGCGAACAAACCGGATGGACAGCGACATGACACGCAACCGGATCGTCGAATGGACGCGGGATCAGGCGGGCGAGGTCCATATGCGCCTGTATCGGAAACGAGAATTTGAACAGGTGTTGCAGCAAGGCGAAGGTTAAGTGGTCTCGGTAACAATCACAGGCGAATTGACCGGAAACGTGACCGGATCCCCGCCGAATGTGGCGATGGGACAGCCGACGCTGGACAATGGCACATTCACACCAACGACCCAGACCTGGACGATTGCAACACCCCCCGCCAACGGTACTGCCTCGATTGATCCAAACACTGGCGAGTGGACCTATGCGGTCGACCCGACCTTTTTTGACAGCTTGGACAACGGCGAAGTCGTTTTCGATACCTTCTTCATCAGCGTTACTGGCACCACACAAGTGGGGCCCTTTACCCTGCCGTTTTCCAACAACCCGGACCCGGTTGCAGTCACGATCAGGATCGAAGGTGTGTGCTTTGCAGCCGGGACTTTGATCGAGACCGAAGACGGTCCAAAGGTCGTCGAAACGCTGGACGTAGGTCACAAGGTTGCTACCGCGGATCACGGGCTGCAACCCATTCGCTGGATCGAAAGCAGTGTGATACCTCGCGAACGATTATGCGCCGAGCCTGCGATGCGGCCTGTGCGCATTTCAGCAGGAAGTCTGGGGTCGAACTCACCCCGTCGGGATCTTCTGGTTTCGCAACAGCACCGCATTCTGGTGAAGGGCCCGAAAGTGGAACTGCTGTTCGGTGCCGCCGAGGCGCTGGTGGCTGCAAAGCATCTATGCGACTGGCCGGGTATTTATGTGGATACCTCGGTAGAGGCGATTGAGTACCTGCATATATTGTTGGATCGTCATGAAATTCTGAATGCAGAAGGGCTGCAAGCTGAAAGCCTGTTTCTGGGGGAAGAAGCGCTTTACACGCTGTCTTCCGACGCGCTTCGGGAACTGGCTGCAATCTTTCCAGACCGGCCAGCTTCGGGTCACACCGGGTTTGGCCGCGCCGCGCGTTTGATACTGCGCGAACATGAGGCGCGCGCGCTTACCTGAGATTACAGGCCCGGCGCGATACGCCCGCCGACATCCTGAGGAGCCAGGGCAACCGTCTTAATAATCGCGTGACATGGGCTGCCCACCTGCAAGTTTAATGCCGCCACTGATCGACGTGTGACGCGCGCCAGAACACTACCTGCAGGGGTCGTGACGGACACAATTGCGCCAGGCCCCTCGCCCGATCGGATCGAGGCCACCGTACCGCTGAGCACGTTCAGTGCAGACAATCCCTCGGGCTTTTGGTTTGACAAGATCACCTCTTGCGCCGGGATGCGGATGCGCAATTGCGCCCCTACGTCATGCGCAATGCGTGGCAGGAACAATCTTGCGCCGTTGGCATTCAACTCTGTCAGCCCGTCAGTGTGATGCTGCACGACCTGAACTTCCAAAACGGCCCCAACTGCGCGAACCCCGGCCGGGGCAACCGAAGGATCGGCTAAAACCTCGGAAGCGGGCCCATGGCGCACGGCTTTTCCGTCTTGAAGTGCAACAACCGAGGTCGCCAGACGCGCGACCTCGGCCGCCGAGTGGGTTACATAGAGAATAGGAACAGATACCTCATCCCTGAGACGTTCGAAATACGGCAGAATCTCTGCTTTCCGCGCCTCGTCCAACGCGGCCAGAGGTTCATCTGCAAGGATCAGACGCGGGCTCGCCAGCAGCGCACGCCCAATGGCCACGCGTTGTTTTTCGCCCCCTGACAACCCGGCTGGTCGGCGATCCAGCAGGTGGCCAATGCCCAGCATTTCGATGACCTTTTCGGGGTCTTCCCGCTGCGCCCTTTTGGGGGCAAACCAGCGACCGTAGGCCAGATTTTGGCGTACGGTCAGATGAGGGAATAGCCGCCCTTCCTGAAAGATATACCCTAACCGCCGCCGGTGTGGCGGCAGCCATTGCCCGTGACCCGTGTCGAAAAGAACCCAATCCTCGACCGCAACGCGACCTGCCTGAGGTCGCAGCAGCCCGGCCACCGCATTGACGATGGTCGTCTTGCCCGACCCGGACCGCCCGAACAAGACAGTCACTCCGGGCGGTGCGTCAAAGCTGACATCCAGATCCAGATCCGACAAATGATGATGCACCCGAACGGAAAGACTCATGATCCGGCCACCCGTGCGGCAGCGCGCCGTCCTACGTATTCTGACAAAAGAAGGGCGCTCATCGCGATAACGATTGAGATAAGGACCAACCGCGTTGCAGCCGACTCGCCGCCCGGAACCTGCAAGAATGCATAGACTGCTGACGGAAGCGTTTGGGTCTGGCCCGGAATGTTAGACACAAACGTGATGGTTGCACCAAATTCGCCCATTGCCTTGGCAAAAGCTAGAATGGCCCCGGCTATGACCCCAGGAAGGATCATCGGCAAAGTCACGGTCACAAAAACCATCGGGCGCGACGCCCCCAGCGTGGCCCCGGCTTGCTCTAGTTTTGGATCCACAGCCTCGATCGACAACCGTATGGCCCGGACCATTAAGGGGAATGCCATGATCCCTGCAGCCAGCGCCGCCCCGGTCCAGCGAAACGCGACAACTATCCCGAACTCTGCCAGAACACGCCCAAGAGGTCCCTGAACTCCAAAGGTCAGCAACAACAGATAGCCCGTAACAACAGGTGGCAGGATTAACGGCAAATGCACCAGACCATTTAGGACCTGCCGGCCGGGAAACCTCCAGCGGGCCAGCGCGTAGGCTACGAAAATCCCAAACGGCAACGTCGCCAGCGTCGCCCAGAACGACACGCGCAAAGACAGCTTTAACGCTTCAATTTCGGCAGGGCCCAACCAGTCCACGTGGATCACCCACCCGGCAGGGAAAACCCCTGCTCCTGAAAAACGGACAACGCCGCAGCGCTGCGCAGATGGTCCAAAAAGGCTTGTGCTCCACCCTGTGCAGATGATGTGACGGCCGCAGGATATATTATCTCAGGATGCAGGTCGTCGGGAATGGTCGCCAAAACACTGACCCGCGTTTCCACCTGTGCGTCTGATCGATACACAATACCCAAGGGTGCAGCCCCTGCCGCCACAAGTGCCAAAGCAGCGCGCACGTTGTCGGTCTGCGCAACATGGTCCTGTAATGCGTCCCATTGGTTCAGGCCTTGCAACGCGGCTTTGCCGTAGATACCTGCTGGCACGGCATCAACCAAGGCCATCGCCAAAAATCCGCCGTTCAATTCGGCCTTTAGGTCGTGACCAGGTTGGATCTCTCCCCAACTTGCTCGGCCTGTCGCACCAATCACAACCAGCCCATTGCCCAGCAAATCCACCCGCGAATTTGCCCGGATCAAATCGTCCTGCTCCAATATGTCCATCCAATCAGGATTCGCCGAGATGAACACGTCGGCAGGCGCGCCCTGCTGAATTTGGCGCGCTAGCACCGACGAGGCCGCGTAAGAGACCGTGACACGGTGCCCCGTTTCCGTTTCATAGCTTGCAGCAATCTCATCCAGCGCTGTCTTCAGACTCGCCGCTGCAAAAACCAAAACACCCTCGGCCCCGGCTCGGACCGGTGCCAACGCCAAAACACCTAAGACCAGTGCCACCATCCAGAAACGGCGGGTGAAGGTTAAGGTCATGTACACTCCCGACCGGAAAATTGCAGTCCCTTCGGGAATATCGGAGGGCGCAGGCCCCGCGCAAGCGCATTTGAGAAATTACCGAGATCGATGCCGCTGCGTTGCAGAAAGTCCAAAAGGGTCAAGGCGTCCATTGGACATGACCATCATCACGCCGCACATATCCGGATATGCGACGGAACGGGATTAAACCGTGTTCAGATATCCAGACGGGCAAGGCAACACGGGTTGGCCAAAGAATAGAATTCAAGAAAATCACTCAGACCCTCTTGCACCCGCCCGCAGGCTTGGCTACATGCAGCGTCACGGGTGATTAGCTCAGTTGGTAGAGCGCTTCGTTTACACCGAAGATGTCGGGAGTTCGAGTCTCTCATCACCCACCATTCCCAACTCATTGATCTTGCTATGGTTTCTACCAAGCGGGGTCTTGCATTGCCTCAATTGGTAGATGGAGGCGGTATACTATGAGATTCGCATTGCTTAAGCCTGTTCTGATCAGATCGCCTTTTTGCTCATATCCCTAGAAACATAGTCAACCAATCAGCGGGGACTAAAGTTGTTCCGCCTGTTGCCGATAGAGCCTGCCAGGTCAAGCAAACCGGCCATGCCAAGGTTTATTTAGGGCGAAGGATTGGCCAGAAGCAGAGAAACGCCGCTTGAAGTACAAACTGAAACTGAAATCCAAGCAGAGCCTCCGTTACGAAAACGCCCCAACATTTCCTAAACTCCGACAACGGACATACGATAGCTTGAGTAAAGCTACGTGTTCTGTGTATGTCCCGTGAGATGTGAGCGGCGTAAGATACACTGAAAGCCTGGGTTCCAGAGTGTATTCAGTGATGTTGCTTGTGCACAATTAGTGAATGAAAGTTCCGACCTTCGGAAAGGCCAAAAATTGAAACGTTTGATAGGCTCAGGACTCATAGCCAAAAGATAACGAGTGCGGCGAGCGCGATTGCAGAG
>NZ_WQGF01000028.1:0-10820 GCF_013034545.1 Ruegeria sp. HKCCA5763
CTCTGCAATCGCGCTCGCCGCACTCGTTATCTTTTGGCTATGAGTCCTGAGCCTAGACATTTGCACATAAGCCCGGCCTAATAGGCTTTGCTTTTATCTAACTGAGTTAGCTACCCATGGTGCAAGGATGTGGTTTTCTTTCCTCGCCAAGCGACTCTTGCTATCAACTATCAGCCTACTTTGCGTCTCAATGTGTTTTGATCTCGACATAGGATAATTCGTACCTCCAATGGAATGGAAACCGGACAAAGAAGGAAAACCCATGCGCTTGCTATCTGTACTTATTGCAACGGCTCTTTTCACAACCGGAGCGGTTGCTCAGACAATCGAAAGGATAACAAAAAACAACGAAATCCGATTTGGTTTTCGAACAGACGCTGCGCCACTATCTTACCTCAACGATCAAGGTCGGCCGTTTGGATTGTCACCGTTAATCTGCGATCGGGTCGCGCAGAGTCTTGCGAAGAAGCTTGAATTAAAGGAATTAAACGTCCAGTTCATTCCGGTCGACGCCAAGGATCGTTTCGACAAAATTGCCTCAGGAGAAGTCGATGTGCTTTGTGGGGCTGCAACCATAACACTTTCCCGTCGCGAAGTTGTTGATTTTTCGATTCCAATTTATGTCGACGGCACGTCCATATTACTGCCAATCGAGGCCGAGGGCACCATGAGTGCGCTAGCGGGTAAGAGGGTTGGCATGAGAAGCAACACAACAACAGAGGCATCCGTTCTCAATTCCTTTGAGGCGGCAAGTATCGATGCAAATATGGTACGGTTCGCCTCACACCCAGACGGCATCAAGGCGCTGCGAGACGGCGAAATCGATGCGTATTTTGCAGATCAGTCGATTTTATTAGTCAACTACATTGCTGCCGGGCTAAAGGGCAAATTCAAGTTATCCCAAGAAATATTGACGATAGAAAAGCAAGGATTAGCGATACCGAAAGGAGATTATGATTTTCGATTGCTTGTAGATCGAATTTTGTCAGAGATGTATGCTCAAGGTACAATGGAGGAGATTTTCCGTATTGCCTTGCCGGGGATAGAGCCCAGCGAAGCATTGAAAGCTCTGTATGTTATCGCCCCTACCAATCCTTGACACGTATCGCATAAAACAGTGCTTTTTTGCGTGTCAATTTCGCGCTGCGATTTAGGCTGAGATACCTGCAGAGCAAACGTTGGACAAAGTTAAATCAAGGTCTGCTATCGGAAATTGAGAACCCCCTTGATGAAATCTTCGAGGGGACCGCAGTCGCTAAAGCCAGCCAGATTAGGGGTCAGGCCGCATTCTATTCAACATTTACGGCTTGGGCTGTGTGCGACGGTCCACCGATATTAGTGTCTACGCGTACAGACGACTGAAAGTTATGAACCGATGGGGGGCTAAAAATCAGGGCATAAACACTTCAACTAAATTCGCGTTTAGTTTGTAAGTGGACTCCACGTTTGCCTGGCCGTCGTAGAATACAACATCGCTAATTCTGCTTTCAGCTAACAGTTCGCCTTCGATCCAAAATGCTTCGAAAATCGACTTAAATTCAACGCCGCTGGGGTAATCAACATGAATGATCTGGTTCGGCGGCTGCGAAGGTGTGTGAACGCAAGATCCAGCGACCGGGACAAATAGGAACTCAGTGACAACTCGTCCACTGAGTGTAAGCGGCACTATGTACCCAGGCAGCTTGATCGCCGTACCCAGCTTTTCTAAGTTTGGACCACGCCCGATTGAGTTGTTATGCGCAATGATCTTTCGGCGCTCGAGCATCAGCTTTTCAACGTCGATTTCATTCGCCGCGAGAACACCTGTGGCTGCATTGTATTCTTTGACAAAATCAGGATCAGAGCGCGTAGCGGTTCCGGACGTTCGCCAACGAATTTGCGTTCTCATTGCGTTCAACAACGGATCCGGCAGGGTTTCAAATGGGGCTTCCAGAGACTTCAGTGTTGGCTTCAAGTCAAGCCAGCTATCCGCTACTTGTTTCTGAATAGATCTATCCAGCGCAGTGGAGTTTGAAGTGTCAGAAAAGTCATGCGCGCGCCGAGACATGTCAAAACGCTTCGCCCCTGAAGGAGAGGTTTGGACAGCAGGTTCTGGCGAACCTTGGGCAACCTCTGCCTGAGCAGCATTCACATCTGCGAACGCACATACAAAAACTATCAGAGCGATCAGATTGCTTGTCATTTCAGAGCTCTAAAGTTTCCTATTTTAGTAGCATTGCAGCCTAGTTCATCGCACTGGCCCAATTTGCGAAGGTACGTTTATTGCCGCGTTTCAAAGACCATCTTCATATGTGAATACTCCGCCCTTCATCGTGGCGACAATCTTCACATCCGCGATGTCAGAAGGAAGCACCGAGAAAAGGTCGTCTTCTAGAATAACCAGGTCAGCATACTTGCCAAACTCCAAGCTTCCGATCTTGTCCTCCATCCTCGCTTCATACGCACCACCAAGCGTTGCGGCGTATATACATTGGTCGAGCGTGAGGGCCTGATATACCGGTGGGAAGATACGATCATCGTCCGGATTAGACGGATCGCGCCGTGTAACGGCTGCTTCACATAGTGTTAATACACCCATGAGGCTAGGATCGGTGCTGGGAACGTCTGCGCCTATACTGACGGGTGCGCCCGCGTCCATCAAAGTGCGGATGCGTTGAAATTCGGAAACCGTCCTTTCAAGGCCCATGATTTCCATGGCACCGTCAAGCCCACCGCTCCAAGTCGTGCCCCAAATCGGGGTGATATTGGACAGGATATTGTGCTGTATGATGCGTTCAATTTCATCTGGATGCGCAAAAGCTAAGTGTTGAAGCGAATTGCGGGCTTCGGTGTATCCAGCTTTCTGAGCGTTGACATATGAGTCAACAGTTTCGCGAACGGTTTTTGAGCCATCAACATGCACAGAGACGTCAAGCCCGGCTGCGTTTGCTTTGAGGACAATTTCATCGGTGAGGGCTGCTGATACACCTCGCACCGCCTTTTTTTCAGGCAGGTCCAGCCAAGGCTCGAGCATGACCGATGCATGGCTTGTGTGAACCCCTTCCGGGTGTATCTTAATTCCAAGCACGCGAACTTCATCGTTGTCGAATGAAGACTTCAGTTCCAAAGTATTGGCCACCGCATCGTCGGCATTGAAATCGTCACCTTTGACAAGGGTCATCATCAACGTACGAAGCTTGAGTGTGCCTTCGTCAGCTTGTGCTTGCAGGATTTCCAATGCCTTTTTAGTGTCATCTTTGTGTTTAGCCTGAGACTTGATGTTCGGTGTCACTAGGCCTTGGTTAATGTAAGTGGTGTAGCCAAATTTCGCGGCCAAATCATAAAGCTCTGTTTGGCTCTCTGGGATCATCGTATCCGGCTGCCATGCACCAGATTCCACATAGGCCCCCATCCACGCAAATTCTTTCGCGTAGCCCGTTGGGTTACCCTCGCCATCTCTTACAAAATAGATCAAACCCGGAACTGGGTCGGGGGTGTCTTTGTTCACGCCTCCCATTTCCATAGCTTTGGTGTTCAGCCATGCGTCATGAATGGTGTAATCTTGCAGGAACACGGGTCTGTCAGGAACGATTGCATCCAAATCGGCAGCCGTGAACTCACCGCCCATCAGAGTCGCGTTCCATCCAATGCCACGGATAAACTCCTCGTCGGGATTGGCGTCCGCATACTCTTTAATTAACTTGAGATAATCCTCTTTGGATTGACCAGAGCCCAATTGGACACCCAATTGCGTCCACCCGGATGCGACAAGGTGTTCGTGGCCGCTGACAAAGCCCGGCAGAACCGTTTGTCCTTGAAGATCGATGACCGTTGTTTCTTCTCCAATCAGGGATTGGACTCCATCATCGGAACCAACGTAGAAGATTTGCGTTCCCATAATAGCAACTGCTTCAGCCTCAGGCCGTGATGCATCCATAGTGTAGATGTTGCCATTCAATAAGACGGTATCAGCGGTTTGGGCTACAGAGTTTGTGGCGAAAGAGGTCAATAATCCGACTGCTATCATCATCCACTTCATCATTCGCACTCCCAATCCGAAGAAAAGACTAATTGAAGCATGAAACATAATGTCTGCATGTCAAATAAATTTTCTTCGCCTCACTCCTTGTCAGAGGGCTCAGCAGCCAGACGGTCAAAAGTTCACTGACACAGAGCGAAATGGCCGATTTTCTCAACCAAACGAGCGAAGTGCAAAAGTTCAAATGGTGTTGGAAAAAACGAGTCACACAGATATCGCGACCAAATGGAAATTTCACAAAGGTTGCAGGGCACAAGCATCCCTCAAAGTGTAGCGGGCAGCAAAGTCTTTCAGTTCGGAGACCTCCAACTGTCCAGACAATATCCGGCCCCCGCTCCTTCCCCCCGTCATGCGGGAGAAGGCCCTTCGTTTTCAGGTTCGTATCCGCGCGATGCCTTTTGTCGGAGGCCAGCCGCTTCCCCGCAGGCTTCTCACCTGCCCCGCTTTGACCGCGCACGGTCTCGGCGGTCCCCGGTCCGACGAGTGTCTGAAGACGCCCGTCGGCCGGTGGGTTCCGTAGTCGCGTTTCTGCACCGGGCCAGAAGGAGCCGCGTCGGTGCGGGATGGGGTAGTCCCCGAACCATAGTTCACTATTGGAGGCCGGTCGTGAACGTACCGTGGTCACCGCTTTTTTTGATCGTTTGCGAGGGAAAGCAGCAAGCATAAACCGGGCGCAACGGAGACGAGGAGACCCGTCCCGGCCCGGAACGTCCGATTTTTCGTTCTTGCTGACTAAGTGTATTGATCTGTTTTTTTGTTCCTTGTGTTTCGCTCGTCCGCCAACTTAAAAAGCCGCAGCTGTCTCGAAGCGCTGTAGCCTATCAAAAGCGCGGGCGTTTTGGGTCAGCGCTTCAAGTCAGAACCTGGTACCAAATTGTTCTCTTCCTGTTCTTTTGTTTGTGTGCAACGTTTGAATGGATCGCCTTGTGTCATCCAGCCCGATTTTTCGGCAAGCAGAGTTGCTGTGATGCACATTGGCTTTTGGACGTGTGGCTCGAATGCAGAGTGTACAAAGCGGAGAATAAGATGAGCGCTGACTTGGACGCTGGCCTGAACGATCAAGGCGACGTTGAAGATGATGAAGGTGACTATTCGGTCTACCCGCACATGGATGGGATCAAATGCTCGCTGTCATGGAAGCTCGGCAGTTATGGCGAACGCGGTACTCTCTCTGATGACATGATCGAGAGCTTGGCCGAACGGTTTGGCCTGCCAACTCAGCTCGTACGCAAACTCTCTGTGCTTCTTGGGAACTGCCTCAATAACGACGACGACATCGCAATCAACCTGACTGAGGTCCGACGCTCGCAAGCGATTGAACGAGGTCAAAAGTACCTCAAGCAACTTTTGCGGAAAGCCAAACAGAGTTCCATTGGTCCCCAAGAGCTCCGGAACGCATTGGGCTCGCTTTCGACTTGTTTCGCGTCGACGCCAGAAGACGCAGGCCTTCTTCCCCAAGTGCTCGACAAGCTTGAGACCGCAACGACACTTACTCAGGATGTCATCGATGACATTCGACGCATCCATGGGACACCTGGTGCGATTGCGGAGATGTCGCCCCGGGACAAGCGGTTCTCGCGCGACAAACGCCGTCAGTACATTGTCGAGAGCTGCTGTTACATCTGGAAAGATGCCGGTCGCCCCCTAACCTATACGACATACTCAGACGGTCGCCCCGGAGGACAACGGCAAGGTCCGCTCGTCAACTTTATCCAGGCTGTCGTGAAGATGATCACCGAGCCGGGGCAAATCCTGAGCGGTGAGACGATCCGCGTGGACATTGACGGTTTTCGCGACAAGCTTGAGCGCGAAGAGCAAGAGCGTTGGGCGCCGCCGGAATTGGGCAATCAATACACTTAGAATGAGCAAGCCCGCGTTGTCATGGTCATGGCATGACACGCGTTCCTGCCATATCCCCTTCTGACGACCACGCGCACAAGCAGGTTGAGACAGCGATTGACCAGTTGGTCCGATTGCTGGCTGCCCAGGCAGTACAGGAACTGGGCCGGGACGCCTCTGACCAAAAGGAGGCGCATCAGGATGCCACAGATCAATGCCAAGAAGAACCGACCCCGCAAGCTACTGACGGTGAAGGACGTCGCTGAACTGGACAATTGCTCCGAGAAGACGGTGCGCCGTGCGATTGCCGCAGGCCTGCTTGAGGTTATCCGAGTTGGCCCCGGCGGACGCCTCATCCGCATTGATCCGGCAGCTCATGCCGTCTACCGGCAGGCACAGTGCTGGTAGGCAATCGAGATCATTAATGTACATTAATGTCAATATGTTATGACATTTTCGGGAAGAGGGCTTGCCCGTAAGTTTCTGACTTTCTGTGCTACGCTTTTCCCGAATCGGACCCCCTGTCCACACCCGTCCGCCCGAGACCCGACATGTCCAAAGGAACGTAAACCCGATGACTAGCCAGAGCCCCGTTCCGTTGAGATTGGCCTTCGTCAAAGCCGACACACCGATGTTCGCCGAGCTCATCGACCAACTGCGCTCCGACAGCTCTCTGTCGGACGGACGCCGCCGCGACATGATCTCCGGTCTGCGCCGCGTGGCCAAAGCCCTTGGGCTGCCGCCAGAGGATGTGCCCTGCGACAGTCGCTGGTTGCAGCCCCGTCTGTCCAAAGTCACACCGGCAGCACTCGGTCTTACACCGAAGAGTTGGCAAAACGCGGTGAGTGATGCGCGTGCCGCCCTCGCGCATTTCGGGCTGGTGGAACGGCGCTTCAACCGGATCGATGATCTGTCTCCCGATTGGCAAGCGCTCTGGGCGAATGTATTGGCGTCCGGCGACAAGACATTGCAACCCGCACTCTGCCGCTTCGTGCATTTTCTGAACCGGCAAGGCGTCAAACCCGCCACTGTGCGCAAAGAGCATGCCGCGGCCTATCGAGAAGCCCTTGCGCATAACGAGATCAGCAAATCACCGGATGTCGCGTATCGGGCTGCGGTCAACGGCTGGAACCTGGCGGTCCGACGTATTTCTGAATGGCCCAAGGCCATCCTGCCTCTGGAAACGCGCCAGAAGGTCATCACCTTTCCCGTGACAGCATTTCCTACGCCGTTCCAAAGCGAGCTTGCAAAATTGATGCACCGTCTTGCAACTCCGGACCCGCTGGCAGATGACGGTCAGAACAGGGTACTCCGACCCGCGACCCTGTCCCAATACCAAAGACAGTTGGTTCGGTTTGCCTCCGAACTCGTTCACTCTGGTATCCCGATCGCGGAGATTGGCGGATTGGACGTCCTGATCAATCCGGTGATGGCTGAACAGGGTTTGCGCCAGATGTTATCGCGCACCAACAACCAGACCACAAAGATGATCAGTGAGATCGCCGCGCTGCTCCGCAACCTGGCCCGGATACTTAATGCACCCGATGACGCTCGCGATGCACTGGCCGGGCTTGCCACGCGCCTGGCGGTCAAACCTCAGAATGGCATGACCCAAAAGAACCGAAGCCGGCTGCGGGTGTTGCAAGAGGATCGGCATCAACAGCGCCTGCTGCTCCTGCCTGAACGGATTTTCGCGCGACCACGCGGCATGTCCAAACCGTATGGCTGGGCTCTGGCGCGCGAAGATGCACTCGCCATCGCCATCTTGCTGGTCTGCCCGGTTCGCGTGAAGAACCTGGCTGGCATCCACCTGGAACGCCACCTGCACCGTCCTGGTGATGGCCGAGCCTACCTGGTTCTGGAAGACGGCGAGACCAAAAATGAGCGACCTGTCGAGTTCGAGATCCCGCGTGATGTATTGCGCATGATCGACGTGCATCTCAAATCTCGCTGTCCGGAACTCTGCCCCGCGGGAACGCCTTGGCTGTTTCCCCGGAGGGATGGTCAGCATTCGGTTGATCCTGGCGTTCTGTCTGCGCGCGTCTCCAAACGGATTCGGAAGGAAACGGGGTTGGAGATGAATGCCCACCTGTTTCGGCATTTTGCGGTGATGAACTGGCTCGACGCCAATCCCGGCGGCTATGAGGTCGCGCGCCGGTTGCTCGGACATTCGGAGGTCAGCCACACGATCAACATGTATTCCGGTCTTGAGGCACGTTCGGCAACACGCGCCTTTGCTGACCTGATAGAAGCTAAGAAAGGGCGTCGCTGATGAGCCTTGTTCTGCCTCTGTCTGATTGGCCCGTGCAAGACCGGGAGATGTGGCTCAACCTTCAGATAGAAGGTGGCCCACTCGACGATTGCGGCGCGCTGTCACATCTACGCGCGACCTCATTGAAGACGTTAGAACTGCGCTATGCCCGATGGCTGCAATGGCTGATTAACAGCGATGCGGAGGCGATCACACTGCCTCCGGCTCGACGCGGGACCCTGCCGCGCCTTTCCGCTTGGCTTAGGGACCTCTCACACACCCGGCCGATGACCCGGTTGATGTTCATTGACGGCGTGTTGCGTATCCTCTCCGCGGCTGACCCGACACAGGACTGGTCCGCTCAGCGGAGATTGAAAGCGGGATTGAAGCGCGCCGCAGGACGGGGTGATCGGGATCGCAAACTTGGGCGTGTGTTGTCCAGCGAGGTTCTATTCAAGGCGGGAATGTCTCTAGCGACGGGTCATGCAGAAGCGGAGCCAACACCGCTGCGCCGTATGATATGCCTGCGGGATGGCACCATGATAGCCATGCTGGCTTTGATGCCGATGCGGCGACGCGCCTTTGCCGGCCTTCGGATTGGCATATCCTTGCATGTCACAACAGACACCATGACCGTCGCGCTCCCAGGGGATCTGACCAAATCAGGGCAGCCATGGGAGGCTGATGTTCCCCAGAGCGTTGAGCCGCTCTTGCGTCGTTATGTCAACGAAGCCCGTCCCTTTTTAATGGAGCGTGGCCAACAACAACACGATGTCTTGTGGGTCGGCAGGACAGGCGCACCATTAAAGCAAGATGCGCTGAGCCCCCGGATCGCGGAGCAGACCCTGAAGCTGACGGGTCGCCGCATTCCACCGCATTTCTTCCGGGATGCCGCCGCAACGACATTGGCGCGCTCCTCTCCGGAACACGCGAAGCTGATCCGACCAATATTGGCTCATGCGAGCTTCGGAACGGCTGAGCGCCACTACATCCACGCCCAAACCATTGAAGCGGGCCGCGACTACGCGGCTTTGATCGACTTAAAGAGAAAGGCCAGACGATGACCCGAGTTGCAATCTATGCCCGCTTCTCCAGCCAGATGCAGAGAGACGCATCTATCGATGACCAGATGCGTTTGTGCCGGGAACGTGCAGAGCGGGAAGGCTGGACTGTTGTCGACGCCTATTCGGATCGGGCGGTCTCTGGTGCGTCCATGTTGCGTCCCGGGCTGCAAGCGCTCTTCAATGCAACCCAGGAAGGACGGGTTGATCTGATCTTGGCAGAGGCGCTGGATCGGTTGAGCCGGGACCAGGCAGACATCGCTGCGATCTTCAAACGGCTAAGCTTTGCAGGGGTTTGCATCGTGACGCTGGCTGAGGGCGAGATCAGCGAATTGCACGTAGGTCTCAAAGGCACCATGAACCAACTGTTCCTCAAAGACCTGGCCGACAAAACCCGGCGTGGTTTGCGCGGGCGTGTCGAGCTTGGCCGTTCCGGCGGTGGTAACAGCTACGGTTATGATGTCGTCCGGCGTCTCGGGCCCGACGGCCAACCCGTCACGGGGGAACGAGTGATCAACGCAGCAGAAGCTGAGATCGTCCGGCGGGTGTTAAATGACTTCACCGAAGGGCACTCCCCGAAAGCCATTGCGCGCCGCCTGAACGCCGAAGGTATTCCCGGTCCCCGTGGCAAGTTATGGCGTGACACCGCCATCCGGGGGCACCGAGTGCGTGGGACGGGCCTTCTCAACAATGAGCTCTACATCGGCCGCCTTGTTTGGAACCGGCTGCGCTACATCAAGGACCCGGAGACCGGCAGACGTGTTTCCCGTCTCAACGATCCGTCCAAATGGATCATCGCGGAGGTCCCTGAGCTGCGGATCGTCGGGGATGAACTTTGGGAGGCGGTCAAGCAGCGGCAAGGCGAGATCGAGGCTGATCCCCGCGTCAAAGCCATCAAGCAAACCAAGTTTTGGGAGAAGCGTCGCAAAAAGCACCTTCTGACCGGTCTAGTATTCTGCAGCAACTGCGGTGGGCCACTCGCCACTGTCGGGCGCGATTACCTCGCCTGTTCAGCCGCCCGTAAACTCGGCACCTGCACGCACAGGCAATCCATTCGCCGCAATGTCCTGGAAGACGCCGTTCTGGATTTGCTTCGTCAGCGTCTGATGCAGCCCGACGCAGTGGCCGCTTTTATCAAATCCTTCAACGAAGCCGCCAACGCAGAAGCTGGTACAGAGGAGGCAGCCCGGACCCGTCTACAATCCGAACGGGACAAAGCTGCACGCAAACTGAATGGGTTTTATGACGCAATCGCTGAGGGCATTCGCACCCCCGGGCTTCAAACGCGGCTCGAAGAACTCGAAGCGCAGATAGCCGAGCTTGACGCAAAGCTCTTCGAACCTAAGCCTTCGCCGGTGCGACTGCACCCGAACCTGTCGGAACTTTATCGCTCCAAGGTCGCCGATCTTGCACAAGCGCTATTGGAACCTTCGATCCGCACCGGGGCTTTGGAGATCATCCGGGGCCTTATCGAACGTGTCACGGTCGAGCACACCAACGAGGGCGTTCAGATCGAACTGGAGGGTGCCCTGGCAGCAATGATTGGGTTGGCCCAAAATGAACAAAGCCGCCCTGAGGCGGCTTGTTCGACCCAAGTGGTTGCGGGGAGAGGATTTGAACCTCTGACCTTCAGGTTATGAGCCTGACGAGC
>NZ_WQGF01000029.1:0-9343 GCF_013034545.1 Ruegeria sp. HKCCA5763
AAATCCTCCGCTACGCAATCAACCTAGTCTGTTCCATGGGTGCTGATGGCGGACATTCACCTGTGAGAACTTGTCCCGTTCATTCCGTTCCTTTGGTCCGAGAGCCTGGGAGAGGCCGAGGCAATCTCTTTCTGGACTTGGCTGCCCATATGCCAGACGAAGCGCGATTGGCAAAGCTGGCCGAAATTGGGAAACAGAGGCGCGTCTCTGAACTGCAATCTTACCTTGAAGCCAGGCTTGAAGGGCGCCCAGGGCCAGAGTGGCTGGACGGGCAGCTGATTGATCTAGCCTCACGTGCATCTGAAATGCTCGGTGCGTGTATCGCATTTGGTCCAAATGCAAATCTTCCAAATCTATCGCAAGCGGATTGGGACTTGGCCGGGGAGGTTGGGTACGAGTTTACTCGACGTGGCCCTGAAGGCGTTCGAGAAGGGCTTGAAGCGGTGCAGTCGAAGACGCCATGCTCAAAAATTCAAGCCGGGCCGCAAGGTGTGTTCGGTGTTCTTTATGAGTGGATTCAGTTCAAAAAAAACCGAAAACCGATTGGGCCATTTCGGGAGGTTTTCCGTGAACATATTCTGGAAACCATGCCAATTGGTGCGGGAACGATTCTGTTTGGAGAACCCGTCGTGCAGCGGCGGCGTCATTCTGTAGTGTCACTGAGCCAGAAGTTTGGTGTGCATCCCAGAACTGTTCAAAATGCGCTGATGGTCGCCGATCTGCTGCCTGCGGACTATGACGCAAAACGGGATTTCGGCGCCATTGACGTTGCACGTTCTGAAGACCTTCTCAGGAGGATGCGGCGTTCGGTTCCGATTTCTGAAGTTCCAAAATATCTAGGCTGCAAACGGCCCCAAGTGGCGCAGCTTATCGAAGCCGGCATGCTTAAACCAATCGCGGGCTGTAGAGATGGCCGAAGGAGCATTGCTCAGGGAGTTGACGCCAACGACCTGGACAGTTTTGTGAACCGCTTGCGAAGTTTCGGACAGCCCATTTCTGAACCTTCAGAGGGTGTGTTGGGAATTGCCAATGCGGCTGAAGCCTTGAAAGTGCCCGCTGTCAAGATTGTCGAACTGTTGCTCCAAAGGCAACTAACTGGAGTTGAGCTTCTCGACGAAGAACTGCGTTACCAATCTGTACTTGTTGACGTGGCAGAAGTGGGTGAAAAACTCGGTTGCCGAACTGGTTCTCCCGGGAAATCGATTTCGGATGTCGCGCGAAAGCTTGGCCTTTCTGCCAACTCAGTGGACTTCCTTCTTCGAACTCCACCAGACGGAATGGAACCGGTTCTGACAATTTGCGGACAAACTAGACACATGGGGCAGATGCGTGATCTTGTTAGCCCTGCTAGCGTGGACCGTTTCAAGTTGGACTACCAAAAGATCACCGACGTTGCGACGAGAATGGCAACAACAGTTCCGGAAGCCCGAAGGAAGTTAAAATCTCGAGGGATCTTGCCAGTTTGGGAACCCAAAACGGCGGGAGTGGAGCTCTACAGAACCTCAGAATTCTAGAAGAACAAAAGCTGAAGTAACAGCCGCCCTTCGGGGCGGCTTTTTTGTTGCCCAAATTTTTTTGTGGGCGACAAGGAGTTGTCAAGATGGGTGAAGTGGCCGCGGCATAATCAAGGGTGATAATAAATATATATAAAAATCAATACTTTAAATTTTGGGAGCTGCCGATTATGGGTTATTTATGCCCGACGGAACATTTTGAACCACCACAAGCGGATTACTGATTAACCGCCTGAGCTGTGCCATCGCTTTTCCAGGCGGTGGCATATGCAGTGAAAA
Source organism: Ruegeria sp. HKCCA5763 (assembly GCF_013034545.1). Lineage (NCBI taxonomy): Bacteria > Pseudomonadati > Pseudomonadota > Alphaproteobacteria > Rhodobacterales > Roseobacteraceae > Ruegeria > Ruegeria sp. HKCCA5763. The sequence goes on from NZ_WQGF01000029.1 coordinate 1,794, forward strand.
GGTGGCGTCTTTGGGGTGATCGCGCCTCTTTTTTGTGGTAGCGGACGGGGTAATCTTATGGCGCGGGAAGATGGCCAGGTGCAGGTTTTTTCCTGTATTCAAAGACCTTAGCCGCAAGTTTTCTTTGGAACGGTAGCCCCCTGCCGTCTCTGCCTCGGGCGCGTTCACAATTCTTTTTGTCCAAGTCTGTATTGTGTTGGTGTTGTGCCTGTCTGGCCTCGGAAAAAGCGGGTAAAGTGGGACTTGTCCGAGTAGCCAAGCGAGAGACCAATCTCTGCAATTGTCATTGTGTCCCGGCGGAGATGTTCCTTTGCCACATCAATGCGCAACCGTTTAATCTCGCGCGGCAGCCTTGTACTTTGCTGCTGAAGGGCTTTTAGAAACCGTTCCGGCGGTATACCCAGCAGTCCAGCGACAACCTTTGGCCCTAAGTCGGTTTCGTCCAGCTTGTCGCGTAAGACGGATCTTAATGCAGCCACTACCGTTACTTCTTCGTCATGACGGGCCGAGGGCGCCGGCGCGGCAGTCTGGACTGAGACATGGTTCAGGAACAACCAGTCCACTGGAAAACTCACGTGCATTCCGGGATCAGTTCCAAGGCTGACCTCGATCCCCTTGTAGCCAAGCGGCAGGCCATTGATATATCTGCTTTCCCACCGTACCCGCGTTGGGTCCCAGGCGTTTCCAACTACGGTTTGCAACAAGCGCACGTAGATGGCGGCCCCAAAACCGGTGACTTGAACGGGCGGAACAGCGGGTTCCTGTTGCCTTTCGATCCGATACGTGGCCTTGTTGGCTTCAACGACAAGGCTGTGTCGTACCGAGTTTGTTTCCTGTGGTACAAGCCCAACGAAACGGGCAAAGAACTCGAACAATGTCGTGGTTGATTGCAGGGACTGCGCGAAAGGGGGCCACCCTTGCAGGTCAAATGTTTCGCCGACATTCAACCCAAGATACCGGTCTCCGGACAATTCGGAGAAGGCATTCAACAATCCATAGACCAAATCTGAATGGACATAGACAGATGGGTCAGACAGCAACTCGGCTTTCAGCCCGACCTGATCCAGCGCGGGTTGAGGATTGATCCCGCGGTCAGTGAGATATTGCAAGAACGGGGCTGCCAAGGCGAGGCGGATAAAGCCCTCGTTGTGCTCTTGAGAGGTGGAGTTGAGAGGCAAGCTCATCCTCCTTTCGCGGAAGTCATGTTCAAGCAGTGGCCACTTTATCAATCATATTCGAACATCTTAATGCAAAAATGGCAACCGGAGCAAAGATTTCCGTTCTACAGTTAGGGAAACATGAATATGAAGGGAGTGCTTATGTCCGGTCTACGAATGTCGCTTTTCTCGACGGCAATTGTCGCGTCAGTCCTTACTTTTTCGGCGGCTACGCAGGCTCAGGATCAAGAAGTACCACAAACGCTGTTTACCAACGTCCATGTCTTCGATGGCGTGAATGAGCAGCGCATGGAAAACGCCAGTGTTCTGGTCGAAGGTAACCTGATCAAGTCCGTTTCAACCGACGCGATCGATGCTCCTAATGCTACGGTTATTGACGGTGGAGGACGGACACTGACGCCCGGATTTATTGAGCTGCATGCGCATCTCATGCTTATGGGGCCTACGCTGCCGGCGATGGAAGCCAACACGACGTGGGAAGATTTCGCCATTCACGGTGCACGGATGGCTGAGATGTATCTCATGCAGGGGTCACCACTGTGAGGGATGCGGGTGGTGCCAATGGTGGGCTGCGAAGGGCCATTGACGCAGGGCAAATCGACGGCCCCCGGTACTATCCTTCCGGAGCATTTATCGGAACACGGGGTGGCCACGCAGACTTCGCCAATTTCACTGCACCACCGGGCTCTGAAACGAACATGAGCCGTCTGAACTTGGCGCAAGAGATTAGCGGTGTCGATGACGTTTATAAATACGCGCGCAACAACTTTCGAATGGGTGCAACGCAGTTGAAATTCATGCAATCCGGTGGCGTGGTTTCGGCTTTTGATCCATGGCAACTGCTGGCTGGATCACCAGAGGAAATCAAAGCAGCTGTTCAAGTCGCAAATGAATACGGCAGCTATGTCATGGCGCATTCGTATCGGAAAGAAGCAATCCTGAATGCGCTTGATGCAGGCGTGATGTCGATCGAACATGGTTTCTCGTTCGATTGTGAAATCGCTCAGGTCATGAACGAAAAAGGGGCCTACATAACCACGAACCTGACGGCCTTCGATCCCGGTTTGCTTGATATTCCTGCGGTGGCAAACGTCCCGTCCAGCCTTGCCAAAGCAAAATCCGCCTCGGCCACATTTGCGGGCTACATCGACAATATGAAGGAATGCCCGGTGAAGCGAGGGTTCCAGACGGACTGTGTTGGCTCGGTGGAAGCATGTAACATCCAGATTGCCTACGAGAAACACCTGAACAATGAGTTTTTCGGTCCGTATACTTCGATGGTGACGCTGACCTCGACAGGTGGTGAAGTCGTTGCTTTGTCGGGCGATTTCATGAACCCTTATACGGCTGGAAAGCTTGGAGTGATCGAAGAAGGCGCTTATGCTGATATCCTGTTGATCGACGGAAACCCGCTAGAGGATTTTTCGGTCGTTGGAACCGGTGATCAGTGGTTTGGAGCGGACCCGAGACCGGACAGCCCTGAAACGATCCGTCTGATTATGAAGGATGGTGTGATATACAAGAACACGCTGGAATAGTTAAAAGCGCAGCCGGAGAGTATTCATGCGTCATTGGTTTTGCATCGCGGTCATCGCAGGGTTGGTGTGGTGTGCCCCGCCCACTTTTGCAGCGCCTGGGGTTGCGTTGGATTGGGCGGATCTTCCAGACCCGTCCGCGCAGATCTTTGAAGACCCTTATCGCGATCTCAGCCCTGAACAGTTCGACGATGTTCTGTTTGTTGTACGACTGCGCGGCAGGCTGCAGCAGGATCATGGCAGCGAAGAAGAACGGCAGAAATGGCAAGAACTGCTGGCTGAGACCGAGGACGCTTTGGCCGCAGATGAAATTGATATCGACTGGCTGCTCGATCAGCGTGAAGTTGTGATGGAGCGTCGAAGAAAGGCCGGGACGAACGGAAATCCGCAGTTAGACGGCCAGACAATCACTGTCGCGGGCTTTGCTATTCCAGCCCCCAGCGATCCCGACGGGCGACCTGTGGCGTATCTGGTGCCGGAACGCGGGATGTGCAGTCACATGCCTCCGCCGCTTCCCAACCAGATGATCCGCGTGCGTTTAAATGAGGATTGGACCCCCAGCTATTTCCATGAACCCGTACGATTGACGGGAACGCTGACCATTGATCCGTCTGTTCAAAACATGATGGTCGTGGACGGCGTTATGCCCATGAACGCGACCTTCCAGCTTGAAACGGACAGTGTTGAAACGCTGGAAACCGAGACAGACAGGCTGGAGTGGAAACAGCGTGCTGCTGATCGCATTCGCGCGGCGGGCAATCGCAAGACGGGCGGGGCAAGAGCGTCCGAATGATAAGAAACCTGCTTGCTGCATCGGTAATTGCATCTGCTGGCGCGGTATCGGCGCAAGGGCTTTCCGGACCTTCTTCTGTTGGGGCTGATCTTGAGCCCGGCGACGGCCTGACCGATCCGCAATACAGATCGGATTTTCCGCGTAACATCGCGCCAGGTTGGTTCGGGTGGAAGGACCGACTGGCTGAGGGCGGGTTTCGTTTCAACATTGATTACTTGGCGTTGGGCCAAACCACGAATGCTGATCTGGGCACCGGCGAAGCGGCCAGCGGAATTGCTCGGTTCTACGGCAACTGGCAGGCAACTGAACTGGGTTCTCTGACATTCAAGATTGAAGACCGGCACAGCTATACCGATGTGGCCCCGCAGTTCCTTGGGCTGGATGGTGGAGCGCTTTCGATCACGGGCACAGCCTTTAATGATAATGGACTACTGCTGACAAACCTGTTCTGGACCCAAAGGGCTGCGAACGGCGCGTGGACGCTGCAAGTCGGGCAGATTGACGTCACGGACTTCGTGGACATCTATGGGCTGGTCAGTCCCTACAGCGGATTCCAGAACCTGTCATTCAACACCAACCCGACGATCAATACACCCAATCAAGGATTGGGAATTGCGGGTGGTTTGAAGCTTAGCGAGACTGTCTATGCCGTAGCGAGCGTTTCAGACGCGAACGCCGACCCGTCTGACCCTAATTTCGATGTGTTCAGCGACGGCAATCTCTTCAAATCACTCGAACTTGGGTACACTTCCGGCTTTGATCGTATCTATTTCGACAATGTCCATCTGACCCTCTGGCATGCAGATGCGGCTGACGATGGCAGCCGAGCGGAAGACTATGGCGCGGCGTTTTCTGCGGCCTGGTTTGTCGACAACAAGTGGATGCCGTTCTTTCGGGCGGGGGCCTCAAAAGGAACGGCAGCTCTTTACGATCGGTCGATATCTGTCGGTCTGGGGTATTATGGTCGCAATACCGATCTGGCCGGTCTTGGCCTGAACTGGGCCGAAGCCAGGGGCATCGACGGGACACAGTTCACGCTTGAAGCTTTCTACCGTTTTTCAATCTCACCGGGGTTTCAGATCACACCATCGGTGCAGTTCATTTCCAACCCGCTGCTGAACCCCACTCAGGACAGCATCACGCTGTTCGGCCTCAGAACCCGGATCGTTTTCTGAGGGGTGTTCATGCGGCGGCAAAACAAATCAACTGAGGAGGCTCTGTCATGAAGACCCTATTGGCCGTAAGCGCCATAGCGATCACTTTTGCCGGCGCGTTACATGCGAGCGAGGAAAGCAAGACGTGGGAGGCGTCAGAAGAGGCGAAGCAGTTTGTGCAGGACACAATTGTCCTCGGCATGTTGGCCAGCCCCTATGGCACTGGCTGGACCGAAGACGAGCAGCTTCACACTTACTTCGCGCGTGCGCGGGAAAACGGCATCACTGGGCATGAGATGACGCTGGCTGCTGCGGATATGTCTTTCGACACCTTTCTTGATCAACATTACCACTTCCGTGCTGCAATGGCCCAGCAACCGGAAAACTACCTCATCGTGAATGAAACCCGCGACATTGAAGCTGCCCACATACAGGGCAAAACAGCGGTTATTTGGAACAGCCAAACGGCCACGATTCTGGACGGCGACCTGAGGAAGATGGCAGTGCTCAAGGATATGGGGATCAAAAGTATGATCCTGGCTTACAATGACATTTTCCGGACTGGTTCTGGGCAGTTGGCGGCCTATAACGGTCGCGACATTGGTCTGACCCCGTGGGGGAAGTCAGTTATTGATGAAATGGTCAGGTTTGGCATACTGCTCGACCTAAGCCATACGGGTTCGAAAACGGCCAATGACGCCATGGATTACATGGATGAGAACTACCCCGGGGTGCCCTATGTCTACACGCACTCGGTTCCTGCAGGGTTGTATGCGAATGGGCCCAATGCGACGCCAAAAGGGTGTTATCGCGCCATTCCCGATGATGAGGCGCTGCGCGCGGCCAAGTCTGGTGGCTACGTTTCCCCGACGTTCACAGAATGGATGATGGACGGCGTTTGGCCCGAGGATATCTCACCCGAGCAGGCCGCTGATATGATTGATTACTATGTCCAGCTTGTCGGCGTCGACCATGTTGGAATCGCAACGGACGACATGTTTTCGCTGGAATTAGTCGTACAGTTCGCAACTGCAAACGCGAGCATGTACGATGACGGCGGCTATATGATCGACGCCTTCAACAAAGGGGCAACTGGTAACGGTGAACTTGCCAAAATCCTTGCGGCGATAACGGACGATCTTTGGGCGCGCGGCTATTCAAATGAAGATCTTGCAAAGATCTACGGCGGAAACAAGATGCGGGTTTACGCGCAAGTTTGGGAAGGCAAACCACCCGAACAGTTTTTGAAGGAATACCCCGAGCGTTTGCGCTTGCGGCAAGAGCTTCGTGAAGGGTTTTATTCGCGATAGATGCGCTGGGTAATTGCCAACTTTCTTTAGGCCGGGTTTGGTCAGGCTGGCATTTCTGCTTGAGTTTGAAGGGTAGATGACGGGCGATGAGAGTTTCGAACTCCCGACACATCTGTGGTGCAAACGCAGCGCTTTGCACCACCAATTCGACTAATCAAAGCACTGAATTCCACTGCCACTAAGCGCGTTCAATCACATGAAATACGTGTGTTGCCGTTGAGTCGACTATCGAAAGATGCACCAAAAGGCACAACGCAACACAGCGTGCGTTGCTATGCAGCGAGATCAAGATCTGACACCCAAATAGCCACCGAGTTCAGTGAGGATTGCGGCACACAATCCAATCCATTTCCAAGTCGACTTTGGGTCACTATTTTTGCCGGAAACGCAATTTTGCGGCGTGCTTGAAATACACCCAAGGGTGCCTTCTTGCTTGGTCACGCTCGGAAATAGCCTTGTCCCGCTCGGAAATAGCCTTGTCCCGCTCGGAAATAGCCTTGTCCCGCTCCTGCTGAAGCTCCTGAGTTTTTTTCGCGAGGCAAACTAACCATTCCGCTGAAAGACTTTCCAGTTCCGAGGCAGTTTCCGGCAGATCTTTGTCGGATTCGTTTTCTAGTGGCTGCTTTGTTCTACGCCAGTTTTCAGACAGCCCTTCCGGCAAAAATTCACTTTCAATTTCGTCACAAGCCTTTGAGAATCTATCTAATACCCCAACTGGTATGGGGTGACTCAGCTCAACGTTTTCTCTATCCGGCCTGACCTTTCTCAATATTGCTCTCGTAGTATTACTCTTTCGCCAAGATGCCATATCTTCGGCAGGCGTTGGCAAGAAAAAATTACAACGACGCAATATTTCCAAGTGATCTAGAGAAAGAGCAGTATTAAGCCGATCTGGAATTGCAAAATCTTGAGAGTCGACACCGATCAATTCACAAAAATCAGAGCAAATATCTCCGCCGACCAATTTGCTAGGCAGGTATTCCCGTACAGTTACATTTTCTTTTCCAAAAACCTCGGCCCACCTACGAAGCCGGTGAACTGTATTAAAGTACTCATTCTGCGGGTCTACGCGATCCCAGTTTAGTTTGTCGCGCTTACTGACTTTGACTGCCGTAGAATGCGATGATTTGGCTAAACTCACCGGATCACGAATATAGCAAACAACTTTTACCTCGTAGCCCGTGGCATCAATGCTATCTTTCAACAGCTTAATTTCATTCTCAGAGCCCACTCTGCTGGAGAGATGCTCGCAAGAAATCACTGTGGTTTTATTGACAACTTTTAGATGAGAAGCAAAATCGGAAAGTATAACTTATCCATCAATTTTCTTATGTTCCGCGATGAATTCCCTTTGTTTGTTCTGGTTCGTCAGAGCTCCGGCCAGCGGGAAATGCCCATTGCCTTGAACAAATGTCAAGTGGCGGTCATTAGGGTAGTGGACTCCAACGTTTTCAAGTTTGTCACAATTATTGCTCATAAAGGCTTGAAGTGATGTTGTACCCGTTTTTTCCCAACCAATATGTACTAGGCTCAGGACCCATTGATTTCCGTTTGGTTGCGTGATTCACGGGCCGAAAAAC
>NZ_WQGF01000003.1:0-397597 GCF_013034545.1 Ruegeria sp. HKCCA5763
TGTGTCACCGCCGCTTCCGCAGCGTCCCAGCGCCTCAGCAGCGCCGGTGAAGGGGGTTCTAAGGTTTACTCCCAAAACCCGCAACCCAAAAAAACAAAAAATCAAAAGTTTTTCTCTGATGCAGATTTTTATACTTAAAATCAATTAGATATGATGGAATTCTCTCGCCCAAAACCGCCTAAACCAGCCAAGAACACTCGAAACTTCAGAGCCCTGCCCCCTTATGCACACGGTTACCCACAGACTCGGCGTCGATTCAGGCGGAGTCTGCAGTTTTGCTTCCGGAAACGAGTCTTGGAGTCGGCAAACGCAAGGCAAGAAGTGTGAGAATGATCGTCAGATAGACAAGCGGCTCGATCTGGAACCCTTTGGCCAGCATCACGAAGTGTAAGGCACCCAACAGAGCGACTGGGTACACCAAACGGTGGAGCTTGCGCCAACGCGTCCCTAACCTGCGCACCGACCAATTGTTGGAAGTCACCGCCAGCGGCACCATAAGAAGGAAGGCCGCCATGCCGACCGTGATATAAGGACGCTTGAGAATATCCGCCCAAATCTGACTGGGAAGCTGTACATCCAAGATCAGCCAAACAAGAAGATGCAGACTGACATATGAAAATGTCAGCACTCCAATCGCGCGCCGGAACTTCATCAGGTTCAGACCCGCAATCCGGCGCAGGGGCGTGATTGCCAGACCAGCGATCAAAAGTTGCAGGGCCAGTTCGCCATAGCGATGCTCCAGCGCTTCGATCGGGTCGATACCCAGCCCCCCGGACAGGCCGAGGTAAAACAGCCAGGGCGCAGGTAGCGCGCCAAGCAGGTAAATGGCCCATACCGGAATACGGCGGAATATCTGGTTCACGGCCTGCATGGGCTTAGTAGTTTTTGGCCAGATCCAAGCCTTCATACAGGCTGGCGACCTCTTCCTCGTAGCCGTTGAACATGAGAGTGGGGATTCGTTTGGCAAACAGACCGCCGCCAATGCGACGCTCGGACGCCTGAGACCAACGCGGATGATCAACCTTCGGATTCACATTGCTGTAAAACCCGTATTCGCGGGGGTTCGACATGTTCCAGCTTGTGGGCGGCTCTACATCGGTCAGCGTGATGCGCACGATCGATTTGATCGACTTGAACCCGTATTTCCACGGAACCACCAAACGCAAAGGCGCGCCATTCTGGTTCGGAATCGTTTTCCCGTAAATTCCGGTGGCTATGAACGTCAGAGGGTGCATCGCCTCATCCAGACGCAAGCCTTCACGATACGGCCATTCAAGAATGGGGAAGCGTGTTCCGGGCATCTCATCCGGGCGGTACGCGGTTTCAAAGGCCACATATTTCGCACTCTCCTGAACTCCGGCCATATTCAGCAGGTCGGCGAGTTCGAAACCGTTCCACGGAATGACCATTGACCACGCTTCAACACAACGGAAACGATAGATCCGCTCTTCGATGGTCATCTCAGACAGAATATCCTTAAAGTCATACTCACCCGGGCGATCCACCAAGCCGTCGATCTTGACGCTCCAGGGTTCGGTCACAAGAGAACCGGCATACTTAGCAGGGTCATCTTTTCCGGTCCCGAACTCATAATAGTTGTTGTAGCTCGTGATCTCTTCCCATGTATTCGGTTCCAACGCGTCTCGCGCTGCAGCCGGGCGCGCCATCGCGGTTAGCCCAACACCTGCCAGACCGGCCATCACCTGCCGCCGGTTCAGGAACGCCGCCTTTGGCGTGACGTCGGCTTGTGTCAAAGTATTGGTCCAGCGATGCGCCATGTATGTCTCCGTCGTGTCCACGTGTCAGTCTTGACTTAATGCGCTGATAGCACAGCGCCAGCGAAACAGGCGTAACGATTGAGCGAAGTGACTGTAACGTTCTCAAATCGGACGCCTCGAAAAGACCGGAGCATTCTGCCTGTTCAGCTCTTCTTTTCGACTGCTTTGGCCGAGCTATTTATCGGAAACCTTTACAAAAGCGCCTACCGGACTGCACTCTGTCACGCAGGCATCGCACGCGTTCCTGCGCGTTGCTTGTCTGTTATTGTAGCCGTTTCGCCGCAAAAGGGAGGAAGAACTATGTGTGACATCTGTGTAATGAATGCCGTCAAGGACAGGATGCTGTCTCGGCGCGGGTTCTTCAAAGCTGCAGCTGCGACAGGCGTTGCCGCCGTCGCAACCGGTGGTACGGCCCCCGCATCGCTGGCCGCAGGACATGGCGGCATCGAGGATATGACCCACACGCTCAGCCCGGAATTTCCGACATGGGGCGGTGACCCTGGCATTTCGGCAGAACAGGCTTTCAACTTTGCAGATCACGGTTTCAACCTGTTCAATTTGTCGATCAATGAACACACAGGCACCCATATCGACGCCCCGCTGCACTTTTCCGCGGATGGCACATCGGTCGATGAGATCCCGGTCAACGACCTGGTCGCGCCATTATGTGTAGTCGATATCGCCGCCCGCGCGGCTGAGGACGCAGACACACGAGTCACGCCAGACGATCTGAAGGCATGGATATCGGCGAACGGAGACATCCCTGACGGTGCCTGCGTGGCGATGCATTCCGGCTGGGGCGGAAAAACAGCCACAGATGAATTCCGCAACTTCGATGGCGAAGCGCAGCACTATCCCGGCTTTCATGTCGAAGCGGCGCAGATGCTGATGGAAGATACCGGCGCGCGGTCGATTGCTGTGGATACGCTGTCGCTGGATCACGGCATGTCGGCAGATTTTGCCACCCATTATGCGTGGCTGCCTTCAGGCCGGTTTGGGATTGAATGCCTGGCCAATCTGGATCGGGTGCCGCCATCCGGCGCGACGCTGGTCATAGGCGCGCCAAAACACGCAGGCGGTACTGGCGGCCCAGCGCGGATTTTTGCGCTAGTGTAAAAAACTGCACAAAATAAAATTAAGGCTCACCCTGATGGTGAGCCTGTTTTGAACTGATCCCCAGCTGTCAGGATGTTCTGCTTGACCTAAAGGTACCTTGAGCAATCAAGGTGCCTCGGGAAAGCCAGATTGAATCAGAAAGTCCCGATCATGCACATCCTGACCGTCCTTGACCATCCAGACCCAAACTCATTTACCGCCGCCGCAGCGCGGATGTTCATGGATGGTGCGAAGGCAGCCGGTCACACGACAGAATTTGCTGACTTGCATGCCGAGGAATTCGATCCGCGTTGGACTGTGGCGGACATAGAGGGGGATTCGGCGTCCGCACCACTTGCAGACATACGATACGAGCAAGAACGTATCTCTCGCTCGGATGCTATCTGTCTCGCGTTTCCGCTTTTCTGGTGGGGAATGCCGTCAATGATGAAAGGTTGGGTTGACCGCGTCTGGTCATGGGGTTGGGCATATGATCAGTTGGATGATCGCGAAAAATCGCTGCAACGGCCCAGATCCGGGGTCTTGCTGATACCCGCTGGCGCGCGATCCGACGAAATGGAGGACGCCGGATATCTGAATGCAATGGAAACCCTCTGGACACAGGGCACATTCGGATATTTTGGGTTCTCGCCCCGCAAGCTGGAAATCCTCTGTGGATCCACAGGGTCAGAAGAACGTCGCGAAGCCCTTCTGGAGCAAAGCTACAACGCAGGTCTGACCATACCGCCACCTCGGCAGCCCAGAGGTTTATGGGCGCAATGGAACATCAGGCATTGATATATGGTAGATGCTGAAAAAAGACCCGCTGAAACAGCGGGTCTCTCTTTCCGTTCTGATCAATGCACCACGGCATCATCCGGGCGAGGTCGGTCTGACGTGCCCAAACGGTCGCCTATGATCAGACCATCAGTTCCGGCGGTCACCGGAACGGTCTCTCCATCCTTGATCTCGCCGGCCAGCAGCGCTTCGGCCAGCGGGTTCTGCAAGGCGCGCTGAATCACACGCTTCAAGGGACGCGCGCCAAAGACCGGATCATAGCCTTCATTGGCCAGCCACTCCTTGGCACCGTCGTCCAGCACCAGCTCGATCTTGCGAGCAGCCAGTCGTTTCTGCAGACGCGCCATCTGGATATCAACGATGCCATCCATATCGGCCCGCTTGAGCCGGTCAAAGATGATGGTCTCGTCCAGACGGTTCAGGAACTCGGGCCGGAAATGCGCCCGGACCGCATCCATCACGTCACGCCGCGCTTGCGCGCTGTCCGCACCTTCGGGCAACTGGCTCAGCGCCTGAGAGCCGAGGTTCGAGGTCAGGATGATCAGCGTCTGCTTGAAGTCCACGGTGCGGCCCTGACCATCGGTCAGAACGCCATCATCCAGAACCTGCAACAGCACGTTGAACACATCAGGGTGCGCTTTTTCGACCTCGTCAAACAACACAACCTGATAGGGCCTGCGCCGTACGGCTTCGGTCAGCACACCGCCTTCGTCATAGCCGACATAGCCCGGAGGGGCACCTATCAGACGGGCAACCGCATGTTTTTCCATGAACTCGGACATATCGATGCGGACCATCGCATTGTCGTCGTCGAACAGGAAATTCGCCACGGCTTTGGTCAGCTCTGTCTTACCCACACCGGTCGGGCCAAGGAACAAGAACGAGCCCAGCGGACGACCTTCGTCGTTCAGCCCCGCACGCGCACGACGTACGGCATTGGCGACAGCGGTCACCGCTGCATCCTGACCGATCACGCGAGAATGCAGATCATCTTCCATCCGCAGCAACTTCTCGCGCTCACCTTCCAGCATTTTCGAGGTCGGAATACCCGTCCAGCGTTCGACCACAGCAGCGATCTGCGTCGGGCGCACCGTTTCCTCGGCCATCATGGCGTTGCTTTCGGCGTTTTCGGCCTCGGTCAGCTTTTTCTCAAGCTCTGGGATGACGCCATAGGACAGCTCACCGGCCTTGGCCAGGTTACCTTCGCGCTTGGCGATTTCCAGATCAGCCCGCGCTTTGTCGAGCTGCTCTTTCAGATCACGGGCACCAGCCAGCTTGTCGCGTTCGGCCTGCCATTGGGCCGTCATCTCGGCAGATTTCTCCTGCAGGTCGGCCAGATCCTTTTGCAAGGTTTCCAGACGGTCCTTCGAGGCCGCGTCGTCTTCAAGCTTCAGCGCCTCTTCCTCGATCTGCATCTGCAGGATCTGGCGATCCAGCTGGTCGAGCTCTTCCGGCTTACTATCCACCTCCATCCGCAGGCGCGACGCTGCCTCATCAACAAGGTCGATGGCTTTATCTGGCAGGAACCTGTCAGTGATATAGCGATGCGAGAGCGTCGCCGCCGACACCAATGCCGAATCCGAGATGCGCACGCCATGGTGCAGCTCGTACTTTTCCTTGATGCCCCGCAGGATGCTGATCGTATCCTCGACGGTTGGCTCGGTCACCATCACGGGCTGGAACCGGCGCGCAAGGGCCGCGTCTTTTTCAACATATTTACGGTACTCATCCAGCGTGGTCGCGCCGATACAATGCAGCTCACCCCGGGCAAGCGCGGGCTTGATCAGGTTGGCGGCGTCCATCGCGCCGTCGGACTTCCCGGCCCCAACCAGCGTATGCATCTCATCGATGAACAGAATGATCTCACCAGCGGCCTCGGTCACTTCGGTCAGAACGGCCTTCAGTCGTTCTTCGAACTCACCACGGTACTTCGCACCAGCAATCAGCGCGCCCATGTCGAGCGCGAGCAGCTTCTTGTCCTTCAGCGATTCCGGCACGTCGCCGTTGACGATGCGCAGGGCCATTCCCTCGGCAATCGCGGTTTTACCCACGCCAGGTTCCCCGATCAGAACCGGGTTGTTCTTGGTGCGGCGCGACAGAACCTGCATCGAGCGGCGGATTTCCTCATCCCGCCCGATGATCGGGTCAATCTTACCTTCAGCCGCAGCTTCAGTCAGATCGCGCGCATATTTCTTGAGCGCGTCATAGCCCTCTTCCGCCGATGCGGTATCAGCGGTGCGACCCTTGCGGATGTCATTGATCGCCTCATTGAGTTTCTGGGCAGACACCGCACCAGCCTCCAAAGCGTCCTTAGCTTTGGATTTCACCATGCACAGCGCCATCAGCACCCGTTCAACCGGCACAAAGCTATCGCCCGCTTTGGTGGCGATCTTCTCAGCCTCGTCCAGAACTTTGGCGGTCTGTCCGTCCATGTAAATCTGGCTCGCGTCGCCGCTGACCTTCGGGATTTTGCCCATCGCGACGTCCAGCGCCTCGACCACGCGGTTGGGCGCGCCGCCAGCACGTGTGATCAGGTTGCTCGCCAGCCCCTGATCGTCATCCATCAATGCTTTGAGTATATGTGTTGGCTCCAGCCTCTGGTGCCCCTCGCGCAGCGCAATGGTCTGCGCAGCCTGCACGAATCCCCGTGCCCGCTCGGTGAACTTGTTCAAGTCCATGATATTCTCCTTTTCCAAGCGCCCCGTTTTGACATGCCCGCTTGGCGGCACATATCGGTCGAAGCCTCACATTCAATCTGGGAAATATCTTTGCCGGTTCAAGAGGCTAAGACGCAGAAATCGCCGTTATTCGCGCTGTATGGTGTAGACGGTGTAACCTCCGGTCTCGGCGACCTGAACCGCACCCAGATCATCCACGAGGGACTGTGCCGCCGCGCTTCCTGTCGGGCATGACACCAGATCAGCCGTATGGTCCAGGAATTCCACGGTAAAACCCGTTTCGCCCGTAAGCTGGCACCAATCATCCTCGGACCTGTAGCCACCCACAAGACGCAGATCATCATTTGTGGGTGCAGGAGCAGCCCCGGTTTCCGGTGTTTCGGGCGGGGTTTCGTCACATGCAGCCAGCGCAACCAATACGCCCAGCACAACCAGCTTTTTCATTTTCTGTCCCTTGCTGTGAAATCAAATACTCAATACCCGGCACGATAGCACAAAATGAACGTGCCCGCGCCCGGCTTCGAAGATGGACAGAACCGCCCGAACCCGCTAGGAGGCAGACGTTTGCCAAAAAGGAGCGCCCCATGTCCGATGATCGCCTTATCGTCGCCCTCGATGTCCCTAACGCCCTGCAGGGTCTGGCCATGGCTGAACGGCTGGGCGACAGCGTGTCCTTCTACAAGATCGGCTTGGGCATGTTGACGGGTGGCGGGCTGGCTTTGGCCAATGAGCTGAAACAGGACCACGACAAACGTATCTTTCTGGACATGAAACTGTTCGACATTGGCAATACGGTTGAAAACGCAGTGCGGGGGCTGGCGCAGTTCGATCTGGATTTCCTGACTGTACATGGCGACCCACATGTTGTGCGCGCCGCCAAAGAAGGTGCATCGGGCAAGGATTTGAAAATCCTTGCTGTGACCATCCTGACTTCGCTGAACCGCGACGATCTGGACGCCAGCCTGATCAAAGCTGGCGACGTGCAGGACCTGGTGGTCGAACGCGCAGCCAAAGCGCTGGAGGCCGGGGCTGATGGCGTTATCGCCAGCCCGCAGGAGGCTGCCCTGATCCGCGCACTGCGTCAGGCCGACGGTCGCCTGATTGTCACCCCCGGTGTGCGTCCAGCAGGCGCAGCACTTGGTGATCAGAAACGAGTAGCAACACCGGCCAACGCGATTCGGAATGGTGCGGATCACATCGTCGTGGGCCGTCCGATTTATCAGGCAGAAGATCCAAAAACCGCCGCCGAGGCTGTTCTGGCCGAGTTAAATTCTCTGAAAGTGCACTGACCATTTCAAGTGTTTCGGACGGTTTTCGTGTTCGAGTTTCACCGCAACAAGTTGACGTTGCGTCAATTTTTTGCAGAACCGCGCCAAATCGTCCCTGTGCCAGAAAACACACATTCAAAAGGTGAGTTTTGGCGACACGGCCTTCCACCTATCGAAAACCGAAAAACTTAGCGATTCTTTGGGGAAGTTACTCCCCAACGGACCATTTCTTCCTGAGGTTCGTTACTTCCCCCCGCCACATTGCGGGGGGTTTTCTTTTCCTCAATGACCTATGATCGAAGTTGAGGAATGTTATAAAGAAACCCCAAGCCAACTGCGGAGCGCATGAGGACGCAGATGCCCGGTCTTTGCCGAGATTGCCTGACACCTTCAAGGAACGAACGTCGCTGTGCAGCCTGCGGCAGCCCAAGGGTCAAGTCGCACCCTGAACTGTTTGACCTGTCCATCGCGCATATGGATTGCGACGCCTTCTACGCATCAGTGGAAAAGCGTGACAATCCCGAGCTTGCGGACAAGCCCGTCATCATAGGTGGCGGGAAGCGGGGAGTTGTATCGACGGCGTGTTATGTGGCGCGCATACGCGGCGTCCGATCGGCGATGCCCATGTTCAAGGCTATCCAACTCTGCCCCGAAGCCGTCGTGATCAAACCACGCATGTCTGTGTATGCCGAAGTATCGCGCGAGATACGCGCCATGATGGATGAATTGACGCCGGTCGTGGAACCGCTGTCTCTGGACGAGGCATTCATGGATCTTTCCGGCACCGAGCGATTGCACGGGGTACCCCCCGCGATCATGCTGGCGCGGCTGGTCAAACGAATGAAGGAAGAGTTGGGCGTGACCGGCTCTATCGGGCTGAGCCACAACAAATTCCTCGCCAAGGTCGCGTCTGATCTCGACAAGCCGCGCGGCTTCTCTGTGATCGGCAAAGCCGAGACGGCAGATTTTCTGAACGACAAACCTGTGCGGCTGATCTGGGGTATTGGCCCCGCAGCGCAAGAGTCGCTGGAACGGGCCGGGATTCGAAGCTTCAACGATTTGCTGCGGTGGGATCAGGAGGCGCTCACCGCGCGCTTTGGAGCGATGGGGTATCGCCTGTGGCATCTGGCCCGGGGACAGGACAAACGGCGTGTCTCGGCCCATGAGCCTATGAAATCCATCAGCAACGAGACCACATTTTTCGAAGACACAGCTAACCCTGAAATTTTAGACGGACATCTGTGGCGCATGGCCCTGAAAGTCTCGGACCGGGCCAAGGCCAAGGATCTTGCAGGGCGGGTTGTCACGCTCAAGCTCAAGAAGGCCAATCACAAAACCCTGACAAGACGCGTGTCCCTTCGGGATGCGACGCAGATTGCCGACCGGATCTATCGCACGGCAAAGGGGCTGTTCGATCAGGTGGGTGATCAGGGACCCTATCGGCTTTTGGGATGCGGCCTGTCTGATCTGTGCCCGGCTGATCAAGCTGATATGTCGGGTGATCTGCTTGATCCTGGTGCATCCCGCAGATCGCAGGCTGAACGTGCAACTGACGAGATCCGCCAAAGGTTCGGCTCAGACGCCATTGTGAAAGGTCGCGCGCTGCGCTGAGGTTATTCGGCCGCCAGACGAACCGAGTCCGCTCCGATGTTGGCAATCTCGCGCACCACCTGCCGCAGAAGTTTCGCAAACGCCATGAAATTGGAGTTTGGTGCGATCCTCTCTTCGTCCATATAGAGTGCGCGGTCGATCTCGATCTGGATTGCATGCTGATGGCGACCGGGACGTCCGTAAGTCTGAGTGACATAAGCCCCGGCAAACGGTGCATTGCGCGCCACGTTCAGACCTGCCGAAACAAAGGCCGATTCAACCAGATCCACAATTTCCGAAGACGCCGACGCGCCAAACCGATCCCCCAGCACGATTTCGGGCCGCTTGCTGCGGGCTGTACCGGCCATCGAAACCGCCTCATGCGGCATAGAATGGCAATCCACCAAAATCGCCTGACCGAACTTTTCATGCGATTCGTTCAGCAAAGACTTCAATCTCGCGTGATAAGGGCGCCAGTAGGTGTCGATACGCAGCCGCGCCTCATCCATGGTCAGCTTTCCACTGTAGATCGCCCGACCATTGGCCACGACGCGGGGAATCACCCCCAGCCCCGAAGCGACCCGCGGATTATGTCCATGCCGGCGCGCGCCGCTGATCAGGGCGGGGTCAAGTTCATCCAGGCTGCGATTCAAATCCAGATATGCGCGGGGCATGGCCGCTTTGATCAATGGCGCACCGCATTCAGCAGCAGGCGCAAATAGTTGATCCACAAAGGCATCTTCGGATGAACGAATCACGTTTTGATTCAGAACCGAACGCTTCAGAAAGGCCGCCGGATACTCTCGCCCGCTATGAGGGGACGAAAAAACCACGCATGAACTGCGGTTTTCGGGCATATCCAATACAAAGGCTGCGTTCTGCATGATTTCTCCATGTTCGTAATCAACATAGACTGGAAAATTGTTCTTCCAAACCCCTTGAACCCCTGAACGACTCCTTTTATAGACCCCGCTACCGGCGCGGTGATCCGCGCCCCATTTCGTTATGGGGCTGGGCACGCAAAGGGAAAGTGGGCGGTTAGCTCAGCGGTAGAGCACTTCGTTGACATCGAAGGGGTCACAAGTTCGATCCTTGTACCGCCCACCATCGTTTCACTGTTCCGGGTTTCCGGGGCACCCGCTAACCCAGGCGCTGGCCACGTCCTTGATGAAGGCGCCGCAGATTGGAGACAGACCCATGAAGGTCAAGAACTCGCTCCGCTCGCTCAAGAACCGGCACCGTGACTGCCGTATTGTGCGTCGCAAAGGCCGCGTCTACGTGATCAACAAGACGCAGCGCAAGTTCAAAGCCCGCCAAGGCTAAGAACTGCGAAAAATCGTTTTCAGAAACCGCGCCTTCGAGCGCGGTTTTTTTTGTTTTTTTGGCACCTTTATCGTGAAAAGAATCCTGAAAATTAGAGAAAAGCAGACTTGCGACCATTTAGACCAAGTAAAACTGTCGGAATTTCTTGCATCCAATGTGAAATAGTATAATTGAGCAAAACAGTCGGGTTAATCTCCGACACGAAATTCAATTGTTGGAGTACACTATGCTGAAATCCACAACCTGCCTGGCTGCCGCCCTGTCGGCATTGGTTGCCACCACCGCTGTCGCTGAAGGTGAACTGAACCTGTATTCATCGCGCCACTATGACACTGACGAGCGCCTCTACACCGATTTCGAAGAGGCCACTGGCATCACCATCAACCGAATCGAAGGCAAGGCCGACGAGCTGATCGCGCGGATGGAAGCAGAAGGCGCCAACTCGCCCGCAGACGTAATGCTGACCGTTGACACCTCACGTCTGGCGCGCGCCAAGGACGCTGGTATCCTGCAGTCGATCGAAAGCGCAACTCTGGAAGAGCGTATTCCTGGTAACCTGCAAGACAGTGACAATCAGTGGTTCGGCTTTTCGCAGCGTGGTCGGATTATTTTCTACAACAAGGAAAACGTCACCAACCCACCGGCCACCTATGCCGATCTGGCCAAGCCGGAATACAAGGGTCTGATCTGCATCCGGTCTTCGACCAACACGTACAACCAAACCCTGTTGGCATCGATCATTACCCATGAAGGCGCGGATGCGGCCAAAGCCTGGGCAGAAGGTATCGTCGCCAACATGGCACGTGATCCACAGGGGGGTGACACCGACCAGCTACGCGGCATCGTTTCGGGTGAATGTGACATCGCTGTATCGAACACGTATTACTTTGCGCGCGCGGTCCGCAAAGATGTCAAAGGTCTTTCGGCGGATCGCGACATGATCGGCTGGGCTTTCCCCAACCAGGACAGCTATGGCGCGCACATGAACCTGTCGGGCGGCGGCGTTGCGGCACATGCACCGAACAAGGAAAACGCGGTCCTGTTCCTTGAATATTTGGCAAGCGATCAGGCGCAGCAGTACTTCTCTGCGGGGAACGATGAATACCCGGCCGTTTCAAGCGTCGAATTGGCCGAGTCGGTTGCCACCCTGGGTGAGTTCAAGGCTGACGAAGTGAACCTGTCCGAGGTTGCCAAGAACATCCCCGAAGCGCAAAAGATCTTTAACGAGGTTGGCTGGAAGTAACCGCCCAAATCGTTAATACCCATGAAGGGCGCGAGATTCTCGCGCTCTTTTTTGTTTACATTTTGTTTATTTCGTATAATTTTTCTCATATCTGAGAAATTTTCTACTAACTGCCTATGCTCGACACCCTTTCAAATCGCCTTGCCAATCGACTGAATGAGCTGCGTCGCGGGCGCGGGTGGTCTCTGGACCAGTTGTCTGAACACAGCGGCATAAGCCGTGCCACACTATCTCGTATGGAAAAAGGTGATGTAAGCCCAACGGCAGAAAACCTTGGCCGTCTCTGCGCGGCTTACGACTTGCCGATGTCACGTCTGCTTATGATGGTCGAGGACAGTTTTGACCCCAAGATCCCGTTTGAACGCCAAGCCGAATGGAGCGACCCTGAAACAGGCTACACCCGCCGTGCAGTGTCCCCCCCCGCGAATGGTCTGAACGCCGAAGTGGTGGAAGGCCACCTGCCTCGGAACACGGTCATCACCTATGATACGCCCCCCAAATCCGGGCAAGAGCATCACCTCATTCTGGTCGACGGCGCGCTTACGCTGACGGTCGACGGAACACCACACACCCTGAACGCAGGGGATTGTATGCGTTATCACCTGTCTGGCCCGACCCGGTTCGAAACAGGCACAACGCGGGGCGCCCGGTATCTTCTGGTGCTGGTATGATCACACGTTTAACCGGATCCGAATTTGATGCGGCACTGGATGACCTGACCGAGATTCTGCACACCTGTGTTCATGACGGGGCCAGTATTGGCTTTATCCTGCCGTTCACCCAAGAAGACGCGCGCTACTATTGGCAACAAAACGTGCGGCCCGGCGTGAACGCAGGTGCATTGGAAATCTTTGCAGCGTATGACGGTCCACGCGTTGTGGGCACCGCGCAATTGATACCAGCGGCAATGCCCAACCAACCCCACCGTGCCGATGTGGCCAAGCTTTTGGTTCATCCGAACGCCAGGCGCCGCGGATATGGCCGCGCTTTGATGGAGACCCTATTTCAACGCGCGCGCGACTTGCACCGCTCGACTTTGGTGCTGGACACACGCAGCACCGATCCCTCTCGGTTGCTGTACGAAAGCCTTGGGTTTCAGATTGTGGGGGAAATACCAAAATATTGCCAAAACCCGTTCGAACCCAGGTTGGAGCCGACGACATACATGTACAAAGACCTGTCCGCCTGACGGTGGACTGCGTGATTACTCGGCTGCCGCGACCTTTGCGGGAAACTTGTTGGGCAGCAGCCCCAAACCACGCGCGTTCCGAATATCGGCCAGAAGGTCGCGCTCGGCCGCTTCGAACAAATCCTCGGGATCATCCAGAACAAAATAGCCCATCTGATGCATGTCGATACGGTACGGTGTTCGCAAGATGGTTAGGATATCGAACGGGTCCCGATCTGGAATGTCACTGCTCACGGCATAAACCAGCTCGGTCGGAGAAGACGCTAAGCCCGATCCCAGTGCTTTGATCTGGCCATCCTGGCGGCGTAAACCAAACTCGATGGAAAACCAGTACAACCTGATCAGCCAAGCGTAATCCGCATCTGTCGCCTGCTGGCCTGCCTGCCCGATGGCGTGGCTAAACGCGGCAAAACGCGGGTCGCTCAGCAATGGGGTGTGACCGAAGATCTCGTGAAAGATATCCGGTTCTTCGATATAGTCGAAATCCTCGCGCGACCGGATAAACGAAGCTGCGGGAAAAACGCGATCCGCCAGCATACCGAAAAAAGTCTTGAAACCGATCAGCGCCGGTACTGGCTGCACCCGCCACCCCGTCAGGTCCAGCAACCGATCCGAGATATCCGCGCAGCACGGCACCTTGGTTTTGGGCAAGTCCAGCCGGGCAAGCCCGTCCAGGTATTCGCGCGCCATATAGCGCTGCACATTATCCGCCTGCGCTGCGTAAAGATCGGCCCAGACAGCGTTTTCTTCGTCGGTATAGGCTATGCGGCCGCGCGCGTCAGCGACCTTGGCAACGTACTTGGTCGATTTGGGCATCCGTTTCCTCCTGCTTAAATACAGGATACCGCGCCCGGCGCGGTGGATTTGTTTTGATAACTGAATTTATTTCACTAAAATGAAACAATTAATCCGGTTGGTGACAATAAGTGAAACAAATGCTTCATCCTGCTGATATAGATATTCTCCGAGAGCTTCAGATCAGTGGACGTCTGTCGATGCAGGAACTGGCAGATCGAACCGGGTTGTCGGCCTCGCAATGCTGGCGACGAGTACGCGATCTTGAAGCAAGCGGAGTGGTCACGGGTTATCGCGCGCAGGTACCAGCTAAGGCCGTTGGCCTGAATGCCATCGCCTATGTCCATGTCGCGCTCAAAGATCACCAGGAAAAGAGCATCGCGGATTTTCTGCGTCTGGTCGAAACAGAGCCGCAGATCGTCGAATGCGCCTCGATCACCGGGGATCATGATTTCATCCTAAAGGTCTACGCCAAGACGCCCGAGGATCTGGAGGTGTTTATCATGCAACGTTTGTTGAAATCTGGTCTTGTTCGCGACACCCGAAGCAATTTTGTTCTTCGGCAAACCAAGACCCGAGGACCTTTACCGATACTATAGGGGCGACGGGCGTCCGTTTGAAATCGGTCATGGCCGTCACTACAAAAAACGCCCGGTCACCTGAAGTGGCGCCCGGGCGATCCATGCTTGGTTTCAAAAAACCGTGTTTAGAAGTGCGCCGACTTCGTGCCAGCTGGTTTTTCAACCGAAGGCGCGAACTTAGTCAGGTCGATGCCTTCAACAGCGGTCTTGTATTCGTCGATATTGGGCGTCCGACCCAAAATGGCAGACAACACCACAACCGGGGTCGAGGCCAGCAGGCTTTCGCCTTTCTTGTCGGGTGCATCGGCCACGACGCGGCCCTGGAACAGACGGGTCGAGGTGGCCAGAACAGTGTCACCCTTGGCGGCTTTTTCCTGGTTGCCCATGCAAAGGTTACAGCCGGGGCGTTCGAGATACAGGATATTCTCGTACTCGGTGCGCGCCTTCTGTTTTGGGAACAGGTCGTCAAACTCGAAGCCCGAGTATTTTTCAAGCACTTCCCAGTCGCCTTCTTCCTTCAGCTCATCGATGATGTTGTAAGTCGGGGCCGCGACCACCAGCGGTGCCTTGAATTCGACTTTACCGGTTTCCTTTTCTAGGTTCTTCAACATCTGGGCAACGATCTTGATGTCACCCTTATGCACCATGCAAGAGCCGACAAAGCCCAGATCCACATGCTTTTCAGCGTTGTAGTATGAAATCGGGCGGATCGTATCGTGGGTGTACCGCTTAGAGACATCGGCGTTATTCACGTCGGGGTCAGCGATCATTGGTTCGTTGATCTGGTCCAGATCCACAACAACCTCGGCAAAGTATTTTGCGTTATCATCGGGTTGCAGCGCCGGTTTTTCACCAGACTTGATCTGAGCAATACGCGCATCAGCAATGTTGATCAGCTTTTGCAGCATGCCGTTTTCATGCTCCATGCCTTTGTCGATCATGATCTGGATGCGTGACTTGGCCAATTCCAGCGAACCGATCAGGGTCTCGTCATTCGAGATACAGACCGAAGCCTTGGCCTTCATCTCGGCCGTCCAGTCGGTGAAGGTGAACGCTTGGTCCGCCAACAGCGTACCGATATGAACCTCGATCACCCGGCCTTGGAAGACGTTATCTCCGTGCTGTTCTAACATCTGCGCCTGTGTGGCGTGAACCACGTCGCGGAAATCCATGTGATCCGCCATTTGGCCCTTGAAGGTCACCTTGACCGATTCCGGGATCGGCATCGATGCTTCACCCGTTGCCAGTGCCAGCGCCACGGTGCCCGAGTCGGCCCCAAAGGCCACACCTTTGGACATACGCGTGTGGCTATCTCCGCCGATAATGACCGACCAGTCGTCCACGGTGATGTCGTTCAGCACCTTGTGGATCACGTCGGTCATCGAATGATAGACGCCTTTCGGGTCACGACCGGTGACAAGGCCGAAGTCATTCATGAACTTCATCAGACGCGGCGTGTTGGCTTGCGCCTTGGCGTCCCAGACCGACGCAGTGTGACAGCCGGACTGATAAGCCCCATCAACAATCGGGGACACAACAGTAGCTGCCATCGCCTCAAGTTCTTGCATGGTCATCAGGCCAGTGGTGTCCTGCGACCCAACGATGTTGACCTTCACGCGCACGTCCGATCCGGCGTGCAGGGTCTTGCCCGGCGTTGTGCCGACCGCGTTCTTGTTAAAGATCTTCTCGACAGCGGTCAGGCCCTGACCTTCATGGCTGATTTCTTTGGACGGAGCAAAGACCAAAGGCGCTTCGACGCCCAGCGTTTCGGCCGCAAATGTTTGCAGCTTCTTTCCAAAGACAATGGCGTAAGAGCCCCCGGCCTTCATGAATTCCACTTTTTGCGGGGTAAAGGACGAGGACACGTCAACCAGCTCATCGCCATCCTCGCTCAGCAGCTTGTGGTCTTTGGTGTTGATCTTCAGAACTGTGCCTGTGGCGACCGAATACTTTTCTTCCAAGATCGGGTTGCCATCGTTGTTCAGGATCGCGTTGCCGTCTTCGTCCACCTTCTTGACCCAATTTTTCAGGTCAAGACCGATGCCGCCGGTCACACCGACGGTGGTCAGGAAGATCGGAGAGATGCCGTTTGTACCCGCAACAATTGGGGCAAAATTGACAAAGGGCACATATGGGCTGGCCTGCTTACCCGTCCACAACGCCACATTGTTCACGCCGGACATACGCGAGGAACCTACACCCATGGTACCCTTTTCAGCAATCAGCATGACGCGTTTGCCGGGGTGCTGAAGCTTTAGATCCTGGATTTCCTGCTGCGCCTTTTCCGAGATCAGGCACTTGCCGTGCAATTCGCGGTCAGCACGCGAATGCGCCTGGTTGCCTGGTGAAAGAAGGTCCGTAGAAATGTCGCCCTCGGCAGCCACATATGTGACGATTTCAATTTCTTCGTCGATGTCAGGCAGCTTGGTAAAAAACTCAGCCTTGGCGTAGCTTTCCAGAATGTCCCGCGCGATTGTGTTGCCGGCCTCAAGCGCGGCCTTCAGACGGTTTGTGTCCGCATCATAAAGGAAGACCTGCGTTTTCAATACCTCGGCTGCCTTGCCTGCGATTGCAGCATCATCACCCAGCGCAAGATCCAGAAGAACCTCGACCGAGGGGCCACCTTTCATGTGCGACAGCAGTTCGAACGCAAAGTCCTGCGAGATTTCTTCGACGTCAGCTTCGCCCAGAATGATCTCTTTCAGAAAGCTAGCCTTTTCGCCGGCCGCGCTGGTTGTGCCGGGCAGCGTGTTGTAGATGAAATAGTTCAGCGAGTCTGCGCGATGGTCGTTCTGGGGATCACGGATCTGATCAATGATTTCCTTCGCCAAAGCCCCGTCATCGATGGGTTTAGGGCTCAGGCCCTGCTCTTTGCGGGTTTCGATTTCATTCAGGTAATCAGTATAGAGGCTCATGACGGGTCCGACCATTTAGCTGGGTGTACCGGCAGTCAAAAGGCCGGCACTTTCAATTTGTATGCGGCGGTATACTAAAACTGCGCCGCATGCAAGCCCCAGACCTGCGACCCGGTGTCCTGAGCCGGTTGCAGCCTGCCAAGGTCGTTACCATCGCAAGCGCGGGATGAAGAGGTCTGTTAAGACGAATCGTCCCCAAAGGCTGTAATCAACGCCTGCGCCAACGGCAAGGAAGAGTAGCCAAACCGGGATGGCGTCAGACCCATCCGTAGAACAACCATGTCATGCGAGGGGAAAACGCCGATGAACTGACCATCGTGCCCCTGCAGCCAATAGGCATCTTCGAACGGTGGAAAATCTCCGGGGGCTTCCAACCAAAGGTGCCCTTTGGCATAGCGCCCGTCCGAGGCATCAACAGGCTCGACCATCCAGTCCACAAAACCTTCGGGCAAGATCCGGGCGCCGTCCCAAACTCCCTTTTGCAACAAAAGCTGACCAAACCGGGCCCAGTCACGGGCCGTGGCATACATATAGCTGGACCCGATAAACGTATCGTTGGCATCTGTCTCAAGGATCGCCGAGGCCATACCCAGTGGCGTAAACAGAGCCGTTTGCGGATATGTCAGCCCACCGTCAGGCAGCTTATCCTGCCACACCCGCGAAAGAACCGTGGTTGTTCCCGAGGAATAATTGAAGTCTGTGCCGGGTTTGGCTTCGGGCACTCGTTCCGCTGCAAAGGCAGCCATATCATTACCGAGATACAGCATCCGCGTGACGTCCGAAACGTCGCCATATTCCTCGTCCCATTGCAAGCCGCCGGTCATGGACAACATATCGGCCACAGTAATGCCCCGGCGCGCATCCTCGGCCCAGTCCGGAAAACTGTCGACCAGATTGTCCGCAAGGCTCATCCGACCGGTTTCAACTAAAGTGCCGATCAATCCAGCCGTTATCGTTTTGGTCATGGACCAACCCAGCAGTGGGGTTTGCGCGTCGAACCCATCGGCATACGTCTCGGTCACAATGCGCCCATTTCGAACTACCACGACAGCGCGATATCCTTCGCCAAGCAAAGCCTCGTCAGACATGATGCTTTGAATCTGCGGGTCCTGCGACAGCGCAACATCATCGCCTGCTGGCCAAAGGCCTTGTGCGGGGCGATTGGGGGGAACCAACGACTGATCACTCAGGACCGCATCATGAACATTGGTGCAGCCCAGCCCTTCGCGGAACTGCGATGTCGCCGGGGCAAAGAACCGAAACAGCCGCGCTTGCACCGATTGCGCCTCTTGATCAACGTCGATCGAGACCTGCTTGAGCAGCGGATGCCCCGGTGCCTGCACATCAACGGCCAGCACCTCATCAGGGTCTCGTCCGGCAATGAAAACGTTCGAACAGACGATTTTGGCAGAGTAATTTGTGCCAACCTTCAACAGATCCGGTGGCGCGACAAGCAGGTACCCAATCAAGCCTGCTCCACCCACAAACGTCAAAACGCCAAGTGTTTTCACTATTTTCCCGAACATCCGACAGTGCCGCCCATATTGTCTTCCTGCCACGCGACGTTAGAGGCAACCGAGCAACGGTTTCTAGACTTCCGTTACGTATAAACCTGATGTCATCGGGCCAGGCTTGAAACGAAATACCTGTTTTGATCTGGCGCACTCTCCCAAACCCAAACTGGCACCAACACTGCATGGAATGCGAGCTACGACCACAGAGGGTCGCAAAGTGACGTGACCCGTTAGATGGCCCGTGTTAGTGGCCATTTGAAAGGACGCTCCATGACCGAAGGCCAAAAGTTGCAAAACCCGACAGCTGGTATTGTTTTCATTCTGATCGGAATTTTGGCAATTTCTGTCAACGACATGGTGATCAAGTTTCTGTCGGGTGGTTACCCTTTGCATCAAATGGTCTTCACGAGATCGCTGATCGGAATCGGGTTCAGTTTGGCCCTGGTGCAGATGGAAGGCGGTTGGAAAATCTTGAAAACAGATCAGCCGGGGCTCCACCTTTTGCGAGGAGCGCTCATCGTCGTTGCCAATCTGACGTTCTTTACAGCCTTGGCTGTTATGCCTCTGGCCGAAGCGACTGCGGTGTTCTTTGTCGCGCCCTTGATGATAACGCTGCTCAGCATCCCATTACTCGGGGAAAAAGTTGGCCCCATGCGAATTGGTGCCGTAATTGTAGGTTTCGTAGGCGTTATAATAATGACTCGCCCGTGGGAGGCCGGTGGCACACGTGACGTTGGCCTGGTGATGTACGCCCTTCCGGTTGTCGCGGCTTTTACCTACGCGCTTAACAACGTGCTTACCCGCTTACTTGGCGCAAAATCCAAAGCCTCGGCTATGGCTGTCTACATTCAAACGTGTTTCATCGTCGTCAGCTTGTTATTCTGGTCGGTGGCGGGAGATGGACGTTTCGCCTCAGCGTTCGAGAACGAAAGCCTGGTTTTTCTACTTCGAGCCTGGGTCTGGCCAGAAGGTACCGATCGGTGGTTGTTTGTCGGGCTTGGGTTTAATTCCGCGATCATCGGCTATTGCCTGGGCCAGGCTTACCGTTTGGCAGATGCTGCCACGGTGGCTCCATTTGAATATGTCGGCCTTCCAATGGCGATTTTTTGGGGATGGGCAATCTGGGGCGAATTGCCAAACCTGCCGGTCGCAATTGGTATCACGCTGATCTTGGGATCGGGATTGTTTGTCTTCTTGCGTGAGCGCCAAAAGAAAAGAAACGTGGTTTCACAAAAGCGCGTGCACCGCCGCTATTAACGGCCCAAGCTGGTTGATCGGCCGGGTCGCACATGGCCGCGACGCGAAATCGGATTGGCTTACTCGGCCCCGCCAGGATAAATAAACCCATTCACCGGGTAGAAACTACCGTACTGGCCCGGCTGGCTTTCGACCCGGACCATCGTCCAGTCGTTGTTTTTTGACACATCCCTGACGCCCATTTTCAAGGATACCTTGTTACGGTGCCAATTGGCGTGATTCACGATGACTTCCCGTTCGGTGACAATGTCAGACACCACGGCCACATGGCCAAGTGGCATACCGCGCGTTGCCCGAAAGGACATAACCGCACCAACAACCGGCTCATTGCCTCGTGCAAAACTATTGCGTGCTTTCCCCCACCAATCCTTTGCATTACCTCGGATTTCGATTCCGCTCAGGGTACGTGCGTAGGGCACACACCAAACTCTTTGCCCCCGAGCGTGTTTTTTCGAGACCTCTTGAAGCGCCACTAGCTGACGTTCCGGATCGAGATCCGCGTCGCTCGGGCTTTGCGCGCAGGCCGAGACAAACGCAAAAAATCCCATCGCAATCACAGCGCGGGATGTGCCGGTCAGCAGCGGCCAAATCGTCGTTTTGCTGGTCCTGTTTAGCAAGAAACTTCGGTGTAGGTTTGAGTGGTGAAGAAGTTTTAAGGCGATAATGCGCGTTATGAAAAGAGCCCTGTTAAGCTCCGGCAGAAATTCGCCGGTTTCCCATTACACTTTTGCACTGGAGTTACACACATGTCCGACTGTTGGCGGCTCACCCCGGACATGGCCGTTCTGTGGGTATGTGCAAAACACATCGCAAATCTACAACCCAATGCAGGTATGCTCATAACGCTGCATGGCACCACTGACTTCCTTGCAGAAAGCCTTTGAATCTGGCCCACAAGTTTGGGCATTCACCATTTCGGTGTCGACTTACACGTGATCAACCCCACACGAGGGGTCCAATTTGATTGCTAGTGAACAACCGGCCTTTAGTGCAGCTGGACAGTGTTTTCCGGGGCCGACGAACGAATGACCTTAAAACATTTAGACATCAGAATATCAGCAATGCATGATAGTTTCGGTCACCGAGTTGCGTCTTTTGGCGTAAATTTTCAGATCCCGGAATCCTGTTTTGGTTCCAAAAAATAGCTACGAGGTGAATAATGAACCTTGCACATTCTGAGGGTCGAACATGAGTGGCCCTGCGCAGCCCTTGATCCGGTTGTCGTCAGCGCGACCGTTCTTGAGCACGTTGAATACTGCCTGTCCGGACGCCGATGAATTGCTAACACGCTTGGGAATTTCTCGATCCTCGTGCGATGAGCCCGAAGCACATAGCCACCCAATAGTTACGTATCATCTGTTTGAAGAGGTGGAAGCCGCCACAAACGACATTGATCTACCGGGGAAGCTTGGCGCTTTTCTAACGCCATTCGAAATTGCCGCGACTGAGCATTCCGGTTCAACTGAGCACCACCTGAACATCTATGGCAGACCCGCCGTTATGTCTGAGAAACGGTGTTTCGAGACACCTTTCGTTCCGGTGCAATTAGTGGCGTTTTTTGCCTGCTTGTTTTCAGAGATTGCTGCAAGAGTTGCCGGGAGTAGTTGGTCTGCCGACAATACGTTGGTAAACGTAAGCGATCCCAACGCATTACTAGATGACTTCAAAGGTTCCAAACCAATCCTGACACAACTGACCAAATTGACTTGCGTGGACGAGGGCACAAAACACAATGGAATTGCTTGATCCTATAGAAATCGACAGCTTTGGCGCCGTTACAATTGGGATATTGGTCTATTTCCTCGGTGCACGGCTGACCCGTCGCTATGCCGTCCTGTCCAAGTACAGCATCCCAGAACCCGTCAGCGGAGGCCTCTTGGCCGCCGTTCTGGCTCTGCTTGTAGTTTTGGCCACGGGCCGGGCGATAAGTTACGAACTAAGCGCCAGAGATTTCTTGCTGGTCTACTTTTTCACAACAGTTGGTCTCAACGCCCGTTTCGCTGACCTGCTCAAAGGTGGGCCCCTTCTTGTGCTCATGCTAGGGCTCACGATTGCCTTTATGCTCGTGCAGAATGTGGTTGGCATGGTTGGTGCGCTCGTGTTCGGTTTGCCGTCACAAGCAGGTGTGCTGTTGGGCACCGCATCTTTGATTGGTGGTCACGGCACAGCCATTGCCTGGGGCCCAACCATAGAAAACAGCTATCAAGTCACTGGCGCTTCAGAACTGGGAATAGCCACTGCCACAGTTGGTCTGATTTTAGCCAGCGTTCTGGGCGGTCCCATCGCCCGATTTCTCATCCAAAAGAACGATCTGACAAGTGCCCCGGACGTTGAAGAGGAGGTCGCGACGGTTGCGGAACCAGCCACCGACCAACCATCGACCCTGACCCATGTTGACCTGATGAATTGCGTGCTCTGGATTCACGTCGCCATTGGAATTGGATATTCAGCCTTCGAAGCACTTGAGGCGGCGGGGATCAAACTGCCTTTATTCGTACCCTGCCTTTTAACTGGTATCCTGCTATCGAACTTGTTGCCGCCGCTGCTTCCAAAGCTCTCATGGCCGGCGCGAACCCCTGCGATGAACGTGATTTCCGAATTCAGCCTGTCCGTGTTCTTGGCAATGTCGCTGATGAGCATGGAGTTATGGACCCTTGCCAGCAGCGCTGGCGTGCTGATCACAACCATGCTCTTGCAATCCATTGCGGCTGTAGCGTTCATCATTTTCATCGTCTTCCGTCTGATGGGGAAAAACTATTTCGCAGCTGTGATATCGGCAGGGTTCGCTGGTTTCTCTTTGGGCGCAACGCCAACCGCCATCGCAAACATGACTGCGGTCACACAACGCTATGGTCCTTCGCCAGTCGCGTTCATAGTGTTGCCGTTAGTCTCAGCGTTTTTTGTGGATTTGGCCAACGCGTTCATCATTCAGTGGTTCCTTGGATTTGGGTAGAGCACTGTGTTGCGCCAACGGGCTTGAAGTAAGCTCTGCAAACAAATGCCTGTTTTCCTCTCAGAACGTCCAGCCAGTTACCCCAGACCAGAGCTGCTTGGATTGCCAGATGACCAACCATCGGCTTAAGCGCGTTGAATTCTGTCCACAAAGAAACTCTGTGACTTCTATCGTATGCCCTTTAAACTGCGATCTTGTGTGTTTCATTGGTTTGCGCGGGAGCTCGAACGCAGGTGGATGGGAAGAGGACATCGGAAGAAGCCGGAAGTTCAGCGTCGTCATCTGCGCACAGTGTGGGGCTCAGCGCGGATGATCAGCAGGCGCGGTTCGAAGCAACCGCACGGGTTATGCAAGCGATCTCCGAGACCAAGGATGATGTACAGCCGGTATGCGACCTGATTGTAACACTGGCAAAAGATCTCTGTGATGCCTTTTTTGCTGGTCTGGTTCTTGGACGCGAAGGGGATGCGCGTCAGAAACTGGTTGCCAGCGTCAATCTACACCCGGATATCCAACAGCTCTGGCGCGACGGCAAGTATACGATGGAGCCGGGCAACTCGATCGTAACTGACACTATTCTCAGCGGTGAGACCAGACGCGTTGTCGACATGGGCGACACCGATTTCCATAGATCAGGAGATGAGCGCTTTAAGCTCATTGTCGACACGCATGGGTGCCGGAGCAATCTGTTTGTCCCGTTAAAGGTAGGTGGCAGCGCAATCGGTTGCCTGATGCTGGCACGGAACGAAGTGAGACCATACTCTGACGATCAGGTGCAGCTGGTTGAAACTTTCGCCGCTCAGGCGGTCATCGCGATAGAAAATGTTCGCCAGTTCAGCGAGTTGCAGGCCCAATTGGCTCGCGAAGGTGCCACGCGCGACGTTTTGGAGACGATCACCCGGTCTCGGGATGATGAAGCACCGGTATTTCAGACGATCTTGGAAAATACGGCCCGGCTTTGCGAAACGGACGTAGCTACATTGAGCCTCGTAAATGAGGCGGGAACCCATCTGGAATATGCGGCCCATTTTGGCGATCAATTGGCCACATATAAAGTCGGCGTGGATCGTTGGTCTTTGGATTCGAATTTACAGATTGCCGAAGCCGTGCGGGAAGCGCGGGTCATTCACAATGTCGATTTGCGCCAGACAGACCACTACATCAACGGGGATCGTTGGCGCCGCCAATTGGTTGATGAAGAAGGCGTCCGATCGTTTCTGACGGTTCCTTTGATGTCTGCGGATGGTGATCCTGTAGGCGTCATCGGGATTTACCGTCGGGAAGTGCGGCCCTTTACAGACAGCGAGATTTCTTTGGTCGAAGGCTTTGCGGCGCAGGCTGTGATCGCAATCGACAATACCCGCCAAATGAAAGAGCTGCGCTCTCAATTGGAACGGCAAACGGCGACACAGGAGGTACTGAGTGTCATCAGCAAAAGCCGTGACAATGACGCACGAGTCTTTGAAGCCGTGCTTCAGCAGGCCACGGAAATCTGTGACGCGGATCAGGCGGCGCTGGTTTTGGTCAACGCTGCGGGAACCCACATTCAATTGGCCGGTGCATGGGGGCACGATAGAACCGACGTTGAATTAGGAGAGGAGTGGCCTCTTGATGGTTCGGTCACGGCAGCGGCGGCGATACGAAATTGCAAGGTTGTACGTGTCGAGGACATCGCCGACACCGAGTTCTACCGCTCGGGTGATCCTACGGCTGTTACAATGGTCGAAATCGAAGGCATCAGGTCACGGGTTGTTGTGCCCTTGATGCAGGGGGAACAGGCGATCGGTGCTATTGCGGTTAGCCGCCGCGAGGTCCGCCCGTTTTCTGATCCCGACGTGCAATTCATCGAAGAGTTCGCCAAACACGCAGTCATAGCGATAGAAAATACGCGCCAATTTCGAGAGGTTCAGGAACGGCTAGAGCGCGAAAAAGCATCGCGAGAAATCCTCGAAGTCATAAGCCGCAGCCGCGATGACGAAAGACCTGTATTCCAAAGCATTCTCGAAAACTCCAGCCGTTTGTGCAAAGCGCCGTTGGCCTTTTTATGTGTCGCTGATCACGAACGCGGTCTCGCAACGATCCCGGCCAATATTGGCGCAAGAACCGATTTTGACGAAGCGCTCAAAAACTTTGTAGAGCCGCTAACGCGCACTGAATTAATTGCGATCAAACCAATGATCGATGGCGAGGTCATTCGCCAGGACGACATCGCGGACGATCCTCTTTACTTTAGGGATCGTGACCCAAAACGGGTTCAGATGGTTGAGATTGAAGGAGCCCGCTCGGTTCTGGCGGTTCCGTTGATGAAGAACGGCACCGGTCTCGGGGTGATCGTGCTCTATCGTCGTGAAGTTGCACCTTTCTCAGACGACGATGTGGCTCTGGTCCAAACCTTTGCAGCTCAAGCCGTAATCGCAATGGAAAACGTCCGCCAGTTCCGGGAAGTGCAGGATCGGACAGCCGAAGTAACGCAAGCCTTGGAATACCAGACCGCCACCTCTGACGTGTTGTCGGTCATCTCGCGATCTCCAGACGAGCTGAGACCGGTGCTCGAAGAAATCCTGAGGGTCGCAAGCCGAATCTGCGAACCAAAATACGCCGCTATTTCCTTCCTGAATCCCGAAGACGGCCTTTATCACACTGACATCATGCTCGATTTTGACAGCGAATTCATGAAATTCATGAAAGCTAACCCGGTGCCAGCAGGACACGGGAGCGGCATTGGTCAAACAGCTGCACGAGGCGAAACAGTCTATTACAAGGATACCGAGGCGGACGAGTACAAATGGAAAGAGGCCGCGCGCATCGGGAATTACCGTTCGCTCCTGGGCGTACCACTGATCAAGGGCAAAGCTGTGGTCGGAGTGATAGTCTTGTGCCACGACAAAGTCGCACCGTTTGATGCAAAGCAAATCGCCCTTTTAGAAACTTTTGCGGCTCAGGCCGTAATCGCGATCAACAATACTCAGCTGTTCGAAGAAGTTCAGGCCCGTACAGCCGAAGTTGAAGAGACACTGAAGTACCAGACAGCCACATCTGAGGTGCTTGATGTCATCTCCCGGTCACCCAACGATCTACCGCCTGTGTTGGATGCAATCCTGGAGGTATCGTCGCGCATCTGCTCGCCAGAGTATGCGTTCTTTGCCATGCGAGATGCCGACGATGGGCTTTATCGCGTGGTTGTGTCCCATAATGTAAGCGACGCGTTCCTGGATTTCTTGTCAAACAACCCAATAGCTCCTGACGAAGGTTCATGTATAGGGCGAACCGCGTTGCATGGAGAAACGGTCTATATCGAGGATACTCGGAACGATGCCTCTTACACGTGGAAAGAAGCCGCGGAGATAGGAGATTACCTTACTACATTGGGGGTCCCACTTGTCAAAAATGGTCGCACGCTTGGTGTTATTGTTATGGCACACAGGCAGGCGTCGGCATTTAGCGGCAAACAGATCAACCTTCTGGAAACATTCGCGTCCCAGGCCCTGATTGCTATCAACAACACGCAGCTCTTCGAGGAAGTGCAAAGGCGCACGGCAGAAGTTGAAGAATCGCTGGAGTATCAAAAGGCCACGAGTGAAGTACTCGAAGTTATTTCCCGATCTCCGGACGCCTTAGAGCCGGTATTGGAAGCGTTGCTTGCCGTTTCGTCCCGTATTTGCCGCCTTCAAGATGCTTTCGTGGCGCTGAAGAAACCTGAAGATGGCAAGTACCATTTCTTTGCTGGCCACAACGTGTCAGACGCATTCACCGACTTTATCAAAATGCACCCATTTGAACCGGGGGAAACATCTGCAACTGCACGGGCGCTGTTGTATGGGCGCGCCGATTACGTCGAAGATACTCAGGCCGATCCCAATTATGATCCAGTTCTGAAGTCGAACCTCGACGGTTATCGATCCGTCCTTTCGGTACCGTTGATACGTGACGGCGACACAATTGGTGTCATCAGCATGGGGAGCAGAACCCCCGCGGCTTTTGACGAGAAGCAAATCAAGCAGATGGAAACTTTTGCGTCGCAAGCGATAATCGCCATTCAAAACTCGCAGCTTTTCAATGACACGCAAACTGCACTTGCCCGCCAAACAGCAAGTGCGGACGTTCTCAGAGCTATTTCTGAATCCCCAACCGATACCAAACCAGTATTCGAGAAGATTGTCGGACTGGCAACGACGCTGATAGACTGCGACCTGGCTATTGCCATTCAAGCCAATAGAACTGAGATTTGGCAAGTCGCTGTCGCAACTCCTCAAGGTGTGGAAGAAGTCAAGTGGACGGATCGGCTTCCGATTGATCCCGAGGACAATTTACCTTCCTGGTCGATCAAAAGTGGTAAGACGCTAAACATGCCAAAGTGGCGCTACGACGAATTACCGCGGCGCGACAAAAAAATCTTTCGCGAAAAGGGATTTAAATCGTCTTTGATGGTGCCCTTGATGCGCGGGAAAGACTGTTTCGGCAACTTGGTATTTATTCGAAAGACGTCAAAGGTTTTTACGGACGACGAAGTGTCGATTGCCGAGTCTTTTGCAGATCAGGCCATCATCGCGCTGGAAAACGTGCGCTTGTTTAACGAGACTCAAGCTTCTTTGGCGCGTCAGACTGCGAGTGCGGACATTCTACGGGTGATCAGCCAATCTCCTGACGACATCAAACCTGTCTTCGAGGCCATTGCAGAGGCGGGCGTACGGCTGGTTTCCTGTGACATGGTAGCCGCCATGACGGCGCAAGATAATACGTTCGAGGTTCTGGCAAGGGTCAGTGCAGAAGGAGTTGCCACCCTTGAAGGCAACCAAAGTTTTCCGATCGACCCGGATCCGATGTCCAGCTTTCCTGCTCAGGTTCTTCATCACAAGAAGATGCTTCATCTGCCCGATTGGGACACGATCGAGCTCTCGCCATTCGAACAGATTACGTATGATCGGCATGGCGTTCGCGCCGCTTTGTTGCTGCCCCTGATGAAAGGCAAAGCGTGTCTGGGCGTGTTGGTGTTCGCTCGGAAAACAGCCGGGGCTTTCACCAAAGATGAAATCGACCTCGCGTACTCGTTTGCGGATCAGGCGGTAATTGCCATCGAGAACGTGCGCCTATTCCGTGAGGCCGAAGAGGCGCGAAAGGCCGCTGAGGAAGCAAACGAAGCAAAAAGTGCTTTCTTGGCGACAATGTCCCACGAAATTCGAACTCCCATGAATGCCGTAATCGGGATGAGCGGGCTGTTGATGGACACAGAGCTGGATGCCGAGCAAAGTGACTATGCGAATACGATCCGCGATAGTGGCGATGCGCTTTTGGGTATCATTAACGAAATCCTCGATTTTTCGAAAATTGAAGCTGGACAGATGGATATCGAGAACCATCCGTTCGACCTGCGCGAATGTATAGAAAGCGCGCTCGATTTAGTCAGCGGCAAGGCTGCCGAGAAACAACTCGATTTGGCCTATGAGTTCGATGACTCACTCCCCCAGGCGATCAGCGCGGACCTGACCAGATTGCGGCAAATTTTGCTGAATCTTCTCTCTAACGCTGTGAAATTCACCGAAAGCGGAGAAGTGGTTCTGTCAGTTGAGCAATCTGCCGAGGTAAACGGATCACTGGAGCTGACGTTTAGAGTCCGAGACACAGGTATCGGCCTATCTAAAAAGGGTATGAGCCGCCTATTTCAGTCTTTCAGCCAGGCAGACAGTTCAACGACCCGCAAATATGGCGGCACTGGTCTGGGTCTTGCGATCTCGAAACGCCTCGCCGAACTTATGGGAGGGACCATGTGGGCTGAAAGCGAAGGAGAGGGAAACGGTTCCACCTTTGTTTTCAAGATTCAGGCAAAACCTGCAAAACCAGTTAAGCCGTCCTCCCGCAATCTTGTCGGCCCTCAGCCTGAACTTGAAGGCAAACGCATTTTGATGGTCGACGATAATGCCACCAATCGCAAAATCCTGTCTCTTCAAACCGAGAAATGGGGCACCCGGACCACGACGTGTGCATCTCCGTCAGAAGCGCTGAGTATACTTGGAGAAGGCATCGAGTTCGATTTAGCAGTTCTAGACATGCATATGCCTGAAATGGATGGGGTAGAGCTTGCCAAACAGATACGCGCCAAGAAGCCTGGGTTGCCACTAATCCTTTTCAGTTCACTTGGCCCGCGCGAAATAGATTTGGAGGATGGGCTTTTTGCTGCCAACCTTGCCAAACCTTTGCGCCAATCCCACCTGTTCGATACCCTGGTCACACTGTTCGCGACTGAAAAGCTGCGCGTAAAGCCGTCAAAACCACAGGACAAACCCCAAACCGATCCGGACATGGCAACGCGCCATCCACTGCGAATTTTGCTGGCAGAGGATAATTTGGTGAACCAGAAACTTGCACTCCGCCTGCTGGAACAGATGGGCTATCGCGCTGATTTGGCCAGCAACGGTGCCGAGGCTGTCGAAAGCGTCAACCGTCAGACATACGATGTCGTTTTCATGGATGTGCAAATGCCCGAGATGGATGGGCTTGAAGCGTCTCGCCGTATCAACAAAGCGCATCCGGATGGAAGCCGTCCTCGCATAGTCGCGATGACCGCCAACGCCATGCAGGGCGACCGTGAGATGTGTCTGGAAGCAGGGATGGACGACTATATCACCAAACCGATCCGCGTGCCTGTCCTCATCGAAGCCCTATTAAATTGCCCCAGAACAAGAAGGTGATCCATGACAGACAGCCCGATTGATCATGAAATCTTCATGGAGCTAAAGGACGCCACAGGCGAAGAGTTTGCAGCAGAGCTTGTGAACACCTTTCTCGACGAAGCGCCAAGTATGATTGGCGAATTGAAAGCGGCCGCGAACGAAGCCGATGCCGACCGATACCGCCGTGCTGCACATTCTATCAAGTCGAACGCCAACACGTTCGGTGCAACGGCTCTTGCCGAACTGGCCAGGAAAGTCGAACTGGGAGAACTGCCCGAAGCCGGAGACTTAACAGAAGCTGCCGCTTTAGAGACCGCCCTCGCCACTGCAGCTACTGCCCTACGGAGCCTGATTGATGTCTGACGCCCCCGGTCATTTGCTCATCGTCGACGACAACAAGGTCAATCGCTTGCTTTTATCTCGCAGTGTAGAACTCTTGGGCCATCAAGCATCGGTCGCGGAAAACGGCCGAGTGGCGATGGAGATGTTGTCTGGTCAGCCATTTGACTTGCTTTTGCTGGATATCGAGATGCCGGAAATGGACGGTTTCCAGGTTCTTGAAGCTGTCAAATCGGACACCGAACTGCGGGATTTGCCAGTGATCGTGACGTCGTCTGTTGAGGGACTCGACAATGTCGTACGCTGCATTGAATTGGGTGCCGAAGACTACCTGCCGAAACCAGTCAACAAGACACTTCTCAGTGCGCGCGTCTCCAGCGGCCTTGAAAAGAAAAGACTCAGGGACGAACAAAAGCGACTGCTAGAGCGTTTTGCAACAACTGAGGTGGCCCAAGACCTACAGGAATCTGGCTTTGCCATAGGTGGTAAGCGCGCCAATGCTTCGGTTCTATTTTGTGATATTCGCGGCTTTACGACCTTGTCGGAAAACCTCGCTCCTGAGGATACGATTGACCTGCTCAACACCTTTTACACCTTGATGTTTGAGGCAGTTACCAGCAATGGCGGGATTGTCAGCCTGATGCTGGGTGACGGGTTGATGGCTCTTTTCGGAGTTCCGCAGCCCCTGCCCAACTCGGCGCAAAGTGCAGTGGCGGCAGGACATGAAATGCACAACATGATCGAGATGTTAAATCTCGAACGGCGCGCAGAAGAGAAAAGCGACCTAAAGATCGGTATCGGAATAGCGACTGGCGAAGTCGTCGCTGGCTATGCCGGGACAGACAACCGGGCGACGTATACTTGTATCGGATCGACCGTAAACCTTGCTGCGCGCCTGGAAGCAGAAACGCAGAAAACCGGAAGCCGGATGTTGATTGATCAAGAAACCTTCGATCTTTTGGAAGGGGCTGACGTGTTGCAGACATTTGGTGGCACCAGGATCAAAGGTTTCTCTGATCCGATCGATATTCATGCGCTTTGACCATTCGCGCAGCGCAGTGGGTGAACTCCGTTATTCAATGAACTCAAAATTTATGAAGCAACGCCATGAGCACACCGGCACGGGTTTAGCAGACAGGTAACTATCGAGACCTGTCCAAGCGTCATCAGCTAGGACTTCGTGCAATTCGAAAACTTGGGCGTTACTTCGGCTCAAGAAGCTTTTCCAGTTCGACACCTTGGTTTGCGGCGCTCGAAAGTACGGCTTCGCGCAACGCCTTACTGCGCTTAACAAGCCTCCGGAATTTTTCTTCATCCAAAACCAATAAGGTCGTGGGTACAATCGCTTGGACGGAGGCGCGGCGTTTTTGGCGGAGCAATAATTCAGCTTGCCCAAAAATTTCACCCCTACCCAACCGCCAACTCTGGCCGCCCATCTCCAATTCAACTGCTCCTGACGCAATGAAGTACACGCTTCGCGCCGGAGCGTTTTTTTGGATGACAACTTCGCCTGCCTCAACATAGCGCGTCTTCAAAGCGCGGACGAGCTTTCTAAGCCTCGCGGGATCCACGTCTGAGAATACGGGCAATTGTTTTACAAGCTCGGTGGCCCGCGGTGCAATGTCGATCCTTGGGCGTTCTTCTTCCTTTGCACGTTTCGCGGAAACATCATTCAAGAGTACGGAATAGAGTTCTGCACCTATGAGCCCTTCATCGAACATTTCGGTGTACTCTCGTTCTTCCAGCCGCAGAGCAATTCGGCGAATGAAACGACGCTGAACTTCTTCTGCAAAACCCGGGTACTGAAGCTGAAGGCCGTCAAGAGCTGTATCGACATATTCTGCGCGCCGATCAACAAGCTCCCTTAGAATGTCCGTCACCCTTCGCCCATGTATTCGGCGAATGCGTCGTTCTAAAAACCGATAAACGTCCCGCAGAACGAGGCGTTGTGCAAGCAAGACTTCAAAACGGTGCGCGGTCACACGGGCAAGTGGTGTTTGCAGCCGGAGCTTGTTGTTTAAAAAAGCGGCAATGCGAAACAAACGTCCGTAGTCCACAGTGCGACGTGCCGCTCGCAAGTATCCCGTGCGGCCCTGCAAGCGTGTTGCTTCAATAAGCCGGTCAATATCCAGAAGCGCCTTTTCGGCCAGTCGAATAGAAAGTGATCTGTCGCGCATGTGGCTAAGAACAAAATTTCGTTCCGCTCCTGCCAGGGCAAGGAGGCCCAGGGTTACGCGGTCCCGGTCAAGAATGTCTTTGCGCTCTTCGGCCGAGCGAACCTCTGTTTCCAGTCTTTGCCCGAACTGAACAGCTTCAGACCTGATGATTTCCGGATTCAGTTCGTAGCTCGCAGTTGTTTTTTCCACATCTTCCCGAACTGTCTGGAGCGACACAGCAACAACCTGGCGGGACAAGGCTTCGTCTACTGATGAAAGCTTATCGAGCCCAAGGCGACGTATGAAGGGCCTGAGAGTCGGCCCTTGAACGATCAGGGTAAATAGGGTGAAACCCGTCGCGAGGATACCAACGGCGCGTTGCGTCTCGGCGGCGACTTGATTGTTCTCGGTGACAGCAAGCGCCAATGCCAGCGTCACCGCACCTCGCATACCGCCCCAGAGTATTGCGTAACGAAACGGACGTTCCACAAGTGGTGAAACACGTACGAGTGACAAAAATGGCAGAAAACCAAACAGAATGAAGACCCGCGCGGCAACTGCGGCAACAATCACAACCAAGATCAGCACAAAGTCTGTCCACTGAACACCGCTTAACAGTTTGGGGATTAAAAGCGCCGCTAAAATGAAGATCAAAGCTCCGGCCCAATGCGCAAGAACGTCCCATACATCTGTGAGGCTTGTCCAAGCTTGGGGGGTCAGTCGGCCGGGCGCAGATAGGTTCAATGTGATCCCAGACACAACAACCGCGATTACACCCGACGCGCCGACACTCTGCTCTGCAATGACATATGTCAGATAAGGTAAGGCAATGGAGATCGAGATTTGAGCGAGCTCGAAACCTTCAATCAAGTTCATCAACCATAAGCTGGAACGCGCGAGAACCCATCCTGTCACAGCCCCCCCAACCAAAAGTAACGGAAACTGAACCAAAGCATCTTGCGGTCGCGGGTCGGGCGCGCCGACCATGACGAATCCTATGAACAGTCCAAATAGGGCGATTGCGGCTGCATCGTTCAAAAGGCTCTCGCCTTCGATTATTCGCGCCAGTCTTTGCGGGGCGGCAATCGAGCGAAAGATGCTAACAACCGCCGATGGGTCCGTCGTTGAAATGATGGCGCCCAGCAGCAGGCAAGCAACGGTAGGAAGGGAACTAACTGCCGCAAGAGCAAACCCAACGGTGAATGTCGCCACAAATACCGCGACAATAGCCAGAACGAGTATCGGCACCCAGTCGTCCAGCATACGTCGCAAGTTCATACCCAACGTCGCCTGAAAGAGTAGCGTGGGCAAAAAAATGTAAAGAAACACATTCGCGCGGATTGGAAACCCGAGGATTGCTTCCGCCACCGGGTTCATCACTTCCGTCAGATCAGTCTGAAGGAAAAAGGTCGCGGCAACACCAATTATGATGCCTAGAACCGCAAGAACGACGCTGTATGGAATTTGAAGGCGTGCCGCAACTGGCTCGGCAAGGCCGATAACCACGAAAAGCGAAGCAACCACTGTTGTTACAAGAACAATGTCCATCAAACGTCGCCTGTTATGATGTCACGAGGCACGCTTTCATTCGCGCTCACGCGGATCACCCCCGTAAGATTCATCAGTCCTTGGGGAGCTGGCATTACGTGGAATGTTTCATTCCATACAGACTTTATCCTTAAGAACATGGGGTTCTTGTAGGATACAGGTTCTGAAAATTCGATTGCCTGAGCGGATAGAGCAAAGCGCCACCTTTCGTTTTTGGCTTCGACATCTTGCCGATGACTCTCGCCAGCTTCACCAGCATAGTGGTTGAAATCCTTCACGGTAAAACCTTTTCAAGTGCAGCCGCTTCCCCAATTACGTCGGCAAGCCGTCAGAGTATCTATCAAAAAAACTAAAGCTGAGACCCGATTGGTAAAATACTTAGAAATCCGGCGACTATATGATCCCAGGCCGACCCCGTCGGCTCTGATCGATATTCGAGAACGTTGCCATCCTCTCCTCTTGTCGTCCATTTTAGTTGACCAGCTTGCTCTAGCGTCACGTTATAAGTGTATGCGGGTAGCGCCTCGTCCAAAACACCCATGGTTTGCGTGGTCAAGGTCGGCGAATCTATCAGAATTCCCATTTCCGTGTTTATGTTGACAGAACGCGGATCCCAGTTGAACGATCCCACAAACAAGTAACGGTCATCAACTGCGAATGCCTTGGAATGTAAGCCCGACCTGGACTGAGCCCAGTTGATACCGCGGCGTTGGACCTGATAGGCGTCAGGCCGTAGCTCGTAGAGTTCTACTCCACCGCGTAATAGTGCTCGGCGTTTTTTGGCATAGTGCGCATAAACGGGTGCGACATCGTTAGATGCCAGGGAATTGGTTACAACCTTTACGTCGACACCGCGGCTTTCTAGTTCGGTCAGCCATTTCACACCATTGTTGCGCGGCACGAAATAGGCGGACACGATATTCACTTCACTGCTGGCATTCTCGAAATACGGAAGCAATTGAGACGCAAGAATTGGATCTGAGTTCTCGAGACCTGCGGCTTTTGAAGGCGGATCAGCATACAGTTTTGCGGGCAACCAATCCAATGATAGGGCTCCGTCCGCAAAATTCTCTTTTGCTGACTTTCTGAGGGCCGCGCCGTACTGCGTTTGCTTCGCTTTCTCGACCAGTTCATTCAACATGCGGCGCGCATCACCAAGATCAAATTCTTCAGGTTCACCAACGACCACACGCGCAGGAACGGCGAACTCGCTGTTCCAATACGCATCGAAACTGCGGGAGACCTCACTTACAACAGGACCTGCTGCCAATACGTCCAAATCTGCGTAGTTCATTTCCTTCCGTGCCAGAAAATACTCGGCACCGATGTTTCTGCCACCCACTATTGTAAACACGTTGTCAGCCGTCATGGACTTGTTGTGCATTCTGCGATTGATGCGTTTGAAATCTGTCAGCCCTGCAATCAGCAGGCTTTGATCCATCCAAAACGGGTTGAACAGCCTGATCTCTATGTTCTTGTGGTTGTCCAAAGCGGCGGTCATCGCGTCATAGCTGGACGTATCCATGTCATCCAGCAGAAGCCGGACACGAACACCCCGATCTGCTGCCTGCAACAGACTGGCTGCGAATAGGTGGCCCGTGGGGTCGTCGTGCAGAAGGT
The DNA here is from genome assembly GCF_013034545.1 of Ruegeria sp. HKCCA5763. Classification (NCBI taxonomy): domain Bacteria; kingdom Pseudomonadati; phylum Pseudomonadota; class Alphaproteobacteria; order Rhodobacterales; family Roseobacteraceae; genus Ruegeria; species Ruegeria sp. HKCCA5763. Next base: position 35,309 of record NZ_WQGF01000003.1, read on the forward strand.
AATATTGTGCGTCAATTGTTCGCTCGGCTGCAGCGGCCATCAACAGCCGAGAGACAAGCGCTTCTTCCCCATCACTGATTAGCTTGACACCCGACCGACCGTCTTTGGGGTCGCCAAGCCGGTTGGCTGCCTGTCCCAAAGTTGTATTTGCACTCGCTGGCAGCGAAGCCGTCACTGTCTTTTCATATGTACGTGTTTTGGGGGCACAAGCGACCAGTGCAACCGTGCAGAATAGATAAACCACGAATTTCCACGGCGCCATCGACATCCTCCAAAACCCATGCCCTAGGTGACTACGACGGGGCACGCGATTGCAAGTTTGTTCTTTGAAGCCATTGGTTGTTTCTTTTGCCGGTGTTGTATTCGCAGGAGTTTTGTCGCTGACCTCTGGAGTCGCGATTTTGACTCTATCCCATTTCAAACGCACTCTGACATCAGCCAAGTGGGGACGGGAGCAATGCCTCACCAAGAGAACAGAAATGACCCCACCCCGGATTCTGCGCCGCAAGCCGCGGTATGTGGCTCTGTTCCCTGTGGGTTTCCTGCCCACCACAAGGTCCCGTTCGAATTTGTTTGATAAATTCTAATTCAACACAGGTGGTTGAGCCAAGCTCACCTATGGAGCGCACGTGCTGCCCGATCTAAAAGGCCTCTCTTATCTGGGCGCGCTGGTCTATTTCCACGACGCCGCTGAAAGCCTGAGCTTTTTGCGCGCCACCCAGGCGCTGAACGCGGCGCCATCGGATAACCGCGCTGGAAGACGCCAAGCCGCTGTTTGACACCAAGGCCAACCCGGTCGCTGCGCTTGGCGCCCAGATCGGCGAGGCGTTCTGGAAAGAGGCGCTTCCGCACATCCATTAACGCGACCGCTCGACCTGGCGTCACTGGCTGAACGCGGTCGGCGCTCCGACCGACTTTGCCGAGCGAGGCTAAGTGCTGACAAACCCCATATGGTTCGGGAGGCGGCGGGTTACAGACGGGGCATCGCCATCGGCTTTTTCCCTTTATTGACAAGTTCCTTGACCAGTGGCGGCTTGACGGCGTCGGAACGCAATCGATCAGTTCGAACCGGGGCTATTTCTGCAGGTGAATTCTGGCGCCAGACTGCAGGCCGAGGCCTTCGTCGACTGAGTTGCGGGTCAGGCGGAAGAGTTGATGGTTCGGCCTTAGGCTCAGGACCTGAACCGCTCCAACACGTTCCGGGTGATCTGTTCGACCTGCCAGTCCCGCCGGGTGAGGCCTATGACCCATTCACAGGTGGCGGCGTTGAAAATCTCTCCCTCGCCGCGCGCCCAATGCAGGATCACGCCGTTACCGCGGGTGCTACGGTCCAACGAGTCCTGTGTGATCTCGCCAAAAACGGTCTGCGCTTTGAACTGCGCGTCGTCGTCGCCGATATAGACTGTTTCGCCCCACACCCCATGCGCGGGTTCCACATTGGTGGCGAGCCCAAGGGCCAGTATCTGGATTGCCGGGTCCGCCCCGTCGCTGCCGGTGGGAAAGGGCAAGCCGTCCTCCATCCGGTAGTCCACCCCGTCGACTTCGTAGCCAAAGATGCGAGAGGCCGCGCCCAGCTGATCGCCATAACCCAACTGCGTGTCCTGGAACGCCCAATGTTCGGGCCGGTAGACCGTGAAACCACCACTGCCCTGGCCGACGCAGCGGCCCAGGCCGGCATAGACGCCTTTCAGCCCGTTTGCGCCGAAAGTCTGGGCTCCCGGCCAGTTCACCGGGTCCACCTCCCACGCCGCCGTGACCAGATGCGCCTGATCGGTTCCGATCAGAGGATCGCGTTCGGCGTTGTATTTGTAGCAAATCTGGGTGCGGCCTTCGTCCTCGATCCGGGTTTGCCACAGGAAGTTGCCACCAAACCGCGCGACCCGCCCGCCTGCATCAACATAGGCGTCGACCGCATGACGCATATTGGCGGACCAGTATTCGTCGTGACCCACGAAAATCACGCATTTGTAGAGGCTGAGTAGCTCTGGATCAGCGTCGAGGTCATGTTGGGTCGCATAGTCCAGTTCGAAACCCTGCGCCTCGGCCCAGCGCGCGAAATGGCGTTCGTAACTGGCCCAGCCGGCGGAAGCGTATTTCTTGGAATAGCCATAGGCATAGGCCCATTCCATGTAGGGATATCGCACCATGCCGCCGGGCACATGCGGAGCCTCGGGCACCGCGCGGGGGGCGCCTTCGGGCAGTTTGCAGAACCCCCGCGTCCACGGGCGCTGGGTGGAAACGACCGGTGAGAATTCATTGCCTTCGGGTCCGTGGATTCCTTCGTAATGGTTCGAGCCACCCCAGCAGTTATAGGCCAGCCAAGTGCCTGTTGCGCAGACCAGCAGGTACGGCGCCGGGGGTCTTTCGGCCGCGCGGCGCAGCAGGAACAGGTGATGTTCTTCAACCCGGTCTCCATCGCGTTCTGCGCTGAGTGTGACCAGATAGCCGCCCTCGCGCCAGCCTTCCGGAATGGTGAAGTAATAGGAACCTTTCCACCCGCAACCGCTGACGGAACACTCGACGGGCGTGTCCTGATGCACGCCGGTTAGCCCGGTTTCGGACAGCAGCGGTTCATAACGCAGTCCGTCGCGTCCCATCTCCACGTTCCACTGCGCCGCGGTGGTCGACACCCGCAACGTCACTGTGTCACCTGGGGCATAGGTCATCCGGTCGGTATACCCCCAGATCTCAAGCACTGCGTCATCGCGCGCCGGACCGATATAATAGTTGTCCAGGATATGCCGCGCCTTGGCCCGCGTGCGGGGCGTCGTGGCAGGGCCTGGCCTTTCCGAGCATGTCATCTCACCATCCTATTCCGGCAGATATTTTTCGGACCAGCTTTCGCTTACTGTTCCAGCAGTGATCATTGCCTTGATCTGGTCGCCAGAGAAGCCGATTTCGTTCAGAATCCGACGTGTGTCGGATCCGTATTTGGGCATTGGCCCAGGGATCCCGATCGCCGCGCGCGCAGGACGAACCGCATTTGGCGCCACCAGATCACACCAGCGGCCCATCGGATGCTGGTTGTGTCGGATCACGCTAAAGGTATTCCCCGCCAGGTCGATTTGCCCCTCACTCTCAGGCTGCAAAACCGCATCGCGGGTTTCATGCAGCGATCGCAACGGCATTGCTGTGGCAGAACTTCCGGCAAAAGCCTGCGCCCAGTGAGCCGCGTCGTGAATTGCGAACCGGTCTGAAAGTGCTGCAACCATTTCTTCTTCAGGTATCTTGGCCAGGTCAGCCAGTTCCGGCACGCGCATCAGCGCGCCTCGTTCCTCGGTGGGGGCCGCAAAAAACATCCAATCATCTGCAGCCCGGTAGCAGTGATAAAACGGACCCCAGCCCAAGGCCTCGCGTCCTGAAGGTTCATCAAAAGGGGCACGGCCGTCAAAATCGTACATCAATTGCGCCTGTATTAGATTTCCCGCACCGGCCAGCGCAGCACGGGCAATGCCGCCTTTGCCGGTCTTTTCAAGCCGCAGAAGTGCCGCCCCCAGAGCTACGCAGGCACAGAACCCGGTCAATACGTCGATGGTTCCGAAGTGCGCGTGTTCTTCAGGCGTTTGCATACCACCGCCAAAACGCACCATGACCCCGGTCGCGGCCTGAGCCAGGTCATCGTAGCCCAGGTGATCAGATTTCGGACCGCGTGCTGGACCGCCAAAGGCGTCAAGCTGTAGCAGAATCAGGCGCGGGTTGATGGCTGCAAGCTGCGTTTCACCCAAACCCAAGGCATCGCGCTGTTCGTCAGTGCCGTTCATGGTGATCACGTCTGATCTCTTGATCAGTTTGCGCAAGGCCACCTGCCCATCCTCTGAGCGCAGGTTCAACAGGACACTTTCCTTGCCGCGATGCGCATGCAAACCGAAAACGACAGTGTTCCAGGGATCAACCGAAGGTTCCACCGGCTGCACGGACGTCACTTGCGCTCCGAAGCGGGCCAGGGTCGATCCGATGGTCGGACCGGCGATTACGTTGGTCAGGTCCAGCACCTTCAACCCGTCGAGCCAGCCTCCCGCGCTGTCGCCGCCTTTTCCCGTCCGGGGAGCCTCAGCCAGGATGTCGGTCAAAGGGGCGCTATCTGAATCCGGCCCCGGACGTTTGACCAAGGCACCCTCATCTCCGGCCAACCACGCTACGTTCCCCATCTGCCGCATGGCACCATGGCGCGGGTCGTCGACCTCCAGCACCAAACCTGAGGCCAGCGCATGAGGATCCGCCAGCCATTCCCTGGTAAATCGTTGCGCCGTGGCTGGCGCCTTGGCCGCGCCAAACAGGACCTCCCATTCTTGCGAGGGCTTGGTCAGAAACGCAGCCTTCATGGCTGCTGACACGCGCGCCCGGTCCCGGTCGCCAACGGGGTAGTTGCGCAGGGACCAGTCATCCGGCCAGTCCACCGTATCCAGATAAGCATCGAAATCAGGCAACTCATCCGCCAGTTCTTTCAGGCCCAGCGTCTCCAACACCCGACGTGGATGTGTTTTGACGCTGCCCGCCACGACATAGAACCCACGCCCGTCCGCGCAGGTATAAGTGCGGTAGAACGGATCCAGGAACTCTTCCAGCTCACCAAAGCTGAGGTCCATGGACAGACCTTCGGCCGCACGCCGGTCAAGCTCTAACTCACGCGGGGATTTGTAACGTTCGGGGTAATCCTCGATCTGTTCACAGTTATAGACCAACCCCTCCAGCAGCGAAGAGGCCAGCGGAACCTCAATGTGCTCTCCTCCATTGCGGTTCCGGGCAAGCAGCGCAAATTGAACCGCCATTGCGCCGAATGCCGCCCCATAAGCCGAAGCAAGCGTCAGCGGAGTAAAGGACGGGTTGATCCCCATCAATCGCCGGTTCAGGCCCATATCAGTGAACTGCCCAGTACGCGCAGCGATTACGGCCTCCCAGGCTGGCAGATCTGCCAGAGCCGGGTCTGTCGAGGCGAAGCCTGGCAAGGACAGCGACACGATGCGCGGGTTGATTTCGCGCAGTGCCTCAGGCTCCAGACCCAACCGCTCCATCACACCGGGTCGGAAGTTTTCGATCACCACATCAGCGCGCGCGACCAGTTCGCGTGCCGTCCTCAGGTCCGCCTCGGTTTTCAGATCCAAAGTCACCGCAGTTTTCCCCCGCGACAGCATGTCGGTGGCGGGGTCCTTCAGCCGCGGCCCACCGGGCGGGTCGATGCGGATCACGTCAGCCCCCATATCGGCCAACATCATGCCGACCAAGGGACCAGCCAGATATTGGCCAAAATCAAGCACACGGATGTGGTCAAGGGGCCGTGTCGTCATATCAACCTATCTCCTTGTCGGGCTTCTAGCACTGAACTGACGTTACGATTGCGTTTCCGAAGCCGCCGAACCAATATTGCCAAAAAACGCGCGGATTCTGCCAAGATGGCTCCACTCACCATCACAGTTCTTTTGTCGGAGCGGTTCTCTAACATCGTCCTCGCCTGCCTGCTGGAACCTCTGCGTGTTGTGCGCGACAGCGGTGGGGCAGACATCCGGTGGACAATTCTGACGGTGAATGACGCGCCTGTGACCAGCTCAAGCGGCATTCGGGTTGCGCCAGACGACTGCCTTAAACACATGGAAGCGGCCAACCTGACGCTAATCGTAGGCGGGGATGACTTCCGCAAAGAGGCCGCAGAAAAACAACTCTCACGGCAGCTGCGCCCTCTGCTGCGGTCAGGAGTGGTGATCGGAGCAGACACTGGCGCATGGCTGATGGCAACCTTGGGGTTGCTTAACGGTCGACGGGCAACCATTCACTGGCAGCTCTTTGACGAGTTTTCTGAAAGCTTTCTGGCCACTGCGGTATCACCTGACCGGTTTGTGCAAGATGGGCGGTTTTGGACCTGTGGCAGTGCGGCAACCGCGCTTGATCTGATTCTGGAATTTATTACTGGCCACTTCGGGGCCGCCGCTGCGCAAGAGGCGGCGGCCATGTTCCTGCAGGACAACACAACTGCGCAACTTTCCGGCTCCGCGCTGCATGGGCTCCGCGCCTTCGGCTCCGAGAAGCTGCGTATGCTGTCCGCCAGGATGGCTGACACGCTGGAAAAACCCCTGCCTCTGGCCGAGCTTGCGGCCTGCGCCAACATGTCTGAACGCAGTCTGGCGCGCCTGTTCCACCAAGAACTCGGAGTGTCCCCTGGACAGCACTACCAGGCCATGCGCCTGACACGTGCGCGTGATCTGAGCACACACACCCGGCTGAGCATCGAGGAAATCGCCCTGCGCTGCGGCTTTTCTTCAGGCTCGGGGCTGCGCAGGGCATTTCAAAAGCAATATGGCCAGCCGATCCGAAGGAGAACCGGCAGCCCCCCGTAGCGGGCGTCCACGGCAGAGTCATTTCTGTGTTCAGGATCAGACATGGTCCTCGTTTGCGCTTGGCTGCTGGTAGAGTACGTTTGAATTGAGGTTGCGTCAAAACCACCAGCCTTGATTGGATGGCCGAGGTTTTCGCGAAATCAACGTCCTGAGACAAGACAACCTCAAGTTTCACAATGGCTGGCATCCGAGGTGAAACTAGGAACCTGACCTTCAGTAGAAACCAATCTCGCTGACATCTACGCGGGCCTCGTGATCGTGCCCGTAGGCTACAACTCCAACTGAAGTGATTTCGTCAGCAATGGGAGTAGCACGCAACATGGCACCTGAAGCCTTGAAACCTGACAGAGGTAAATAAACTTCGGTCCAATCGTCAGAAGTTGCGAACTCGGCCTGATAGTATTGCCACGGTAGCACTGTGCCACGCGTTCTGAGGTGAACAAAGTAATGTTCGCCGTTCCCCCGCACCAATAACCTGACACCTGATACACCATCATCCGGTCGATCAGACAACTTGCGTCGGAACTGGATGAAGCCCCCGTTATTTTCTGTACTCACGGTTCCGGTCAACCGTGCGAATGCAACATCACCTTCCGAACGAAACTGCACGTGCCCTGAAGAAACTCCTCCCATCACCGTGTCGGCAACGTAGTCCCAACGCGTCTCCGGAGACTTGGAGAAGTCTTCAGTCAGTTTTCCATCAGCCTGAGCCATTGTGCATCCGATGATAACAAGACCTGAAACAAGTCCAATGAAGTTGGCTCGCATATTGTTCCTTCTCAGTTCAGTAGCGCAATTGAAAGGTTCAGCGCCGTGGCAAATGCAACCCATGCGAAGTACGGCAGGAAGGCCAGCGCGGAGACACGATCAGAGTGCCTGACCCGAGCAATGAACGTGGCGATGACAGCCAACAACGCAACAATAACCACAAGGGCAAACCACGGCAGCTGCAGAACGAAAAAGGTTGGAGACCACAAAAAGTTAAGACCCATCTGCGCCCACCAAAGATTCATTGCGGTCGAGCTTCGGTCTGTTTCGAACTGACGCCAACCGACCATGGCAATCAATACATAAAGCACAGTCCAGACCAGGCCAAATATCCAATTTGGTGGATTGAAAGCCGGTTTAGAAAGCTGCGCGTACCATTCGTCAGGTGCAGTCAGTGTCCCAATCAGGATGCCGCCGCCCACCACAAGCGCAAGGAATGCTATGCGGATCAACCAGTTCGACATTGTAGGATAGCTTTCAGCAGTCCTTGGTCGTCACTTTAACAAATGCTTCGGAAGAGAAGATCGCAGTACTGGTCTCACCCTCATCGGTAAATGACACCGTGGCGCCTTCGATCTCTGACCCTGTTACGGTGATTTCGCGTTGCCCGATAGTGTCATCGACATCAATGGTAAAGGAGAGTTTGTCCCCGGCTGCGAGGGAGGCGATCTCAAGTTCAATTGCATCTTGCCCGTCCACGACCGCGGGAATTTGTCGCAAGGCATCCGCACCCTCAACGAATTCAAGCGGTTGGAAGACCTCTACACCCGCACCCTTTTCGGTAACGTCGAAAATCAAACGTCCGGCAGATTGCGACAAGTCAATTTTGACGGTCGAGGCTTCTACTTCGCAAGCTCCGACGTTTGTCAGAACAAAACGGTCTTTGGGTGCGCCTTCTATAAAGCGAATTTGTACACCAGCCTGAAGCGAAGTGGCTGCAAATAATCCAAAGGTCGCCGCAAGAATACTCTTCGGGAGCATATTTATCTCCTTGCTTAAAGGTTCTTGATAGATACGCTTCGACGGGTTTCTTGGATCAGACTTATGCCCTTAAGCTTTCGTGGTTCAGCCGACAAGACCTTTCGAAGTTCCATGCACCGCTGTCCTAAGGATTACGTCAAAACATGCCATTGTCATTCTCACTGTTTGCTGGAACTTCCTGAAGAACATCCCAGTGCTCGACAACCTTTCCTTCAGCATCCAGGCGAATGATATCGATCCCTGCGTACTCGAGACCATCGGGCCAGATTCGATGGCAATGCAGAATAAGCGCGCCGATTGACTTGGGACGGAGCATTGTTTCCAAGGTTATTGCCGAATTCACCCAAGAGAACCCTGCCATCTCAATCGAACTGTCCCTCTCAGACGGCTACGTCGACCTTGTAGGCCAGGGTTTTGACCTCGCCGTTCGCTTCGGCAACATCACAGACAGCTCGTTCAGATTGCGAAATCTAGGAAGCTACCAACGGTTCGTATGTGCATCCCCTAGTTACCTAACCTCATTTGGAACGCCTGAAAAACCAGAAGATCTATTAAACTACAACTGCTTGGTCATGAGGTTTGGCGACATGATCGACAACGTTTGGGAGTTTGGATCAGGACCAAATGCCCAGCGCGTATCAGTAAAAGGAAATCGAATAGTCAATGATGGTTCACTCATCCGCGATTGGGCGATTGCAGGCCATGGGGTCGTATTGAAGTCGGAGCTGGATGTCGGCGACGATGTTCGATCTGGCAGACTTGTTTCTGTCTTGCGCGACTTCCTCCCGCCGCCGAAACCTTTGCAAATGATGTTCCCGCCTAGCCGAGCCCAACCACGTCGCGTAACGGCCTTAGCTGAGCATATGCGCCGCAAATTTGGTGTGAGTTGAGGCCGCAAGGGAAGACATAAAATCGCTTCTGCGATTGGCTGCGCTGTTCAAGCCTGTCCTATCAAATTATTCGAAGAGGAACCTCTAAGGCGTGGTTCAGAAGAACCATCAGCAGCAGCCTTTTTGGACGGGAACTGTTGCAAAGTCGAACATCTTTCAAAGGCGACCATTCCGACGGATTGCAGCAACTGATAGCCGCTAGGTTTGCTCAATGAATCTCAAGGTCGCGTGTGCTAGCTCTGTGCCAGCATCTTCTTGAATGAAATGCCCCGCTTTAGGCACAACGATATGATTTTGACCAGATGCCCCAGGGATCGACTTTTGGAACATTTTGTCTACTCCTGCCATGACCCTATCGTCTTCTCCAAAAACAGTCAGAAACGGAGTGTTCAGAGTCTTGAGGGTTTCCCATGCGGCTCGGTTGGCTTCAGAAGCTGGGTTGTCGGGTTTGTCGGGCACCAACATTGGAAACTGCCGAGCGCCTGCCAAATAGCGTGAATCCGGGAACGGTGCGTTGTAGGCTGCAACCTCTTCGTCGGAAATCTTGGATGTTGTGCCGCCGAATACGATCCGGCCCGAATTAAATTCAGGCACAGATTGTGAGTATTCCCGCCATGAAAGAAATGCCTCGCCCAAGGGTGTGTCACCAGTGGGCAAGGCCGTGTTCGCCACAACCACACGTGAGAACCGCTCGGGCATACGCGCAACCAACCGCAAGCCTATGAGGCCGCCCCAGTCCTGGCAAACCAATGTGATGCCCGTCAGGTCAACTTTCCGCAACCACTCGGACATCCAGTCTACGTGGCGTTGGTAGGTGTAATCGGATCGCTCAGTTGGCTTGTCCGACCGTCCAAACCCAATCAAGTCAGGAGCCAGAACTCGATGGCCCGCATCTTTGAATAACGGAATCATGCGCCGATACAAGAAGCACCAGGTTGGCTCTCCATGCATCAACAATACTGGCGGTGCCTGTGTCGGCCCCTCGTCCAAATAGTGCATTCGGAGACGACCGTCTTCGGTATCATCCACATCAAGATAGTGTGGGCCAAATGTGAAATCTGGCAACCCGTCAAACCGATAGCCCGGTGTACGAAGGAACTTCATAGTGAACTCTCCAAGAATGTCGACGGTCTTGGCAAAGTAACAATGATCGATAAAACAAAATCGGTCCAGTTCCCGCGTATATCGACTTCATGATTGTATGAGTTCGACGCTTTTCTTCGCTCCATCGCAGCAAACGTACTCATTGCGAAGGTCTCGTATCTTCTGCTCCAACACTAAAGTTTGGTCTCAAAAACCTCATTTATGAGTTCGCCTGAGTTGAAGCAGAGCAGATCTGTTCGGACCGCCGAGAGGCGGCTCAGAAGAAAAGGGCAAGCCCGGTCATTGAGACAACCAAGAAAAGGAGAGTCATGATTCCACCTGAGCGAACGAAATCGACCACCCGGTAGCCTGCTGGACCCATGATCAACGCGTTCACTTGGTGTGTTGGGATCAAAAACGAGTTGGACGTTGAAATTGCCACGGTGAGAGCAAATACAGCCGGGTTACCACCCGCCGATACGGCAATAGAAACTGCTAGCGGCACCAGCAGAACAGTTGCACCTACGTTGGACATGACCAGCGTAAACGCCGTTGCCAAAACGGCGATTCCTGCTTGCAGCGACCATATCGGCCACCCTTGAAGGAGGGCCAACACATGCGCTGCAATCCAATCCGCTGTGCCGGTGTTTTGAACTGCCTGGCCCAACGGGATCAGCGAAGCGAGTAGAAAAACTGTACTCCAACTAATCGACTCGTAGGCTTCGTCAATCGAGAGCACCCGGCTCAATACCATCCCAATAGCGCCGATCAACAGGCACAATGACAAGCGCAGATCAGAGAACAGAATTAAGCTTAACGCTATTAGGAAGAAGGCGAGCGCCCATCCGACCTTGTGTGGCCGTAGCTCTTCCTGGGGAAAATCCGAAGTTACAACGACAAAATCCCTGTCCGACTTCAACCGTGTCAGGCGGTCCCACTGCACGTGAACCACACACGTATCACCGGACTGCAAAGGGACTTGCCCGATATGCGTTGCAGCATGATCTTCGGTTTCAACGTGGCTCAGTGTTTCTTCACCACGCTGAATGGCTAACAAAGACAAACCGTGTGTCTGACGCAGGCGCAGATCAATCGGAGTTTGGCCAATAACCGATGAACCGGGCGGGATAACAACCTCAGCCACGCCCGATTGGGTCGCGGCGAAATCATCCGCAAAGACATCTAGTTGGGGAAGTATCTCTAAGCCGTAAGGCTCAGCGAACTGTTGCGCAACCACCCGGCGCAGGCCAAGTACTGCAAGCCGCGCTGGCGCTTCGATCTTGGTATCAGCCATCGGCGCGATGACCTTGTGGCCGCGATAGGATGTGCCAAGAATGTACATGTTATGGGCGACCATTAAATCCGCAAGCGTTTGCCCGATGATGATCGAGCCTTCAGGGACACGTATTTCGAACATATCGGCCCTAAGCCCGTAGGTGTTTTCGACATAGGTCTGCATGGACCGAGCCGAGCTTGCGTCTTCTCCACGCTCCCGCTGCGCTGGAAGGACCCAACGACCAAAAAGCACAAAGTAAAGCACCCCCGTCAGCACCAGCATCACACCGATAGGCGTGACTGAAAACAACCCAAATGTCTCCATTTGTTGGTCAGCCGGAAGGGATGAATTTGCCGATACAATCAGGTCATTCAACAGGATAAGAGGCGACGACCCGACTAAGGTGATCGTACCACCCAGTATTGCGCAAAACCCCATGGGCATCAGCAACCTACTCATCGGGATTTCCGTACGTGCCGAGATGCGGCTAACAACAGGCAGAAAAAGCGCAGCAGCTCCAACGTTCTGCATGAAGGAGCTTATGACACCAACCGTTGTTGATGTTATGGGAATTATCCGAGCCTCAGTCGTGCCACCATTCTTGAGGATCAAGGCCGCGACCTTTGACATCAGTCCAGTCTTATCAAGCCCAGCCCCAATTACCATTACTGCGATGATGGACATCACGGCGTTCGAGGAAAAACCTTCAAAGAGCTTGGAGATATCGGCTAGATTACCTAGCCCCGGCAGATAGCTCAGTGCGCCAAGCAGTACCATTACAAGAATTGCTGCAACATCGATCCGTATAATCTCGGTAACAAAAAGAAAGACCGTAAAAGACAATAGACTCAGTACGGCTATCATTTCGTAGGTCAGTGTTGGTAATTCCATGTCGTACCCTCCAACCTGAAATTACCTGACTAGCAGTGAATACGAAGGACCAGCTCCGCGCAGCAGATAAGGCCAAAATCCATCAGGCCGGCTCACGCAGCTCGTTTCTTCGGACGTGGTATCTGGTGAAACCTGGATTTCGCCAACCAAAAGAGACGCTGATGACAAACTCATAAGCCTCTCTTAGACGTCGCAATGCGAAATGAACTTTCACTATTGCTCGATTGTAAACACATAAATTTGCCGTGTCGTCATCATTCATTTTCAATCAATTTTCTTGCTAAATCGGGTAGGCTTTGTGAAAGCCGCCACGAAAACGGGTGCTAGAACAAACGCTGCCAAGACTCAGAAAACATGACGCAAGCCGACGAACGCATCATCGCGACCAACGTCCACTTCTATGATTGACATCTCCGCCAAGCCTCCAGGTGAGTAGGCTTCGAACTTGGACTGTGGTTCTGCAAATACGAAAGTACATTGCGTAAGCAAACGGCGACTTCCGAGGCGGCTGATCTAAACCATAATTTTGGCTGCATTGCTCCGTTTCGATACGAAAGCTCAAGCTCCGATTGGGAACCCAGAACAGACCTGACGGCGCTACATTTGCTGCATTCTTTCACCAGCGTGCGTGGTTGCGACCGTCTTATTGATCCGCCTTTGGCGCGTTGTTGGGTTCTTTGCGACCTTAATCCACCGCAGGACGTTGCGTCGGTAAGACGGGGGCAATTGCTCCCATTTATCTAGGTCCAATTCAACTGATAAATCATCTGGAACGATCAGGGCATCGACGTCGTCAAAAAAATTCCAAAGCCCGAACGCTTTACTGGCTTGTATAGAAGCCTCTCCTGCGGGGTGCATTAAGCCGTTTTGCCTGAGGCGCTCTGCTCTGTCCTTGTAACTTTTAGACCACGCTTGTTGTTTTCGCGGGCTGATAAGTTGCGCCGTCCGGTCTTTGTCGACTGTAAATCGTCTTCCATCAATCCAACCATGCGCAATAAGCGCATCCAGCACCTCGTCCCGACTGACATATTTCTGTGGATGTGCGGCCTTCCACGTGATCAGTCGGACGCTCTCACGCTGGGCAAAATGCGTGCTTAGCCAGTCCCAAAGCTGATCACTGGATGCGACCTCAATATCCGTCATGCGCCACCATAGAGTTCATGCTCATTCCATCCGTCCCAGAAAGGCTTCAGCCGTCGATACATGCTTGGTTTTGACCTCTGGCGACATGCGCTCAGCCGTACGGCACATCATCGCCCAGCGGGAATTGCCAGCCAGTATATCGCTGTGTTTCAGGATAAAGCGCCAATATAGACCGTCCCATATATCGGCCCAGGGCCCCTTGCCCCAATGGCTCATTTTGCGAACATAGTTTGAACCCGAAAAGTACGGCTTGGTGGTGATCAACCCGCCATCGGCATGCTGGCTCATCGCGTAGGCATTGGGAACCATAACCCAATCATAGCTGTCGACGAACATTTCCATGAACCAGCGATAGACATCGTTGGGATCAATCTCGCACAGAAACATGAAACCGCCCAGAACCATGAGACGTTCAATATGGTGGCAATACCCTGTCCTAAGCACCCTTTTGATTGTGTCGTCTAGCGGATCAATGCCAGTGCTTCCGTCGTAGAATGCGCGGGGTATGGCGCGGTGATGACCCCAATGATTTGTCGTACGCATCGGTACACCCAGGCTTTCATATGTCGCGCGCATAAACTCACGCCAGCCAATGATCTGGCGGATGAAACCTTCTACTGAATTCAGGGGAATGCCCTTGCGATCCGCATGCGCCAAGGCAGCATCCAAAACTTGTCTTGGTGTCAGCAATCCAATGTTCAAAGCAGGCGTGAGAACGGCATGCCACAGCCAGTTTTCGCCCTCAACAATGGCATCTTCATAGTCGCCAAAGTGATTGAACCGCCGTTCCAGAAACTGCGCCAGCCAATCGGACGCAGCTTTGTGCGATGTCGGATAATACAACTTATCCAAGCTGCCCAGTGCATCTGGAAACTCAGCAAGAACACTTGCTTTTGCGGCTTCATCAACGGCGTCATGGGCGGGCCAATCGATCCAAGGCAGGCTGCCCAACAGCGCCTTGGGCACTTTTTTGCGGTTTTCCTCGTCAAAGCTCCATTGTCCGCCAGTTGGTTGATCGCCGTCCATCAAAACATTCAAGCGGCGGCGTTGGCTTTCGTAGAACTCTGCCATGAACCAGCGTTTGCGACTGGCAGACCAATCCAGATTGTCGGCTTGAGTGTTCAAAAAGCCGGGCGATGGCAGGATATCGAGCGTGATATTGGTTTTGCCAGCCGCTGCCCGTAAGCGTTTTTCTGCAATGAAGTCTACCGGATCAGCCATGACTATTCTGCTGACACTGCGGTCACGCAGACTTTGAAACAGGCGCAGGCATGCTCCCGATTGCCGCTCAAAGGGCCAAATCGCTGCATCAAATCCTCTGGCGACCAAGCTATCGCGATAGCGCGCCATAGAGGCACGGTGCAACCACAGCTTTTGCTTGTGCATCTTGGCCGGATAACACGCATCGCCAAAAAACAGCGGGTCTTCAAAAAGAACAACAGTGTCTGGGCGGGCGACCAGACCCGGGTGTTGCGCAAACAATTGATTGGGAAGCAGAAGAGCGGCAGTGGACACGGGCTATGGCCTTAATTGGCTGGCCAGGTTCAATTGGCCCAGAATCGACGGGATCTTCTTTCGAAGACCAAAGAATCCGGCCTTTGCATGAGTCCATGTCACAGCGTCGTAAGGTCGTATTATCCGGTTCAAAGACAGACCAGCGTCCCTCAATAGGGGTTCCGCACGATCCAATCGTGACCGAGTGGGACCGACAGGCGCATAGGCTGTCGCAATGGTTTTGACACCGGCATTCCGTGCTGCCTCGATCAACGGACCACTCCAATCCTCGGCGGATTGCAGGCGCTTTCCGTGAGGTTCCAGGGCGCTGTTCATCGCGCCTTCGGCAAAATCCGTTACGGCGCCTGCAATCGGGTTCGGAGACCGGCCATGCGTCGCCAAAAGTCCAATCGCGGCAGCAGGCGATGCCGGCATTACGCATTCACCTGTCAGATCATCCTCGGTCAAAAGCATAAGGTAAGGGCCCTCTGGGGGCTTTTGCGGCATCAGAAGCGGAATGAACGGGTGTTCTGCTGTCTCGGTCAGAGGTTCCGCGAATTTGGCGAGGCCTTTTGGTTGAAACTGTCCGTCGGTGTATTTGGCAATATTGTCCGGACGCGCGAGGTAGGTTTTGCCTTTCGTGTGCAATCCGCCAACCCATCGCCAACTCAGCGTGTTCGACGCGGGATCGCCATCCAGCAAATGCCGCAAAAAGAAATCCGCGCCAAGCTGCCAGGGTATGCGGAGTGTAAAAATCCAGATGGATGCAAACCACATTCGCGCATGGTTATGAAGGTAGCCGGTCGTCACCAGTTCCCGTGCCCAATGATCGAAACAGTCGATGCCGGTATTGCCATTCACTGCATCGTTGAAACGGTTGTCTAGACCCGCATCATTTGCCAGCCTCTCACAAGCGTTCAACAGATCCCGCTGATACTGTGCCCAGACGCTGGGCCGCTGTTCCAGCCAGCCTTTGAAGTATGTGCGCCAGAACACTTCTTGTACGAACTTCTCCGCCGCGTCGGAATTACGGGACGCTAGTACAGTTGCCAGTAGCTCTTGTTCCGTTATCAAACGGTGGCGCAGCCAAGGTGACAAACCCGATACATTGCTGCGCTGATCGGTCCCAAAATCGTAGTTCCGCTTACCCGCATAATGGCGACCGGCGCGTCCCACGAACTGCTTCAACCTTTTAAGGCCATGGGTTCGTGTGGGCTTGAAACTGAACGTCTCTTTCGCTTCTGCAAGTTCGGGAAAAATCTCGGTCATGCGGCCGACCTGCATTTCTTCGAGCAGTATTTCACTTGATCCCAAACGTTTTCCCATTTCTTGCGCCAGGTGAAAGGGCGCTGGCAGACCGGGCAGATTTTCTGGGGCAAATCGGCTTTCTTCCGCATCCTCATCATTTGTCCCCCAAAGGCAGGCCGAGTTGCTCTTGATCTTGAGACGACCGCGCATCTTTGCGCGCAGTCCGTCTGGTCTTTCGGCTCGCGTGTTTTGTCGCGATGTCGCGCGCTTCCGAGCGAAACACCGCACTCCGGCGGACGCCCCACACCCGCTCGCGCGCGGCTTTGGCTGCTGCGAGATGGTCAAAAATACGCTCTGGATAATGCGCTCCGATGACGTGTTTCCCGTCCGGGGCTTTCCAGGGTTCGTGGATGTGCCGATCCGAAATATCGGCCAGTTCCGGCACCCATGTCCGAATGAACACCCCTTCTGGATCCTGATCATATCCCTGCTTAACTGGATTATAGATGCGCACGGTATTGATGCCGGTGGTGCCTGATTGCATTTGCACCTGGTTCCAGTGAATGCCCGGCTCATAGTCGGTAAACATGCGCGCCAAATGCTGACCAGGGGCTCTCCAATCCAGCCAAAGATGATAGCTCGCAGTCGCCATCACCATTGCGCGCATCCGAAAATTGAGCCACCCCGTTGCTTGCAACGACCGCATGCATGCGTCCAAAAACGGATATCCCGTTTCGCCTTTGGACCAAGCAGCCAAAAGCGCGCCATCTGGCGCTTTTGGTCGAAGCCCGTCGTAGAGCCGATGCAGATTTTCAAACTCAATTCGAGGCTCATCCTCGAGTTTCTGAATGAAATGGCAATGCCAATGCAATCGGCCCGAGAACGAGCGAAGCGATTTGCGCCAGTCCTTTGCTTGCGGCGGCAATCTGCGTCTTTGCCTTTCAGTCGCTTGCGATACCTCGCGCATCGAAAGCGCGCCCCAAGCCAAGTGGGGCGACAGCCGCGAACACGCGACGGCCCCCGCCAAGGGGCTGGACATTTGGCGTTGGTATCTTTTGCCACGGCGGGTCAGAAAACTGTTCAGCCGTTCCAAACCCGCAGCTCGTCCCCCGACCTGACGACCAACGCACAGATCATCCCGCAAGCCGAGATCGCGCGCCGTGGGAATATACCCCGGTTCTATGTCGATAGGCTCTAGCGCAACTGGTGACGAAACGGGCAATGCCATAAACTTGTCCCAACCTTCCGCCCAGCCGTCGCGAGACTTGAGCCTGCGAAAAACGCCGTGGTTCTGCACTTCGTGCCACTGCACACCATGATCCCTGCACCATGCCGCGACCTGACGGTCCCGCTGATACGTCCAGTTATTTCCTGTTTCCTCGTGTGACCAAAGTACGTCGACTAGACCACGATCCTTCAACTCGGATAGGACCGACACAATTTGCCCGGTGCGCACAACAAGAGGCTGGCCAAGTTCCCCAAGGTCTTTTCGCAGTCCCGCGATTGTCTCAGCAACAAAGTTCCAATGCCGTGTTGACGCGTCGGGTTGCTGCCAAAGCTCAGGCTCAACCACATAGAGTGGTAGAACTGTTCCGACCTCGGACGCTTGCGCCAGTGCCGGGTGATCATTTACCCGTAAATCCCGTTTGAACCAAACGACCTGCACGATACCTCCGTTTTTCAAATATTGTACGCATGGCCGCAAACAATGGATCTTTGTTCCAATCTCCTCCGCATTTCGCTGTTGACGTGGCATTTGCACAGACGCAATTGGCCTTAGGCACTTGAAGGTCGGAAGTTGCCGCGAACTCACTGATGAGAGCTTGGCCAGGAGTACGGGACCTAGGCAAACGTGAAATCGAATAGTGACGGCTCCGAGCTCTAAAACACCAAGCAAAGAAACGGGTTAGCCAAACTCTACTTTGTTCGAACGTCTGATTTCTGAGCACACGTTAAAGAGACCACCCCGACGAACTTTACGCTGCAAAGCAGCGTCGGCATTCTTGGCAGTGCACCCCAAACCATTCACCCCCAAGATCACTGCAAACGAGAGAAAGCAATATTCAAACAGAACCATCTTGTTTGCGCGTCCAAAGCGTTAAGTTTGGCTGACAGCATCCTTAGTTGCGGCTTCATAACGCACCTGAGTGCAGCTGGTGACCCCTCGTTTCTTCGGTTTTTGCGCTAGCTCTTGCGAACGTATGGGCGAAACCCAAGAGACAAGGCCAAACAAAATGTACAATTCGGATAATGATGAGGTTGCGCTCACATCTGATGATGCCGGTCAATCTCTTACTACGGTGTACTACGACGGATCTTGCCCACTTTGCTCCGTTGAGATCAGGCACTATGCTTCTTGCGAGGGCGCTGAACGTGTGCGGTTCGTTGACGTTTCAAAATCCAATGCTCTTATTGATGCAAATCTAACGCGGCAAGAAGCAATGGATCGATTCACTGTGCGTCGACCAGATGGAGAACTTGTATCCGGTGCGCGCGGGTTCACGGAACTCTGGGGCACTTTACCCAAATGGCGTTGGCTAGCACGTGTGGCAAGCATTCCGGGGGTAACGCCTCTGCTAGAGCTTGCATACCGGATTTTCCTGCCCCTAAGGCCGACGTTTTCGAGGATCGCGTATCGGGTCGGAGCGGAGCCGGTTAACAGGACGGGTTCGTCGACGTGATCAACTTACACGATGGTCATTTCTAAAGCCGGGTTTGGTTCGTCAAAGGGGTTCTCGAACCCGAGCCTGGCAACATTCGCATCGCACTTGCGCATTGTTTTGGGTTGGTCGCGCATATCGGTGACACTGGTTTGTAATTGTTCGGCTTGCTGGTTTGGAGTAAATTGTGGTCGTTCAGATGACGTACTTTTCAAGAAGCGTCTTCACGGGAAGCGAGGCGTTTAATCGCGTGGCTAATAAGAACATACCCCCAATCTTTCGCTGAAGGTAAAGAATGTCCATTGGCAGCTGGGGCGGGATATACCCGGCCGCGGCCAGGGCCATACTTTCTTTGTTCAGGTGGTTGGAGAGCGTTCGATCAGAAAAATCAAATTCATTCTCGGATAGGATTGCGTCAAAAACGCTGCGGATCATTCCAAGGATTCGGTCGTCAAATGGGCCATCACCTTCAATAAGCTTCAGTTGTATAGCAGCCTTACGAAGCGCCGCACCGTCTTCAAGCAAACCGGCGCGCAACAGATCCACATATCCATCTATTGCAGATGGTTGCAGTGCGCGTGCCGCGCCAAAATCCAAGAGACTGATTTTTCCATTGGATGGGTTGTATCGGTAGTTGGCAAAATTCGGATCGCTTTGCATGATCCCGAACTCGAAAACCTCGCGCAGCGTGAGCTGGACCAAGGCTTCTGAGACTCGATTGCGGTCCTCGCTGGTCGCATCACCCACGGCTTCGATAGGGCGACCTTCCAGAAAGGACATCGTTAGAACTTCTGGCGTACTCCAATCTGGATAGAACTCCGGGATTTCAAACGCTTCATCATTCTGCAAGAGGTCAGCAAAGTGGCGCAGGTGCTGTCCCTCGCGTTCATAATCGGTTTCTTCATGCAGTTGACTTCGCGCCTCTTGGATATACGGATCCAGATCAAAGCTCTTGGGAAGCAAACCTGACATGCGAACCAGAGCCGCGACATTGGCCACATCGCTGTCGATACTACGAGCTATTCCCGGATACTGCACTTTGATCGCCACATCGCGCCCGTCTTTCAATGTCGCACGATGTACTTGCCCGATACTCGCTGCCGCCATGGGCCTTACATCGAAGGCTTGGAAGGATTTTCGCCAATCTGGACCCCAGGCTCGGTTCAGGACGTCACGCAATTGTTTCGGCGGCATGAAATGCGCCTGATCTCGCAGTCGCGCCATGATGTCAGCCAGTTCAGACGGCAAGACCTCACCTGCATCCATCGAAATCAACTGACCCACCTTCATCGCGGCCCCACGCATACGCGCAAGCTGATCCGCAACGCGTGTCACGTTGCCGGGTGTCATCAGCAAACCACGCATATCGGGTCGCGCACCGCGACCGATCTCTCTTAGCGCGCGGACTGCCACGTTCCCCGCAATGCCTGCCGTCATGCCGCTCAAACCGGCAACACGGACCAAACGGCTTGTAGGAACAGCCAAAGGGGAAGGCGAGGTTTTAGGGTCGGTCATCAATACTCACCAAAATTCCGTTCCCGGAGCACCTTTGATGCGACCCTTCAAGTTTTCGGTGACCCAGCCTCCATAGAAGTCCCCGGGTTGCGGGATCACCCGGTACTCACCAACAAAACAAGCGTCCATAAGTCCGGCGTAAAAGGCGAGATAGCCCTTAATCTGTTCAAATCTGGTGGTTGGTGCAGCATAACTCCACGCAGCTTTCTTTGCCGCGGCCGCCCCGCTCTGAACGTCCCAGTAGCTCGCAACACCCTTCCACTCGCAGTACGATTTACCCGAGGTCTTTGTCAGAACGGCATCAATGTCTTGCGGCGGGATATAATACGTAGGGGCGTGATGGGTTTCGAGAACCTGAAACGCCTGATCGGTCTCCACGATGGTTTGACCGCCGAGTTCGATCCGCATCCGATGGGGTACAGCCCGTAGCGCAGGTGGTCGCGGATAGTCTTGGACGTTTTCAGTTGTCCAACCTGTCATTTCGAACCTTGGTTATGAATCGGTTGTTCCATCTTCGAACTAGCGCGCGACCAACGCTATTCTAGCAGAAAAGCTGTCAGCACATGGCGGGTGAACTTGCACCACAATTGAGCTTAGTATCAGCTTTGAGCGGACGGCATTTTTTGACCGGCGTTGCAGACCGAGAAACCGAAATGTGTGTCTTATGTCTACCAGTTCGCCAACAGTTCGCCCATGCGCTCTAGGCCAAGGTCAAGGTTGGCAGCAGCCCCTCCCCCCACACCCAGTCGGATGTGGTTTTGCATCCCGTAAGACGAGCCCGGCAAAAGAAATGTCCGATAGGGATCGGCGAGCAAGCGTTTGGCAAAAACATCGCCATCAATCCCGTCGAGCCGTGCCAATCCAATCAATCCAGCCTGAGGTTTGACCCAATTCAGGCGGGGCTGATCGGCAACATACCGATCAAGGCTTTCCAGTGTCTCAATCCCTGCTGCCCGCGCAGTTTTTATAGCCTGATTGTATCGGTCAGGCCGCAGGGCAATTTCGGCAATAACTTCGCCGAGAATATTCATAATCTCGCTAGAGTTTTCCCGCAGAACAATAGCGTCCCAAATCAGATCAGGATCACGGCATATCATCCAGCCGGTGCGCAGCCCTTGAAGACCCAATGCCTTGGAAACGCTGCCCGTCGTGATACCCCTAGGATACAAACCGGCGATCGAAGGGGCGCGAGACCCGTCCCACTCCAATCCCGCGTAAACCTCGTCAACAACCAGCCAAGCGCCGACGCGATCTGCAATTTGGACAAGCCTTTCCAGCTCTGCTTGTGTCATCAACTGCCCGGTGGGGTTATTGGGGTTGGTTATAAAGATGAGCCGCGTGCGCGCTGTTACTGCGGACTCAACTTCGTCTAGCGGCAATACCCAACCAGAGCTTTCTTCTCGGTCGACAACTTTTAGCGTCGCGCCAACTGCCTCTGCCAATACGCCCGCTTGTGGCCAGCCCGGGCGTTCCGTTACGACTTCGTCGCCCGGTTGGACCAATTGCATGAATGCAAGATAATTGGCTTCTGCTGCGCCAGCGGTGATCAGGACGTCGTCTGGCTTGCAAACATCAGACAAGCCAGCGCGGTCCAAGACATGTCGTCGTAAAGCAGGCAGACCCCGAAAGCTCTTTTGGTTCCAATCCAACGGCAGCGCTGGATCCAGCGCATCCATGAACTCACCCAAAAGCGGCGACGCGGACAAGGAAAACCCAATGAAGGCATCTGGATCCGCTTCTGTGGTATCCAGTAGGTATTGAAAAAGTGTGTGTATCTTGACTTTCATGCTCTACTCAAAATCCTTTTAGTTAATCCGGGAGAGAGTCTGTGCAAGCAAAGGGATTTGTCAAAGGGCGACCGATTGACCTAGCAGTTTTGGACTACGGTCTGTTCAAGGTCCATTCCACTGGCCGTATCATAGGGATCTGCGGGTTTCTCGTTCGGACAGATTTGGGAGAAGCTATACTCATCGACACTGGATTTCCCGAAAAATACGCGACCGATACCGACGCCGCAGTCAAAGAAGATCGATTGTACGAGTTCGGCGAGGTCTTGAAGTGTGAACCAGACAACCTGCCAAGCGCACAACTGGCAAAACTCGGGCTTACTCCGTCAGACATTACACTACAGATTTGTACGCACACCCACATCGACCACATCGGCGCTTTGGGCGACTTTCCAAGCAGTCCAATTCTTATCTCTGCTGCGGAGCGAGCCTTACCCCGCCCGTTGTACTGGGGCGATATGCGGCCTTTGGAATGGCCCGATCAGGATTACCTGGTTGTTGATGACGACGTAGAGATTGCGCCAGGTATCTTCGTTTTGATGGCACCCGGTCATGCGCCTGGCCAGATCGCGGTAATGGTCGATCTTCCGTCAGGGACGGTTTTACTAACCAGTGATGCGATTTCCCGACCAACAGAAATCGACGAGAAGTTTGCCGGGTCTTGGGACGAGGATTCAGCGATTGCCAGCGCAGACAGGTTGATGCGTCTGGCATCCGAGCGAGATGCATTTGTAATTTACGGGCATTGTCCAAAGCAGTGGCCCGTTCTGAAGAAAGCTCCAGAAGTCTACCGTTGATCCCAAGCTGTGGACCATTTTCCCAAAAAGTGATGTCGCACCTCAGAGTTATCTGACGTCGCGCCCTTGGTTCAGAACAATCACATTTCCACTGGAAACGTCACCAGCCGGCGAAATGAGAAAACCAACCCAAGAGGCGATTTGCTCAGGTAGCATCGCGCGACCATGCGGCATGGCACTAACGGCTTTCTCCAAGACGTCCTTGGTTAAGACATTGAACAACGGTGTCTCAGTCATGGCAGGAGCCAGCGAATTTACGCAGATTTTTTCATGTGCATATCGACGGGCGAGGTCTTTCGTTAGGGTATCCATCGCAGCCTTTGACGCCCGGTAATGGGGAGGGTCGAACACATCGAAATTGTAAGCTCCATTCGATGAGATGTTTACAATCTTCTTGACGCCTTCGCGTTCCAACATCAACTGAACCGCCTGCTGGCAACAATTGAATGCAGAGTTAAAGTTGATTGCCATCTGCTGTTCGAGTTCTTCGGGCAGAATGTGCGGGAAGTCAGACATGAAGCAGGTGCCCGCGTTGTTTACCAAAGCATCTAGACCGCCATACTCTGACCTAATTCCATCAAACGTATGAGCGATAGCAATGGGATCCGTTAAGTCAACGCAGATAGGCGTGAAATCCGAACCTAACTCCGCTGCCATTTCACCTAGGCCCTCCTCGTTGAGGTCCAGTCCAAACACGTGGAACCCATCTGCCCGCAGTTGGCGGCAGATGGCCTGACCCATCCCTCCTGCAGCGCCGGTCACAACCGCTGTTTTCATAGTCAGCACTCCCACATTGGCATGATTTTGGGTACTTCGAATTAAAGAAGGAAACTCACAACCCTTTTATCCGAAAGCCGCAAAAGTCAATTGTACTTGAATTCAGTGCATTTCCGTTTTGGGCTCAAGCTAGACTTCGCAAAGTCCGCTTTCTACGCATCGCAGACCTTCGCGAGAATCCAAGGTTCCTTAAGGAGGCCCTTTGCGGCATCGAGCAACGCACAGGACCATAACCGCAACGACTACGCCAAAACTGATTCAATTCACCGCTAATGCACACAATCACGCAGCGCAAAACTATGGACAAACTACGCAAATTTTTGCGGTGCACGAAATGTTATGTGCAAACCCACAAGCGTGTAGGATGCCGCGTAGGTGTTCGCGTCGCTTCTCAAAATCATTTAGAAATTTTACGCGCAGCAGCCCAAAGAAATTCGCACCGATTGCCCAAAACAATTCGCGATCCAATCTCGCTTGTGAGCTCCTAAGGGAGAGACCAAAAGCTGATCTGCAAATCGCCCCCGCCCGCAGATAGCTTGGCGGAATTCCATCCATCTGCATCTTTACTCATTTACAAATCAAAACATTCATTTTATTGATTGTGTATGAATGGAGATGCATTTTCACGACGCAGATTCTTGTGTAGCGCCGCTTGTATCGCAGCGCTTGGAGTACAATCCAGGTTCGTGAGGGCAGAGTTACAACTCGGTGCTTCGGCTCGCATGACAACCATATCAGACGGGTACCTGTCCTTGCCTCCGGATATGGTCTTTGGCGCCATGCCGCAGGCAGAACTCAGGCAGCTTTTGGACAACTACAAGGTGGACGCGACCAAATACGAGCCAGAGTGCAACGTGGCGCTTTATCGAGATGATCAAAACACGGTGCTGTTCGATGTGGGAGCTGGGCCAGATTTCATGCCCACTTCTGGTAAGCTTCTGGAAGCTCTTGAAACAACCAACCTGTCGCCCGAAGACATCTCGCACGTGATCTTCACCCATGCGCACCCGGATCACATTTGGGGCGTTTTGGATGATTTCGACGACCTTCTGTTCCCGAACGCTACGCATCACTTTGGCCGTAATGAGTGGGATTATTGGTGGAACCCCTCAACAGTGGATACCATTGGAGAAGATCGCGCTGCGTTCGCAGTAGGCGCAAAGCGGCGTATGGCAGCAATTGAGGATCAGGTCGCGTTCTTTGACGACGGGCAAGAGATCCTTCCCGGTATCGCCGCGCGCGCAAGCTATGGACACACGCCCGGTCACATGGCGTTTGAAATTCGCAGCAGCAGTGAATCCGTGATGGTTGTCGGCGACGCGTTGGGAAATCCACACGTAGCTTTTGAACGCCCCGACTGGCCCAGCGGGACGGATCAGGATCCACAGGCGGCCGCAGCAACTCGGAATTCGTTGCTGGATCAGATTTCCCACGGGCAAATGAAAACAATTGGTTTCCACCTGCCGAATGGTGGAATCGGCCGGGTCGAGAAGACTGGGTCTGCCTATAAGTACATTGGAGAGCCATAAAGATGCGATCGCTGGCGATTGTCTTGGCCCTGGTCACACAAGCTTGGGCAAGCGAGGATATTGCAGACCAATACCCTCAAAGTGTGCTGTATTCCAAACCGGTCGAATACATCCCCGGCGTCTATTCCGCCATTGGTGCAACCGCACCGCCGACCTACGAGAACTCTGGTCATAACAACAATCTCAGTTTTATCGTAACCGGGGAGGGCGTGGTCGTTATAAACGGCGGCGCGGCCTATGGGCTTGCTGAAGCGCTTCACCAAGAAATTCAGGCAATCACGGATCAGCCGGTTAAGCTTGTCTTCAACGAGAATGGTCAGGGGCACGCGATGCTTGGCAACGCATACTGGTCAGAGCTCGGTATTCCGATCATCGCCCATTCGGATGCTGCGGCTGAATTCGAGGAATATGGCTCTCAGATCCTTGAAGGAATGCAACGGTACAATCAGGACAAGGCGGAAGGAACCGTCCTGGCAGGCCCAACCGAGACATTCGAGGATGAATACGTTGTTGAAATGGGTGATTTCCGGATTGAGGCCAAATATCTCGGGCCGGCCCATAGCCCCGGTGATATATCGGTTTGGCTGCCGAACCAAAGCCTTGTCATCGCGGGTGACATGGCGTTTCACGAGCGAATGCTACCGATCTTTCAAGAGACCTATACTGCGGATTGGCTTGAGACCTGGGACAACGAGTTCGAAGCTTTGGGAGCCACATACGTCATCCCCGGACATGGTCATCCGACGAACATGGATCAGGTGCGCCGTTATACACGCGACTACCTGATCTATCTGCGCGGCAAGATCAAAGAGCATATGGATGCCGGCGGCGATCTGACCGAGGCTTACTATGTCGATCAATCACCTTTCGCCCATTTGGACACGTTTGAGGAACTGGCGACAAAAAATGCCGGGCGAGTATTTGAACAAATGGAATTCGAATGACTCAGGACGTTTGAGGAACAGGTATTCGCCTCAATAACTTATGCGTGCTGATCGCTCCTACCCACATGAAGAAAACGGCAAGCCACGCCGTCAATGACAGGGCGGACCCTCCCGAAAGCCCTGCGCCCACAGCGCAACCCCCGGCCAGCATGGCTCCAAACCCCATGAGGACAGCTCCAACAAGGTAGCGTTCCATCGGAGTATCCGGGCCAAACCGTTCGATCTTCCACTCCCCTGCAGTTAGGGCTGAGCCTGCGGCACCAATTGCTACGCCTGGAACAAGGCCGATACCAAAAGACAAAACAACGTTCCTCTCCGCAACCAAGCTCATTAGTGTATCCGTGGCCGGTCCGGTAAATGTGACTGACGACACGGGCACGACGTCAAAAGATGCTTGCGCGATCGCAAATGTCATCAACCAGCCAAGCGCCACCGCCAAACCAACGCCGGCGGCTGTTATGATCCTGATAGGCGCAACTCGCCGGTGGAACGCAAATGCAATTGCCGAAACCAACCCCAAAGCTGCAACGGCTGTATAAGCCACTGGTGAAAATCCAAGTATTTCTGAAAGATCTCTCGAGGCGCCTCCTGAGACAGTCCAGATCCCGGAAAGCAATTCGCGGGCAGGACTAAGAACGCCCGTGTAAGCAGCCTGAGCCACTAAGGTTAAAACCAATCCAGTAATCAAGGCGCGCAGATTACCGCAGGAGGCCAATACCAACAGGCGAGATGCACACCCGCGCGCCAGAACCATTCCAACGCCGAACATCGCCCCACCAATTATTGCTCCGCTAAGGCTGCCCGTCGACGCGATCGCGCGTGTCTCGGAAAGGTTCAACCACTTAAACGCGACAAAGGCCTGTACTAAGGTGAGCGCTGCGGTGAAGGCGATCAGCCAAACCGCCAGGCGAGGACCAAGCTCGCCTTCGGCGACTTCGATGGTCGACGCTCGCAAACAAAAGTGAGACTTCTGGGCCATCACGCCGAACAGGATACCAACAAGCGCACCGCCAAATGCCAAAGCGCCAGGGTCTCCCAACAAATCGATGAGCCTTTCCATCAACAGAAACTCTCACTTCGTTGCTTGCGCGTCCTTGTCTTCGGTCAAGCTGTCATTGTCATTGCGCGGCCATTGGCCTGCGGGCCAATTGACATTGCGTCCATAATTCACCCAAAGCAGATACCAGTCGATCCACGTCTTCGGTGGAATGCACTGGGGAAGGTGTAATCCGTAGACGTTCCGTTCCCTTGGGGACGGTTGGATAGTTGATCGGCTGGATGTAGATTCCATAGTCACGCATCAGCACGTCAGAGATGAAGCGGCACTTGACCGGATCGCCGACCATGACCGGAATGATGTGACTTGGGTTCGGTGTATGCGGAATGCCCAAATCGTCCAGCCTGTCTCGTACCTCGCGCACGCGCTGCTGGTGCAAATGTCGTTCCGAATTGCTTTGCTTCAGGTGCCGAACCGAAGCGGCAGCTCCTGCGGCCACGGCGGGAGGCAATGCAGTGGTGAAGATAAAACCACTGGCAAAGGATCGGACAAAATCCACCAGCTCTTTCGACGCCGCGATGTATCCACCAACTACGCCGAACGCCTTGCCCAATGTCCCCTCAATGACGGTTAGCCGATCCATCAGGCCTTCGCGTTCGGCAATGCCTCCGCCGCGCGGTCCATAAAGCCCTACGGCGTGAACCTCATCCAAATAGGTCATCGCGCCATAGCGATCCGCCAGATCACAGATCTCGGCAATTGGTGCAATGTCGCCATCCATGGAATAGACGCTTTCGAACGCAATGAGCTTCGGTGCATTGGCAGGCAATTCAGCAAGGTGCCTTTCAAGGTCCGCCACGTCGTTGTGTTTCCAGATACGCTTCTGGCACCGACTGTGGCGAATGCCCTCGATCATCGAGGCATGGTTCAACTCGTCAGACAGGACTGTGATGCCAGGAATGCGAGACGCCAAGGTTCCCAAAGCAGCCCAGTTCGAGACGTACCCGGAGGTGAACAGCAATGCAGCGTCCTTGCCGTGTAAGTCAGCAAGCTCCTGCTCGAGCAAAACATGCTGGTGGGTGGTTCCAGAGATATTCCGCGTTCCGCCTGCCCCGGCACCACACTCATCGATCACCTTGTGCATTGCTACAATAACACTGGGGTGCTGACCCATCCCCAGATAATCATTAGAGCACCACACAGTGACTTTCTCGGGACCATTTTCCGCGTAGCTACGCGCTGTCGGGAACGCGCCACACTGCCTTTCGAGATCCGCAAAGACCCGGTAGTTCCCTTCCTCTTGAAGCTGGTCGAGTTGACCACGAAAAAACTGCTGGTAGTTCATTTCAGTTCCCAACGGCTTCTTCTACGATCCCGGACAACAGGGTCTGAACCTTTTGCATTGGTCCATCAGGATAGCTTCGGTATCCAACCATCACACCATTGTCGTCTTCGGCTACAAAAATCCCATAGGGGCAGAAGCCAATATTCATTGGGTCGGCTTCCATGACCTCGCGCGAGATTTTTGCCGAGCAGAAAATGAAGATATCCGCGGCCGCAAATATTTGCTTGTCGCTGCCAACATCTGCGCCTGTTCGATTCAGCATTTCCCCAACATGGCTCACATAGTCGATGACCAGTCCCTGTCCCACAATCGCGGACTCGACTGCAAATGTCGCGTCATCAAAACTACCGTCGAAGGGGGTAGTGATGATCTCTTCTGCAAGCCCTTGGCTCGCCAGAACAGTGGAAAACGCGGCCGCGGCGATAAAGTGTTTCATGGTTTTAGTCCTCCTCCTGAACCGCATTTTCTCAGATTGATCATCGGGGTCTTTGACACCGGTCAAAGCCCCCGATTGCCTCAACCAAACATGTCCGACGTGATACCGGCGTACCAACCAAGAGACTCTTCGTAAGTTGCTTTCCTGAGGTCGGCATCTTCTCCGGTCTGGCTAATAAAGCCGTCAACTTTGGCAATCTTCTCAGGTGTCGCCTCGTAGGTTGCGCCAACCTTAACGCCATCATTGGTATCGATCAGCGACCAACATGTGTTCGAGAACTTGGCCGGGAATACTTTAGACCCGGTCAACGCACTTCGCACGGCGTTCGCGCAAACTTTCGCCTGACTGTTTGCCGAAAACCCGGATTTCGGCATGTCACCCTGCTGGCTGGCATCACCAAGAACATATATGTCCGGATCGGCTTTGGAGGACATGTCCACAGCGTTTACTGGTGCCCAGTTGCCGTCGGTTACTCCTGCCATTTCCGCAATGCGGCCGGCTTTCATCGCTGGGATTACATTGCAGACATCAACCTTTGTCTCTTCGCCGTCGATGGTCACCGTCATTGCATCCGGATTCACGGATACATTGCCACCGCCGAAATCTTCGCCGATCCAGTCAACCATTCCTTCATAGTTGTTTCCCCAGCCTTCTTGGAACAACGCCATTTTCGAGAACTTTGGCTTCGGGTCGGCCACAATGATCTTTGCTGTCGGATTATTCTTCTTCAAAACATGCGCAACCATCGAAGTCCGCTCATATGGCCCAGGCGGGCAACGGAAGGGGTTAGGAGGAGCGACCATCGCGAAGGTACCACCTTCGGGCATTGCCATGATTTGCGCTTTCAAAAGCTCTGTCTGTGAACCAGCTTTATAAGCATGCGGCATCTTATTCTGGGCCGAGACGTCCCAGCCCTCGACCGCTCCATCTACAAAGTCGATACCCGGGCTTAGAATCAGCTTGTCATAGGGAATTGACCCGCCACCCGCCAAGGAAACCGTCTTGGCATCGCGGTCGACCCCAGTGGCCCAATCATGCACGACGTTGATACCGTAGTTCGCGGCAAGCGTGCCATAGCTGTGAGCGATGTCCGATAGCTCCTGAAAACCTCCTAAATAAAGGTTTGAGAAGAAACAGGTGTAATAGGTCCGAGACGGCTCGATCAGCGTCACGTCGACCTCTCCTTTGCTGTCCTTTGCGATGTACCGCGCGGCAGTTGCACCGCCCGCACCGCCACCAACAACCACTACTCGGGGCTTGCCTTGAGCCAGCACCATCGGAGCAGATAGCCCGGCGGCCACGACCCCGGCGGCTCCAAGAAATACTCGTCTATTGAGTGTCATCGCGTTTCCTCCCCTTAGGCACTTTCACTCTGGATTATTGAAGTATGCGGCCAATGCCGCGATCTCGTCATTGCTCAGCCGCCCGGCGATCATTTGCATGACTGGATGTGGCCGCTGTTTGTCCTTGTAAGCGTGCATAGCGACTACGAAGTCTTCGTCAGGCCAATACACAATCGAAGGAATGCCCTCATCGCCTCCTTCGATCTGGTGGCATGTTGTACATTCGCTGCTGAGATATGCGCCGTACTCAGGATCTCCTTGTATCGCCAGAATCGCGGGATCGATCGAATGATCCGTTCCTTTCGCCGTTGGGTCCGCTTCTGGGATGTCCTGAGGATTGTCAGAAAACGCCCGCAAATAGGCGACCACGTTGGCTCGGTCTTCCGGGTCCTTCAAACCGCGAAAACTCATCCTCGTGCCTGACGCAAATGCGCGTGGATTTTCGATGTAGGCGGACAGTGTGTCAGCGTGCCATTCCAGACCCGAGTTGCCCGCGCGCACAAGGCTCTTGGAGTAGTTGAAACCCTCCAGTCCTGCGGCCTTACGCCCAAAAACACCGTTCAAGTGCGGCCCGATTTTGTTTTCGGCTCCTTCGCCGACCTGATGGCAGCCTTGGCATTGGGCGAACACCACTTTCCCTGCTTCCGCGTCGCCAAGGTCTTCTGTTGCGTGGGTCGATGGAGCGATCGAAACCAATACCGTTGCGCAGGTTAAAAGGAACGACCACCGCATGATCAGCTTCCGAACGACTTTAGGTAGACGATCACAGCTTCAATATCGTCTGGTTTCTTAAGCCCGGCGAAAGACATGCGCGTGCCTTTCATGTAGTCTTTGGGTTTTGTCAGGAAGGCCGCCATTTCTTCATCAGTCCAAATGAGACCTGTCTCGGCCGCAGCGTTCATAGCTTTGGAGTATTTGAAACCTTCTACCGACCCTGCGTTGGACCCAATAATTCCGTTCAACGCTGGTCCCGTGCTATGCTTTGCACCTTCACCGACCTGATGGCAGGACTTACACTTCTTGAAGACCTTTTCTCCGGCGGCGAGAAGGTCCGCTGATTGGTCAGACTCTTCGATTTCCTGAACAGCCAGTGTTGCGGCGGCCTCTTCCTCAGGCTTTGGCGCTGCGGCTGGAATGAACGAGGGCCCTTCCGCCGTGAACGTCGGCAACCCGTCCGCGCTGGCTTCATTCATGACCGAATTCGAACCGCCTTCTGGTGGCGTCTCAACCAGAAAGACAGAACGCATAGTAACCGATGCCTCTGTTTTGCAGTTCTCCATGCAAGGCTCTTCTCGCCATTCCGCGTATTCCGTCTCGGGTCGAACATCGACAACAAAACCGTCCATATTGTACATCTCGAAATCGGCGAAGTTTTCGTTGCTGAGAACGAAATCGTCATCCACCAGATCATTGGAATAAAGGATGTAGGCGACAATTGCGTATGTCTCGTCCGCTGTCAGCGTGCCCGCTTCACCAAACGGCATCGACCGAGAAATGTAATCCCAGGCGGTGGACAAATGCGGCCAATAGGACCCAACGGTTTTTACAGGATCTTCATCTGCAAGTGTATCGAAACCACCTGCCAGAACAGGCCAATTGTCGGCACCTTCGGCAAACTCGCCGTGACAAGACGCGCAACGGTCGACAAACACTTCTTCTCCGGTCCAGACATCGCCTGATCCAACCGGCAAGCCACGCCCGTCGGGCAAGACGTCAACGTCCCATGCCGCGATCTCTTCCTCCAGAGCAGGACGTCCAAGCCCATAAGTGCCATCCTGGCTGGGCGCGGGTGCGGTCAGGTTCATCCCGGTTGCGACCCGCTCGGCCGCCGCTGTCTGGATTTCTTCAACCTTGGCCACCAGTTCGGCAGCCCGGCTGGCCTCTGCTTGCGCGTTTTCCTGGGCTTTCGCTGCGTGCGCCTCAACCTGGCTGATCCGGGTTTCCAGGGTTTCTATCTGCGATTGGCCGTAATTCCGGTTCGCAATAGCCACAGCCGCCGCAAGCACCAACGCTGTGCCGCCAAATACGGGCAGGAAAACATGACTAAGAGACTTCGACATTCTCAGCGATCCCTTCTGCGCTCACGTACCAAGTCTGGATACAGTTGTTGTGGTAGACCGAGTTCTCTCCGCGCTTTTCGCGCAGTTGGTCTTTGGTCGGCTGAACATAGCCGGTTTCGTCTATCGCCCGGGCCTGCAAAAGCATTGGTGCTCCGTCCCAGTTCGTGTCGAGATAGAAGCGCGTCAAAGCCTTGCTGTCGCCCTGCTTGCCAAGACGCGCTGTCTCCCAGGTAATCCCACCGTCCTTGGACACATCAACCCGCGAAATTTGCCCGTGGCCTGACCAGGCAAGCCCGGAAATGACCAAGGGTCCCGGTCCGTGTTTGATGGGCATTTGCGGGCTGGGTGAAGTAATGACGGATTTTGCATCCATCACCCAAGTCCATTTCTGGGCTGTGCCATCGGCGTAGACATCGGTGTACTTTGATGTTTCTTCACGGCTTTCGACCGCCATATCGACGACTTCGATCCGGCGCAGCCACTTGACCCACATGTTGCCTTCCCAGCCAGGAACAACCAGTCGCACAGGATATCCGTGCTCCATGCGCAGCGCTTCACCATTTGCCTTGAAAGCCACCAACACGTCATCCAGTGCTTTTTCCATCGGGATGGAGCGGCCATTGGATGACGCGTCTGCGCCTTCAACATAGACCCATTTGTCGGGTGAGATATCAGCGCCTGCTTCCTGCAACAGCGTCCGCAGCGGAACGCCGGTGTATTCCATGTTGTGAATCATGCCGTGGGTGAACTGGACGCCATTGAGTTGAGCACCAGCCCACTCCATACCGGTGTTCGCCGCACATTCGCAGAAATACACATGGTTTTCGCGCGGGAACCGCTCGATGTCGTCGTAAGTAAATACAAGCGGGCGATCGACCAGCCCGTTGATCATCAGACGATAATCCTCCTTGCGCAACTCGATCGCGCCCGAGTGATGACGCTCAAATGCGCAACCTTGCGGAGTGATCGTGCCATCAAGCGCGTGGATTGGTGTAAAGTTGATCGACGAAATCGGAGAGGCGGTCAGCCATTCCACGTTGCGGCGCACAACATGGGATTCAAAACTGATCGGCATGCCATAAGGTGACTCATCGACACCGGCACCTGTGTAAGACGCCCAATCCTGCAGCTCTGTTATCAGAGGATCGGGCGTGTCTGCCACTGCCGCACCCGCAACTGATCCTGCGGCGACCGCTGCACTGCCTTTCAGGAAGGCCCGGCGGGACGGTTTGAACGCGTCATCCATATCTCTTAGGTCTCCATCTGTTTCTTAAGCACCGACAACATCGACACTGGTGTTCTCTTGCACCGTTACGGTGCCAAGGTTGCGAATGTGGCTTTCGACGACATCCCAGATCGGCGGGCCTTCAGTGCCTTCGTTGACACTGGCCCAACCAGCCACGACGTAGGTTTTCGACGGATCAATCGCTTCACCCGTTTTGAGCAGGGTCATTTCGCTGATCCGCTGCCCTTGTGGTTTGGTCACATCGATGCGGTAGCCAAGCCCACCGACACGGACCATATCGCCGCCCTGCTGATAGTAGGGATCGGGATTGAACAGGTTGTCACCGACATCCTCAAGGATCACATGGATGAATTCGCCCGTCATTTCTGTGCGATAGGCATTGGGATACGACATCGATGTGACGTTCCAGACGTCTTCACGCGTGATGTCCTGCCCCGGCAGGATTGAGGGTCCCCAACGGACGCCAGGCGACATCGCGATGTCTGCCTCACGCTCTTTGATCAGGGCATCGCAAATCAGGTCATCCCAGGTGCCGTTGAAATTGCCGCGGCGGTAGAGCAACGAATCCGTTTTGCCAATCACCTCACTCAGCGCAGCCTCGTGAGGCGCGCGCTGATCATTTATCAGAGCAGTGATCGCAGGATCAGGAGCGATGACGTCCGAGAAGATCGGGATCAGCTTGTGCTTCAGCCCCATCATCTGCCCGTCCCTCACGTCGAGATCCACGCGGCTGACGAACTTGCCGTTCGAGCCAGACGCGATGATATGCGTTTTACCGACCAGAACCGGCTCGGGCAGGGCGTCATGCGTGTGACCGCTGAGGATCACGTCGATCCCTTGCACGCGGCCTGCCATCTTCTTATCCACGTCAAAACCATTGTGGCTGAGGACGACAACGACATCGGCACCGGCATCGCGAACCTCGTCCACCATGGCCTGCATGTTTTCATCCCGGATACCGAATGAATATTCTGGGAACATCCAGCCTGGGTTCGCGATTGGCATGTAAGGAAACGCTTGCCCGATCACGGCGACCTTTGCACCGCCCCGATCAAAAAACTTATAGGGTTGGAACAATTCTGCAGGTTCGTCCCACTCGGCATCAAAGATGTTCTGACCCAAGGCCGCGAAGGGCAAACCTTCGACGATTTCGTTAACCCTGTCGCTGCCCAACGTGAACTCCCAATGGAAGGTCATAGCATCGGGTTTCAGAGCGTTCATGACATTGACCATGTCCTGACCGGCCGTCTGATAGCAGGTGTAAGAACCGTGCCAGGTATCGCCCCCATCCAATAAAAGGGCATCAGGACGGTCGGCACGAATGGCGTTGATGACAGTTGAGACCCGGTCCAATCCACCGACCCGACCGTAGGTCTTGGCCAGCGCAGAGAAATCATTGTAGGTCAGCGCATAGGCCGACGGGCTTCCATCTTCGATCCCGTAGGCCTTGCGGAACGCCGCCCCTGTGACATGCGGCATCTGCCCTCGCGCATCGCCAATACCCAAGTTTATCTCAGGTTCACGGAAATAGATCGGCTTGAGTTGCGCGTGGATGTCGGTGACATGGATCAGGCTGATATTGCCGAAGGTCTCGAACTCCAGCAGTTGATCCTGCGTGAGGCTTTGCTGCGCAGCAACCTTGGCCCAGTTGCCAAACCCGGACGCCCCATAAAGAGCCGAGGCTGCCATTGAAACCTGCAAGAAGTCACGTCGAGAAATCATCTATCCGCTTTCCTGTAACACATATAAATGTGTGAATGTTATTTTCCTGAAAATCCCGCGCAGGACATTGCCCACGCGGGTCGTTCGTTATTGACGTACTGCTGGAGTTTCGACTGAAAGCCCGTTGCCACGCGAGGCCACATAGAGCTCAAGCGCACGGAACTCGTCCGATCCTTCGGCAAAAGTTTCCGCCCGCGTATCGCGAATACAGCCGCGGAAACGATTGTGGCGCGAGATCAGCTTGGCTTGTTTCAGACGATATGTCGGGAACCCATTGATCATGCCCTGGCTCAGGTGGTCGGCACGGATCATGTTGCCCCAGTTGTCTTCATGACAATTGGCGCAGCTAAGCTCCAGCTGACCATAGCGGGTGTAATACATCTCTTTGCCCTGTTCCCAATACGGGGCGGCATCGCCATCAATCGCGACATTCATTGGCATCCCGCGTGATTGCAGACCGATCAAAGCGACCATGCCCTGCATATCGCCCCCGGACCATTTCCAGGCATCGGCTTCCATGCGGTCCGTGCGGCACTTGTTGATCAGATCTTCCATGACGACCAGCTTACCAGTTTCGGCATCCACTTTCGGCATGGACGCCTGCAATCCCTTGAAGCTTTCCGCCCCATCGTGGCATGAGGCACAGCTCTCGCCAGCGGCGCCATCAACGGTCTCGAAGAGATCGGCGGCCTGATCGACGAAGATCATTGCAGGATTGTCGAAGTCATCAATTTGAAGCGCTTGCGTTTCATCCGTGCGAAAATGCCAACCCGAATAGATCGTGTCCAAATTTTCCAGATGTGCCGGAGCTTCGGTAACCGAAGTCATGTCCAACTCATCATTGATCACCAAATTGTCTTCGTCCGGTCCAGCCATCGCTGCAGCCGGGAAAACCAGAATTGCCGCGATCGCCGTAAGTGCCTTGGTATTCATTGCGTTCCTCCCTTGGTGGATCAGCGCCAGTTCCTCCTACCAGCGCTGATCTGCCTTAGTGGTCGAGCCGTCAGGCGATCTCGATCGTTTTCTTCTCATCGTAGACAGAGCCGTCATCATCGTACCAAGTGAAGACAAACTCACCGGCCTCGGGCACAGTCGCTTCGAACTGGAAATACGGGTTGGTCGAAATCGCCGGCTCCATCGTCACATCAACCACCATTTCTCCATTAAACTCGCAAGTGAAACGGTTGATGATCGAACGCGGGATGACGTTGCCTTCTTTGTCTTTACGCTGGCCGCTTTCCATCTTGTGGCTGATCAATGTCTTGATCGTAACGGTTTCGCCAGCAGCGGCTGTCTTTGGAACCTTGACGCGGGGTTTTACACCGGAAGCCATTGATTAATCTCCTGTTCTTCGAGGCGCGCGTGGCGATCAGCCGCCGCAGCCGCCGATTGTCACTTTTACGGTCGCAGACGCTTTGGCAAAGCTGCCATCTGCCATCTTCGCCACGGCAATGACATCCTGCGTTCCGGCAAGACGGATGCGGGTTGATGCGGCTTGCTCAGCAGCCAACGGACCGAAATTGAAGGTTGCAACGCCCGGTTCGGGGTTACCTGCAGCCACGATGAGAATTGCAGCTGCGCCCGGAGCACTGACTTCGATAGGTACAGTATTACCGTTTTCTGCGATTTCCGGTGCAGTCAATGTAACACCGCCGTCGGCCACATCTGCCCCGCCTGTAAATGCCGCAATGGCATCCTCAGCAGCTGCATTTGCCCGAAGCGGCATAATTGTCAGGAACGCGGCGCCCAGCCCAAGGGCCAGTGTCTCGCGGCGAGAGAGTTCCATTTTCAATCT
Organism: Ruegeria sp. HKCCA5763; assembly: GCF_013034545.1. Classification (NCBI taxonomy): domain Bacteria; kingdom Pseudomonadati; phylum Pseudomonadota; class Alphaproteobacteria; order Rhodobacterales; family Roseobacteraceae; genus Ruegeria; species Ruegeria sp. HKCCA5763. The sequence continues at coordinate 72,365 of NZ_WQGF01000003.1, forward strand.
CCTTTGATTCTTCGAAAATCCGCGCCTGAAAGCGCAGCTATTCTTCTTTCAGGGTCGCTAGAAACGCGACCACATCCTCGATTTCTTGTGCTGTCAGGATCGACGTCAAAGGCGCGGTTGGGGCTTTTCCGGTATAGGCGTCGCCCGGGCGGATATAGCCGTCATCCTTGTAGAACGCAGGCATCACCGTGCCTTCGAACGTCATCTTGGCATTTGCGACCAATCCGCGAAGTTCTGCTTCGGTCCAACGATCACCGGCGCCATCCAGCATTGGACCAACTTCGCCATGGAACGGGATGTCGGCCAAAGCCGAAACCGCGTGGCACGCGACGCAGTTGCCTTTTGACTTGTCCCCAACGATGAGCGCGCCATTAGCCGCGTCGCCAGCAGCACCGGTCAACGAAGCCTCAATGGCACCATAGTCGTCATAGGTTACGTCTTGCGGGTCTGTTTCTGCCGCAAATGCGGCAACGCCTGTCATTGCGCAGACCAATGTTAAGAGTCTCAGCTTCATGATCCCTCCCATTTGCTAACACGCCGACGGCGCCTTGCGACCCAAAGCCTTTGTGTACCGTAGTCGACGAGTACCGGTTGTCGCAACATTAAATTCATAATAATGAATTTTTTATTTATAACGGCAGCACTCAATCCTGAGAAACATTGTTTCGCTCTTGAATGCGCCGCGCATGATAACGTTGGAAATCTTCACCATTATCAAGCTCATATCGTTTTTCCTCGACCCAGGTGAAAAGGTCTAAGGTTGTTCCCTTTGAGAACGCTCCGGGCATAACAGCGACCGCAGCATCGATGGCTGTAGCGTCTTCTGGCACCTCTTCCGGCAGAAATACGAGCGTCGGGGTGAACAGAATCCCCCATTTTCGCATCAGCGCTCTTTGCTCATTTTCTTCCCCGTCAAAGTCGATGGCTGCGGTGCTGCCATGCAAATCCAGTTGGACGACAAAGAAATTCTCTTCGATGAACGCTGCAAGGTCAGGCTGGGGGAACACTTCTTCATGCATTTTCTTGCAATAGATGCAGCCTTGTTGCTCAATGAATAAAACCAACCGCTTGTCTTCGCTTGACGCCTCTTCAAGATCCTCACGAAGGTCTTTGAACGTGTCGCGCATCCACGGCGTTTTATGCAAACCGTCGTCGCCCAGTTCAGCGGCGAAAACTGCCCCGCCGATCAGACAAGCGATCAATACTGACAAAACTCGTTTCATGTCTTCCTCCCGAATTAACCAATGGCTGCCAGCCAAGGCATATGGTCGAGCATCCATTGTGCGACGTGATTGATGGAGTTGGTTGCGATGAGGATGCCGAAGAGCACCAGAAAGCCACCCATTGCCTTTTCGATGAGGGGCAAGTGCTTTCTGAACCGTGCCATCCATTGCATGAAGGGGCGGACCAGGAAGGCTGCCAGAACAAACGGTGCGGTCATTCCAACCCCGTAGACGAATAAAAGCACCGCTCCACGCCAGGCCGTTTCGGTTCCGGCCGCTGTAAACAGGATCGCGGCGAGCACCGGCCCAACACAGGGTGTCCAGCCAAAAGCAAACGCCAATCCAAGAACATATGCCCCAACAAGGCTTACATTTGATGTATCACCAACATCCGCTCGAAATTGGCGATAAAGGAAGCCGATGCGGATAATCCCCAAGAAATGCATGCCCATCACAATGATGATGGCCGCGGCGATCCAACGCAGGATGTCAAAATACTCTCGTACCAATTGCCCGAATATCGAAGCCGTCGCACCCAGCGCCATGAAGATCGTAATGATCCCGGCTGCAAATGCTATCGCAGAAAGCGTTGCCTTGCGACGAACGCCGCTGGGAATTGTAGAACCCGCAGATATCTGATCAATCCCGACGCCGGCCAGATAGCTAAGATAAAACGGCACGATAGGTAGGATGCAGGGCGACAGGAAAGACAACAGTCCTGCGACCAAAGCTCCTGCAAATGTAATGTCGAGCATGGTCAAATCTGTCCTGGCACGCTATCATTCACACATTCAAAATAATAAAAATATGTCGCTGCGGTCAATCGGAGCTTGAGATGCGTCACCTACTTCTGCTTTTGCTTGCAATCACGTTGCTTGTTTCTCCTGTGGTTTTACGGGCAGAAATAACGCTTTTGATGGCCGAGGAAGATGGGTGTATGTGGTGCGCACGTTGGGACGCCGAAATCTCGGAGATTTACCCCAAGACACCAGAAGGACATGCCGCTCCACTTCAGCGCATCGATCTCCACGCGGCTATGCCTGACGGCGTCGCATTGGAGCGCCCTCTCTACTACTCGCCAACCTTTGTTCTGCTGGACAATGGCCAAGAGGTCGGCCGGATCGAAGGCTATCCCGGCGAAGATTTTTTCTGGGGGTTGCTGGGCGTTTTGCTGCGTGACGCGGGGATATCGATTGAGACCTCTGGATAATCTGCGGCGCATTACATAAACTGTTATGAATGCGTGAAGCCAAGAAAGCGAGGCAATCTTGTTGGACAAACCATCGAAACTGCCAGTGTTCACAAAGGACATGTGCGCAGAAGACCTGGACAGAATGATGGAGAATGCTCAGACGGCGTCGAGTTTCCTCAAGGCAATTAGCCATGAAGGGCGCCTTATGATCTTATGCTACCTGTCCTCGGGTGAAAAATCTGTCACGCAGATGGAAGAAATGCTCTCGGCACGCCAGGCCGCCGTTTCTCAGCAACTTTCTCGCTTACGCTTTGAGGGCTTGGTCAAAACACGACGCGAGGGGAAAACGATCTACTACAGATTGGCGGATGATCGATCGACACAGATCCTGGAAGTCGTTTACGATCTATTCTGCAGGGAGAAGTAGAAGCCGCCAAAATACCCGCCAGCTTTGGGAGGAGACTGGCAATGTTTGAAGCATTGGGAGACGCCAACACCGTCGCCCTGATCGGTTTGATCGGTGGTATTGTGTTGGGCTTGGCCGCACGCATTGGCCGTTTTTGCACGTTGGGTGCAATCGAGGACTACCTTTACGCAGATGATGACCGGCGGCTGCGCATGTGGGCAATTGCGATCGGCGTAGCAATTGTCGGCAGCCACTCAGCCATGGCTTTAGGGTGGCTGGACCCTGTTGGAACAAGGTATCTTGCACAGACCTGGAACCCACTTGGGTCGATCGTGGGTGGTCTCATGTTCGGTTACGGAATGGCCATCAGCGGAAACTGTGGCTATGGCGCGCTGGCAAGGCTTGGAGGCGGCGACCTTCGATCATTCGTCATCGTTTTGATTATGGGTCTGTCTGCTTACGTTGTCATGTCCGGGCCCCTTGCATATTTGCGCGTTTGGGTCTTCCCCGAGGAAATGGATCTTGAAGGCCCCCAGAGCATTAGCTTCCTTGCCGAACAACTGACCTCTATCCCAGCTTGGCTCATTGGCGTGGTCATTGGCGTTGCGTTGATGATTTTCGCCTTGGCAAACCAGCGCTTCCGCCGCAATCCCGCACAGGTGTTTTGGGGATCTGTGGTTGGGCTGGCGATCGTATCTGGGTGGCTCGGCACGAATTGGGTTGCGACGCATGGTTTCGATGGTGAGCCAGTTCAAACCCACACCTTCGCTGCGCCCCTTGGCGACACAATATTCTACCTTATGACAGCCTCCGGAAACACTTTGTCCTTTGCGGTCGGATCAGTCTCCGGCGTTCTCATTGGTGCATTTTTGGGGTCCTGGTCCAAAGGTCATTTCCGATGGGAAGCATGCGAGGATCCACGTGAACTCAAGCGCCAGATGCTCGGCGCGGCGATTATGGGGCCAGGCGCGATCATCGCGGTCGGTTGCAGCGTCGGACAAGGTATATCTGCCTTCTCACTTTTGGCTTACAGCGCGCCTGTAACATTCGCTGCCATCTTCGCCGGTGCGGCGCTTGGCTTGAAACAACTCGTGTCTGGACTGTCCTTCATAACCGAGCGTTGAATTCACAGTTCAAATCAGAATTCACGTTTGGAGGACGGTTTCGGCGGTTCTCTATCGTTCAGAATCCGATCACCTTTGAAGGCACATAGTCGGTCAGCCAAGGCTATCCACCAGGACGGCTGGAAACTCACGTCGATATTGCAGGAGGTGATCCGTTTGACAGGCTCAACAATCCATTGATTATGTGCGCATGACCAAAGCTCAACGACCGCCAAAACCAAAACCCATTCCTTACACCCCGGAGCCGAACCGCTATGAGCGGATGGTGTATCGGCGATGTGGGCGGTCTGGTGTGAAGCTTCCTATTGTCAGCCTGGGCCTTTGGCATAATTTTGGCGCAGACTCCACACACGAAATCAAGCGCGCCATGTGTCGGACCGCGTTTGATCATGGGATCACGCACTTTGATCTGGCGAACAACTACGGTCCACCACCCGGTTCAGCCGAAGAGGCATTTGGCGAGATCCTCAAAACGGATTTCGCGGGTTACAGGGATGAGCTGATCATTTCCTCCAAAGCCGGCTACGACATGTGGCCGGGACCCTACGGAGAATGGGGGTCGCGCAAGTACATGATCGCGTCCTGTGACCAATCACTCGCGCGCATGGGGCTTGATTACGTCGACATCTTTTATTCCCACCGCTTTGACCCTGACACCCCGCTCGAAGAGACGATGGGCGCGTTGGATCATATCGTACGGTCGGGTCGCGCGCTGTACGCAGGTATCTCGAGCTACAACTCCCAACGCACGCGCGAGGCGGTAAAAATTCTCAACGACCTTGGGACACCTTGTCTGATTCACCAACCTTCTTACAATCTGCTCAACCGTTGGGTGGAGCGTGACGGTTTACTCGATACTCTGGACGATCTTGGGGTGGGATCGATTGCTTTCACGCCACTGGCACAAGGCATTCTAACGTCAAAATACCTACGCGATATTCCGGATGGCAGCCGTGCTACACAAGGAAAGTCACTGCTTGATGGAATGATCAACGAGCGGTCTCTGGCAAGTGTCCGTGCTCTGAACGAAATGGCTTTGGCACGCGGGCAGACCCTGGCGCAAATGGCCCTGGCCTGGGTGCTCAGAAGTGGGCGCGTGACGACCGCCCTTATTGGTGCGTCCCGCCCGGAACAAATCGTAGATTGCGCAGGCGTTGTTGATAATCTCGACTTCAGCGCTGACGAGTTGAAAAAGATCGATGAAATCAGTTCGGAAGAAGATATCAATTTGTGGGCGCGGTCTTCAGAAACAGAATGATCGTCCTTAGAACGTACGCAATGCCACGGCCTACAGAGCTTTAGACTAACGGCGGGTCCAACTTCTTCAGTTTACCCAAACAACTATCAAGAGCGATCGGCCCAAAGCGGCCATCTGCGACAGCCGCATCGAAGGTCCGCTTTGAGCCCAAAGCGAACAAACTTTGGTGCTCAGTCGGTTGCTCTGACCCAAACTCTTGAAAAACAATCTGTAGATAGGCCAATCTCAGCTGCAAGGATAATCCGAAGCGCCATTTATGGAACCCTGAATGCGGCTAATCAGAATATGTTTGATTTTGGTGGCGATGATGGCAGTGGCCATAGTCGGGTTAAGGTGGACTTTTCCGCTTCCTAGTGAAAATTTTTCTGAGCCAACGTTTAAGAAAGATGCTGATTGGGACGGGCCATTAGGTGCAACAATAAAAAACGCACTTGAACGTAACCCTGGGCTCGACGGTGTAAGGCCTTTGGGAAATGGACGCGCAGCCTTTGCGGCCCGGGCGATCCTCGCCCGAGAAGCGACATCCTCAATCGATGCTCAGTACTACATCTGGCAAGATGACGTTACCGGCCTAATGCTTCTTGAAGAGCTTAGGGCAGCAGCAGAGCGTGGTGTGCGCGTCAGATTGCTGGTCGATGATAACGGTATCTCCGGATTGGATGATTTGCTCGCCGAACTGAACGCTCTGCCGCATGCAAATGTACGCATTTTCAATCCGTTCACTTTGAGGAACCCAAAACTTCTGTCCTATGCATTTGACTTTGGACGCCTGAACCGGCGGATGCACAATAAATCAATGACTGTGGACGGGGTCGCCACGATAGTTGGGGGACGCAACATCGGTGACATCTATTTCGACTACGGGGTGGGAACGCACTACCTGGATGTAGATGCGATAGCCATCGGCCCGATTGTAGATGAGGTGTCGCAATCATTCGACGCATATTGGAATAGTGCCTCCGCGTACGACGCTGGGCTCTTTTTGGAAACTTTGGCGGAAAAAAGCCTTAAAGCAAAGGCAGACACCGCGCGCCAGACTGCGGTTGGCGCAGGCTATCAAAGGGCAATTCAGGATAATGAACTGGCCGACCGGATAGCGGCACATGATCTGAAGTTCGAATGGAGTGAAGTCACACTTTTTGTCGACGATCCGTCAAAAGGGTTGGGCGAAGTCGAGAGTGAAGACCTGATTGTCGAGCAACTTATCGAGTTTGCCAAAACCTCTGAAACCTCGCTAGACCTTGTTTCAGCGTATTTCATTCCGGGGGAACGAGGGGCGGAGGTTCTGGAAGGGTTGGCAAAGTCCGGAGTGAAGGTCCGCGTCTTAACCAATTCACTGGATGCCACGGATGTCATGCCCGTTCATGCGGCCTATATGCGTTACAGGGAAGACTTGCTCAACAGTGGTGTAGAACTACTTGAGCTTCGAGCTTTGCGGCGCGAACATCGCGAGCGCAGCCTGCCCGAGATGCTGGCAGGATCGGCCTCCGGTCTACACGCAAAAGTCTTTGGATCGGATGGAGAACGGATCTTCATAGGCTCTTACAACCTTGATCCCAGGTCCGCGCGGCTGAATACAGAAATGGGCCTTATGATCGAAAGCCCAACGATTGCTGGGTCGCTTGCGGAGCAATTGAACCGGCCTGAGTTTTCTTATCGCGTCGAACTTAACGACAGCGGCGAGATCATCTGGCGGCAAGAAGATCAGGATGGAACAGTCACCATTCACACTGTGGACCCGGAAACCAACGGTTTACAGCGTGCCCTTACGGCCGTGGTCAGGTGGCTGCCGATTGAATGGATGCTCTAGTCACCATATGACCGACAATTCATTGACCTGCGGCCAGAGACGCAAGTGAGTGATCTGACCTACAGTGAAGTCACAATGGCCCTGGCGTAGGCTTCCATATCGATACTCGCGCCTCCAGTTGCGTACCAAACGACAACGGCGTCCTTTCCTGGCGAGACATAGATTCCTTGGCCATTCATTCCACTTTTGTAGAAATCGCCATCGGCAAAAACGGCATCCCATTGGTATGCGTTTGCCATCGGTTGTTCACGGAATGCTTCAGAAAGGTGTGGGCCGAGTGTTCCCTTCATGTAGTTTTCGGCAACGCCCGCTGTTTGGATCGTGTCGATCATCTTTTCAGATACAATGCGGTCTGACGCTGTCTTGTCCCAGCTTGGCGTGTAGAGCAGACCAATCTTTGCCATGTCGATCAATCGGCTGCTGATCAGGCCGTGTATTATGCCGTTTCCTTGAGGTGACAGCGCCAGGGTGGCATCGCCAGTCATTCCAGCTTTGCTCCAGACCCGCTCCGTGATCGCTTCACCAAGTCTCTGGTTCGTAACGGCTTCAATGACGAGACCAAGCATTTGTGTGTTTGCAGAGGAGTATTCGAAAGCCTCAGCCGGTTCCCGCAGTTTGGGTATAGCAAACAGGGCTTCGTTATGCGTTTGCAGAACGCCTTCTTCGTTCGGAACACCAACCTCAGCCCTGACAAAGCGCCCATATGGTGTATCGCCTTTGCGTGAGAGGGGGTTCTCTTCCAAATCCAAACCAGACTGCATGTTCAGGACGTCGATGACCTTTATGTTCTCCCAAGCTGTTCCCTTGGTGCCATCTACATAATCGCCAACCGTTTTCTGAACGTCGATTTTACCCTCATCTTCCAATTGACCGATCAGCAAGCTCGAAAGGATTTTTGCATTGGACATCCAGACGTGGTTGTCCGTTCGACGCATTCCTGGGTAGGCCTCATAAGCGATTTCGCCGTTGTGAAGAACCATAACGCCCTGCACTGTGGAATCATCAGCATTAATCATCTCGTCGAGCGAGACAGCATTGCCGTCAGCGCCTGGGACGCTCGTCGCTCCTATGGCATCGTTAAAGTTTGTCGCAAGCATCGCGACGGCCCCGTCGCGACGAATGACAGAACTCGGCAAGAACTCGGCGAGGTTCATGTACGAAAACGCCCCGGCTTCGGTGATGTCGAGAAACTTCTGTAAATTCCATTCAGAGCTCAGGTCGTAGGCTTGCTTGGCTGAGTAACCATTCCTCAGGTCACGGATGGAAAAGTCTTCTCGCGGCGTCGCGTATGGGTCGTCCTCAGCATGTACAGGAGAGGTTCCAAGGCTTTGCATAATCAAACCTCCAATAAGCGCAAAAACTGGAAAATTGGACTTTGAAAGTAACGAAGTGTTTGGCATGGCAGTATCGCTCCAAATGAATTGCAACTGAAGTATGGCCGCGGCCAGCGTGTTGAAATCTGGTTTTCGAAGAACTGAACAACGTACTTTTACTCGTCAAAGCATAGTCCGTTCTCTAGGAAATTCGAGAATTACTGCCGCTCGCCCTTACCTGGTGAAATATCCATTTTGTTCGCATTGCAGTCATTCCGTGAATTTGGGCGAATGTCTGCCACGAGACCACGGCGGGCAACGAAAGTGGCTTTCAAGTTTATGTTGCTCAGTCAGTATTGAGTGGCTGGCGACTTAGGTTGACACATCGCCGACCAGCCTGCTCTGATCGAAGCAATTTATTCATGTCCGTAATCCCATTCGGAGGCATCAATGAAGTTCTTTAAGTCTCTCACAGTATTCGCTTTCGCATTCATGCCGCTTCACAGCGCTGCACAGTCCCCCTCATTGCAAGACGCTTTCGAGCGTTTCCCTGAGTTTCCCGGCACAACTGTCTACGTCGGTGGAGAAGTTCTCACCATGAACCCGGACGCCCCGCTGGCTGAGGCAGTGGCGGTCAGAAACGGTCGAATTACTGACGTCGGAACCCTGGAGGAAATCGAGGGTCGCCTGCCCGATAGAAGCTATTCAATTGACCGCAGCTTTGAAGACAAGATTATTGTGCCGGGGTTCATTGAACAGCATTTGCACCCGCTTCTGGGCGCACTTGCGATGATGTCTGATGCCATCATTTCCATCGAGGACTGGCAATCGCCAGCGGGATTTGCACCTCTTGCCAATAGCGAGGAGGAGTTTCGCCAACGTCTGTCCGAGGTAATCAACACTTATGATCCAAGCAGCGGGCGACCGCTGATGGTCTGGGGGTATCATGCGTCATGGCACGGCAGCATGAGTCGTGCGATTTTGGACGAACTGGCCCCCGACATTCCGCTGGCTGTATGGCAACGCTCCACCCATGAGATGTACTTCAACTCGGTTGCCCTGGAACAACTTGAAATCACGGAAGAATACATTGCCAGCTGGTCAAGTGAACTGGCTAGGTCTCAAGCCAATCTGGAAAAAGGCCTCTTCCTTGAAGCTGCTTTCTGGGAGCACGTGTTCTTTGAGAAATTTGCTCCGGTCTATGCATCCATCGACAGGGTTATGGAGGCGCTAGAGTTCACAGAAGATTACTATCACCGCAGCGGGATTACGACCCTTGCAGAGCCTGCTGGTCCTGTTGATCAGAACGCCCAAGCTCTTGTAGCGAAATCGTTCGGGCCAGACGACACGCCGTTCAACTTTTATTTTATTCCGGACGGTCGGACGCTTGGCGGTTTGTTTCTGAACACAGAGGGCCCCGAAAAAGTACTGACCGAGACCGAAGCCATGCTGGCGTGGAGCGAAGGCCGAACCCAGTTCCTGCCCAAGCAGGTCAAGCTGCTGTTGGATGGAGCGATCTTCAGTGAATTAATGATCATGCGCGACGGCTACTTGGACGGGCATGAAGGTCAATGGATCATGACGCCCGATTTCTTCAAACAGGTGTTCGACCTTTATTGGGACGCGGGCTTTCAGGTCCATGTTCATAATCTTGGAGACGGCGGTCTGGACATTCTTCTTGATGCCCTTGAGGCCGCCATGCAACGCAATCCGAGATATGACCATCGCACCGTCGTTGTACACTTTGGCTACGCTCAACCAGATCAGATCGCACGCATTAAACGTCTTGGTGCCATTGTCAGTGGTAATTCTGTCTACACGCCGACGCTCGCAGATCGGTATGCCGCAGGCAGCGTTGGTAGCGAGCGCACAGAGCGCATGGTGCCTTTAGGCGATGCCGTTCGAGCAGGTATCCCCTTTTCGATGCACTCGGACATGCCGATGGCTCCCGCAGAGCCGCTGAAGTACATGTGGGCTGCTGTCAATCGGATTTCCACAAGTGGTCGTGTCGTTGGTCCGGACCAACGCATCAGTGCAGAATATGCCCTGAAAGGTATTACCATCGGCGCAGCCTATTCCCTGCAACTGGAGGATGAAATCGGTTCTATCGAGCCGGGCAAACTGGCCAACTTCACAATCCTCGAAGAAAATCCGCTAACTGTAGATCCTTTGACGCTGGCCGATATCAAAGTGTGGGGTACTGTCCTTGAAGGCCGTCTTCAGCCCGCTCCTCCCGCAGCAGATGGAGAACATGACGAAGCCGATGCAAGCCAGCTCATCTATAATCCGGAACGTGTGCTGATGGCGTCGCTACGCCACGCACGCAGTAAGGCCACTATCACGATCACTCGCAATCCACACAGCCTAACGTCTTTGATCCACTCGGAATTTCGACCTTTGGTTCTCGTTGATTGTCGCTCGAACAAGTCGGATGATTGCACCAACTCGCTTCGAAACGCGCGGTGACAATTCTGGCGTTTTGCGCAGGCGCAGAACCGTCGCTCCCGCTGCGTTCTTGAGTGCCAAGTTTGCTCCGTTTGTCACGTAGCCCACTGCTGCGGACAAGGCTTTGATCGTATCCTGCTCAAGCTTTTCCCGCTCCTCAGGACACGCCATCTTTGTTCCTGCGAAGTTGCCCGGCATACTGAACTCACCCTTGGCTGCGTCAAGGGTTCCTGTAAACCGGTTACGTCCTCCGTACAGGCCAAACTGGCCATCTTGATCAATTGTCAAGGAAGGAGGGTTCTCAGCAATGAGCATACACCCTGCGATCTCGTAAACTTCCCAAGCGGTATCGTAGATCGATTGTTCTGGGTCGTTGCCCCCGGCTCTCCTTGGCATCATCTCTAAAACGAGTTCAGCAGAATTTGGTGCGCCACGGGTGAGTACAGGTGTCGCTGTCGTTGAACGAAACATCACGTGATCGTCGGAAATGATCCTGGCAGCCACCGTGTAGGTATGCGCTCATCGATGAGATCTGTGTCGAAGGCAATTTCAACTGTTCTGGGGACACCCGCAAGTTTGAACCTCTGGGAAGACAGCCGAACAGAAGGTGTATCTGCACGCGAAGTATCCAGGAGTTCAACTTCCAATACGGCATTAGGTGGAAGAGCGATCCGCTCCCGGTAGGTCACAGTGGTTTTCACATGCATTGTCTCAGCGACTCCGGACGAAGCGATATAGAGCAGGACAGCTGCTCCGAGCCCAAAGCGGACGACGAAAAGATGGCCAATCGATAATTGGTATCTATTGCGTTTTCCAAACAGCGGCTACTCAATTGCCGTGCGAAATGTTGCGGTCAGCCGTTTGTTCAAACCGTGATGAGGTTCGGCTGAAGAACCGTAGTGCAACTCCGCCAAAGCGGCGATGTCATTGAAAATGACTACCGAGCCACCTTCTTCATGCGCGTAAACCAATAGTTTTTGGCAAAAGGCATCCAAACCAATTGCCGGAAACCCCGCCATTGCTACGCCACCGGGCGCTGGGCCTCCGAACAGCAAGAGAACCGTATCCGGCAGCTCCACCCCTAGTAGGGACGCTTCGGTCGCAAAATCAATCTCCCCAAACCAGACCGTATCGTTCTGCTCCATCACAGTCGCCCTGAGACGTTTCACTGCCTCTGTTACGCTGAGCTGAGATCGCAGATCGATGATGCCATAGTTAGTATTCAATCCGTTGGTCGGCGCTGGTGCTGCATCTAAGTCCTTAAGAACTTCGAGCAACTTGCTCTGAAACGAATTCAACGCCTGGGTGTTATTCAGATCATGCCTAACTTTTAGAAATTGAGAGTCTGTGTAGACGATCTGCGGGCGACCATCCTGATCGAATGAAAGAACGCGAAACGGAAGGTCCAGACCTGCTCGTACGTTCTCTTCCAGTACAGGTGTGTTTATCTCCGGATCAGAGAAAATGAGTACACGAGACGCTGGCATTTCTACGCCTTCGGCTTTGGCCAGACGCGAATGATCTATCGATGCGATTGGAGTAGCTCCCGCTTCGTCAACGGCAGTCTCAAGCTCTAAGAGGTTGTCGTCCACCGCGGTCTGGACAGATGACGATTGTGCCAGAGCGAATGTCGAAACTGTTAAAGTCGCAATCATCGAGAAAACAAAGCCTAACCTCACCATTTTACCACTTCCGTTTTTATCGTACTTTTTTTCAGGGAAACCGCGGCCAGAGCCGCAAAAGCTATCTCGGCCGCTAGGTAAAACAGAAGTAGCTCGTTCGGAACTCCATCGATAAGAATGCTTAGTATGCGTCCAACGGCCAGTCCCGACATAAATAAAAAAAGAACCCACAGCGCGGGACGTTGTAATTCTGGTTTCGAAGCGGCCGCCAACCAAAACAACGCGTTTGCCAGGTAAAGACCCATAATTGCTCGGAACACGTGGGTTTGGTTCGTCCCTTCCACCGGAAATCCTAGCAAAACTGGGATCGAACTGCCGGGCATCAGGCCATATGATAACGCAATTGGCACGAGGCCGACGGCAGCAAGCAGAAGGACTAGTCTAGCACTCATGGGGGACTCCTTCTCGTAGAGGTTTCGCTTTTTTCGCAAATCCTAATCGGTTTTTTGGGCATCCGGTGATCCGAGGCGGATGCCCACGCTGCGCTCTGAAAGGCGTATACGACAGGCCAAGTCGAGTTTTCTGAAGAGCAAGCCGGTGCTGCGCAGCCGATTTCGGCTACGCGACAGACTACTCACAGTGCGCCTTCGTCGCCCAGAAACTCGATACCAGCTGTCGCGCCATCAGTGTAAGCAATGCAATTCCAAGGAGCACGGTCCTCACCAACACCGACAGTAACTTGTGTTCCAGCTTCGCTAAACGCGGATGAGAGCACCACGACTTGCGAATTGTTCGTTGTCTTGGCCACATCTCGCAAACACGCCTGTTGAGCGGGTGTGAGTTCGGCGGACGCATTGGATGTACCCGTGTCGTCGCAGGCCGCGAGCAGTGCAAAACAAGTTGCGCTTGCAATCATCACCATCTTGTTGGTCATTTTCTTCTCCCTCTGAGTCTGTTGAAGTTAATGAACTTGGATGCGCTTGTTTGAGGCTCTCGCCTTTGGGCAGCCGACAGAACAGACAACGTTCCTGTGACGACCTTTCCCAAAACTTGCCGCGGGGGGGCTTGGCGGGCAGAGCACTATTACTTTGACTGCCAAGACCTCCAACAACGTGGGATGGCCGAATGAAATCACTGGCAAAAGCTAGAGCAAACTCTGGAAAGAGGGCGAGTACATTAAGTCTAAGCATCGCGCTCTCCCAACGACTGATCCGTGTAAAGTGCCTTCCGGCTGCCAGCACTCACTCCAGCGGCCGGAAGGGCTCGGCGAAGCGAGCAGCAACGACAACAACGGAGGTAAAATGAAAGTTGCGTCGAATTCGCATGTTTGAATCTAATTTTTTATAAATCAACATTTTTTCCGCGCGCAAATTTCGCTACCTTTTCATAGAATAGTTTTTTGGCGTTCAAACACAAAATGAAGGTGGGAAAACCCAGAAGGGCAAGTCTGTTCTATTAGCTAGCGAGACGTTCTGAGGCCGCACAGAAACTTAGAAAGGGTTGAAAATGGGGTTTGTGGAAGCAGTTAAAACGTGTTTCTCGAAATACTTCCAGTTCTCCGGTCGGGCTATACGCTCAGAATACTGGTGGTTCTTCTTGTTTGTGGTTCTCGTGAGTGCTGCTTTGGCTGTGCTGGATACTATCATATTCGGGACCGACCCTGAAACAGGGCAGGGATCTCGCGTCATTTCCTCTGTTTTCCAACTGGCTGTTCTCATACCTATGCTGGCCGCCGGTTGGCGGAGACTGCATGATACAGGACGACCTGGCTGGTATTTGCTGCTGCCGATGGCGCTCAGCATTACAACGCTTTTTGTTATGCTGGGTGGCGTGGCGTTCTTCTCGGCATTGGAGCAAGGGGCCGAAAACCCCGATGCATTGCGAGGACCCGCGGCAGTTTTGGGCGTGACCGGTATTGTTGTTGTCTCAATTCTTCAATTGGTTCTGTCCATCCTGATGATCTGGTGGCTGACGCGACCTTCTCAAGAAGGCGCAAACGAATACGGCGCACCTGTTTCCTGACCTGGTTGCGCAGGCAGCGGGTCAGAATCTCTGCTGAATGACAGTTCGATTCTTAATACCAGGGAGAGAGAAAATGAGTTTCAAGCTGATTCCCATTGGAACGCTACTGATGGCTATGGCGACCACAGCATCAGCAGAATGGTCGTTCAGTTCCGGGCCTAATCCCAATGCATTTATTCAGACTGGAAACATGACATTGGAACTTCAGTGTGACCGTATCCGCTTTGCTCCGGCTGGATATGAGGACAGCCAGGACATTGTGGAGAAGCAGGGGTTTTCCATTCGTTTTTTGAAGAACGGCACCACCGAAGTTGGGGCATTTCAGGTTGGCGCAGAAAACGCTGCCGTGCAGATCGTCGACAACTATCCCGTCGAGGTCAGTTTCAATAGTCAAGAGGACTATGGTTTTGTACAGGACCAGCTTGCAGCCAATGCATCCGTTAATCTGTCCATGATTGATCAAGATGTTAGCTACGGAATCTTTGACTTGAAAGGTTCCAGCGCGGCAATTCAGTCCCTTCGTTCCGCCTGCGATTCAGATGCTAGCCAGGGGGCCTCCTACGAACCCCCCGAAGGCATCGTCTATTGTGGTGGCGGAGCGGTGGAGCGAGTCATCGAACCTGTAATTTTGGACAATCCGGAAGGAGAGTGGGACGCGCGAGTAACGGTCAACGGCGAGTCGATCAGAGCCATGACAGCCTACAGCTTTTTCGGAAACTCTGAGCCGCCGACCGGATTTGTTGTCGCCCTGCTTGGGGAAGACAGGTCCGAGTTTCTAATTTTTAGCGAAGGTTCGGCAAACTGGCTGGAATACGGGGACTACAGGTATGATCAGTGCAATTGATGCCACCCTCCAACCGGCTTCCCAATTAGTGGGCCTGTTGAAAGGGTTGGTTTCCGGGATTGTGCTGGTTTCGAGCCCAGTATGGACCTCACCAGCTGTCGCGGCTGATGTTTCGCAACTTCCAACTGGTTTGCAGGCGAAGGTTGATCTGGCAGAACAAGCCTGCGCAGAGTTCAACGACGGTCAGTTTGACTTAGATTGGGGTGCGGTTGAGAGGGTCGATCTCGACGGAGACCTACAACGCGACTGGGTTCTGAATGAATCTGGTTTTGCGTGTTCAAGCGCCGCATCTCTTTATTGCGGAACTGGTGGATGCATGTCGCACTTCTTGATTGAAGAGGAAGTTCACTCCTTGCTCAATCGAGGCTGGACGGTCGTCGAATTCGGGCGTCAACGCATTGTCCTTGCAGATGTCCACGGAACTAATTGTGACGGAATAAACCCGACGCCTTGCGCAACAGCCAGTGTTTGGGATGCGGAAGCAAAGACGTGGCGCTCGTCTGCTGGTGATTGGGAGTAAACTGTAATTGGGCACCGCAGATAAGCCTGAGAGCCTGTATGTTCGGGTTCCTCAGTGGCATGCAAACCTGTTGGCAAACTTCCAAGCTTTTCTTTTATGAAATCAATGTCAGAAACGCAGCGTTATGAGCGTACCCACATCCGGTCTCGGAAATTGCAACGTCTTGTTACGAAGGTCCGCTTTGGGCTGCGAGCGGCCTGACGCGGTTGCAGCAACTGGGTAGCAGTATGAAGGCTGCAAAGGGCTCTTCTGAGACATCTGAGCGGTTCGGTCAGATGTCCGCAAAGCCGGGTTCAGCAGCCATTTGAGGAGGCCGGACCGCGTGATGAAGTCCGCTTTTGTGCCCGAACGACTGCTCCCGCAGGCAGCTGCCGTTCGGCACTTATGCCTCCGACGTCTCAGATGCGGACAAAGCCGACCTCAGTTGGTGTTGCTTGAATGTCTGCTTAGATAAAAGTGGGGTTGTTGCTTATAAGTGTTTGCTGGCCAATTGCGACGACCAACCTAGGAGCACACGTACCATGTCCGACGCAATCCTTGCCGCCGAGCCGACCATCCGCCTTGTCGCCTTTCTGGGCGTTCTTGCGGTCATGGCGCTGTGGGAGATTGGAGCACCGCGCAGAAGGAGGGAAATTCCGCGCGTTGTCCGGTGGACAAATAACCTAGCACTCGTGGTGCTCGACACCGCGATCCTGAGGTTGACCTTTCCGATCCTCGCAGTGGGTCTCGCGGTTTTGGCCGAGGAGCGCGGGTGGGGCCTCTTCAACAACATCGACGCCCCGGTCTGGCTTGCCATCGTCGTCTCGATGCTACTGCTCGATCTGGCGATCTACCTCCAGCACGTAATGTTCCACGCAGTGCCGGGGCTCTGGCGCCTGCACCGGATGCACCACGCCGATCTCGACTTCGACGCGACCACGGGACTGCGCTTCCATCCGGTGGAAATCCTCATTTCGATGGGGATAAAACTGGCCGTCGTTGCCGCTCTAGGTCCGCCTGCAATCGCCGTGCTCTTGTTCGAGGTGATCCTGAACGCGACGTCGCTTTTCAATCACGCCAACATCAATTTTCCCCGTCCAGTGGACCGCATCCTAAGATGGATCGTCGTCACCCCGGACATGCACCGCGTGCACCATTCCATTGATCCACGCGAAACCAACTCGAACTTCGGTTTCAACCTACCGTGGTGGGATCGGCTCCTGGGAACCTATGTTGCGCAGCCTGCGCAGGGACATAAGGAGATGGTGATCGGCATCGAGCAGTTTCGCACAAGCCGCGACCTCTGGCTCGACCGGATGCTGATACAACCGCTGCGGGGTCCGGCAAGCGGAGGTTCGCTCGACGCCCTAAGCCATCAGGAGCAATCTTCGCCCGTCTCATCTGAGCAAAACAAACTTGGCAAAGACCAAGGGGACCAACGGCGCTGAACCAGTGACCGCTATGCCGCGCTTGGAAGTCAGTCAGACTTTGCGCAGCATCCGTCACTCTGGGCTCGGAGCGGTCATCTGAGTGTTTCTGTCGGACGACAGCTTTGCCGCGCTGAGTGATCTTTGCCGTTGTCAATTCCATTCTATGCCACATCGTGATTCAATGTGGCAGAAGGATTGGCCATGTTGCATTTGCTTTGGCTCGACCAAGAGTATCTCAACCGCATTAGACACATGTTTCCGAAGTTACGCGGGGTTGAGCGTGTCGATGACCATCGCGCTCCTAACGGCATCATCCATGTCATTCGTAAAGGCCCACGATGTCCGGGTGCACTATTCAAGTATGGGTCGCATATGACCCACTGAATCGGTTTGTCTTGCGGTCACACTAAAGTGTCTTCAAAGACATCTGACATGTTAAGGTTTGCTAAGGTTTGTAAAGGTTTCTTGGCGCTGGCGTAGCTCAGACAGGCCTTCAGGCGCGTCAGAGCTTTCCGGGCGACATCCGTCTTGGTGTGCCATATCGGGCGGAGGGCGTCGGCGATAGCGGTGCCGGTGACATCCTCAACTGGCTTTCCACCCAAGGCGGGCAGGATGTGCGTTTTGATTGGGCTGTACCAACGCCCAGCTTTCCCATCGTCTTTCAACTGCGCTTTGCGGGCTTCGAAGGCTAAAGGCGCGATGTTCTTCAACAGTCTCTCTTCGCGGAGTGTGAGGTCGGTTGCAATCTGGTAAGCAACGGCTTGCGCTTTTTCTGCATTGCGAACTTCAATAGGGTTGCCGCCACGCTTGACGATCCCCCGGTAGGCGTCAGCCATTTCACGAGCCTGTGCTAAAGTCACGCCGGGATAACCGCCCAAACCCATCTCTTTGCGCTTTCCCGAGTAGGTGAAGCGAAACACCCATTGGTCCCCTGTGGTAAGTCGATAAAGGTACAGCCCCCCACCGTCACTGTGCTTGCCTTATCCGGCACTGCGGACCTTCGCCGCGCTCAACTTGTAGAGTGATCCGGCCATATCCCCTCACAGCAATCTGTATCCCCTGTTTTATCCCCTTTTTCTCCTGCGGTTTCAAGACGCACTTTGAGGCATAGTGATCGTTGAACCGGTTAACTTCATTGTTTATATTTCTAAAAAAATTCTACTAGAGGAATCTTGGTGCATTGTGATGTACATGTTCAATGCCTCTCCTGGGCACCAAATTCTTCCTAAAAACCTGAATTCAAACGTGGTTCTCGTACGGTTGTTCTGTGACTGCCGAACACTGCTTGAATCCTGCTTTCGGTTCGGAATCGGTGCCGATTGCAGATCAAAACGGTACTGCTAGCTGTGTGTCATCACGCTGAATTCCGGCAAGGGTGCGGATTTGATTGATACGGACCCATATTCTCTTGCAGTGCGCCTGGTCACCATTTCATTGGCAATCCCAGTCGCGGTAAGCCGGAAGCTTAAAAAACAACCAGCCTGCGCCTGACGACAACAAACAAGCCGATGTGACGCCACCACACCAATGGTCATTGATGCGCTCAGGCTTGTTTCTGCACTCCTGCCTCGTCCGCAGACTCAGCAGGCTCTGCCGTCACATCAACTGTGTCGGTTTCGTCCAATGGTTCCACCTCTTCAGGTTCGTCCGACTGATCCTCAAGCGCGCCGACAATGAGTGGCAGCATGTGGACACCGGTTGCGCTGGCGATCTCGGGGGTTTGCGGCGTTTGCCAGCTGAGCGTATCGAAGCTGCCGCAATTCTGGCAGACCGGGGCCCATTCGGGTTGGATGTCGTGACAATTGTCACAGACCCACTGAGGACCACGCGGTGCGTTGAGCGCCTTGGCCAACCAGCCTTGTACAACAGCGTCCGAAGCGCCCTCGCCCCGTTCGATCGCCGCCATCAGAGTGTACGCCCGCGCATCACCTTGTTTTTCAACCACATCCCCCAGCGCGCGGCGGGCTTCGGGGAAGTCTTCGGCCACGATGTTCAACTCGGCCAGAATCAGACGGGTCTCCATATTCTCGGGGTGAATACGCGTAAGTGCGGTAAAGCGCTTGATCCTTTGCGCGGGCGTCTCATCCGGTGCTATCTCGGCGAAAGCGTGGGCCAGGTCAGGATGCGGCTGCGCCTCCCAGGCTTTTTTCAGGATCTTGGTCGCGGGGCGGGGTTTACCTTTGGCAATATACGCACGAGCGGCCATCGCAGCCGCGGGCACCAGATCTGGCGACAGTCGATTGGCTTCGATTGCATGTTCCTGCTGTTCCAGGCTGGCGTCTTCGTCCAGAATGTCCTTGGCTTCAGACAAAGCCAAAACCGCATCACGGCGCTTGAACACATCGCGCGGCAGGTAACCGGCCTTTAATTTGGACGACAAGGTCGAGCGCGCACCGGCCCAGTCCTGCGCCTTGGTTTGAAGGTTCAGCAGAACATCTTGCGTTTCTGCATGGCGCGGTTTGATTGCCAACGCCTTTTCAGCCAGCTTGCGAGCGGTTTCGTCATCACCTTCGGCCAGTTTCTGCTTCATGATCCCGCGCACGCCGACAAATCGAGTCGCGTTATTGGTCACGAGTTTCTTGTAGGTGTCGGCCGCTTTCTTGGTGTCGCCCGTCATCTCGGCCGCTTGCGCCACCAATAGATTGGTCAATTCCGGCTTGTTGAGCAGCTTTTCGGCCTTGTTGGCCTTGGTCATGGCCGCACGCCCTTCACCTGAAGCCAAAGCCATCAATCCATCTGCCAGAGCCTGATACCCGCGCTGTTCACGGCTACGGTCGAAATACCGCGACAGGGCCGTTTCATCGCCATTCAAGAACTTCAGCGTCGCCACCAAAAGGCTAAGCAGTTTGAAGAACAGCCAGACCGCAAACACCAGCACGCCCAGCGCAATCACGGATTGCAGCGGCCCCAGTGTAAATTCCGTACCCGCGACGGTGATCTGCACCCCGCCACTGGTTTGCATCAGGAAGTGACCGCCCAGCGCCAGCAGGCCGATAATCGCAACAAAGACAAGGATCTTAAACAGTGACCACAGCATGGCAGGTCCTTCAGTTCGAGTTCAGGCTGGAAGCCAATGAGTTCGCCGCATCAACAGCAGCAACCCGTGTCTGGGCCGCCTGCTGCCAATCGGCCATCGCGGTCTGCGCCGCTTCGGGAAGTGATTTCAGTTCGCTTAACGCTTTGGGCAGGTCTCCATCCGCCAATGCGGCCTGCGCGCGCGACAGGACTGCGTCAGGCCCGTCGCCTTCCTGCGGCGTAACTGAACGTGCTCCTGTCTGCCGTTGTAGGAAAGCGATCAGACCCGTACCCTTATCCGCATCGCGCGCGTCTGCCAGTGCAGTTCGGGCAGCAGGGTCAAAAGTCGCCCGCAAGGATGACAAGGTTTCCACGCCTTCCTCAGCTGGCCCTGTCAAAGCATCCGGTACATCCACACCGCCCGACTTCAGTTCAGCAACCAGTTCGGAATAAGGTTGTCCTGCATCCAGCTGCCCGCGCAGACGAGACAGAACCGCGGCGTTCGTCGCAGCTTGTGCGTCGGCGGATGCTTTCGCCTCAAGCGCCTGCGCATCCGACACCATTTTTTCAACCTCGGCCCGTTGCGCCGCCAGCGAATCCTGGAGCTTTTTCAGTTCAGCCTCAAAGGCGGCTGTGGCTTCAGGTGAGGTATTGGATTCGATTGGAGCTTTCTCAAGCGCTGTGATCCGATCCGCCAAAGGCGCGACCTGACCGGACAGCGCTTCAACCGAGGATTTGACCGCGCTCAGGTCACCTTCGACCGGGGTCAATTTATCCGACAGCGCTTTGATCTGATCCGTCAAACCAGACGTATCCGGGCCGTTTGTCAGCCCTTGTGACAGTTTGGCGATTTGATCCGACTGATCCGCAAGTTTCGATTCCATCGCCGCCAGCGCGTCAGAATTGTCAGCACCACCCGGCAGCAGCCCGCCATTGCCCAGCGCAAATCCGACCACGGCAGCAACGGCACCGCCCAGCAAAGCAGGCACAAAGCCACCGCGTTTTTCGACCACGCGCTCAACCGTCTTTTCCGCAACCGGAGCGATCTCCTCCGTCGGAGCTTCGGCTTCGGCTTCGGCTTCGGCTTCGGCTTCGGCTTCGGCTTCGGCTTCGGCTTCGGAAAGGTCTTCTGCTACAGGTTTATCGGGGTCAACAGGCGTACCTTCCTGTTGCAGCTCGGATTCAACAACGTCGTCTACCTTGGGGTCTTCCACCGGCTTTTCGTCGGATTTCTTCTTACCAGCCACCGCAATATTCCCCTTATCGAATCCAAATTCAGATGAATAACAGCCCAAGCTAAGTTAATCGGGGACCTCGTCTCTCTCAACCCGCAACACATGTTTTACAAGCTTTTTAACCGCCTTACGCATTTTCTTGGGTGTCGGCGCTTTGGCGATCTTCAGGTGCGTATAGTCCAAGGAATAAAGGGGATCAGCCGTCGCGCGGCTGATTGCGGCCAGCCAAAGCGGAGCCGAGCCCGACCAAATATCGGCAAAATGTCGCGCCGTTCGAGGCGAAAAAAGTGGGGCGATTATCGGCAAATCGTCGTTCGCGGCTTGGGTCGCCTCGGATGTTAGCGGCAACAGAATCTGTTGATAAACCGGCTGTTCGCGTACCGTCAGGCCGGATTCGGTGAGCCGCCCCGCGATGTTGCCTCGTGTATGTTCGCCACGCAAATGCAACAAAGGGCTTTGGGGTCGATGTTTCAACAGATGCCCCACAAGCTCTTCGGCTGTGGTGCCTGCCATCTCGGCCTGCCAGCCATAGCCCTTGGCTGTCCCGGTCGTCGCGGGGCCAACGCAATAGGCGGGCAAATCGCGGTCGACACCCATTGAAGCCGCCGCGTTCACCGCATTGGCCGAGGTAAAGATCACACCCTGCAAACCTACGGTATCAACCGCAGCGGGCAGTGGGCGAATTTCGAGAATCGGGGAATAGATGACCTGAACCCGGGACCTGGTGCGGGTCGGCAACTGCGCGACAAACCGTTTCGAGGCTGCGCGCGGGCGGGTCATCAACAAATACAACGTTTGGCGCCTTGGCCCTTGAGGATTGTTTGCATCCGCGCAGGGTGATACCCCGCCGTTGGTAACATGATGCAACGGATCAGGGTGATGGTGCAAACACTTACCGTGCTGGGATTGGAAAGCAGCTGTGATGACACGGCTGCTGCTGTTGTGCGCCAAACCGAAGGTGCGGATGCTGAAATCCTGTCATCGGTGGTGCATGGCCAAACCGAGTTGCACAGTGCTTATGGTGGTGTTGTGCCCGAAATCGCTGCGCGGGCACACGCGGAAAAGCTGGACATCTGCGTTAAACAAGCGCTAGAGGCCGCCGACCTTGGTCTGCGTGACATGGACGCCATCGCCGTCACTGCCGGCCCTGGCCTGATCGGTGGCGTCATGTCCGGCGTCATGTGTGCCAAGGGGCTGAGCGCCGCCACCGGCTTGCCCCTGATCGGCGTCAATCACCTTGCCGGGCACGCGCTGACACCGCGCCTGACAGACGGGATCAGCTTTCCCTACCTGATGCTTTTGGTCTCGGGCGGCCATTGCCAGTACCTGATCGCCCACGGGCCAGAACAGTTCACCCGTCTTGGCAGCACAATTGATGACGCACCCGGAGAAGCCTTTGACAAAACCGCGCGTTTGCTAGGCCTGCCGCAACCGGGCGGCCCGTCGGTCGAAGCTGAAGCCCACACAGGTGACCCGAAACGCTTTCGCTTTCCCCGGCCGCTGCTGGACAGGCCCGGCTGTGATCTCTCTTTCTCGGGTTTGAAAACGGCTTTGATGCGGATGCGCGACCAAATCGTCGCGGAAAAGGGTGGGTTGACCCGTCAGGACCGCGCGGATTTATGCGCCGGATTCCAACAGGCGATTGTGGACACCTTAGCCGAGAAAACCCGACGCGCGATGGACCAGTATCTGGCCCTCAACCCTTCCGAACCCGTCATCGCCGTTGCAGGGGGCGTGGCGGCAAATTCGGCCATTCGTACCGCGTTAGAGACTGTTTGCGCCGAAAAGGGTACGAGATTCACGGCCCCCCCGCTTCCGCTGTGTACGGACAACGCCGCCATGATCGCCTATGTGGGGCTCGAACGGTTTCGCGCCGGCTCACGCGACGGCCTAGACCTGACCGCACGTCCCCGGTGGCCACTGGATCAACGCAGCCCTGCAATGCTGGGCAGCGGTAGGAAAGGAGCCAAGGCATGAGCGTTTCTGTCCTGGGCTCTGGCGCATTCGGAACCGCGCTGGCGATCTCGCTGGCGGGCAACGGGCCGGTGACGTTGTGGGCGCGGGATGCGGAGCAGGCGCAACAAATGCAAATGTCGCGAAGAAACGAGACCCGCCTGCCCGGTGTAACCCTGCCGCCAAGCATTGCCGCTACGGCAGACATCAAGGAAGCTTGCACAGCAGATACGCTTCTTCTGGCTGTTCCAATGCAGAAACTGCGACAGGCTTTGACGTCTCATGCGCCCTTGCTGCAGGGCAAAACGCTGGTCGCCTGCTGCAAAGGGATTGAACTGTCCTCGGGCCTCGGTCCGATAGCCGTGATTGAAAGTGTTGTGCCGTCCGCCGACGTCGCACTGCTGACCGGGCCCAGCTTTGCAGACGACATCGCACGCGGCCTGCCAACAGCGCTGACACTGGCATGTGCAGATGCCCAGATCGGCAAATCGCTGCAAGCCGAGCTAACAACGACAAATCTTCGTCTTTATCGCACGACCGACACGGTTGGGGCCGAGCTGGGCGGGGCATTGAAGAATGTCATGGCCATCGCATGTGGCGCAACGATGGGTGCCGGGTTGGGTGACAGTGCGCGGGCGGCTTTGCTGACACGCGGATTTGTCGAAATGCAGCGTTTCGCCACAGCGCGCGGGGCGCGACCAGATACGCTGATGGGCCTGTCCGGGCTGGGTGATCTGGTGCTGACCTGCTCATCCGATCTGTCCCGAAATTATCGTTTTGGCCTTAGTTTGGGTCGAAATCAGCGCTTTGACAGCCAGACGACAGTCGAAGGTGTCGCGACTGCCTGCGCCTTGTCCGACATCGCAAGCAAAGAAGGCTTGGACATGCCCATCAGTACCACTGTGGCGGACCTGAGTCGCGGTGCTTACAGTGTACCTGAGGCCATTCAAACCCTACTCAATCGACCCCTTAAGGAGGAATAACATGCTGATCGCTCTCATCGCCAAAGACAAACCCGGTGCCCTGCAAACCCGGCTGGACAATCGCAGCGCGCATCTGGCGTATATCGAGGAAACAGGTGTTGTGGCGCAGGCTGGCCCTCTGCTGGATGGCGATGCCATGATCGGCTCACTGGTAATTCTGGATGTCAAAGATTTGGCTGCTGCACAAACATGGGCCGACAACGACCCTTACGCCAAAGCAGGGTTGTTCCAATCCGTTGACCTGATTCCATGGAAAAAAGTGATTGGCTGATGGCATATTGGCTGTTCAAGTCCGAACCCTCAACCTGGAGCTGGGACCAACAAGTCGCCAAGGGGGACGCAGGCGAAGAGTGGGATGGCGTGCGCAACTATCAGGCGCGCAATTTTATGCGGCAGATGGCCATCGGAGATTGGGGGTTCTTCTACCATTCGCAAAAGGACAAATCGGTGGTGGGAATCGTCGAGGTTTGCGCTGAGGCGCATGCCGACAGCACCACTGACGATGAACGGTGGGAATGCGTGGATATCAAGGCAGTTCGGCCCTTTGCCAAACCGGTGACGCTGGACCAGATCAAGGCGGACGAACGTCTGGCTGAAATGGTGCTGGTCAAGAACTCGCGCTTGTCGGTGCAGCCGGTGACTGAATACGAATGGAAGGTGATTTGCGCACTGGGCGATACGCAGCCTGATTGACGTGTAAACCTGTGTCTGGCGTAAAACTTCTCAAGCGCTCGACAAAATGCTATGTTTCTCTGGGCTTCGCCGGGTGGGGGCTTGCCATCTGCGGTTTTTACAACCGCAGACGCTTGGTGGTGTTCGAATAAAATTCGGTCTTTCTTGAAAGTGTGACCCCATGTCTGACGTTAAAGGCGGCAGTGGGATTCTCGAAGACGCCGTCGCTGCGAAGAACACAAAAACCTGGGAAGCGCGCCTGAAAGAGGCGCGCGAAAAGCGTGCAAACGCGCTGGCTGATGGAAAGGTCGAAGCGCGCGAACCACCGCGCTTGAAACCAACTGAGACAGACCTGCTACCGCCAACAGATGACACTGAGATCGACGAGATCGTGTCCGAACGGGTACGCTCACTCCACCTGAACGAACCTGTCAGCAAACCGCCTTCGAAAAGCCGAATCCCTATAATTTTGGCGGCTCTGTTTTGTGGGGCTTTGCTGCATTGGGCCGGAACAAAGGTGATTGAAACACGACAGTCCACGCCAGAAAACTCTGTTGTGCAATCGAATGATCCTATCGACGAACCTGCATTGGACGAAACACTTTCGCCTACATCTGCAGCGATCGAGCAAATTCCTGAGGATCCGGCTGCGCCCGTGCTTGAGGAAGAAATCCAAGCTCCGATTCTTGAGAAAAAGCCAGTTACCCCTTCCATTGATATTGATGAAACACCACCGCAAGAAACCGAAGCATCACTTGCCCCGCCGATTGTGTTTCTTCCCTCCTTACTTGAACCTGTTTTGGAGGCTCCGGAAACGCTTGCCAAACCAGTATCATTTTCAGTTCCCGTTGCGCCGCAAAATCCCGCTTCCAGCCTGCTGAACAAGCGTAGTTCTTTACAGCCGACACAGGCAGTCTTCGACCCATTGCCCAAAGAGATCACGCAATCAGCGACTCCGAATTACTCTGAGGTAAAACCACTTCAACCCTCTAAACCTTCGATCGACCTTGAAGTGTCACTGTTCGTTCCGGCACGGGTATCACAAGACACCAGCGACCGGGCATTCGAACTTTTGAACGAAAGCCAAGCGAATGTGGTTGCGACCGCGCGTGTAGGCTATCGGATCAGAGAAACTCAGGTGCGGTATTATCACCCTGCAGACGCTGAAAACGCCGACCTTGCTGCCAAGGCTTTGGGTGGTATTGCGCGGGACTTCACAGGTTCTGGCAGCAAAACACGCCCTGGGCGCATTGAGGTCTATCTTGCTGGCGCAGGCGGAGGTGCAAACCGCACTTCAGACAATCAACCCAACAGTTTCGACAACTTTATAGAACGCATTCTGAATGAGCTTAGATAACAAATAAGGGAAGGTTCTGACCATGCAGAACCTTCCCTACCCCCGCGTGCTCCCTACTCACCACACGCGTATGGAAATGTCTGGTTCTGACCGTCCTGGTCACGGTTTAAACTTAACCCAACCATGACCATGGTTTCAAATACCAAGTCCCTAAACTTCAATTCAAAAACAAAACGCCCGTCATTAGTCGACGGGCGCAGAATGACTTTGCGCGATGATCAGCTGTAAACAGACTCTTTACGGAAATGCTTGGTCAGCATGTAATAGACCACAGCGCGGTATTTGTTACGCTCGGACATGCCATAGGTTTCCATGGCTTTATTGATCCCTTCCATCAATTCAGGCCCATCGGCCAGACCCAGCTTTTTGATCAGGAAGTTGTTCTTGACGGTTTCCAGTTCGGACTCTTGGCTGGCTGCAACAGTTGCCGCATCTGCGTCATAGATCGCCGGACCACAACCGATCGTAACCTTGGTTAAAAGGTCCATATCGGGATCCATCCCACATTTGTCCTTCAGGTCTTCTGCGTATTTGGCGATCAATTCGTCGCGCTTGCCCATATCCCAATCTCCTTAATGCGTTAATTCGGCCCTTATCACCGATGGCCGGAAGACTAGCCGCGCCCGTGTGTATTCCAAAAGGAAAAAAATTCGCGATTTCTCCCCCTTGGTCAAATTTGGGATGAAGGCTTCTAAACAATCTAACGACAGTATCCCCAACCCGGTCCTTGCAAGTGAAAGTGATCGGCATGCAAACGATTGAAATCAGGGCCAAGAACTACGCGGAACCAATCGCAGGCGCCACGCCAGATTTGTCTCAGAAACGCTGCCTCTGGTTCATTACGTTGCCAGTCAGCCAGTAAGGTCAGCGTCCGACCATCGGCAGTATCCAGCCCGATAACATCAATCGAGTCTGCGCGCGCGTGGCTGCTCCACCCGCTGTTTTCGCCCTGCGCTGTGCGCATAGGACGGCAATTGTAACTGCCGATGTCGCGCAATCGGGTAATTTCGGTCCCAAGTAGATCCTGCGCGGCGGGTTGCACAACGTGGTTTTCCCACATGGCCAGACGCAACGTGGTGGTGCAACTCGTTTCCACAGGCTCCATCCGAGCCGTCACCAGTTGCGACAGCAAACCCCGACCGCTGATGCCGCAATTCTGATCGACAATCAGGTCCTGCATTGCTGGGAATTGCACACCTGCCTCTGCCAAAGCAGCCCTGCACTGCGCCTCATTTGCCAGCGCGCGGTTCAACTGCCATTTTGTGACCGGCGTCACCGGCGCGCTGATTTTCAGATCGCGCAACGGATTCCAATAAGAAGGAACCGGCGTATTGGGATGCGCCAGCAGCCACCATCCCCCACCGCCCAGCAGGATCACTACGACCGCCAGCCTGAAAAAGAAAGACGCCGCCGAGTACAAAAACCGGCGGCGTCTAGAAGTCTGCGTCATCGTCAGACAGCACTTAGTAGCGGTAGTGTTCCGGCTTGTAGGGACCTTCCGGCTTCACGCCGATATAGGCGGCCTGATCGGCGTCCATCTGGGTCAGCTTCACGCCGATGCGGTCGAGGTGCAGGCGAGCCACTTTCTCATCCAGATGCTTGGGCAGGATGTAGACCTCGTTTTGGTACTGGTCGCCTTTGGTGAACAGCTCGATCTGCGCCAGAACCTGGTTGGTGAAGGATGCCGACATCACGAACGAGGGGTGCCCGGTGGCGTTGCCGAGGTTCAGCAGACGGCCTTCGGACAGCAGGATGATGCGGTTGCCCGAGGGCATCTCGATCATGTCCACCTGTTCCTTGATGTTGGTCCATTTGTGGTTCTTCAGGCTGGCGACCTGGATTTCGTTGTCGAAGTGACCAATGTTGCCAACGATGGCCATGTCCTTCATCGCGCGCATATGCTCGATACGGATAACGTCCTTGTTGCCAGTAGTTGTGATAAAGATATCCGCCGACGCGACTTCATCTTCCAACAGGGTGACTTCGAAACCGTCCATCGCCGCTTGCAAGGCGCAGATCGGGTCAACTTCGGTCACTTTCACGCGGGCACCGGCGCCGCGCAGCGAAGCGGCCGAGCCTTTGCCCACGTCGCCATAGCCACAAACCACGGCAACCTTACCGGCCATCATGGTGTCGGTGGCGCGGCGAATGCCATCGACCAGCGATTCCTTACAGCCGTATTTGTTGTCAAATTTCGACTTGGTGACCGAGTCGTTCACGTTGATCGCCGGGAACGGCAGGTGGCCGTCTTTCACCAGCTGATACAGGCGGTTCACACCAGTCGTGGTTTCCTCGGACACACCCTGAATTTGGTCGCGCATCTTGGTGAACCAACCCGGCGATGCTTCCATGCGCTTAGCGATCTGCTTCTTGATCACTTCTTCCTCTTCAGAGCCCGGGACCGGGATAATGTCCTCACCCGCTTCGGCGCGAGCGCCCAGCAGGATATACAGTGTCGCGTCGCCGCCATCGTCCAGGATCATGTTCGGGCCGTCTTCGAACAGGAAGGACTTGTCCAGATAATCCCAATGCTCTTCCAGCGTCTGACCCTTGATAGCGAAGACCGGAACACCGGCTTCGGCAATCGCTGCCGCTGCGTGGTCCTGGGTTGAGAAAATATTGCATGACGCCCAACGCACATCCGCACCCAGCGCGACCAGTGTTTCGATCAGTACACCCGTCTGGATGGTCATGTGCAGCGATCCAACGATGCGCGCACCTTTGAGCGGCTTGCTTTCACCGTATTCCGCGCGCAGGGACATCAGGCCCGGCATTTCGGTTTCGGCAATGTCCAATTCCTTACGGCCGAACCCGGCCAGTGAAATGTCCTTAACGATATAGTCCCCGGCCATCAGGCGCTCCATTTTCCGGTTAATCTTAGTCCCGGCTGCCCTAGCATTCCTTGGGGCAGGAGGCAATGTAGACGACTTCCAACCAAAAGATGTAAGTCTTTGTCAGCTTGGGATTCCTTCAATTTTTATCTTTGGTATCGCTTCAAAAAAATCAGTGCCAACGGCAACAATGCAACTGATTCCATTCGCATTGGTGACCAAAACGGTATAGCTACCAGTTTCCTTAGAGGTCCAAACCTCCATTACCGAATGCGCCCCGCGTGTCTTTTGCAGACCACCAAAGGCCAATTCCTCGGCGTAGTTTTCCTGCAATTTGGCGATAATATCGTCGCGCTCAGCGCAATTCTTGGCAAAGGCCGGTGGGGCTGTGGCAGCCATTCCAAAAGTCAGTGCAAGGGCGAACAAACGCTTGAACATGGCAAACTCCTTTCGTTTCGCGTTTCGCTTGTGAGAGGAGCACACCGGGAGAAGCGTGTGCCCCCCTCGGTTTTTATGTCGGGATCGGATGATGTTGTTTCAAAGCACGAATGCTCAAGAAAACGTTGGCAGCAGGTGATCCTGACAGGTAAATCATACCACAAAATACGATTTTTATGTGTCCGACTTCACAAGGCATGGCAAAATGGCAACACAACCCCGAGCATGGCAGAGGATGCTGTCAGGCCGCAGGCTGGACCTTTTGGACCCAACCCCGGTAGATATCGAGATCGAAGATATTGCGCATGGATTGGCCTTTGTCGCCCGTTGGAACGGCCAGACGAACGGCGACTTTGCCTATTCCGTGGCCGAACATTCCCTGCTGGTCGAAGAAATTTTTGGCCGGATTGCCCCAAATGCACCGGTAAAATGGCGGCTGGCGGCGCTGTTACATGACGCACCGGAATATGTGATCGGCGACATGATCTCACCCGTCAAATCCGCTGTTGGCCCCGACTATGGCGCGCTGGATGATCGGTTGGCGACCGCCATTCATATCCGGTTCGGTCTGCCCGCCGAGGTGCCGAAGACCGTAAAACGTCAAATCAAGAAGGCCGACAAGATCAGCGCCTGGATGGAGGCAACCCAGATCGCGGGTTTTTCCGAGGCTGAGGCAACGAAGTTCTTTGGCCGTCCGGATCGGGCGGTGATGGAGGGGTTGCAGATTACGCTGAGACCTCCGATTGAGGTGCGGCAAGCCTACACGGCGCGGCATGAAGATCTGCTTGCGCAGCTATAATCAGCAATCCGAACGACGAAAAGTAATGGTGCAGGCAGTTTAATGCCAGTCAAATTAGCCGTGGCTGGACTGTCTTTCTTTTAGTTTGGGTCGCGATCTTTGTCGCAATACCAGAATATCTTACCGCGGGCTGCGTTTCGCCAAAATCCGCTGCAAAGTCCGGCGGTGCATGTTCAACCGCCGAGCGGTTTCAGAGACATTCCGGTCGCACAACTCGTAGACCCGCTGGATATGTTCCCACCGCACGCGATCGGCGCTCATGGGGTTTTCAGGGGGCGGAGGCAGTTCGTCGCCCTTGGCCAGCAGCGCGTTTGTGATGTCAGTCGCGTCGGCAGGTTTTGAAAGGTAGTCCGTCGCGCCGATTTTCACAGCGGCCACGGCGGTGGCGATGGCGCCATACCCGGTCAGGACCACAACCCGGCTATCGGGGCGCTTTTCGCGCAGCACTTCGACCACATCCAGCCCGTTGCCATCCTCGAGCCGAAGATCAACAACGGCATAAGCCGGAGGACGCGCGGTTGAAATCGCGCGTCCTGCTGCAACGGAACCCGCGGTTTCGACCTCAAAGCCACGCTTTTCCATGGCCTTGGCCAAACGTCTCAGAAACGGCTCGTCATCATCTACCAGAAGCAGGGATTTGTCAGGGCCGATATCAAGCTGAGAACTGTCTGCCATATTTGGGTCTTTCTGCTATTTCATGCCTTTGGCTTGGGTATGAGTAATAGCAGCGCGCGAACAAAGGTCAAACAACCTTGTTACGATGCGGCCTGATCCAGAAAGCACCCAACTTTGTCCGCCATCTGCTCGGCCGTGTCATCGCGCTTGAAAAACTCAAGAAAACCATGTTCGGGCGTGACCAGATAGGTAAAAGTGGAGTGATCGACAAGATAATACTCGTCGCTTTTGTCATGCGCCTTGTAATAGGTCTTGTAGGCCTTGCTGGCCGCCTTCACTTGCTCGGGCGAGCCGGTAAGCGCGATGGTCTTGCCGCCCAGATTAAAGGCATAGTCATCCACAACCTCTGGCGTGTCGCGTTCGGGGTCGATTGAAATGAACAGCGGCGTTGCGGAATAACCCCGTTCGGCCAGAATATCCACGGCCTCTGCATTGCGCGACATGTCGAAGGGGCAGACATCCGGGCAGAACGTATAGCCAAAATAAACCAGCGTAGGTTCGGTGATCACATCTGCGTCAGTGACAGTCTCACCCTTGCCATTAACCAGCTCAAAGGGCCCGCCGATGGCCGCCGCGCCTCCGGCGATCTGACTGGACCGGCATTGCGCGAACTGGTCATCAGAACCGCTACCACGCGTCAGAAGCCACATGGCCCCAAGGCCAATTGCCAACACAACAGCTGCAAGAATTGCGTATAGACGGGTCATTTCAGTTTTCCGGTCGCAAGGGGTTGTTGAACGTTTCGGCCGGGACACCTATCAAGATGATCAGCCTATGCAACAGGACATAAGGAACCAATGGCAGAATCCAACCAGACCTTTTGGCGCGGCCAGGAACGCAGCAGCTGGATTCGCCTGCGCACCCTTATCCTGTTGCGATGGGTGGCCATCATTGGCCAGTTCACAGCCATCACCGTTGCCCAGCAATATTATGATGTGCAACTGCAACTGGGCCTGTGTTATCTGGCCATTGGCATTTCCGTCATGGGCAACCTGACAGCCATCCTGTTGTTCCCACAAAACAAGCGCCTGACCGAGTTCGAAAACTTCTTAATGGTTCTTTTCGACCTGCTGCAACTGTCGATATTGCTGTATCTGACGGGGGGGTTGAACAACCCGTTTGCACTGCTTCTGTTAGGGCCGGTTACAATTTCCGCCAATGTTATGAGCACCCGATCGACCCTGATCGTTGGGGCCGTGGCGATTGTTCTGACAACCCTGCTGGCCGAGTTCCACCTGCCTCTACGCACCAGTCTGGGACTTGTTCTGGATATCCCAGATATTCTGCTGTTCGGAAACTGGGCCGCGATTGTCATCGCTATTGTGTTTATCGGCGCCTATTCCCACCGCGTCAGCTCGGAAGTTCAATCCATGTCCGAGGCATTGGCCGCAACGCATATGGCATTGGCGCGCGAACAGAAGCTGACCGATCTGGGTGGCGTTGTTGCGGCTGCCGCGCATGAGCTGGGGACACCTCTGGCAACAATCAAACTGACCAGCGCGGAACTGATCGAAGAACTGGACGATCACCCGGACTTGAAGGAAGACGCCGCATTGATCCGCGAGCAGGCCGATCGGTGCCGCGATATTCTGCGGGATATGGGCCGAGCCGGCAAAGACGACCTTCATTTGCGACAGGCGCCACTGTCAACCGTGGTGAACGAGGCGGCCGAGCCACATGTGGGGCGCGGAAAAGAGGTTCATTTCTCGGAAGGGCCGGCGTTGGACGGCGATGTGCAGCAGCCGTCAATCCTGCGAAAACCCGAAATCATTCACGGGTTGCGCAACCTGATCCAGAATGCAGTGGATTTTGCCCGAGCCAATGTCTGGGTCGAGGCCGAGTGGACCGACACAGTGATCACAGTCAGCATCATGGACGACGGTCGAGGGTATCCGTCACACATGATCGGACGCATCGGTGATCCTTTTATGCGGCGCAGGCGCGCTGACGCCGACAAGAAAGCCCGGCCTGAATACGAAGGCATGGGCCTTGGCCTGTTCATCGCCAAAACCTTATTGGAGCGCAGCGGTGCCGAGTTGGAATTCGCCAACGGCGCGGATCCTTATCAAAACCTGACTGACGACCCGGCGCGCAAGGGGGCTATTGTCAAAGTGTCGTGGCCCCGCAAACTGATCGACGCGCAAAAAGGTGACACACCCGTCCCTTCGGGTTTGAACGAACGTATCCAGGTGTAAGTTAAGAGACCGTTAACCAAACACACCCATAGTCAGACCGGGTTGGAATCTGCTTTGGGGATAATGATGGCCGATTGGATCATTC
The DNA here is from genome assembly GCF_013034545.1 of Ruegeria sp. HKCCA5763. Lineage (NCBI taxonomy): Bacteria > Pseudomonadati > Pseudomonadota > Alphaproteobacteria > Rhodobacterales > Roseobacteraceae > Ruegeria > Ruegeria sp. HKCCA5763. The sequence goes on from NZ_WQGF01000003.1 coordinate 105,791, forward strand.
TGGGCGCAATCAGCATCGTCTCGGGCTGTTTTGCCGTTCTGTGGCTTGTGCCGCGCCGGGCGTACAGGGATCAGTCGTATGGGCTGTTTTCGACTACCTCTCTGTTCGATGCGGTGTTTCTGTTCGACGGAGAACGGCTGATCAGCCATTCCGACATTGCGCTTGCGGGTTTCGAACACGTGAGAAACTGGCCAGATTTGCGCCGATTGCTGCAAAGGGATTTCCCGACTTTTCCGGAATCTCCGGATACCGTGCGCGACAGTGGGTATGTTGTGGTCTCTCCAATCGACTGCACGTTTGAACGTGATGTTCTGTGCGAGTGGATTGACGGAATTGTCCGCGTTCGGCTACGTGAATCTACCGAGAAAAAGCCCGAAGTGTCAGGTGCTCTGAACAACCCGACCCGGCTGGCCATGGATCAAGCCCCATACCCTGTGTGGCTGTTGGATCAAAACAATCGGGTGCAATGGTGCAACGCCGCCTATGTTTCGCTTGTCCGAAAAACGCGAGATCAGGACACCGATCTGACCGTCCCCCTGTTTCCCTCTGCCCCCGAAGAACGATCCGTCGGAAGAACCAGAGTTTCGGTCGGTGTTTCAGGCAGCAGCAACAAGCTTTGGTTCGACCTGACCCAGATTGAGCAGGAGCCCGGCCACCTTTGTTATGCCGTAGACATTAACGCAATAGTCGAAGCGGAAACCGCACAGCGTAAATTCGTTCAGACCATGACCAAGACCTTTGCTCAACTTTCGATCGGTTTGGCCATCTTTGATCGCAATCGGCAGCTTGCACTTTTTAATCCCGCTTTGATCGACCTGACCACTCTTCCACCCGATTTCCTGAGCTGCCGTCCTAGCTTAAGCAGCTTTTTTGACCGCCTGCGGGATCAACATATGATGCCGGAACCCAAAAACTATCGCAGTTGGCGGCGACAGATGAATGATCTTCTCGAAGCGGCAGAAGACGGAAACTATCACGAGACATGGTCACTTCCATCGGGATCGGTTTATTCCGTCAGCGGTCGACCCCACCCGGATGGAGCAGTGGCGTTTTTGTTCGAGGATATTACCGCCGAAATCACCCTGACGCGCCGCTTTCGGTCTGAAATGGATCTTATGCAATCCATTTTCGACAAGCTTGCAGATGCAATTGCCGTTTTTGCCGACGACGGTACCCTCGCTTTTACAAATTATGCTTATCAAAGGCTTTGGGGTGGCACGGAAGAGACCGGGTTTCAGACGGACACAGCCACAGACGCAATGCGGCGCTGGCAGGATCAGTGTTACGCGACCCCGATCTTGGGTGAAATCCGGGATTTTGTCGAAACACGCGACGACCGGGCTGAATGGTCAGCTGACATTCAATTAAAATCCGGCATCCTTGTGGAATGCACAATCATTCCGGTTCACAATGGCGCGACAATCGTGCGGTTTTCGGCTACTAAAACCCCGGCAAAAATCCCTCTGATCGAGCAGATCAGCGCCTGAACCGGGTTGCAGCCTGTCGGGCGCAAGGTCATTGTGGCGCCATGACGAAGCTGCCCCGATCCCTAACGTTCCAGTCCCCCGAAGAAACAGCCAATTTCGCCGTGCATCTTGGTGCAAACTTGCGATCGGGCGATGTTGTGTTGTTGGAAGGTGAGATCGGCAGCGGAAAGACCCATTTTGCGCGCGCGCTTATTCAGTCGCTCATGTCCGAGCCCGAAGATGTCCCTTCGCCCACGTTTACCTTGGTGCAGGTCTACGATACGCCGATTGGCGAAATCTGGCACAGCGACCTCTATCGTTTGAGTGCAGTAGACGAGGTTGAGGAACTGGGCCTGATTGACGCTTTCGAAACTGCTATCTGCCTTGTCGAGTGGCCTGACAAACTTGGTCCACTTACCCCAGGTGCCGCTTTGAAGCTGACCTTCAAAACAGACCCTAACACTGAAGATTTGCGCCATTTGACCCTGTCATGGAATGATCCGAAATGGACGAAAAAACTGGAGACCTTTGGATGACAAACAGGACGGTCCTCGCCGAAGCCCTGATTGCTCAAACCCAGTGGGCCAACGCCACCCGTGCACCGCTGGCGGGCGACGCTTCGGACCGCCGCTACGAACGGCTGACCGACCAGGCCAGTGGGCACACGGCTGTTTTGATGGATGCACCACCTGAAAAATGCGAGGATGTCGAGGACTTTGTGCGCATCGGGAATTACCTGCGTTCGGTTGGCCTGAGCGCACCTGGGATCTACGCAGAAGATGCGCAATACGGCTTTCTGTTGCTGGAAGATCTGGGTGACGATCTTTTTAGCCGGGTGCTAGCAAAGGATCCTTCGAAGGAACGTGTTTTGTATGAAGCGGCAACAGACGTTTTGCTGCACCTGCATCAAGCGCCGTCTTTGTCTTTGACATCCTTTGACCCGCCGCTGATGACCGAACTGTGCACGCTGGCCTTTACAAGTTACGCGGCCGGAATATTGGGGTCTTACGACGCACGTGCACTAAGCCGGTTTGAACACCGTTTCGCGGATGTTCTGCACCGCGAAACATCAGGTGCGAAAGTGGTCGCGCTCAGGGACTATCACGCGGAAAATCTGATTTGGCTCCCGGATCGCGACGGGCTAAAACGCGTTGGCCTGCTGGACTTCCAATCAGCCGTTCTGGCCCATCCCGCCTACGATCTGGTCTCACTGCTGCAGGACATTCGCCGCAAGGTCTCTCCCGGGGTCGAAATGCAGATGATCAATCGGTATATTGCGGCCTCTGGCATGGACGATCACGATTTTCGCACGGCCTACAGTGTGCTGGGCGCACAACGGAACCTGCGCATTTTAGGTGTGTTCGCACGCCTTGCCACGGACTTTGGCAAACCGCACTACGTGGACATGATACCAGCGGTCTGGGATCATCTGATGCGCGATCTGGATCATCCGGCCCTGGTGTCGATCGCACCGTTGCTGCACGAGGCTTTGCCCAGCCCATCCCCTGAAAACCTGAACAAGCTGAGGGTGCAATGACCGGTTCACCCTTTGGCGTGATGCTGTTTGCAGCAGGGTTTGGCACGCGCATGGGCGCTTTGACCAAGGACCGTCCCAAGCCGTTGATTAATGTGTCCGGGCGCCCTCTGATTGATCACGCGCTGGATCTTGCGCACGAACTTAACCCTGTGCGCATCGTGGCGAACGTGCATTACCACGCCGATCAGCTGTATGCGCATCTCAACCCCAAAGGGGTAATGATCTCACGCGAAGAACCAGAGATTCTGGAAACCGGCGGCGGATTAAGGGCCGCCCTACCCTTGTTGGGCACCGACCCCGTTTTCACGCTGAACACCGATGCCATCTGGTCGGGCCCAAACCCTCTGACCCTGTTGCAAAAAGCGTGGGATCCGACTCGTATGGATGCGCTTTTGATGTGTATTCCAATCGCCCAAACCATTGGTCACACGGGGGACGGAGATTTCTCGGTCGACGCGGACGGTCGCATCACACGCGGTCCCGGTTTGGTCTATGGGGGGGCGCAAATTGTCAAAACGGATGGATTACAAAGGTTTGCGCAACCCGCTTTTTCGCTGAACCTGCTTTGGAACCAGATGCAAGATCAAGGCCGCCTGTTTGCAGCCGAGTATCCGGGGCGTTGGTGTGATGTTGGACGACCCGAGGGTATCGCCCTGGCCGAAGGTCTGTTGGCTGATGTTTGAACCCAGCGCCCTGCCCCGAGTCTTTGCTGTGCCACCAGGCGCGGATTTCCCAAAAGCACTGGTCGATGGTCTGCGGCGACGCTGCGCTGGTCCGCCGGAAGCCTTGGCGCGGGTGGAACTGGTGCTGAATACGCGGCGTATGGAACGGCGCATCCGCGATTTGTTCAATCAAGGTCCACCGTGCCTGCTGCCACGTCTGTCGCTGGTCACCGATTTGGGGGAAAGCGTTGATTTGGCAAAGATTCCCCCTGCCATTCCACCGCTTCGACGACGTCTGGAACTGACGCAATTGGTGGCCAAACTGCTGGAACAGCAACCGGATTTAGCGGCGCGCTCTTCGGTCTTCGACCTCTCTGACAGTTTGGCGGCGCTCATTGATGAAATGCAGGGTGAAGGTGTGTCGCCCGAGGCCATTCGGCAGTTGGATGTCAGCGACATGTCGGGGCATTGGGCACGAGCGCAGGCTTTCATCAGCATTGCGGATCACTTCATTGACACCAGTGCAGAGGCGATGGATGCGCAAGCTCGCCAGCGCCGCGTTGTCGAAAACCTGATCGCGCGTTGGCAGGAGAATCCTCCGCACCATCCGGTCATTCTGGCGGGCTCCACCGGGTCGCGCGGAACAACGCTTATGTTGATGGAGGCCATCGCGCGTCTGCCACAAGGGGCGCTGGTTCTGCCGGGCTATGATTTCGACCAACCCGATAGTGTATGGCAGGGGCTGGACGACGCGCTGACGTCGGAAGATCACCCACAATACCGGTTCCGCAAACTTATGCGCGCGTTGGAACTAGTGCCTGATCAAATTGCAGTATGGACTGATCTGTCCTCCCCCTCTCCTGCTCGCAACCGTTTGGTTTCACTTGCTTTGCGCCCAGCGCCGGTAACAGACGCCTGGATGACCGAAGGGCCAAAACTTACCGATTTGGGGGCCGCAACCAAGGACCTGACCCTGGTCGAGGCGCAATCGCCCAGAGCCGAGGCTTTGGCCATCGCCTTGCGCTTGCGACAAGCTGCTGAAACCGGACAAACCGCCGCTTTGATCACGCCGGATCGCATGTTGACCCGTCAGGTCAGCGCCGCACTGGATCGGTGGAATATCCTGCCGGATGACAGTGCGGGCTTGCCTCTGCAACTCTCACCGCCCGGTCGTTTTCTGCGCCATGTGGCCAACCTGTTCACGCGCCGCCTTGAAGGCGAGGCGTTGCTGACGCTGCTGAAACACCCGCTGTGCCATGACGGGGGTGAGCGCGGCGCTCATCTATTGCATACCCGTGATCTGGAACTGGACCTGCGCCGCCATGGCCCGCCATTCCCCGACAGTATCAGCCTGACGGCGTTTGCGATCCGCAAAGAAGCGCCGGAAAGCTGGGTCAAATGGGTCGTACATCACTTTTGCGACCAGCACATCAGCGGCGAACTGCATCTGTCCGACTGGGTAGACCGACTGACAACACTGGCCGAAGCGATCTCGGCTGGTAGTACAGGTGTAACCGGCACGCTTTGGGACAAAAACGCAGGTCAAAAGGCGCTGGCGGTTGTGAACTCTCTCAAAGATGAAGCGCAGCATGGTGGCCCGATGACGGCCCATGATTTTGCCGATCTTCTGGGCGCGCTTTTGGCCAGCGAAGAGGTTCGTGATCGCGATGCCCCGCACCCGCATATCATGATCTGGGGTACGCTTGAGGCGCGGGTGCAGGGTGCCGACCTGCTGATTCTGGGCGGGCTGAATGAAGGAAGCTGGCCCGAGGCCCCGACGCCAGATCCGTGGCTCAACCGTCAGATGCGCGACAAGGCCGGATTGCTGCTGCCTGAACGCCGGATCGGTCTGTCGGCGCATGATTTCCAACAAGCCATCGCCGCGCCCGAGGTCTGGCTGACCCGCGCGATCCGCTCGGATGACGCGGAAACGGTGCCGTCACGGTGGTTGAACCGGCTGACAAACCTGTTGCAAGGGTTGCCGGAGCAGGGTGGTCGCAACGCTCTGGAAGGAATGCGTGCGCGTGGTCAGCACTGGCTGAACTGGTCGGAAGCTTTGGAAGAAGCGCCGCGCATTGAACCCGCGTCTCGCCCCTCGCCACGGCCACCCGCCGCCGCGCGCCCGCGTCGCCTGTCTGTGACCGAAATCAAGCGGCTGATCCGCGATCCATACGCGATCTATGCCAAACACGTGCTGCGCCTGAAACCACTCGATCCGCTTGTACAGGCCCCTGACGCCTTGCTGCGTGGGATCGTGATCCATGAAATCCTTGAGCATTTCGTTAAAGACAGCGTTCTCGACAGCGCTTTGCTGACACGTGAGAATTTCCTCAAACGGGCGCACAGCCTTCTGGAACAGCATGTGGCCTGGCCCACCGCCCGCAAACTCTGGCTGGCCCGGTTGGAACGGATCGCAGACGACTTCCTAGGCGCTGAACTAACGCGCCGAGGTGACGGCGGGCCAATTGCGTTTGAGGCGGCCATGAAGCTGGTGCTGGATCCAGTGGATTTTACCATAGTCGGACGTGCGGACCGGATCGATCACAATGGCCGGGGCGCGTTGCGGATCATCGATTACAAAACCGGCGCGCCGCCCACGGAAAGTCAGCAATCCAAATTCGACAAACAACTGTTGATCGAGGCGGCCATGGCTGAGCAGGGCGGGATTGAAGGCATTGACCCAATTGATGTAGCCGAAGCCATCTTCATCGGCATGGGCGGCAGTTACAAAGAGGTCTCCGCACCCTTGGTCAAAGAGCCGGCCGATAAAGTTATTGCTGAGCTGAAAGAGCTAATTTCGGCTTATTTAGAGCCTGATCAGGGGTTTTCATCCCGTCGGATGCTGCACAAGGATACGGATATCGGTGACTATGATCATCTGGCGCGGTTCGGCGAATGGGACCGTACTGCTGAAACCTGCCCCGAGGACCTGAAATGAGCCCGCGCAACGATGCAACCGAACGGCAAGTGCAGGCCGCGCGCCCCGACGCCTCGACCTGGCTAGCGGCCAACGCGGGGTCCGGCAAAACGCGGGTTCTGACCGACCGCGTGGCGCGGTTGCTGTTGGGTGGGGTTCAACCTCAACACATCTTGTGCCTGACCTATACCAAGGCGGCAGCAAGCGAGATGCAGAACAGATTGTTCAAGCGCCTTGGTGAGTGGGCAATGCTGGAAAACGCTGCTCTTTTGGAGCAACTGACCGATCTAGGCGTGCCTGGCGACATCGACTCGGACAGATTGGCGCAAGCGCGCACATTGTTTGCCCGCGCCATCGAAACGCCGGGCGGTTTGAAAATCCAGACCATTCACTCGTTCTGCGCTTCGTTGCTGCGGCGCTTCCCGCTGGAGGCCGGGGTCAGCCCTCAGTTCTCCGAAATGGAAGACCGTGCAGCCGCCCTGTTGCGGGAAGAGATCGTCGAGGATTTCGCAGAAGGTCCGCAAGCCGGGCTGATTGAAGATGTGGCGCGGTTCGTGACCGATACGGGCTTTGACAAATTGACAGCTGCGATCACGCACAGGCGCAGTCTGTTTGCCCAGCCATTGGGCTGGTCCGATCTGTTGAAACGGTTCGATCTGCCGGAAGGCTTTGACGAAACGGCCCTGGCCGAGCGGGTGTTTCTGGGCGGCGAAGTCGAGTTGATCCAGTCCATGCTGCCCGCATTGACAGAAAGCGGCGTCAACGATGGCAAGGCAGCGGCGAAGCTAGCCGGGTTCACTGAGGCCCGATTGGCATATCTGCCTATTCTGGAAGGCGTGTTGCTGACCGGAAAAGGCGCAAAAGAGCCTTTCACCGCCAAGATCAATGGGTTTCCGACCAAACCCCTGCGTGAGGGCGAACTGGCCGACCGGATGCCGCAATTGGAATCCTTCATGCTGCGGGTCGAGGCCGCGCGCGAACAGCGTCTAGCCTTGGTCGCGGCCCAAAAAACCGCTGTCCTGCACCGCTTTGCCGCAGCCTACCTGCCAGAGTACGAACGGCGCAAGCAGTTGCGGGGCTGGCTGGATTTCGATGACCTCATCCTGCGCGCGCGGAAAGTGCTGAATGACCCGGCGGTGGCCGAATGGGTTCTGTATCGCTTGGACGGCGGCATCGACCATATTCTGGTGGACGAAGCACAAGACACCAGCCCAGACCAATGGGACGTGGTCGAAAAACTGGCTCAGGAATTCACCAGTGGGGAAGGGGCCCGATCCGGGGTTGAACGCACGATTTTTGTCGTGGGCGACAAGAAACAGTCGATCTATTCCTTTCAGGGCGCAGACCCGCAGGCGTTTGACAGAATGCAGGAAGAGTTTGGCCGGAAACTGGCTGAATCAGACTCTAAACTGTGGGATATGACGCTGGAATATTCGTTCCGCTCCTCCAGCGCGATCCTGTCCTTGGTCGATATTCTATTTGAAAACCGGATCGAGGCAGGGTTTCACAAGGACAGCCAGCACCGTGCTTTCAAAGCTGACCTGCCGGGCCGGGTTGATCTTTGGCCAGTTGTGGAGAAGGTCGAAGAGGCCGAGGAGGGCGACTGGACCGATCCGGTGGATCGCCCTGGCGCGCGGCACCATACTGTCATTCTGGCCGAACAGGTTGCACAGTCGATCAAGGCCATGATCGAACGGGGTGAAACGATCCCTGAAGATGGCAAGAACGGCAAGTTCGAAAGGCGAAAGGTGAAGCCGGGGGATTTCCTGATCCTCGTACAGCGCCGCTCGGATCTTTTTGCCGAAATCATCCGCGCCTGCAAATCCGCCGGTCTGCCCATCGCCGGGGCCGACCGGCTTAAGGTGGGTGCTGAACTGGCGGTCAAAGACCTCGCCGCGTTGCTGAGCTTTCTGGCCACGCCCGAAGACAGCCTGTCGCTGGCAACGGTTCTGAAATCCCCTTTGTTCGGATGGTCTGAACAACAGCTTTTCGATCTGGCGCACCGGCGAAAGGAGCAATTCCTCTGGGCCGCGCTGCGCAACCGGGCTGAGGAGTTTCCCGAAACGCTTGCCATTTTGAACGATTTGCGCAGTCAGATCGACTTTTTGCGCCCCTATGACCTGATCGAGCGCATTCTGACCCGCCATGACGGGCGGCGCAAATTGCTAGGCCGTCTGGGGGCCGAAGCTGAAGACGGCATCAACGCCTTGTTGTCCCAGGCGTTGGCCTATGAGCGCACCGATATCCCCAGCTTGACTGGGTTTTTGGTCTGGATGCAGACCGACGATCTGGAAATCAAACGGCAGATGAGCGGTGTGGGCAACATGATCCGGGTGATGACCGTGCATGGCTCAAAAGGACTTGAGGCTCCAATCGTGATCCTGCCGGATACCGCCAAACGCCAAGCACCGCGCGATGCCGAGATCATGGTGACCGAAGGCATTCCGCTGTGGAAAGTGTCGGCAGATGCATCGCCCAAACTGATCGCACAGGCGCGGGAACAGGCGCGTACGCGTGAGGAAGATGAACGGCTCCGGCTGCTATATGTGGCTCTAACACGGGCCGAAAAGCGGTTGATCGTGGCCGCAGCCGGCGAATTGGGGAAAGACGGCAACAGCTGGTATCAAATGGTCGAGGCCGCGATGGAGAGGGCCGGAGCCGCGCAGCTGCCGGGTTCCGACATTCGCCGACTGTCTCATGGGGATTGGGATGCGCTGCCTTTGGTCGATCAACCGCAAATGACGACTGAACGATCCGAGTTACCAGACATATTTCTGCATCCGGCACCTGACCCCATTGAACCCACAAGCACGCTCAGCCCTTCGGATCTGGGGGGGGTCAAAGCGCTACCCGGTGAAGCTGGTTTGGATGAAGACGCTGCGAAACTGCGTGGAACACGTATTCACCTGTTGCTGGAGCACTTGCCGATAGCTGAACCGGAGATTTGGCCCGAACTTTGCGCACGGCTTCTACCGGATATGCAAGACACAGACCGGCAAGAGCTTTTGGCCGAAGCCACCCAGGTTCTGACGGCAGAATCGCTAAGGAATATTTTTGCACCTGAAACTCTGGCCGAAGTTCCAGTAACCGCAGATTTGAATGGGCAGCGTATGCATGGGGTCATCGACCGGCTCATCGTTTCGGATACGGACGTACAAGTGATTGACTTCAAAACAAATGTAACTGTTCCAATTCGCGTTGAAGACTGCCCTGAGGGCCTGTTACGTCAAATGGGGGCTTATGCGCAGGCGCTTGCTCAGATCTACCCCGGCCGGAACATCCGAACCGCTATTTTGTGGACCCGGACAGCAAACCTCATGTGGTTGCCACACGATCTTGTGACGGATGCACTGACCCGAACCCGGATACCTTGACCTTACCCGGCGCGACACCTACGTTCTGTTTCCGAGTTTACCCCATTCAGGAGACAGAATATGTCGACCGTAGCCGTTACTGACGACACCTTTGACGCCGAAGTCAAAAACTCGACCGTTCCCGTGGTCGTGGACTTCTGGGCAGAATGGTGCGGTCCCTGTAAGCAAATTGGCCCGGCGCTGGAAGAACTGGCCGCCGAGTATGGTGACAAGGTGAAAATCGCCAAGGTCGATGTGGACAGCAACCCGAACTCTGCCGCCGCAATGGGCGTGCGCGGTATTCCGGCGCTGTTCATCTTTAAGGATGGCCAGGTTGTTTCAAACCGCGCAGGTGCGGCCCCTAAGGCTGCACTGCAAAGCTGGATCGACGAATCCATCTGATCTGGTTCTAGCAGAACGTTCCAAAGGCGCCTCAGATCGGGGCGCCTTTTTTGTTGCAAACATCGGAGAAACCAATGGCAAAAACGCGGGTGCTTGTAGAATTCGGCATGGGTACATCCCTGCGCCGAATGGACTATACAGAGGCGTCGTTGCGGGCGATCAAGGATGCGCTGTGGCACAACTCGGTCAACATGGCCGAACTGTTCGGGTTTCCAAAAGAGGCAATGATCATCGATGCCGAAATCGGGGTGCAGCAACCGGATCAGGTGGACACTGATGCGCTAAAGGCGGTCTTTCCATATGGCCAGCCGAACATCACCGTCACAAAAGGCGGGCTGGATATAGAGAAACCCCATAGCGACGGACATACGGTCATCGCAAATGCCGCACTGATTGTTTCTTTTGATATGGAGCCCGCACAATGACCGAAAAACGCATTATTCTGGAAATGGGAACAGGCAACGACCTATACGGTCAGGACTATACCAAAGCGGCCCGTCGCGCGGTGCAGGATGCGTTGCATCATTCATCAATCACATTGTTTTCCAAGCTGGGCATTGATCATTCTCAGATGCGGGTCGGCGTGACCATCGGCGTCCAAGAGCCCGATCAGGTGGATTGTGATCTGGTTGCTGCCGATCTGCCGCGGGGCCGCGCCGAAGTGCGCGCGGTCAAGGGCGGTCTGGACGTAGCAGACAGCGACGCTGGAACACACCACGTGATTGCGACCGCAGCGGTCGAAGCATTCCTGCCCGACTTGTCAGGGAAATTCGTGCAAAGCTGACAAAGAAAAAGCCGCTCGGGGTTCCGGGCGGCTGTTCCAATTCGGTAATCCAGACGAAGGATCAGAGATTTGCGATGCTTTCGCGGGTCAGACCGATGTCTTCCAGCTGTGCGTCGCTGAGCTCCGACAGAAGGTTCCGTGTTTTGCGTGCGTCGTTCCATTTCGCAACAGATTTGACGACGTTTGAGAACGCGTCCGCCACGTGCAGGATGGTAGCTGCTCCGAGCGGCGCATGAATGTTAGCTGTGGTTGCCATGTGCGCAGTCCTTAGATGTGAAACAGCCGACCCGTTGTCGGTTGTAAGCCTCATGTAGTCCCGCGCGCTTGGACTCACAATTGCTGGTCTGGTAACCCCGGATTGCATTTTCTGCATATCTTTTGGGCACTTTAAGAACGGGTTGCGCCAACACCTTACCCGGCCCATATATACCGCCAGCGAAAACGGAGACGATCATGGCAGATAACGACTTTCCCGGTTGGCACGGCACGACGATCATTGGCGTCAAAAAGAACGGTCAGGTTGTCATAGCCGGTGATGGTCAGGTCAGCCTTGGTCAGACCGTGATCAAGGGAACGGCCCGCAAAGTGCGCCGTTTGTCGCCCGGCGGATTCGAGGTTGTGGCGGGTTTTGCCGGATCGACCGCAGATGCTTTCACACTGCTGGAACGTTTGGAAGCCAAGCTTGAGGCCACACCCGGCCAATTGGCGCGCGCCTCGGTCGAACTGGCCAAGGACTGGCGCACTGACAAATACCTGCAAAAGCTTGAGGCGATGCTGATTGTCACTGATGGCAAGGATCTGCTGGTCATCACCGGGGCAGGGGACGTGCTGGAGCCTGAGCACAACGTGGCCGCCATCGGATCGGGCGGGAACTTTGCACTCGCCGCGGCCCGCGCAATGATGGACGGCGACAAAGACGCCGAGCAAGTGGCGCGTGAAGCGATGGTGATTGCCGCCGATATCTGCGTCTATACAAATGGTAACCTGACAGTCGAGACGATAGCATCATGAGTGCGGTTCTCGCAGCCATATTCGGCGGCCTAATCGGCGGTATTATTGGGCCAATTGTCCTAGAGGAATATCGGAGCAGGAAGCACAACAAGGAATGGAAAGAGCCTCGCAAAGAGCTCCTGAAATCCATGTTGAAGGACTCGAAGTACAAGTTCAAATCTTTGGAAAGGCTCAGCAGGACGATTGGCTGCACCGAGGATGAAACACGCTCGTTGTTGATTGAGCTGGGTGCTCGGGGCACCGTTTTGAAGAAATCAAAGAAAGAGGGTTGGGCGCTGATCGAAAGAGCGCCGTTACCAGAGAGCCAACGCAAACTGGACGAAGAAGAGATCGAGGAAGATCAAGAGTAATAGCTTTCTTCGCTTTAACTCAGCCGCGGGTCGCCTGTCAGGTTAACAGCGCCTTGATCTCTTTCCCTTTCCAGCGACGGTGCATTCCGGTCAGCCCGAAAATCGCGGCAATGACAACGATGTAGTAGGGCACACGGATGTCGATGCTCATCAACCCGCCGCCGATCAGGGACATGATGCCTCCGGCCAGACAGAAGACGGCGGTGGTCACGCCCATAACCCAGCCTTGGTCCGTCTCACTTACGCTCGAGGAAAACAGACCCAGCATGGTCGGGTAGGCAACGCCGAACAGGAAGTAGAAGAAGAAGACCGGCACATAGCTGAGCACACCATTAGGACTGAATGCAAAGGCAAGTCCACTGATCACCATTACTATGAGAGACGTGCAGATGATCTGGTGTTTGCTGAATCGCTCTTGCGCGGGTTTGACGAGGAAGGTGCTTGAGAACGCCAGCGCAAAGCCAATCACCACCATCGCCATACTGCCGCCAATAACACCGTAGCCGAAAGCACTGGTCAGGAAGTTGTCGACAAAGACATAGAACGTCACGTTGGCGATCATGAAGAATGCGTAGACCGGCAGGATTTTACGAACCATCGGATGGCCACGCACGGCAATTAGGCTGTCGGTGATGTCACGTGGGCGAAAAACAAAGGGCTCACGCTCTGTCCGGGTGTCTTTGAAAAAGGTCATCACAAGAAATATCGCAATCAGCACCAGAACAAATGCGCCATAGAACGGGGTCTTAAGTGTCGCGTAGCTGCCCAGCAGAGCGGCGTCGGACAGAACCGCCCCGATGATCGGGCCGCCCACAAGGCCAAAGCTGACGCCAGTCACGATATAACCCATGTTGCGGTCGCGGTCGGCCGCATCGGTGCTGCCGTCAATCATAGCTGCCTGAGCGATGGGCTGGTTTCCGGCAGTGAAGCCGGTGACCGACCGCCCGACGATCAGCAGCAGCAGGCTGTTCATGTACAGCGCCGCGATGGTTAGGGCGTAACCGACCAACGCTCCGCCCAGACAAACAAGAAGTGCATTCTTGCGCCCAATGGAGTCCGAGACTTTCGAAACATAAACGACCCCCAGAAACCAGGACAGAAAGAAGCACCCGATCACCAGACCATAGTAGAAATGGCGCCGCCCCACGGGCGTGCCATCCGGCAGGAAGCCTGATTTCGTCTCCATGATGAGCGAGTTGATGATAGGAAAAACCAAGCCTTGACCGATCAGGTCGACAAAAACCACGAACAACAAGGTGATCTTGGCAATCTTGGTCATGAAAACGCCCCCGGTTCCAATGGCTTGGGGCGATTGTAACAGACAGCTGCTCTGTTACCTAACGATGTGTCAGAGGCCGGATGGGTCGGCCTCTGAGCGATGTAGCTACTTCAGTGACGCGACGCCCAGCGGCACACCAGCGACCTCGCACCAGATGTACACTTCGTTGTAGCCAGACACATCCATTGTGGGCGGCACGGCATAGGATTGCTTGCCGGTCAGGTGCAGTAGCGCACCCAGTTTGCTGTCCGGGGCATAAGTTCCGTCTTTACCAAAAGCGACGCGAGGATCAGGGCCGTTGTCCAGCGAGAAGTCGTCACCCAGTTCGACGATGTACCGATCACCGTCTTTGACCAGCTTCACGGAACCGGTTGTGATGTGGTTCGATCGGCCCTCCGAACGAGCCTTTCTTTTTGGCACCGCCAGCCACAGCAGCGGTGGTGCCGGCCAGTGTCAGGGCCGCGCCCGTGGCAGCAGCTTTCACAAAAAGCGAACGACGAGTCATCATGATTTGGTATCTCCACTGATGTATCCAGGCTGAATTGCCCGTCGCAATAACTATGCAGCACGCGAAACGCCTCTGGCGATTCACATCGTCACGAATTTCCGTGTGGCACCTGTGAGTTGGCGTGAGTTTTCCGTGATCAGCTTGTGTTTTCGTGTCTTATGATTAGGTTCCGTCTCGAAACAACCGGATTGAATACACATGACCGACCTGACCCCGCGCGAGATCGTCTCGGAACTGGACCGCTTCATTATCGGCCAGAAGGATGCCAAACGAGCGGTGGCCGTTGCCCTGCGCAACCGGTGGCGGCGTAAGCAGCTGGCTGATGATATCCGGGACGAGGTCTATCCCAAGAATATCCTGATGATTGGCCCCACCGGCGTTGGCAAGACCGAGATCAGCCGTCGTCTGGCCAAACTGGCCCGTGCGCCCTTTATCAAGGTCGAGGCCACAAAGTTCACCGAGGTAGGATACGTTGGTCGCGACGTAGAACAGATCGTACGCGATCTGGCAGATGCAGCCATTATCCAAACCCGCGAATACATGCGTGAAGACGTCAAAGCGCGCGCGCATCAGGCCGCCGAAGATCGCGTGATTGCCGCGATTGCGGGCGAAGACGCTCGCGAAGGCACGCGCGAGATGTTCCGCAAGAAACTGAAAGCCGGGGAGCTGGACGACACAGTGATCGAGCTGGAATTATCAGATACCTCGAACCCGATGCCTATGTTTGACATTCCAGGGCAGCCGGGCGGTCAGATGGGCATGATGAATCTGGGTGACATTTTCGGCAAGGCGTTTGGCGGGCGCACTGTCAAAAAACGCATGACCGTCGCCGAAAGCTATGATGCTTTGATCGGGGAAGAGGCCGACAAGCTACTGGATGACGAAACCGTCAATCGGATCGCTCTGGAATCGGTCGAACAGAATGGCATCGTGTTTCTGGATGAAATCGACAAGGTCTGCGCCCGCTCGGACGCACGCGGCGGCGATGTCAGCCGCGAGGGCGTACAACGTGACCTGCTGCCTCTGATCGAAGGTACCACCGTCAGCACCAAGCACGGTCCGGTGAAAACCGACCATATCCTGTTCATTGCGTCTGGTGCATTCCACATCGCCAAACCTTCGGATCTGCTGCCGGAATTGCAAGGACGTCTGCCGATCCGTGTGGAACTGCGCGCCCTAACGGAAGAAGACTTTGTGCGCATCCTGACCGAAACCGACAACGCGCTGACCCGGCAATACACCGCCCTGATGGGGACCGAAGAAGTCACGGTCAGCTTTACCGATGACGGAATTGCAGCACTGGCTAAGATTGCTGCGGATGTAAACCAAAGCGTTGAAAACATTGGCGCACGGCGGCTTTATACGGTGATGGAGCGGGTTTTTGAGGACCTGTCTTTCGCGGCACCGGACAAGGCTGGCACAGAAATTACTGTGGATAACCAGTTTGTCAGCGACAATCTAGGTGAATTGACCAAATCAACCGACCTCAGCCGTTACGTTTTGTAACGGTACAGGCCGGTTTTTGCCGCTGTTTTCGGTCGGCCCCGCTGGACGTTGGTCGAGAATCCGCTAGCGTATGCACGATTCACCCCGAGGGCTGGCCCGTGCTGCGCTATTTCATCATTTTACTCGTATCCCTTTCGCTGAGCGCCTGCGTTGACCGGACGGTGTCCGAGATTGTGCCTAATGCGGTAAATATCGGCACACCTGAAACCATCTTCGCCAGCACGACCCGTGCACGTGAAGCCGACGGCTCTTATGGGTTTCGTCGTGGCGAGGCGCTCAAGTTTCTGGAAACCACGGTTTCGATTCCGCCAACGCATACCCCGGGCACGCTCAAATTCTCATATGCAAACCCCAATCCGCAGAAGGAATTTGTTTTGGCGGATGTGACAGAGTTGGACGGGCCAAAGGGGCTGCGCAAACACCTGCGTGGGCAGGACGACGTCACGATTTTTGTGCACGGCTACAACTCGACCCAGACTGAAACGATCTTTCGTGCCGCCCAGCTGACGCATGACATTGGTCTACCGGGATCGACGCTGGTTTATTCGTGGCCTAGCCGCGCCACCGGCTATGGGTACGCCTATGACCTGGACAGCATGTTGTTTGCGCGCGACGGTTTGGAACAGACCATCCGCGAGTTGAAATCCATGGGTGTGAAGCGCGTTATTCTGGTTGCGCATTCCATGGGTGGGGCCTTGTCGATGGAAATGATGCGGCAAGCTGAACTGCAGGAACCCGGATGGGCCAATCGAAACATCGAGGGCGTCGTGCTGATCTCACCCGATCTGGATCTTGATCTGTTCCGTTCGCAAATGAAACGGATCGACAATCCACCCGATCCATTCCTTGTGATGGTTTCCCAGAAAGACAAAATCCTGAACATCTCGGCCCGACTGCGCGGCACGGATGAGGGTGAAAGGCTTGGAAACATCAGCTCGGTTGAGACGCTCGAGGAATTCCCGATCAGCGTGATTGATACAACAGCGTTTAACAGCGATGCGACATCATCACACTTCGTTGCGGCGACGTCTCCGGCATTGCTGTCGATCCTCAACTCATTGAGGCGCGTCAACAATACCTTTGGACGCGAGGACCGCCCAGCAATCGATATTCTGGTGCCGCCCAGCGAGCGTAACCCTGATGGCGCAACGGAAATTGTGCTAACTGAAACAGGACAGGCACAGGTGAATACTCCGTGACGCAGTTTAGCCTGCGCCGCTTTCTCATCGACAACGCGGCGTGGCTGGGCGCGGGTGTATTGCTGACCTTCCTGTCCAGCTTTGGTCAGACCTTCTTTATCTCGGTTTTTGCAGGCGAAATCCGCGCCGCTTTCGGGCTTAGCCACGGCGCGTGGGGTGGGTTGTATTCTTTGGGTACGCTCGTGTCAGCGGTAGTAATGATATGGGCAGGCGGCCTGACAGATGTTTTTCGTGTCCGCGTGTTGGGGCCTGTTGTGCTGCTTGGGTTGGCATTGGCAGCGTTGGCCATGGCAATGAACAGCTGGGTTGTGTTGTTGCCGGCGGCAATCTTCCTTCTGCGCCTGTTTGGACAAGGTATGAGCACCCATCTCGCGATGGTCGCGATGGCGCGATGGTTTATCGCGACACGAGGCAAAGCGCTTTCTATTGCGTCCATCGGCTATGCACTCGGCGAAGCCTTACTGCCACTGATCTTTGTCACCGCCATGGTATTTCTGGACTGGCGATTGCTGTGGGGGGTCGCTGCCGTCATCACTCTGCTGGGCATCCCTGTTTTGACGCGCCTGCTTCGGGAAGAACGCACACCGCAGAGCCTGGCCAGTGCGTACTCAGCCACCGGGATGCACGGCCGTCACTGGACACGGCGCGATGCGCTAAGCCACCCATTGTTCTGGTTCATGACGCCAGCTGTTCTGGGTCCATCGGCTTTTATTACGGCATTCTTCTTTCACCAAGTGCATTTGGCCGAGGTGAAAGGATGGGCCCATATTCAACTGGTCGCCCTGTTCCCGGTCTATACCGGGGTGTCGCTGCTTTCGATGTTTTCCGCCGGATGGGCCTTGGATAAATGGGGCACGGCGCGGATGATGCCCTACTACCAGCTGCCTCTAGCTCTTGGTTTTGTCGTTCTGGGCCTGTCGACCTCGGTCATGGGTGCTACGATCGGGCTGATCCTGTTGGCCCTGACCGTCGGGGCCAACAGCACCTTGCCCAGCGCCTTCTGGGCCGAGTTCTATGGCACCCGACACATCGGCGCGATCAAGGCGATGGCAACGGCCGTTATGGTCCTTGGATCAGCCATCGGACCGGGCTGGACCGGAGTGCTGATCGATTGGGGCGTTTCGCTGGACACTCAATTCCTTTGGATTGGCATCTTTTTCCTTTTGGTCTGCGCACTGGTCCACATAGGTGTCACCAGCGCGGTACGTACCCTTTAGCGAATACGCCGCAAGTAAACGTAATACGCCCCATCTCCGCCGTGGCTGATATGAGCAGGCGTGACCTGCATCACCGCTTGCGCCAATGGCGGGATGGACAGCCAATGGGGTACCTGGTTCCGCAGAACGCCGCGCGGTGTTGGGATCGGGCCAGGTTCGTCCCGGTCTTTGCCTTTCCCGGTCACGACCAGAACAAGCCGCTTTCCCTGTGCCTGCGCGGTCAAGACAAAACGGATCAGAGCGGGATGCGCGGTGTCGACCCGCATACCGTGCAAATCAAGCTTGCCTTCGGGTTTCAGTTTACCTCGTTTCATCCGACCGAAAGCCTTGTTGTCCATCTGAACCGGCACTTTGCGCAGCGCATCTGTGACCGACGGCTTCAAATCGTTCGGCTTGGGCTTTGCCTGGTGGGCCTGACCAAGTTCAAACGCTTCAAACCGGGGTTTCGGCGTTTTCTTGGGCTTGGGTTTCGGCAAAGAGGTCGGATGAACCGTCTGCGGTATTTCCGGATGCATCCGCTCGGCCTGTTTGGCGACCTTGCGCCACAGCTCGATCTCTTCTGTCGTCAGTTTGCGCCGGGTCATCAGAACTCATCCGGCAATAGAGCATAGGCCCGCTGTATTGGTAACAGTACGACCATCCGACCCGGATCTTTTAACCTGCCGGCGGCTTGCCCGGCCTCGTCACCCGTTCCGAAAAAGATATCTGCCCGCTGGGCGCCCTTGATCGCGGCACCTGTATCCTGCGCGATCATCAGGCGACGCATTGGGTTTTTGCCGTCTTTCTCAACCCAGACCGGAGCCCCCAACGGGGTATAGGTCGGATCTGCAGCTATGCTGCGCATCGTGGTAATTGACCGGTTCATCGCGCCCAGCGGCCCAAGTTCGGGCGCAACGCGCGAAACTTCGCGGAAGAACACATAGGATGGGTTGTGGAACAGCAGCTCGGCACCAGATTCTGGGTTCTTGCGCACCCATGCTCGGATCATCTGGGCGCTAACTTCATGCGCGCCCAAGACCCCGCGCCGCACCAACTCAACTCCTATAGATCTGTAGGGATGACCATTCGCACCGCCATAGCCAACGCGCAAAGCACCGCCATCGGGCAGCCGGACACGTCCAGACCCCTGAATCTGCAAGAAAAACAACTCAACTGGATCGTCCACCCAGGCAATCTCAAGACCGCGCCCTTGCATCACATCACCAGTCAGGATTTCCCGACGGCTGAGCCATGGCCCATCTCGCGCTTCGGGCGGCATCTTGTAAATAGGATATTTGAAGCGATCAGTTCGGCGGCGCGCACCATCGAGTTCGGGTTCAAAATACCCCGTGAACAGGGCTTCTTCGCCATCCTCGACCAGAACTGGGCGGAAGAAGAGCTCAAAAAATGCCTTTGCTGCATCCGTGTCATACGTCTCTGCTACAGCGCATAACGCGCGCCAGTCCGGGTCCTTCAGATCGCCGCAGGTGTTCAGAAAAACGGAAAGGGCTGCGCCGTGGTCATCATCGGCCCAGCCCTGCAGATCGTCAAACGACAGAATGGATCGCGTTGCCTCGGCTCCGGCAGCGCTGGCAGCGGTCATTACACCCACCAGAAAAAGCAACCGGAGCGTTGCAATCATGCGTCCGTGGCAACAAGCAGCCAGTTCGGATCGTCCTTGCCCATCACACGAGCAAAGGTCCAGCTGTCCTTTTGGCGTTTCACGGTGTTGGGGTTGCCTTCGACAATATCACCGCCGCGATCCCGCACAACCGAAGTCAGTTCACCTACAAATTTCATGGTGATCTCGGCTTCATTGGTATCCTTATCGAATTTAACATCCGACAGGGCGGTCTCTCGGACGCCGATGAATTCGGCTTCGATGGTCAGGCCCTGATCTTCGCGTGCAGCAACACCCGCAACGAAAGACTCAAATACCTCTTCCGACAGGAATGGCTGGATTTCGTCGAGGTTTCCTTTTTCGAACCCCATAACGATCATTTCATAAGCGCCACGCGCGCCGTGAACAAATTCACTGACCGAAAAGCCGGGCTCAACCCGTTTCATGGCGGCCAGGGTTTGCGCCTGTTCGCTGTCTTCAGCGACATGGTCAGTGATGTCATGATCCGGGCCGCCTTCGATCACCTCGAAATCGCGACGCGATTTGTGCGCTTCAGGCTGTTGCTGCAAAGGTGGTTTTTCAAAACCTTCACGCGTACCCAACACGCTTTTAAGGCGCAGGATCAGGAAAACGGCAATTCCGGCCAGGACCAGTAGCTGGATCATGGGTTCGTTCATTTCATCCTCTTTTCAGAACCGCGACTTTGTATACGCGGCCTCATGCTACTATGTAGGTGAGCGTGGGTGGCAAGTCCACAGCCCGGCCTTAGGGAAAGGATAACGCAAATGTATCTGTTCTTGGCATTTTTGTTGGTGCCCATCATCGAGATTGCGCTGTTTATTCAGGTTGGTGGTCTGATCGGCCTTTGGCCAACCCTTTCCATTGTTGTGCTGACCGCGGTTTTGGGCACGGTTTTGGTGCGGACACAAGGTCGCATGGCACTGGGAAATCTGCAGCGTTCCTTTGCTGAACTGGACGACCCGACCGAGCCTTTGACCCACGGTGCGATGATCCTTTTGTCAGGCGCATTGCTGCTGACACCGGGTTTTTTCACCGATGCCATAGGATTTGCCTTGCTGGTACCGGGCGTTCGTGTCGCTGTGTTCCGCTATCTGAAGTTGAAAGTCACCGTGGCACATTTTCAGATGGGAACGGGCACTGGATTTCAGTCACAACAAAACCCTTTCGAGCAAGGGGACATCATTGACGGTGAATTCAGTGAAGTTCGCCCGAAAAAAGAGCCTTCAAAGCCATCGAAATGGGTGGAAGGCCCCCACCAGCATTGAGGTGCCGCGCCCAACTTGCTAAGCAGTGGCGAAATTCAATTTTGGAGTAGATCCATGGCCGAAGAAAACGCTGCAGAAAACACTGCGGCCCAAGCCGCCCCGCAGGTTCAGATGCGGGTTCTGGGGCAGTTCATCCGTGATATGTCCTTTGAAAACGTGATGGCGCAAAAGGGTGTGTCAGGCGACGTGCAGCCGGAAATCGCTGTTCAGGTGAACCTGGACGCGAAAAAGCGCAGCGCTGAACATCAGTTCGAAGTGTCCATCAAGCTGAACCTGACATCCAAGGCCAAAGGCATGGATGATGTGCTGTTCCTGTGTGAGCTGGACTATTGCGGTCTGTTCCACGTGGAAGGTGTGCCAGAAGATCAAATGCACCCGTTCCTGATGATCGAATGCCCCCGGATGCTGTTCCCGTTCCTGCGCCGCATTGTCAGCGACATCACCCGTGATGGCGGCTTCCCGCCGGTGAACCTGGACAATATCGATTTCGTCGCGCTGTATCGCAACGAATTAATGCGTCGTCAGGCCGCTCAGGCAGAAAAGACCGACGCCTAAGGCTTTGACCCGCGCCTGATCGGATCAGGCGCGGGTCCACAGGGCGCTTTCGCCCAGCTTTTCTACAAATGCCTCATGCGCTGCGCGCTCATCCTCGGTGATCCGGGAAGGCAACGGTGTGCCGCGCGACATTGGCCGCCAGTCTTCACCGCCACCGGATGCGGATGATGCGGATGTTGACAGGCCAAAATCAGGCTGCCGCCCACCGATCAACTCAAGATAAACCTCGGCCAGAATTTCAGAGTCGAGCAAAGCGCCATGCAGAACACGGTTCGAATTGTCGATATTGAAACGTCGGCAAAGCGCATCCAAAGACGCCGGAGAGCCGGGAAACCGTTTGCGGGCGATTGCCAGCGTATCCAGTGCTTGTTCAATCGGGATCAACGGCGCGCCCATCCACTTCAGTTCAGCGTTCAGGAACTTCATGTCGAACGATGCGTTGTGGATCACCAACCGCGCATCCCCAACAAACTCACGAAACCCGTGACCCACCTTGGCAAACACCGGTTTGTCTTTCAGCGTCACCTCACCCTTTTCCGGTGGACGCGGGTTGTCCAACAGATCCGGGCCGATGCCATGCACGCCAAACGCCTCATCCGGCATACCGCGTTCCGGGTTGATATAGACGTGATACGTTTCACCCGTCGCGACGTGGTTCCACAGCTCTACGGCACCAATCTCAACAATCCGGTCGCCGCTTTCGGGATCGAACCCGGTGGTTTCGGTATCAAGTACGATCTCACGCATGATTCATCCCCGCCCGTATCTGCCTGACCACATCCTGCACTTGCTGACGGGCATGGTCCAGCGTGTCTGTTTCGATCACGAAGTCTGATCGCGCGCATTTCTCTGCATTCGGCATCTGTTTGGCGCGGATCTGTTCGAACTGCGCCTCGGACATGGTTCCCCGTTCCATAACACGGCGCTTTTGTTCATCCGCCGGGATCGAAACGCAGGCGACGGCGTCCATGGCTGCGTCTCCGCCTGTTTCGAAAAGAAGGGGTATGTCGAACACCAGAATGTCGCTTGTTGTGTTTTCGCGAAATACAGCGCGATCTTTCGCGACCAGAGGATGCACAATCGCTTCGATTGCTTTCAACGCATCAGAGTCCTTCGCAATGATCTGCTTTAACGCGTCCCGGCTTACAGCTCCGTCAACAATAGCGGCAGGGAAAACTGCACGCATCGGTTCAATTGCAGCACCTCCGGGCGCGTATAACCGATGCACAGCAGCGTCCGCATCCCACAGGGCGCAGCCTTCTTCGACAAACATCTGCGCCGTGGTGCTTTTCCCCATACCAATGGAACCAGTCAGACCCAGCGCAAAACTCATGCCAAAGCAGCCGCGCGCGTATCCGCGTCCACCTCAGGGCGCACACCGAACCACCGTTCAAATCCAGGAACCGCCTGGTGCAGCAACATGCCCAATCCGTCGACTGTGGTGCATCCTGCCTCTTCCGCAGTTTTCAGAAGGTTTGTTTTAAACGGAGCATAGACCAGATCCGTGACCACGGCACCGGGCTGCAACCCATCCAGTGGAACCCGCAATTCCGGCTGGCCCTGCATCCCCAATGAGGTCGTATTGACCACCAGTTCCGCGTTTTCGATGACGTTTCCGGCCTGAACCCAATCTACAACGCGGATTCGTTGACCAAATTCCTCTTTCAGATGATCCGCACGGGCGCGCGTCCGATTGGTCAACAGGATTTCCGGCACACCTGCATCAGACAACGCTTGCAGAACGGCGCGAGCTGCCCCTCCGGCCCCGAACACAACAGCCGGGCCGTCTTTGGCATTCCAGTCGGGGGCACCGCTGCGCAGGTTTTCCATGAACCCGTACCCATCAGTGTTATCTGCGTGGATCGAGCCATCTTCGCGGAACACCAGTGTATTCGCAGCACCAATCACCGTTGCGCGATCGGACACGTGATCCGCGATCTTCAACGCTGCTTCCTTGTGGGGAACAGTTACATTGGCCCCAACAAAACCGGCTTTGGGCAGCGTACGTAGCACGGTTTCCAGATCGGCTGGGGCAACATCCATTGGGATGTAGTGCCCGGCAAGACCATACGTCTTCAGCCAATGGCCATGCAGTTTCGGGGAACGCGAATGCCCAATGGGATGTCCGATCACCCCGGCCAGAGGAACCCGGTAGTCCGTCATTGATCGATCACCCCTTTGACAGCCAGAAAATTGAGAAGCTCCAACAATGGCATACCCAAAACATTAAAATAGTCGCCGTCAATGGTGGCGAACAACCGGACGCCTTCTTCTTCCAGCTTATATGCTCCGACGGCATGGCGGATACTGTCCCAGTTCCGTGAGACATAGTCTTTCAGATAGGCATCAGAGCTGGCCCGCATCCGCAATCGTACCTGTCCTACATGCCGCCAGATCGGCTCACCGTCCTGATAGATCACGGCCGCTGACAAAAGCATGTGCCGTTTGCCGCGCATCGCTTTTAGCTGAGCCACTGCTTGTTCCGGGTTTTCAGGTTTTGACAGCAGCTGACCGTCAAAATCCAGAACCTGATCACACCCCAGCACCATAGCGCCAGGATTCTTGTCGCTGACTTTGCGGGCTTTCATTTCCGCAAGCGTGTCGGCAATATCTCGTGGTGATGCGCTTTCAGCCAGCAAGGCGCGCTTGGCGGTCTCTTCATCCACGCGCGCGGTTTGAACCGTGAATGGAACGCCTGCGTTCTCAAGCAAGTGTGCCCGTATGGCAGATCCCGAGGCGAGAAGAATGGGGACAGACATGTGGAAAACCCCGTGTGAAAGTCGATGAGAGCTCTGGGGTGCTTTGTATGGTTTTACGGTTGACACGCAACCCCAGGAAATTCGCGTGAAAGATCCTCGAGTCGCTCTAATCCAATCCAGCTAGGACAAGGATAACTTGGAATACCGGGATAATCTGATTGTCCCATGATACCCAAAGAGTTATCCCCAAACGCTACCTGGGTGTAACAGACTTAAGTATATGTTTTTATTATTATAAATTAAGTTTCAACAGAATCACTAGAAAATCAAAAAGTTCTGTCCACCTGGGGAAAACACATGGGTAAAAAAGTAATCCACGGAAATTGTTATCCCTACAAAACCATCTTCCTTTCTCTTTCTTTATTTTTTTATTAGGGAGAGTTCCGAACAACGCTCGGAGCCAAGATGACTGATCTTCTTTTCACGCTGTACCCGTGGGTGAAGTCACTCCATATCATGGCCGTGATCTCATGGATGGCGGGTCTGTTCTATCTACCACGCTTGTTCGTCTATCACGTTGAAAAAGCTCAGGCTGTCGACGGGGCGCAAGAAATCTTCTTTGAAATGGAAGAAAAGCTGCTGCGTGTGATCATGCGCCCTGCGATGATCGTGGCTTGGGTGTGCGGCCTGATCATGGTGTTCACACCGGGTATTGTTGGATGGGATTGGTCCTGGCCTTGGATCAAAGGTGCAGCCGTGATCGGTATGACCTGGTTCCATCACTGGTTGATGGCGCGTCGCAAGGATTTCCTGGAAGGCCGAAATAAGCTCACTGGGCGGCAGTATCGTATGATGAACGAGGTTCCGACCGTTTTGATGGTTATCATCGTTCTGGCGGTCATTCTGAAGTTCTGACGGGCTGTTTGACTCCGAAAGCAGTCGCGCTTATGTAGGGGACAACTCGCCCGTCCGGGCGGCGTATCTTCCGTACTGAAATTTCACTTCGTGCCGCGCTGATCGCGGTGAAGGTATATATCATGACAACTGACGCCCTTAATCTGGCCGACCTGAAGGCCAAAAGCCCCAAAGACCTTCTGGCGATGGCCGAAGAACTGGAGATCGAAAACGCCTCGACCATGCGGAAAGGCGAGATGATGTTCCAGATTCTGCGCGAACGCGCGGATGAGGGCTGGACCGTTGGCGGTGATGGTGTGCTTGAGGTGCTGCAGGACGGTTTCGGTTTCCTGCGCTCGCCCGAGGCGAACTATCTGCCAGGTCCCGACGATATCTATGTCTCGCCCGATATGATCCGTCAACACTCGCTGCGCACCGGAGATACTGTTGAGGGTGAGATTAAGGCACCTGATGATAATGAGCGTTACTTTGCGCTGACCAAGGTCACCAAGATCAACTTTGAAGATCCTGAAAAG
This sequence comes from Ruegeria sp. HKCCA5763, assembly GCF_013034545.1. Taxonomy (NCBI): domain Bacteria; kingdom Pseudomonadati; phylum Pseudomonadota; class Alphaproteobacteria; order Rhodobacterales; family Roseobacteraceae; genus Ruegeria; species Ruegeria sp. HKCCA5763. The sequence continues at coordinate 131,552 of NZ_WQGF01000003.1, forward strand.
GCCAAGCACAAGATCCTGTTCGACAACCTGACGCCTCTGTACCCAGATGAGCGTCTGAAGATGGAGATCGAGGATCCGACCATCAAAGACAAGTCGGCCCGTGTGATCGACCTTGTGTCGCCGATCGGTAAAGGCCAGCGCTCGCTGATCGTGGCGCCTCCGCGGACCGGTAAGACGGTCATCCTGCAGAACATCGCGCATTCAATCGAACAGAACCATCCAGAGTGTTACCTGATCGTCCTTCTGATCGACGAACGCCCGGAAGAGGTGACCGACATGCAGCGCTCGGTGAAGGGTGAGGTTGTGTCCTCGACCTTTGACGAGCCCGCAACACGCCACGTGGCCGTGTCCGAGATGGTGATCGAAAAGGCCAAGCGTTTGGTCGAACATAAACGAGATGTTGTTATTCTTCTCGACTCGATCACAAGACTTGGTAGGGCCTTTAACACTGTGGTCCCATCCTCGGGTAAAGTTCTGACCGGTGGTGTGGACGCCAACGCTCTGCAACGGCCCAAGCGGTTCTTTGGTGCGGCACGGAACATTGAAGAGGGTGGATCGCTGACCATCATCGCCACCGCGCTGATCGACACTGGTAGCCGGATGGACGAGGTGATCTTTGAAGAATTCAAAGGCACCGGTAACTCGGAAATCGTTCTGGATCGTAAAATCGCTGATAAACGTGTGTTCCCGGCCATCGACATCCTCAAGTCCGGTACCCGGAAAGAGGACCTGCTGGTCGACAAGGGCGATCTGGCCAAGACCTTCGTTCTGCGCCGCATCCTCAACCCGATGGGCACGACCGATGCAATCGAGTTCCTGCTATCCAAGTTGAAGCAGACCAAGACGAACTCGGAATTCTTCGATTCAATGAACACCTGACGCCGAACCGGTACTGACGCGGGGGCTATTCATGGATACGATATTTGCCCTGGCCAGCGCGCAAGGCAAAGCTGGGGTGGCGGTCATCCGCCTCTCAGGGCCGGACTCGCACTCTGCGGCGGCGCGGCTGACAGGTGGCACGCTGCCTGAACGTGGCATGGTTCTGCGCACATTGCGGGATCAGGGTGGTGCGCGTCTTGACGATGGCTTGGTTCTTACGTTCCAGGCCCCGGCCAGTTTCACCGGAGAGGATGTGGCAGAGCTTCAGATTCATGGCAGTACAGCATCCGTCAACGCGGTATTGCAATGTTTGTCGGATACTGAAGGGCTGCGCATCGCGGAGCCGGGCGAGTTCACACGCCGAGCGCTTGAGAATGGCAAGATGGATCTGACGCAGGTCGAAGGCCTGGCCGATTTGATTGATGCCGAAACCGAGGCGCAACGCAAACAAGCGCAAACAATTCTGGCTGGTGAGCTGGGCATACTGGCAGAACGGTGGCGCCGGGATTTGATCCGCGCTGCGTCTTTGCTGGAAGCTGTCATCGACTTTGCCGATGAAGAGGTTCCAACGGATGTAACGCCTGAAGTTCGCGAATTGATCACTGGTGTCTTGTCAGACCTTCGCCGTGAGGCAGAAGGAGTAAAAATCGCTGAACGTATACGCACGGGGTTTGAAGTTGCAATTGTTGGGCTTCCGAACGCAGGAAAGTCCACTCTTCTGAACGCTTTGGCAGGTCGAGACGCCGCCATCACTTCGGAATACGCTGGAACCACGCGGGACGTGATCGAAGTTCGGATGGATCTGGCTGGTTTACCTGTGACTTTGCTGGATACGGCCGGGTTGCGTGAAACTGAGGATCATGTTGAAAACTTGGGTATCAAGTTGGCGCGCAGCAGAGCGGAGGCCGCCGACCTGCGTGTTTTCCTGTCAGATACACCCGAAGACCTGGGGGTTGGGATGCAGGCAGGTGATATTCATGTTTTGCCGAAAGCTGATCTTCGAAGTGAAAATAGTCTCGGCGTTTCTGGTAAAACAGGGCAGGGGATTGACGCGCTTGTAAACCAGATTTCGTATGTCCTTTGTGAAAGAACTACCACCCATGGTATTGCAACGCGGGAACGACATCGGGTTGCAATCAATGGGGCACTGACTTCTCTCCAATCGGCAATCCCGGTTCTGGAATCAGGTCCAGAGATGTATGATATCGCCGCGGAAGAATTACGAACCGCCATAAGGGCACTTGAATCGCTGGTGGGCAGAATAGATGTCGAAACACTGCTGGATGAAATCTTCTCTAGCTTCTGTTTGGGAAAGTAAGGAGTGTTTCACGTGAAACATTCGAAGTTTGATGTCATCGTTATTGGTGCTGGGCACGCCGGGACAGAGGCTGCTCATGCCTCTGCAAGGATGGGTGCCAATACTGCTTTGGTAACCCTGTCCGCATCGGACATTGGTGTAATGTCCTGTAATCCGGCAATTGGTGGCTTGGGGAAAGGCCATTTGGTTCGTGAGATTGATGCTCTTGACGGCGTTATGGGGCGTGTTGCGGATCAAGCCGGCATTCAGTTTCGTTTGTTGAATCGTCGTAAAGGACCTGCAGTACAGGGCCCCAGAACACAAGCGGATCGAGCGCTTTACCGGGCGGCGATGCAAAAAGAAACGCAAAACCAGAACAATCTGTCCGTTATCGTCGGTGAAGTTGTCGACTTTCTTATGAACGGGCCGCGTGTTTCCGGCGTTTTGCTTGCGGATGGATCAGAGATTTCCGGGCAGGCAGTCATACTGACATCTGGGACATTTCTGCGCGGAGTCATTCATATCGGTGACGTCTCACGACCTGGTGGGCGGATGGGAGATCGCCCTTCTATCAAGCTTGCCGAACGTTTGGATAGTTATGATTTGCCGCTGGGACGCTTGAAGACAGGTACGCCGCCTCGTTTGGATGGGCGGACAATTGACTGGTCCGATCTAGAGCGTCAAGACGGGGACGAAGAGCCAACACTATTCTCATTTCTGTCGACAGACGTGGTCGCACCGCAGATCTCCTGTGGAATAACGTATACCAACGCACAAACACATGAGATCATCGAGGCCAATCTTTCAAAGTCAGCGATGTACGGTGGCCATATTGATGGTATAGGCCCTCGGTATTGCCCGTCTATTGAGGATAAGATTGTAAGATTTGCAGACAAGGAATCCCATCAGATCTTCCTGGAACCCGAAGGAGTGAATGATCACACGATCTATCCTAACGGTATTTCAACCTCACTTCCTCAGGACGTCCAACTGCAGTATGTACGATCCATCAAAGGCCTTGAAAAAGCAGAGATTCTGCAACCAGGATATGCCATTGAGTATGACTACGTAGATCCTCGTGTTCTAACCGCGACACTGTCTCTGCCAGAAATTCCGGGGTTGTACTTGGCTGGTCAGATCAATGGAACCACAGGATACGAAGAGGCCGCCGCGCAGGGTATGGTTGCCGGGCTCAATGCAGCGCTTGAAGTGCAAGGCCGTGATCCTGTGCACTTAACAAGATCTGACAGCTATATCGGGGTCATGGTAGATGACCTTACAACACGCGGTGTGGCTGAACCTTATCGGATGTTTACATCACGTGCGGAATTCCGGCTTTCCTTACGTGCTGATAATGCAGACCAGCGCTTGACGCCGATTGGCATGGATATTGGATGCGTTGGGTCCGATCGTGAGGCGCACTTCAAAGACAAAATGGACCAGCTCGATGCGGTAAAGGCTAAGCTGGCAGAGCGTACATACACACCGAAACAGGTGCTGTCGGCCGGAATTAACGTCAACCAAGATGGCAATCGCCGCGACGGGATGGCGATCTTGGCATTTCCGGACGTATCTTTCGACAATCTGTTACCATTGATCCCGGATCTACAAGATGTGGATCAAAAAATCCGACTTCAGATTGAGCGTGACGCGCTTTATGCAAACTACATTGCGCGCCAGAAGCGAGATGTGGAGGCGATGAAGCGGGATGAATCTTATGTTATCCCTCGCGACTTCGACTATTCCTCTTTAGATGGCTTATCTTCCGAGATGAAGCATAAGCTATCGCAGGCGAAGCCTTCGAACATAGCCCAAGCAAGTCGAGTCGAGGGGGTAACACCTGCCGCGCTGACACTTGTACTTGCGAAGCTACGCCGCGAAGACAGGGCGCGACGGGCATGAGCGCTGGTTATTCGGCATTTGAGCGGCTAAATGTTTCACGTGAAACATTCAAGCGTTTGAAAACCTACGTTGATCTCGTAAATCGCTGGAATCCTAAAATCAATCTAGTGTCCCGAAGTAGTCTGGAACACATCTGGGATCGCCATATCCTCGACTCCGTGCAAGTTTATAGATGTGCTGGTCAATACAAAAGCTGGGTGGATATAGGCAGTGGAGGCGGATTTCCGGGAATGGTATGCGCCTTGATCGCGGCTGATCATTCACCAGACTCACGATTTACTTTCGTTGAAAGTGATCAAAGGAAGTCTGCCTTCTTACGCAATGTAGCGCGGGAATGTGAAATCAAATGCAAGGTGATTTCGAAGCGAATCGAAAGTGTTGATCCTTTGGATGCAGATGTCCTTTCGGCTCGTGCCCTGGCAGAGTTGCGGGTATTATTGTCCTTTTGCGACAGGCATTTAAGTAAAACGGGAACAGCTTTGTTGCCCAAAGGCGCAACCTGGAAAAAAGAACTGTCAGAGGCGCAAGAAGAATGGAATTTCGACGTCGAGCCGATTACAAGTTTAACTGAACCTCAGGCCGTTATCCTTAAAATCAAAGGAGTATCACGTGGTTGATCTGTCCCGACCTTCAGGACCTCGGATTATTGCGGTCGCCAATCAGAAGGGCGGAGTGGGGAAAACAACGACGGCAATCAATCTTGCAGCAGGGCTTGCGGAATCCGGTTGCCGGGTTTTGGTGGTTGATCTTGATCCTCAAGGGAATGCGTCCACCGGATTGGGTGTAGAGGATCGGGATTGGACAACCTATGACCTCATCCTTGACGACGCTCCGTTAGAGGCCGTTGTTCAAGAGACGGAAATAGAAAACCTTATGGTTGTTCCGGCAACCGTTGATCTGAGTTCTGCCGACATTGAATTGATATCCAATGAAAAGCGCAGTTATTTGTTGCACGATGCATTGAGGCAGACTGCGGTTGATGCTTTCAACCTTGATTTCATCCTTATCGATTGCCCGCCGTCTTTGAACCTGTTGACCGTCAATGCAATGGTGGCGGCGCATTCAGTCCTTGTGCCGCTGCAAAGTGAATTCTTTGCTTTAGAAGGTCTTTCTCAACTGATGCTGACGATCCGAGAGGTTCGGCAAACAGCAAATCCTGATCTGAGAATCGAAGGTGTTGTGTTGACCATGTATGACAACCGCAACAACTTGTCCCGTCAGGTTGAAAAGGATGCGCGTGACAATTTGGGTGAGATGGTCTTTAAGACAAAGATACCCAGAAATGTGCGAGTCAGCGAGGCTCCGTCATATGCGCTGCCAGTGTTGCAATATGATTCGGGTTCGCTTGGCGCGATGGCTTATCGGCATCTGGCCCGCGAGATCATGCACAAGAACAATAAAACCGCTGCGTAGGCGGAAATGAGGAGGGCGACATGAGCGCCAAAAAAACAAAATCCAGAGGGTTGGGGCGCGGGCTGTCCGCTCTTATGGCGGACGTAAATACCGAAACGGAAGGGCGGGCACAGTCCGAAGTGCGTCGGCCCGATCTTAAGGTTCCAATTGAGAAGCTAAAGGCCAATCCCAATCAGCCGCGCCGCACATTCCTGCCCGAACAGCTGGACGAATTGGCCGCCTCGGTCAAGGAAAAGGGTATTATCCAGCCTCTGATTGTCCGGTCGACCGGAGCTGATGAATACGAAATCGTTGCAGGGGAGCGTCGTTGGCGGGCAGCGCAAATGGCGCAGCTGCATGATATCCCTGTCATCGTGCGGGATTTTGACGACACCGAAGTTCTGGAAGTTGCGATAATCGAAAACATCCAGCGCGCGGACCTGAACGCGGTGGAAGAGGCCGCTGGGTACAAGCAACTGATGGATCGTTTCGGCCATACGCAGGAAAAGCTGGCTGAAGCTTTGGGTAAAAGCCGCAGCCACATTGCAAACCTTCTGCGTCTTTTGTCCTTGCCAATGGATGTTCAAGCCCTTGTTATTGAAGGAAAAATATCTGCAGGACATGCAAGAGCCCTGATTACGGCCGAAAACCCATCGGAATTGGCGAAGCAGATCGTCAAAGAGGGGCTTTCGGTGCGCGCAACCGAAGCTTTGGTCAAGAAGCAGCAACAAGGTGACGCCGAACGCGCTGCACCGCGGTCCAGAAATCTGGATGCGGGCAAGGATGCCGATACGCGCGCTTTGGAAAAAGATCTATCTGCAATTCTGGCGATGAAAGTCTCGATCAATCACAAGGCTGGAACAGAGACGGGTCAGGTTGTCCTAACATATGAGAACTTGGATCAGCTTGATGATCTGTGCGCTAAGCTCAGCCGTTAGGTCGCGTCCAGATAAAGATCAAAACACCCCCCAGAACGACAGCTTGAATGGCCAAAACGAAAACCGGGGCGGACATCCAAATAGAGATTCCAAAAACGGCGGCGACTGAAACAGTTGCCGCCCTTTTTGCACTAGGGCGGATTGCGCCTGAGCTTTGCCAATCTTGTATCAGCGGTCCGAACAGTTGATGGGTCAACAACCAAGTGTGCAAACGCGAAGAAGATCGGGCAAAGAAAAACGCAGCCAATAGCAGAAATGGGACGGTTGGCAAAAGGGGTAGGACAACCCCAACCATTGCCAGCGCAACACATAACAATCCCAGTCCGGCCCAAAGGTAATGCATGGCTAGCTCAAAAGCTCCCGAATGACGGCGTTCAGTACAGCGCGACCATCTGATGTTGCCCGAAGTCTGCCGTTTTCATGTTCAATCATTTTGATCCCGATCAGATGATCAACCGTGTCTTCCGAGAGTTTTCGGCCTGCTAAGCGCTCCCACCGATCAATATCTAGTCCTTCCGAAATTCGCATCCCCATCATAAGGTATTCGCTCGCCTGGTCTTCAAGGGACAGTGTTGTTCGTCCTTTCTCTCCACCCCCACGCTCTGCAGCGTCAAGCCAGCGCTGTGGATTCAGATAGGTCTCGGTTGCGTATTTTTCTTCGTTAAGCGTAAGCCTCCCATGGGCGCCGGGACCAATGCCAATATAATCACCGTATCGCCAGTAGATCAGATTGTGTTGCGACTCAGCCCCCGTGCGCGCGTGATTGGACACTTCATAAGCGGGCAAACCGTGCGCTTCGCAAATGTCCTGCGTGATCAGATACATGTCGGCGGCGCTGTCATCTTCGGGCAACCCACGCAGTTTTCCAACGGCATAGCGATCGCCAAAGGCAGTTCCGTCTTCAATCGTCAATTGGTACAGCGACAGGTGGTCCACGGCCATCGACAGGGCTTCGCTCAGTTCCGCGCGCCAGGCTTCAGGTGTTTGGTGCTGTCTGGCATAGATCAGGTCAAAACTGACACGATCAAAGCAGGTCCGTGCGATTTCAAAGGCGGCTTGGGCCTCGGCAACAGTATGAATGCGGCCCAGACGCCGTAGATCGTCGTCATTCAGCGCCTGAACGCCCATCGAAATTCGGTTTACGCCGGCATCTCGATAAGCTGCAAACCGACCTGCTTCAACCGAGCCGGGGTTGGCCTCGAGAGTGATTTCCATGTCATTGGATGGGTGCCAAAGCGCGCGCGCCTCATCAATCACGGAAGAAACGGTTTCCGGGTCCATCAGAGACGGGGTGCCGCCCCCAAAGAAAATCGTGTTCAGTACCCGACCCGGCGTTTCAGAGGCAGAGCGGCGCAGCTCGCTCAGATAAGCTGCAAGCCATCTTTCTTGGTCAATTTTCTTCGAGACATGGCTGTTGAAGTCGCAATAGGGGCATTTGGCCTCGCAAAAAGGCCAATGCACGTACAGGCCAAAGCCCCCGTTGCGCCAATCATCCGCCAAAGCAGCCTTTCACGAACTTCTCAACCGCGCGGCCGCGGTGGCTGATCTTGTTCTTTTCCCAGCGATCCATTTCGGCAAAGGTAATGTCGTGCCCGTCCGGAACAAACATCGGGTCATAGCCGAATCCGTCCTTGCCGCGGATCGGCCAGACCAGGTGGCCCGGGACGATGCCTTCGAACACCTCGTCATGTCCGTCGGGCCAGGCCAGGACCAGTGTACAACGGAATTGCGCAGTGCGCGGGACAGGGGCTTTTTTAGCCTCCAACTCATTATGTGCGCGATTCATGGCCATTAGGAAATCACGACCATTTGCCGTTTCCGCCCAGTCGGCGGTGTAAACTCCCGGCGCGCCATCCAGCGCGTCGATGGTGATCCCGGAATCGTCCGACAGGGCAGGCAGGCCGGTGGCTTTGGCGGCGGCATGGGCCTTGATCCGGGCGTTACCGACAAATGTGTTCTCAGTCTCTTCCGGCTCGGGCAGGTTCATGTCCCCAGCACCCACAACAGTGACGCCAAAAGGCTCAAGGAGATGCGCCATCTCCTCGAGCTTGCCTTTGTTATGGGTGGCGACCAGCAGCCTGTCCCCGTCGAACTTGCGGGTCATGCTGTAGCGGCCTTTTGCGCAGCTGCCAGTTCGCCGACGCCCTTTTCGGCCAGATCCATCAGCTGATCCATCTGAGCGCGGCTGAAGACCGAGCCTTCGGCGCTCATCTGCACTTCGATTAGTTTGCCGGATCCGGTCATGATGAAGTTGCCGTCGACGCCGGCTTCGCTGTCTTCCGGGTAATCCAGATCCAGAACCGGTTGACCGGCGTAAATTCCGCAAGACACAGCTGCTACCGGGTCCACTAGGGGGTCAGAGATAACATCGCCCGCTTTCATCAGCTTGTTCACAGCCAGCCGCAGGGCCACCCAACCGCCGGTGATCGAGGCGCAGCGGGTGCCGCCGTCGGCTTGGATCACGTCGCAGTCCACGGTGATCTGACGCTCACCCAGCGCGACCCGATCCACACCAGCGCGTAGGGCGCGGCCGATCAGGCGCTGGATTTCCACGGTGCGACCGCCTTGCTTGCCGCTGGCGGCTTCGCGCCGCATCCGAGTGTTGGTGGCGCGAGGCAGCATACCGTACTCAGCCGTGACCCAGCCCAAGCCGGAGCCTTTGATAAAGGGCGGCACGCGATCTTCGATCGTTGCGGTGCACAGCACATGAGTGTCGCCCATTTTTATCAGGCAGGAACCTTCGGCATGTTTGGTGAACCCCGTTTCGATTGAAACGGCGCGCATTTCGCTTAAATCTCTTCCAGAGGGTCGCATCGGAATTCCTTTGTTTGCTGGGTTGGGGATAACGCCCCGCAGCATTACGATGCAACCCCGATTGACCTTTCATTTGCCTGCGATTTAATGACGAACGAGCAGGGGAAGACGCATGAGCGAAGCAAGCAAAATTCTGGATGAGATGAACGACCGGTCTCGCGAAGTGTTCCGTTTGATTGTCGAGAGCTATCTGGAAAGCGGTGAGCCTGTCGGCAGTCGCACTTTAACGCGCACCTTGTCCGAAAAGGTGAGCGCAGCGACCGTTCGCAATGTGATGCAAGATCTGGAGTTTCTGGGTCTTCTGGACAGCCCCCACATCAGCGCTGGTCGAATTCCAACGCAGCAAGGTCTGCGGATGTTTGTGGACGGATTGCTTGAAGTCGGAGACTTGGGCGCGGATGATCGCGAGAAATTAGAACAAACTTTAGGCTCTAACACAGGCGATGTTGGCGGAATGCTCGATCGTGTGGGCTCGGCTTTGTCACACGTGACACAAGGCGCCTCGCTGGTTTTAACGCCCAAGCATGAATCGGAAATCAAACATATTGAATTCGTATCACTGGGTCATGATCGGGCTTTGGTAGTGCTGGTTTTCTCGGATGGTCATGTGGAAAACCGCCTGTTCACCCCGCCGCCCGGACAAACCCCAAGCTCGATGCGTGAGGCTGCGAACTTCCTTAATGCGCTCATCGAGGGGCGGACACTCAGCGAAGTGCGTCGGCAGATGCAGACGCAGATTGATGCACGCAAGCAAGAGATCGACGTTCTGGCGCGTGAGATGGTGGAAAGTGGAATGGCCGTCTGGGACGGAGATGGCAGCGACTCGGCCCGTTTGATCGTGCGTGGACGGGCGAATCTTTTGAACGAACCGGGTCGGGCCGAAGAACTTGATCGGATTCGGACCCTGTTTGATGATCTGGAGCGTAAGCGGGACATCGCTGAATTCCTTGAATTGACCGAAGATGGCGAAGGTGTGCGCATTTTTATTGGGTCTGAGAACAAACTTTTCTCACTTTCGGGTTCCTCTTTGGTGGTGTCTCCATATATGAACGCTGATCGTAAGATAATCGGTGCGGTCGGGATCATCGGGCCAACGCGTCTGAATTATGGACGGATCGTACCGATCGTGGATTATACGGCGCAACTGGTCGGCAAGCTGATATCCGACCGGAGCTAGAGGGTAAGAGATGGCAGAGCCGAAGAACGAAGATTTTCTGGACGATATCATGTCTGCGGAAGCGGAAGAGCTGGCCGAGGAGTTTGCAGAGATCAGCGACGAAGCGCTGGAATTGGATGAGTTGCGCGCTGAGCGGGACGATTATAAAGACAAGTTCATGCGCGCGCTGGCAGATGCCGAGAATGCACGCAAGCGTGGCGACAAGGCGCGTCGCGATGCGGAACAATATGGCGGTTCCAAGCTGGCACGGGACATGCTGCCGGTTTACGACAACATGAAGCGCGCGCTTGAGGCAGCGACGGATGAGCAGAAAGAAGTTGCTGCTGGCCTGCTGGAAGGCGTTGAATTGACCATGCGCGCGCTGAAGGATGTGTTCCAGAAGCACGGGATTAAGGTGATCACACCTGAGGTTGGCGACCGCTTTGATCCTAATGTGCATGAGGCGATGTTTGAGGCACCGGTGCCCGGCACAAAAGCCGGCGACATCATTCAGGTGTCTGCCGAAGGTTTCATGTTGCACGACCGCTTGCTGCGTCCGGCGCAGGTTGGGGTGTCGTCAACACCTTCGAACTAGTTGGCCTCGAAGAGGCCAAGCCTCTGGCGGCCGTATTTATCAACAAGAAGAAGGGGCGGTCAGGAATTGGCCGCCTCTTTCAGTTTGTAAATCAGGTCGAGCGCTTCGCGTGGGGTGAGTTCGTCGGGCAGGACGTCGCTCAACATATCTGTGACAGGAGATGCTTTGGTTGAGGGCGGCGGTGGCGGTGATGCTGCAGAAAACAAAGGCAGATCGTCGATCAGAGCCTTTTGTTTACCGCCTTCCCGTTCGGTTTTTTCCAATTGATTCAGTACCACGCGAGCGCGTTCGACGACTGATGCAGGCAATCCGGCAAGCTGGGCAACTTGCACACCATAGGAGCGGTCGGCGGCGCCCTTGTGGACCTCGTGCAGGAAGATCACTTCGCCTTCCCATTCTTTGACCGCAACGGTTGCGTTATCCACGCCTTCCAGTTTACCGGCCAAAGCGGTGAGTTCGTGGTAATGAGTTGCGAACAGAGCGCGGCATTTGTTGGATGCATGTAGATGTTCAAGCGTAGCCCACGCGATCGAGAGGCCGTCATAAGTGGCGGTGCCGCGGCCAATTTCATCGAGAATGACCAGTGCGCGATCATCGGCCTGATTGAGAATTGCAGCGGTTTCGACCATTTCCACCATAAAGGTCGAGCGACCCCGGGCCAGGTCATCGGATGCACCGACCCGGCTGAACAATTGACTGACAACGCCGATATGGGCCTGTTCAGCAGGCACGTAGCTGCCCATTTGGGCAAGCAGGGCTATCAGGGCGTTTTGGCGCAGGAAGGTTGATTTACCAGCCATGTTGGGGCCGGTCAGTAACCATATGGCCGCGCCGTCATCCGCGCTTAGATCGCAGTCGTTGGCGACAAAGGCATCGCCGCTTTGCTGCCGTAAGGCGCGCTCAACGACCGGATGTCGACCGCCGTGCACGTTGAACGCACGTGATGTGTCCACATGTGGGCGACACCAGTTTTCCCCGCGTGCCAGATCGGCGAGGGCAGTGGTTAAATCCAGCTCTGCCAGCCCGCGGGCAGCTTGATTAAGCTGTGCTGCAAGGGTCAAAACCTCATCAGAAAGCCTTTGATAGAGCCGCTTTTCAATCTCAAGCGCCAGATTCCTTGCGTTCAGGATACGGGTTTCGATCTCTGACAGTTCGACGGTGGTGAAACGCACCTGATTGGCGGTGGTCTGACGGTGGATATAGGTTTCGCTGAACGGCGGGTTCAGCATTTTCTCGGCATGGGTCGCTGTGGTTTCGATGAAGTACCCCAGCACATTATTGTGCTTTATCTTAAGCGAGGCGATACCCGTGTGTTCCGCGTATTTCTGTTGAAAGCCGGCGATAACCGAGCGGCCTTCGTCGCGCAGGGTACGGGCTTCGTCCAGTTCAACTTCGAAACCGGGGGCGATGAAGCCGCCGTCACGTGCCAGCAGAGGTGGTTCCGCAACAAGCGCTTCGTCCAGAAGGGTCAAGAGATCGTCAAACCCAGTCAGGTTTTGGACGGCGGTTGACAACAGTACTGGCAACTCTTGGACACTGCACAAACTGGCAATCGTGGCCGCTTGCGCCAACCCGTTACGGATGGCAGCCAGATCGCGCGGACCACCTCGGTCCAACGACAAGCGTGACAAGGCGCGGTCCAGATCCGGTGTTTTGCGTAGCGCTTCACGCAGGTCTGACGCAATCAGGCTGTCCTCAGTTGCGAAGCTTACCGCATCCAGGCGCGCATGGATCACGTCCAGATTTCGGGACGGGTTGGACAGGCGCTGTTCCAGCAACCGCGCGCCGCCGGGTGTTACGGTGCGATCGACCACGGACAACAAAGACCCGGCGCGCCCACCAGAGAGCGACCGTGTCAGTTCCAGATTGCGGCGTGTTGCGGCGTCAATTTGGACGACGCGGTCTTCTGATTCTTTGAGAGGGGTTTGCAGCAGGGGTAATTTGCCCTTTTGCGTGATCTCAAGGTAATCGATCAGTGCGCCCATCGCCGAAACTTCGGCGCGACCGAAAGTCCCGAACGCATCCAGCGCACCGACGTGAAACAAGCCGCATATGCGCTTTTCCGCTGCTGTGCTGTCAAAACTGGCACGTCCCACAGGCGTCAGAGAAATCCCCAGATCCCGAACCGGCTCACTAAGCTTGTCTTGAACACCGTCGGCCACGATCAACTCGGACGGGGCCAGCCGTGCCAGTTCCGGGCTGAGCCGAATCGAGGTCAGAGGCATCACGTGAAACGCGCCGGTCGAGATATCGGCCCAGGCCAAGGCGGCCTCATCCCGAACCTCGGCATAGGCAGCCAGAAAGTTGTGGCGGCGGGCTTCCAGCAGGGCGTCTTCGGTCAGTGTGCCGGGCGTCACTAGACGCACGACGTCCCGCTTTACGACTGATTTAGAGCCTCTTTTCTTCGCTTCCGCAGGGCTTTCCATCTGTTCGCAGACAGCGACACGAAAGCCTTTGCGGATCAGTGTAAGCAAATACCCTTCGGCTGCGTGCACTGGCACGCCGCACATTGGAATATCATTTCCATTGTGCTTGCCGCGTTTGGTTAGGGCGATGTCCAGCGCTTCGGCGGCATTGACGGCATCTTCAAAGAACATCTCGTAGAAATCGCCCATGCGATAAAACAGCAGGGCATCGGCGTGGGCCTCTTTGATCTCGAGATATTGCGCCATCATCGGCGTGACTGTGGACAAAAGCGGCCCCCTTTTGGCGTATTCCGGGCGCGACCTTACAAATCCCCCATCTGCTGCGAAAGGTGAAAACGTATTCTCGTTGAGGCGCGCGGTTGCCTGCGCTATGAGGCGAAGGTCCCGCAGTTGTAAAGAAACGACCAATTCCATGCCCAAAGCGAAGATCACCAAAGAAGAAGCACTGGCCTTTCACCTGGACCCGACCCCCGGCAAGTGGGAGGTGCAAGCCACCGTGCCCATGACCACGCAGCGTGATCTGTCGCTGGCTTATAGCCCCGGTGTTGCTGTTCCATGTGAAGCCATCGCCGAAGCGCCCGAAACCGCGTATGACTATACCAACAAAGGTAATCTGGTCGCCGTGATCTCGAACGGTACCGCCGTATTGGGCCTGGGCAATCTTGGCGCGCTGGGCTCGAAGCCGGTAATGGAAGGGAAATCCGTCCTGTTCAAGCGGTTCGCTGATGTGAACTCGATCGATATCGAACTGGACACCGAAGACCCGGATGAGTTCTGCCGTGCGGTACGCCTGATGGGCCCCACCTTTGGCGGGATCAACCTGGAAGACATCAAAGCACCTGAATGCTTCATCATCGAGCAGCGCCTGAAGGAAGAGATGGATATCCCAGTCTTCCACGATGACCAACATGGCACGGCGGTGATCTGCGCGGCGGGTTTGCTGAACGCACTGCGAATCTCGGGTAAGAAGATCGAGGATGTAAAGATTGTCCTGAACGGTGCGGGTGCGGCAGGGATCGCCTGTATCGAGTTGCTCAAGGCGATGGGCGCGCGGCACGAGAACTGCATCGTGTGCGACACCAAAGGCGTGATCTATCAGGGCCGTACAGAGGGTATGAACCAATGGAAGTCCGCGCATGCCATCTCTACAGATTTGCGTACGCTGGAAGATGCGATGAAGGGCGCGGATGTGTTCCTGGGCGTGTCGGTCAAGGGTGCGGTCACGCAAGAGATGGTCGCCAGCATGGCGGACAACCCAGTGATCTTTGCGATGGCGAACCCTGACCCCGAGATCACTCCGGAAGAAGCACACGAAGTCCGCGTTGATGCCATCGTCGCCACCGGGCGCAGCGATTATCCCAATCAGGTCAATAACGTACTTGGCTTCCCCTATCTGTTCCGGGGCGCATTGGACATCCATGCGCGCGCTATCAATGACGAAATGAAAATTGCCTGCGCCCATGCGTTGGCTAATCTGGCGCGCGAGGATGTGCCGGACGAGGTCGCGATGGCCTATGGCAAATCTCTGACCTTCGGGCGCGACTATATCATCCCGACACCGTTCGACCCACGTCTGATCCACCGTATCCCGCCAGCCGTTGCCAAGGCCGGGATGGACACCGGTGCGGCGCGGCGCCCGATCATCGACATGGATGCCTATGAGCTGAGCCTGAAATCCCGCATGGATCCGACCGCAAGCATCCTGCGCGGTTTGAACGCCCGTGCGCGTCAGGCACAAAGCCGGATGATCTTTGCCGAAGGTGATGATCCAAGGGTGCTGCGCGCTGCGGTCATGTACCAACGATCCGGCTTCGGAAAGGCGCTGGTGGTCGGTCGCGCCGATGAGGTCAGGGCCAAGCTGGAAGAAGCGGGCTTGGGTGACGCTGTGCGTGAGCTGGAGGTTGTGAATGCCGCCAACACAACGCATCTCGAGAGCTATTCGAATTTCCTCTACGACCGTTTGCAGCGCAAGGGTTTCGACCGAAAGGACATTCACCGCCTCGCCGCGCGGGATCGGCACGTGTTTTCATCATTGATGCTGGCCCATGGCCATGGGGATGGGCTGGTTACGGGTGCGACGCGCAAATCGGCGCATGTGATGGATCGGATCAACCACGTGTTTGATGCCGATGCAGCGCGTGGGGCCGCTGGTGTGACCGCCCTTTTGCACAAGGGCCGGATTGTTCTGATTGGCGATACGCTGGTTCATGAATGGCCGGATGAGAATGACCTGGCAAACATTGCTGAACGATCGGCTGCGGTTGCGCGTCACATGGGCCTGGAGCCCCGGGTGGCCTTCGTCAGCTTCTCGACTTTTGGTTACCCGGTGTCCGAACGGGCCGAAAAGATGCACGTGGCTCCGACGGTGCTGGACCAGCGCGGTGTTGACTTTGAATACGAAGGCGAGATGACCGTGGATGTGGCGTTGAACGTTGATCAGCAGGCTACCTATCCCTTCCAGCGTCTGACCGGTCCGGCGAACATTCTGATTGTTCCGGCGCGGCACTCGGCCTCCATCTCGACCAAATTGATGCAAGAAATGGGTGGTGCAACTGTAATTGGTCCGATTCTGTCAGGCATCGACAAACCGATTCAAATCTGTTCGACCGTTGCGACCGCCAATGACATTCTAAACATGGCCATTCTGGCCTCGTGCGACATCGGATAAGACATGACAATCTGGAACCTCGGCTCGATCAACGCGGATATGGTCTATGACCTGCCGCATCTGCCTGCGCCGGGGGAAACTCTGGCCGCCCTTGGACTGGATCGGTTTCTGGGCGGCAAGGGGGCCAACATGTCGGTGGCTGCGGCTCGGGCCGGATCGCGCGTCAGCCATATCGGTGCTGTTGGCCAGGATGGGCGCTGGGCGAAGGATCGATTGACGGAATATGGCGTGGATACACGCTTTATCTCAGAGGTCGATTTGCCAACCGGACACGCGATCATTGCGGTGGATGCTGAGGGCGAGAATCTGATCATCCTGTATCCCGGTGCCAATCATGCGTTAGAGGTCAGTGATCTGGGACAAGCGCTATCCTCAGCAAACACGGGCGATCTGCTGATCCTTCAGAATGAAACCAACGCACAAGTGGAAGCTGCGCAGTTGGGGCACCGGCTGGGGCTAACCGTGTGTTACGCCGCAGCGCCGTTTCAGGCAGAGGCTGTGAAGGCGGTTCTTCCCTATCTGGATTTCCTGATCCTCAACGAGGTCGAAGCTGAACAATTGCGTCAGGAAACCGGCTTAAGCGCCGCTGATTTGCCAGTGCGGCACGTCATCGTCACGCTGGGCTCAAAGGGCGCGCGGTATTTACAGCAGGGCAGCGAACCGGTCGAGTTTGCGGCACATAAGGTGCAAGCGGTGGATACAACAGGGGCAGGCGATACCTTCACCGGCTATGTACTGGCAGGAATGGATCGTGGAATGCCGATGGAACAGGCTATTCTGCAAGCAAACCGCGCCGCGGCCCTGATGGTCACGCGGCACGGAACGGCTGATGTTATCCCCGATTTGAAAGAGGTGCGCGACGCGTCCTTTGACTAAGATCCAACAAACGGCGCGTCAGTACCCCAAAGCTGTTTGACGCGCGCGTCACGGCCGCAGGCTTTGCGGTAAGCTTTGTATGCGCTGTGCTGTCGCTTCGGCCCGAAGCGGGTCAAAATCAGTTTGTTCCCCTTGTAGTAATCCTGATGATACGCCTCGGCTGGGTAAAAAGTTCCTTCGCTCAGGATCGGCGTTACCACTGTCTGGCCCAGGGCCCGCTGCGCATCTGCTTTTGCTTTCTCGGCCAAAGCTTTTTCCCCTGTGTTAGAGACGAAAATCGCAGTGCGATAGCTATCACCGCGATCGCAGAACTGACCTCCGGCATCTGTGGGGTCGACCGAGCGGAAGAACATGTTCAGAAGCGTTTCCCGTGAGATTTGAACTGGATTGAACGTGATCTGAACCGCTTCATAATGGCCGGTTCCTCCTTTTGAGACCTGATCATAAGTGGGATTAGCTGACTTGCCGCCGGTATAGCCTGAAACAGCCTCGATGACGTCGGGGACAGACTCAAAATCAGATTCAACGCACCAGAAACATCCTCCGGCTACTGTCAGTGTTTCTGTTCCGGCCGCCGGCGCAGGTAAAGCACGCAACATCGCTGCCAAGGCGATCAGCGTGAACAGAAGGGCTGGTTTAAGCGTGTCGAGGTAAGCAGTCCGTGTCATGTCAGGTCTCCTTTCACGACCAAGGTGACCCGACTAGGATCAACATGCAATTGCCTGACATCTCATGTCACGCGCTGGTGAGGCGAGTTTATCAAATTCAGCCCAGCCCTAAGAAACCTTGTGTATCGCAGTCAAAAGACCTTTTCTGAGATGTGGTGATGCAAGGTTGGATTCAGGATCGATGACACAGGAGATGCAGGTTTCGACGCGCGTGCTGGTCATAGTTGCGCCCAGCTTCAATATGGCGGCAACCATGGCATTCATAGATCCGTTTCGTGCAGCCAACTATCTGGATGGAAAGCCTTATTTTAAATGGGACTTCGTATCAGAAGCAGGTGGTTTCTGTGTGTCCAGCAACGGCGCTGGCATTGAAACTCAACCGCTTGACGCGCTTTCGTTCACCGAGGCTGATATTGCCATTGTCTCTTCCAGTTGGACACCAGAACGGCACCTGACATCCAAACTGGGAACAGCTTTGCGTAAATTTGCGCGCAGCGGCGCGACTTTGGGCGCATTGGATACCGGCGCTTTTATTTTGGCGCAGGCGGGGTTATTGAACGGACGGCGCGCCACCGTTCATTACGAGCATATCGATGCCTTGCAGGAGCTTTATCCGGAAGTCGAGGTCGTTGAGAATCTTTATGTTATGGACGGCAATCGGCTTACCTGTTGCGGTGGCTCTGCAGCAACTGACTTTGGCCTGCAGATTCTTCAGGGGATACATGGCAGCGCCCTTGCCAATGCAGCGGCCAGATACGTTTTTCACGATCGTTTGCGTGGCCCCACGGAACAACAGCAACCCCAAGGAACCGAGCCTTTGGGAACGACAGTGCCCGCCAAGCTTAAAACGGCGATTCAGGTGATGGAGGCCAATCTTGAGGAGCCGATTCCCGTTCCCCAGATTTGCAAACGCGCGGGAATCTCTCATCGCCAACTGGATCGGCTGTTCGCGACCTACATCAAGAAAACGCCCGCGCTTTACTATCGTGACATTCGCTTGGATCGGGCACGTGGCCTGGTCACGCAGACTGAGCTTCCCATTGCAGAGGTCGCTCTGGCGTCGGGCTTTTCCAGCCCGGTGCATTTCAGCCGGGCTTATAAAGAAAGATTTGGCCTGCCCCCCACGCGCGACAGGGTCGAGGGCAGAGTTCCATTCGAGTTCCGCGCTTGGCCGATGCATCGCAAGCCCAAAGACTGACGCAATCGGGATCATCAAGTTGGCTAAAACGGAAAACAATAAGGCGAAAAAAGTTAAGAGACGAACCAAGACTCAGAGGATCATACGCGCCACACGTCAATCATTGGGGCAAAGCCTGTCCCTGAGCTGTGGAGCCACCCATGAGCCAGCTGCCGTCCAAAACCCAGTTCGAGCGGATTTCCGATGGTTTTAGCACCGATCCCTTCAATACCAGTTCCCTGAAAGCCGAAGCCTATGTCGATCCGTCCTGGTATCAGGTCGATCAAAACGAAGTGCTAGCCAAGACCTGGCAATGGGTGTGCCACGTTGAAAAGCTGCGCGTTCCAGGGTCATACACAACCGTCGAAATCGCCGGACGTCCGATTGCTGTCGTGCGCGACCGCGAGGGCACATTGCGTGCGTTCTATAATGTCTGCAAACACCGCGCACATCATCTGTTGTCGGGCGAGGGCGAAACCACGCGTATCATGTGCCCGTATCACGCTTGGGTCTATAAACTGGACGGCCAGTTGGTGCGCGCGCCCGAGACCGAGAACCTGGCTAATTTCAAAACATCGGATATCTGCCTGGACCAAGTACAGGTCGAAGAGTTTGCGGGGTTCATATACGTCAACTTAGACTCTAATGCACAGCCTTTGAGCGAAGTTTCCGGGAATCTGGAAACCGAAATCCGCCATTGGGCACCGGATATCGAGCAGCTGTCATTTGGTCACCGCCTGACCTATGACATCAAGTCGAACTGGAAGAACGTCGTCGACAACTTCCTTGAATGCTACCACTGCCCGACAGCGCACAAGGATTTCTGTGATTTGGTCGATATGGACACCTACAAGGTGACCACATACGGCATCTACTCCAGCCATATGGCCGAGGCGGGTAAGGGTGCTAACACTGCTTATGACGTGTCCAATGCCACAGTACGAACCCATGCAGTTTGGTGGTTGTGGCCCACGACATGTTTGATGCGCTATCCGGGGCGGTCTTCGATGATCGTGCTGAATATTATCCCGATTGGTCCTGACCGCACGCTCGAAACCTATGATTTCTTCCTTGAAACCCCGGAACCAGACGAAGCCGAACTGGAAGCCATCCGCTATCTTGATGAGGTTCTGCAACGCGAAGACATCGACATTGTCGAAAGCGTACAGCGCGGTATGAGCACCCCGGCCTTTACGCAAGGCCGGATCGTGCATGATCCCAATGGCTCGGGCAAATCGGAACATGCGGTGCATCATTTCCATGGGCTAGTTCTGGACGCATATGCAAAGGCTGCACCGTGACACGGCCGAACATCGTTGTGATCATGGCCGATCAACTGGCGCCGCATTTTTGCGGCGCTTACGGCCATCCAACGGTCAAGACCCCAAACATCGACGCGCTTGCCGCACGCGGGATGCGATTTGACGCGGCCTATTGCAACTCACCCCTTTGCGCGCCGTCGCGATTTGCGTTCATGGCCGGGCAGCTGATCAGTCGCATCGCGGCATATGACAACGCCAGCGAGTTTCGTGCCTCGGTCCCGACCTTTGCGCATTACCTCAAGGCGCTGGGCTACCGGACCTGCCTGTCGGGCAAGATGCATTTCGTTGGGCCAGACCAGAAACACGGGTTTCAGGACCGTGTGACAACCGACATTTACCCCGCCGATTTTGCCTGGACCCCGGACTGGGAAGCCCCGGACGAGCGGATCGACAAGTGGTATCACAACATGCAAACCGTCAAGGAAAGCGGTGAGGCGGTCGCCACCTTCCAGACGGATTATGACGACGAGGTCGAATTTGCCGCGCGTCGCTGGTTGATCGACAGGGGCCGCGATCGGGCGGCTGGGGACAATGCTCCGTTCTGTATGGTGGCCAGCTTTATCCATCCGCATGACCCCTATGTCGCCAAGCCCGAGTGGTGGAACCTGTATTCCGACGCAGACGTCCCGATGCCGGAATTTACACTGACGCCCGAAGAGCAAGACCCGTTCTCACGTCGCGTGATGGATGGGATCGAGGCAAGCTATGTCCCTCTGAACGAGGAAGAAATTCGCCGCGCGCGTCGCGCTTATCTGGCCAATGTCAGTTACTTTGACAGCAAGGTCGGCGCGATGGTCAAAGCTTTGAAAGACATCGGCGCGTTAGACAATACCATCGTCATCGTCACCGCAGACCACGGCGATATGCTGGGTGAGCGTGGGTTGTGGTACAAGATGAATTTCTTTGAACACTCGGCCCGTGTGCCGCTGATCATGGCGGGTCCCGGTGTTGCCAAAGGCTGTGCTGCCAACGCCTGTTCCCTGCTCGACCTGTTGCCGACATTTGTGGACATCGCCAGCGGTTCTGACGCGATCTTCGGGGAGCCGATTGATGGCCGATCCTTGATGCCGCTTGCGCGCGGAGAAGCTGACCCTGTGGATGAAGCCATCGGCGAATATTGCGCCGAGATGACGCCTTATCCGGTATTCATGATCCGACGCGGGCCGTTGAAGTATATTCACTGCGACCCGGACCCACCTCAGCTTTACGACCTGTCCAAGGATCCGTTGGAAAAGGTGAATGTGGTCGATGACCCGGCTTACGCTGAACATTCCGCAAAGTTTGCTGAAGACGTGGCGCGACGTTGGAACAGCGAAAGCCTGCGTGCGGACGTCATTGCAACGCAAAAGTCCCGGCGCGCCTTGCACGCCGCGATGGAGGCGGGTGCCGGAGAGGCCTGGGACTACACCCCGCCACGAGACGCCACGCAGGAATATGTACGCAATCACATGGATTGGACGGTTGCAGCGACTCGCTATCGCTATCCGCCATTGAAGGAGACCAAAGAATGATGCTGGACGGCAAAACAGCGCTTGTAACCGGTGGGCGCGGCGGGATCGGGCGCGCGATCGTGGCGCGTTTTCTGCGCGAAGGCGCACTGGTTTATGCGGCTGATCTGACGCCCGAAGGATCCTTGTCAGCCCATGATGACGACGGCAGCATCTTTGTGAAACTGGACGTCACGCAAGAAGCTGATGCGATTGCCGCGATGGAACAGGTTGGTGCGGAAGCTGGCCAATTGGACATTCTGGTCAACGCCGCTGGTATTGAGATCGAGAAAACTATCGAACAGACCACGTTGGAGGAATGGAACCAGTCCTTCGCTGTGAATGTCAACGGCACGTTTTTGACCTCAAAACACGCGTTGCCACTGTTGCGCAAAGGGGCCACGTCGGGAACGTCAGCCTCGATCATCAATTTCGGGAGTTACGATGGGTTCATTGCGGACCCCGGCCTTGCCGCCTATTGCGCGACCAAAGGTGCTGTTCATGCACTGACGCGTGCAATGGCGTGTGATCATGGACCGGAAGGTATTCGTGTGAATGCCATATGCCCCGGCTATGTCGACACACCCATGTTGCAGAGCTTTTTCACCGGCGATGGCTCGGGCGGTGGCGGCAAGACCATCGACCAGTTGCAGCAGGCCGTGCGCGATGTGCACCCGATGCGCACATATGGCACGCCCGACGACATCGCGAATCTGGTGAATTGGCTGGCTTCGGACGAGGCTCGATATGCCAGCGGTCAACTTTGGGTTCTGGACGGAGGGCTGAGCGCACAAGTCCAGCAGATGAAGCTATGAGCAAACCGGTCATCATTACATGTGCTCCGACTGGCGGGATTCATACGCCGACCATGTCAGAACACTTGCCCATCACGCCAAACGAAATCACCGAGGCCAGTATTGGTGCCGTCGAGGCCGGGGCTGCGATCATCCATCTTCATGCCCGCAATCCGGAAAACGGTCGACCAGATCCGGACCCTGACCTTTTCATGCAGTTCCTGCCCCGCATCAAACAAGCAACCGGTGCTGTGATGAATGTCTCAACCGGTGGCGGGTTGGGCATGACCCGCGAAGAACGCCTGCGTGCGGCATTACGGGCCAGCCCCGAAATGGCCAGCATGAACATGGGCTCGATGAACTTCGGCATCTTCCCTATGATGCAGAAATATTCAGGCTGGAAACATGACTGGGAACCCGAGTTTCTGGACATGACCCGCGACTTCATTTTCCGCAACACGTTTGCTGATATCGAATATGCGATGAAGGAATTGGGCGAAGGTCACGGCACGAAATTCGAATTCGAATGCTACGATTTGGGACATCTCTACAACCTGGCTTGGGTGGTGGATCAGGGTTGGGTAAAGCCGCCATTTTTCATCCAGATGGTTTTTGGGATTCTGGGCGGTGTTGGTGCCGACCCCGATAACTTGATGCACATGCACACAATTGCCGAAAAGTTGTTTGGAAATAGCTATGAATGGTCGGTGCTGGCCGCAGGTCGCCACCAGATGGCCTTCACGACACAGGCCGCGATTCTTGGTGGCAATGTGCGGGTTGGGCTGGAAGACAGCCTTTACATCGGGCCCGGCGAAAAGGCGAAGTCCAACGCTGATCAGGTCCGCAAGATTCGCTCAATCATCGAAAATCTTGGCCTGACGGTCGCTACACCGGACGAGGCCCGCCAACGTTTGGGCCTGAAGGGCAACGACCAGACCGCTTTTTGACGGGGGAAAGATATGCAGACGAAGATGCTTATTAACGGAGAGATGGTTGAGGGTCAGGGCGATGCTCTGCCCGTTCTGGATCCATCCACCGGCGAGACAGTAGCCCATGTGCCCGAGGCAACGCCCGAGCAGATCGAAGCCGCAACACGTGCTGCCCATGAAGCCTTTGACACCTATCGGCTTGTCACGCCCGCCGAGCGGTCGGGATATCTGCATACGATTGCGGATGTAATGGAAGAAAATACAGATGAATTGTCCGAGTTAGAGACACTGGACGTCGGCAAGCCGTGGCCGATGGCCCGCGATGAAGAGATGCCTCTGACCATCGACACTTTCCGCTTCATGGCCGGTGCCTCACGCACGATAAGCGGGTCAGTGGCCGGAGAATACGCTGCGGGCCACACGTCGATGATCCGAAAGGATCCGATTGGCCCCGTGGCGTCCATCGCACCGTGGAACTATCCGCTTATGATGGCGGCATGGAAGATCGCTGCGCCTCTGGCGGCGGGCTGCACCATTGTAATGAAACCGTCCGAAATCACGCCGCTGGCCACTCTGCGGCTGGCAGAGTTGCTGGCAGATGTATTGCCCAAAGGTGTGTTGAACGTGGTCCATGGTCGGGGCATGTCGGTTGGTGACAGCCTGATCAATGACCCACGGATTGAGGGGATTTCCATCACCGGCTCACCTGCGACCGGAATGGCCGCGATGCGCGCTGCATCCAACCAGATCCGCCATGTGCATCTGGAACTGGGGGGCAAGGCACCGGTCATCGTGTTCAATGATGCTGATATCGACGCCGTGGCCGAGACGATCCGATACGGTTCGTTCTTCAACGCAGGTCAGGATTGTGCTCAGCCCTGTCGGGTGATGGTGCAGGATGATGTATACGACAAAGTGGTTGCTGCCGTCGCTGATCAGGTTGCTCAGATCAGGATCGGTGCGCCAAAGGCCGATGGTACAGAAATGGGGCCCATCGTATCAGCCGCCCAACGCGACCGGGTCGCCGGATTTGTCGATCGCGCCCGCAGCAGCGCTGAAATCGCCGTAGGTGGCAAGGTTGGTGAGGGGGAAGGGTTCTTCTATCAGCCGACCGTCGTCGCAAATGTGGATAATAACGCTGAGATCGCGTGCAGCGAGGTGTTCGGCCCGGTCGTGACTCTGTCGCGATTTACCGAGGCGGACGAAGCCCTTCGGATTGCAAACGCGGGGCGGTACGGGTTGGCGTCGTCTGTCTGGACCAAGGATGTCTCGACCGCGATGAAAATGGCGGCGCGGCTGCGGTACGGCATGACCTGGGTGAATACGCACGGAATGCCAGCGGCGGAAATGCCCTGGGCTGCGATGAAAGGATCAGGCACGGGTTGTGACATGTCGGTTTATGCGCTGGATGCCTACACGTCCGTGCGCCATGTGATGGTGGCACACTGATGCGGTTGGCTGGGAAAAGAGCGCTTGTGACAGGTGGGCGGCAAGGCATTGGCCGAGGAATAGTCGAAGCCTTTCGCCGTGAAGGCGCGACAGTGACGACATGTGGACGCGGGGCGCGGCCTGATGGGTTGGCTGACGACATCATCTGGTGTCCGCTGGATGTCACGGACACGGACGCTGTCGAAGCGTTGGCCGAGGCCGCAGGCGGCATCGACATTCTGGTGAATAATGCTGGTGTGCAGGTCGAAAAGACTGTTCCAGACAGTTCGGACGCGGATTGGGAAGCTGTGATTGGCACCAATTGCAAGGGCGTCTTCAATATGTGCCGGGCTTACATACCTCGGATGGATGAGGGCGCTGCGATCATTAATATAGGCTCTATTTCCGGGAATACCGCTGATCCGTCCATGGCGCTTTACAACGCGTCCAAGGCATTTGTGCATGGCTTGACCCGTTCTATTGCGGTCGATCACGGGCCAAAGATCCGCTGCAACGCGATTTGCCCCGGATGGATTGAAACAGGAATGCTGGACGCCGCGTTCGAGTTGGCCAATGACCCTGATGCCGCGCACAAGGATGCGATTGCCCGCCATGCTGCAGGTCGTTTTGGGAAACCCGAGGATATTGCGAGCATGGCGGTCTGGCTGGCTTCGGATGAGGCAAGCTTTGCCACAGGTCAGCTTTTCACCGTGGATGGTGGTATGACAGCAGCTTCACCTTTGAACCCGGGATTGTTCTGATGGAAATACAGCACACGGCCTGCTTGGGCGGAGGCGTCATTGGCGCTAGTTGGGCAGCTCTTTTTCTGGCATCCGGGCGTTCTGTTGCCCTCTTTGATCCTGACCCGAACGTCGAAAGGAAAGTATGCCAGTATGTAGAGAATGCATGGTCGACCCTTGGTGCGCTGGGCTTGACGGAGAATGGAAACCCGGACGCCATCACGTTTCATTCCAGCGCTGCTGCCGCAGTGGCTGATGCGGGATTTGTTCAGGAAAATGTGCCTGAGCGTTTGCAGATAAAACATGCAACCTTTGCCGAGATTGAGCCTGCTTTGTCCAAGGGCGCAATCGTCGCCAGCTCTGCATCGGGTCTAACACTTGGCCAAATGCAGCCTGGATGGTCTGACCCGTCGCATTTTGTTTTGGGGCATCCCTTCAACCCACCGCACCTAATCCCGCTGGTTGAGGTGATGGGGAATGAGAAAACTTCCGATGGTGTGGTTGATGCGGCACAGGCGTTTTATGAAAGCGTGGGTAAGACCACGATCCGGGTCAACAAAGAGGTGCCCGGCCATGTAGCAAACCGGTTGCAAGCTGCTTTGTGGCGTGAAGCCATTCATCTTGTGGTGTCGGGTGTTGCGTCGGTCGAAGATGTGGACAAAGCCGTCTGGGCAGGACCGGGTGTAAGGTGGGCGGCGATGGGGCCGACCATGTTATTCAACCTCGGCGCTGGCAAGGGTGGGTTGAAAGCCTTTTGCGACCATTTCACCGATACGTTCAATGGATGGTGGGATGATTTGGGTCAGGTCTATTTGACTGATGATGTCGCCCAGCAGCTTACAGAAGGTGTGATGGCTGAGGCCGCAGGGAAAACCCAAGCCGAGCTGTCCGAGCAACGGGACGCGTTGATTCTGGCAATGCAGAAATCCATTGCAGAATTGCGCTGAGTTTAGCCGAGCAGCTGACCCAGCTTCATCGCGACGCCCATATTGCCCGAAATCTTGAGCTTGCCCATAGCGACACCCGTCATCGGGTTCAGTTTCCCTGTCAGCAGCTTGGTCAGGTTGTCTTGTGAGATACGGATGGTGCAATCCGTGTCCTGATCCTGCGTCGTGGCCTGATTGTCGGCCAGAACAATCACCCCGTCTGCGCCACAGTCGAATTTCAACGAGCCATCAAAGGTTTTGCCGTTCAGGCCCTTTTGAATTCCATCAGCGATGTCTTCAAGCATCCGGGTTCCTTTCGCAGTTTCCGAATGCGTAAAGGGTCAGACGGCGCGCAGGCAAGGCTGACCCAACGGGAGCTTGGCTTTATGACGCACCAAGCATCTGCGTTGTGCGATCGCAGGCCTGACCATCGTAAAAGGCGTCGAGAACAGCCTGAAATTCGACCGGAGCATCCGCGACAGAAGAAAACAGCGTCATCGAAGATCGAAGCTTCTTTGCATCAACCCCACCCAGAATGTCAGCCGCATCTCGCCCTTTGTGCGACAGCATCAGCGACGCTGCTTCCGTCAGCCGACGGCGCAGTTCAGGGTGGTTCAGATAGCTCGTTGCCTCGTCCAGATCTTCTATGCCGTAAAGCTGCGCCATATGAGATTGGCCCAGCTCGGCCAGTTGCGGAAACACAAACCACATCCAGTGGCTGGTTTTCTGCCCCTGTTCCAATTCACGCAGGACATCGGCCCAAACCGTGTCCTGCGCCTCGATGAACATATCGAGTTCGTCGTCGTTATCGTCTTCGTCGATCACTTGGACAAACGCTTGTCGCGTGCGGCCAGAAGTTTCAGGCGTAGTGCGTTCAGCTGGATGAAACCGGCTGCGTCTGTCTGATCGTATGCACCAGCGTCTTCCTCAAAGGTCACGTGCGCCTCGGAGTACAGCGAGTGATCCGACCAGCGGCCTACGGTCGAGGCCAGACCCTTGTACAGTTTCACACGAACGGTGCCGGTGACATGCTCTTGCGATTTGTCGATGGCGGCTTGCAGCATCTCACGCTCGGGCGAATACCAGAAGCCATTATAGATCAGCTCGGCATATTGCGGCATCAGCTGGTCTTTCAGGTGCATCGCGCCGCGGTCCATGGTGATGGATTCGATCCCGCGATGCGCTTCCAGCAGGATGGTGCCGCCGGGTGTTTCATAGATGCCGCGCGACTTCATGCCCACGAAGCGGCCTTCGACCAGATCCAGACGGCCAATGCCGTGCTTTCCGCCATATTCGTTCAGCTTGGTGAGGATGGTGGCCGGGCTCATCGCTTCGCCATTGATGCTGACCGCGTCACCTTTTTCAAAGCCGATCTCGATGAACTCGGGCTCGTTTGGCGCATCCTCGGGATGGACGGTGCGCTGATAGACGTAGTCAGGCGCCATGTCGGCAGGGTCTTCCAGAACCTTGCCCTCGGACGAGGTGTGCAGCAGGTTCGCATCGACCGAGAACGGAGCCTCGCCGCGCTTGTCCTTGGCAATCGGGATCTGGTTCTGTTCCGCAAACTCCAGCAGTTTGGTGCGGCTGGTCAGGTCCCATTCACGCCAGGGCGCAATCACCTTGATCTCGGGATTCAGGGCGTAAGCTGCCAGTTCAAAGCGAACCTGATCGTTGCCCTTGCCGGTCGCGCCGTGCGCAACAGCATCGGCACCGGTGGCCTCGGCGATCTCAACCAGGCGTTTCGAGATCAGAGGGCGCGCGATCGACGTGCCCAATAGATACAGCCCTTCATAGACCGCATTGGCGCGGAACATCGGGAAGACAAAGTCGCGCACGAACTCTTCGCGGATGTCCTCGATATAGATGTTCTCGGGCTTGATCCCCAGCAGTTCAGCCTTTTGGCGGGCGGGCTCCAACTCCTCACCCTGACCCAGATCGGCGGTGAAGGTCACGACCTCACAACCATACTCGGTCTGCAGCCATTTCAGAATGATCGAGGTATCAAGGCCACCGGAATAGGCCAGAACAACTTTCTTGGGCGCGGACATCTGACTTCCCTTTATGCGTAGAACGATTGGCCCCTAACGGGTTTTGAACTCGGGGGCAAGCTGTGTGGATTGACGCAGAGCGGGAATTGGGGTGAAACATACGCAATTAAAACAATGTTTGGTTGAAGGGGCAGTTTTCGGATGTTGGGATGGCAAATTTTCGTTCATTCAGTGCGGATGGTGTTTGGTAACCTGAAACAGGTCCTGCAAATCACGGTTGGGCCTGCGGTGATAGCGACTATCGCAATTGTGGCTTTGTTTCTGGCCCTTGGTATTCCGCTTGAGGCGCTTGACGAAAATGCTGGCGAATTACCTCCGGGCACGACTGCCGGGTCAATCTTGATCTTTATGTTCGTCCTGCTGGTAGTGTTGTTGGGCACCATGTTCTGGATTGCCGTGTCATGGCACCGCTTCATCCTTTTAGAAGAGTATCCTACGGGAGTGCTTCCAACATTCCGTTTCGACAGGATTCTAGCCTACTTCGGTCGTTTTCTCATGCTGGGAATTCTAATGGCAATCGCATTTATCCCCATGAGCTTGGTTGTTGCGGTTCTGGGCGAAAGCCTTGCGTGGCTTTCCCTTATTATTTTGATTTCCTACACGGTTTTTCTGGTCATTTGCTTCTTCCGCCTTTCCATAATTCTTCCGGCGGCTGCAATTGGAAGCCCGATCTCACTAAAAGACGCTTGGAGCAACACAACTGGCGTCGGCCCTTCTATTTTGGTGTTGCTGGTTGTTGCGTTCCTGTTCCAGGTTCTGGTGCAATTGATTTTCACCGCTCTGGCGATTATTCCGGTTGTTGGAGTGTTGCTGACCGTGTTTTTCGGCACGCTCATCCTTCCGATGATCAATGTCAGCATCTTTACCACCATGTACGGTGTCTTTTTCGAAAAGCGCCAGCTGTCCTGAGCCCGTACACATATGTATTCCTTGCCCTTATCGCGGTGATACGGCAGTGAGGCGGACATGACTGATTTCATGACCCGCGCCCGCGCCGCAGAACAAGCGATGCGCTCTGTGTTTCCTGCAACGCCTTTGCAGCGGAATGCCCATCTGTCCGACCGTTATGGCGCGGACATTTGGCTCAAACGTGAAGACCTGAGCCCGGTGCGGTCGTATAAGATTCGCGGCGCGTTCAACGCGATGCGCAAGCAGCAGGGGCAGGACCTATTTGTCTGTGCCAGCGCGGGCAATCACGCACAGGGTGTGGCCTTCATGTGCAAGCATCTGGGGGTCAAGGGCGTGATCTTCATGCCGGTCACGACGCCACAGCAGAAAATCCAAAAGACTCGTATCTTTGGCGGCGAAAATATCGAGATTCACCTGACCGGAGACTATTTCGATGACACGCTGGCAGCTGCCCAAGCGTGGTGCACGCAGCAGGGCGGGCATTTCCTGTCACCGTTCGACGACGCGGATGTGATCGAAGGTCAGGCCTCATTGGCGGTTGAGATCGAAGAGCAACTGGGCGGGGTGCCAGATCATGTCGTGTTGCCGGTGGGCGGTGGCGGCATGTCCTCGGGCGTGGCGACGTGGTTCGGGGATCGCAGTCATTGCTTGTTTGTCGAGCCCGCTGGGGGCGCATGTCTGCGTGCTGCATTGGCGGCAGGGCATCCCGTTGTGCTGGATCATGTGGATACCTTCGTCGATGGCGCGGCGGTCGGACGAATTGGTGAGAAACCGTTCGATTTGCTGAAATCGCGCCACCTGTCGGATGTGCTGGTCCTGTCCGAAGACCGTATCTGCGCCACTATGATTGAAATGTTGAATGTCGAAGGCATCGTGCTTGAACCGGCTGGGGCTTTGGCGATTGAGGCGGTGGGTGACGTCCAAAGCTTTGTGCGCGGCAAGACCGTAGTCTGCGTGACGTCCGGTGGTAATTTCGATTTCGAACGTTTGCCCGAGGTCAAAGAACGCGCGCAGCGTTACTCGGGGGTGAAAAAGTACTTTATCCTGCGCCTGCCGCAGCGCCCGGGTGCGCTGAAAGAGTTCCTTGGTATTCTTGGCCCCGAAGACGACATCGCCCGCTTTGAATACATGAAAAAATCAGCGCGCAATTTCGGCTCGGTCCTGATCGGGATTGAAACCCGCAAACCTGAAAACTTCATGCGCCTGTTTGCGCATCTGGATGAGGCCGGGTTCACCTATACAGACATCACCGAGGACGAGACCCTGGCGCAGTTTGTGATCTAGCAGAGATTCTGTTGCAACTCTGCTTCGAACTTGAGTTTCGAGCTGTCAAAAAGCGCCAGCAGGGCCGGCAGATCAACTTCTACGCCTTGACCTGCCGCGGCCTGCCGTTCGCCATCCTGGCAGAGTTTCGAGAATTGATCGAACCCAAGGCTGAGAGCGCTGCCTTTCAGGAAATGCAGGTTCTGTTCCAATTCGATTCGGTTGGTATCGTGATGCAGACGCGCGATAACCTCTTGCACCTCTTCCAGAAAAATCTCGACCACCTCGTCAAATTCATCTGGGCCAACTTCGTCCCGCAATTGCCTGACTCTGTCCCAGTGGATCATTGTGAGATACCTGCCATTTAACCTTCAAGGTTCTGGTTAAACCACGGCTGGTAAAAACCAGGTTAAGGGCACCATTTGAACGTGAGTCGGGTCTTCACCGGATGTTAAGCCCGCAGACGCTAGGGTCTCTTTGACCGGTCAATTTTGTAAGAGCTGAGTGTAAATGGTACCAAGGGCGAGTCTTGAGGACACCAGATCAGATCTGGACTTCGGCGCGATCCGCAAGGTGCTGGTTGTGGATGACAGCCGTTTGCAGCGGCGCATCCTGGTGGCCTCTCTCAGGAAATGGGGGTTTGATGTGGTCGAGGCCGATACCGGCGAGGCCGCGTTGGAGCTTTGCCAGACAGACCCGCCCGATCTTGTTCTTAGCGACTGGGTTATGCCGGGGATGAGTGGTCTGGAGTTCTGCTGCGCGTTCCGCGCGCTGAATTCGGACCAATACAGCTATTTCATTCTGCTGACGTCCAAGAGCGAAAAGCAAGAAGTCGCCCGAGGTCTGGATGCCGGGGCTGATGATTTCCTCATCAAACCTTTGGAGGCGGATGAACTGCGCGCGCGTATCTCTGCCGGAGCGCGTATTTTAGATATGCAGCGCGAGCTTTCGCAGAAAAACAGGCTGATTGAATCCGCGCTGGAAGAGCTGAAGCTGGCGCATGACGCGATCGACAAGGATTTGATGCAGGCGCGTAAGATTCAGGAATCGCTGGTGCCTGAACTAATGCGCGACTTTGGCAACTCGCGGGTCAGCCTGTTGCTGAAACCGTGCGGCCATATTGGCGGCGATCTTGTTGGCATGTTCTCGCCCGGCGTGAATCGGTTGGGGTTCTACAGCATTGATGTGTCCGGCCACGGGATCACATCGGCCATGATGACGGCCCGGTTGGGCAGCTATCTGTCCAGTAAGCACTTTGATCAGAACGTCGCAATGGAACAGCGATTTAACAAATTCTACGCACTTTTACCGCCCGAGGATGTCGCCAAAACGCTCAATTCAAGGCTGATGGCGGATACGGGGATCGAAGAATATTTCACGATGGTTTATGCCATCGTCGACCTGCGCAACGGTCTAATGAAGATGGTGCAGGCCGGGCACCCGCACCCTCTTTTGTTGCGGAAGGATGGCGGTAGTGAGTTTTTGGGCGACGGCGGTTTGCCTGTCGGACTGATCGAGGACGCAGGCTTTCAACAGATCGAGACAAAATTGCAGCCCGGGGACAAGCTGTTGCTGTATTCCGACGGGTTTACCGAATGTCCCCTGGCCGATGGCGGTCTGTTGGACGAAAACGGTTTGCAGGAGATGGCACAACATTGCGTTACGGAACATGGCGGATCCGAGTTTCTGGATGACATGTTCTGGCGACTGACGCAGGTGATGTCGCCCAACGAGGGGATAGGGGATGACGTCTCGGCCGTGTTCTTCGAATATAACGGCCCTTAAAGCGACCAAAGGTGCAGCTTGGCAAAATGCCGATCGCCGTCATTGCCAAGCTTTTCAATCGCATCTGATGCATCTATCCATCGTGCTTCGTGAAACGCCTCGGCTGGCGGTCCGATGCGGCGGACAGGACGCGCGCGATAGATCATGCAGACCTTTTCCGCCCACAGATCGTATTCGGGCATATACGCGTAGCGGCGAAAGGCGCCGACGCGACGTGGGTTGGCAACCAGCCAGCCGGTTTCTTCGTAGACCTCGCGATGCAGGGCCGTGATTGGCGATTCGCCTGGATCAATGCCTCCGCCCGGCAGTTGCAGCTCTGGGTTGAAGCCGTCGTCATACCATGTCACCAACAATGATCGTCCACGAGGCAAAAGCACGTACACTCCCGGTCGCAGTGTGTATTTCTGCCCTGCCTGAGGGGTTTCACCAAACCGTCTGATCATGTATGGCCCCTTAAAACCCAATCTGTACGACCTATATGGTGCCGGTATGCCAACCTGTGGCGTGTAAGGAAACCCCATGTCTCTTGGAACAAAAATCGCGTGGGACGACACCGTCCTGCCCTTTCAACTTGATGCATCCGACATGCGTGGCCGCGTGGCCCGTCTGGATGGCGTGCTGGATGGCATCCTGAAGCAGCACGACTATCCGCCGCAAGTCGAAGCGCTGGTGGCTGAAATGGCCTTGCTGACCGCGTTGATCGGCCAGACCGTTGCGTTGCGCTGGAAGCTGTCGTTGCAGGTGCAGTCCAAAGGGGCGGTGCGCATGATCGCAACCGACTATTACGCGCCGCAGGAAGAGGGCCAAGCCGCCCAAATCCGTGCATATGCCAGCTTTGACCGCGACCGGCTGACCGACGCGGCACCTTTTGATCAGGTGGGCGAGGGGTATTTTGCCATCATGATCGACCAGGGCGAGGGCACGCAACCGTATCAGGGTATCACGCCGCTGGCGGGCGGATCGCTGAGCGCATGTGCCGAGGCGTATTTCGCGCAATCCGAACAGTTGCCGACGCGGTTCTCGTTGAGCTTTGGTAAATCGACCGAGCCTGGTGTGGGCGAGCATTGGCGCGCCGGCGGCATCATGTTGCAGCACATGCCGAAAGCCTCGCCCTTTGCAGCATCTGGTGAAGGTACTGGCGAGATCCTGACAGCAAGCGACTTGGTGGACGGCGAAGAGGGTGAGAACTGGGGTCGCGTCAGTATCCTGCTGGATACTGTCGAGGATCTGGAAATGATCGGCCCTTCGGTTGCTCCGACCGATCTATTGGTTCGTCTGTTCCACGAGGAACAGCCGCGTGTTTATGACGCGCAATCGGTTCAATTTGGCTGCACCTGTTCCGAGGACCGGGTGCGCCAGAGCTTGTCGATCTATTCGGCGAAGGACATCGAAAAGATGACAACGCCGGAAGGTCTGGTCACGGCTGATTGCCAATTCTGTGGTGCGCATTACGTGCTGGATCCGGCAACTGTGGGCTTTGAAGCTGAAGACAGCAAAGGTGCATGATCCGGTTGAACAGATCCGGGCGGCCTTGCGCCGCCCCGGTCACGGGTCCAGCGATTTTGACCTGAACCCTGACACAGTTTTGCCACCCAGGCGGCGGCTGCGTCCTGCCGGTGTTCTGGTGGCCATATCTTTGGCTTATGAAACGCCTCGGGTGCTTTTGACTAAACGGTCCTCAGCCCTGAAGCATCACCCCGGTCAGATCGCATTTCCGGGCGGTAAGCAGGATGAAAGTGACGCCGACGTAACCGCGGCAGCCCTGCGCGAGGCGCAGGAAGAGATTGGGTTGCCCGTTGACCAGCCCGAGGTTCTGGGGTTTCTGCCGGCGCATGAAACCGTCACCTCTTTCAACGTCACCCCTGTGGTTGCAGTGGTACGTGACACATTCAAACCTGTGCCCGAACCCGGCGAGGTGGATGAGGTTTTCTCGACGCCTCTTGCCCATCTTCTAGATCCCGAGAATTATCTGGTTGAGTCGCGTCGCTGGCGCGGTCAGAAACGCAGATATTACACAGTTCCGTTCGGCCCCTATTATATCTGGGGTGCGACGGCTCGCATATTGCGCGGGCTTGCAGCACGGGTGAATGAATGATGCAGATAAACGAGCCTTGGGTCAGTGAACCAGCGACCCAACAGGTATGCGCCGCTCTGACTGCATCTGGTGCGCAGGCACTTTTTGTGGGTGGCTGTGTGCGCAACGCGCTTTTGGGCGCACCTGTCTCGGATATCGATATCGCTACCGACGCGCGACCACAGCAGGTGGTTGAGATGGCGCAGGCCGCGGGGCTCAAGGCTATTCCAACGGGTATTGACCACGGTACGATCACGGTCGTCAGCGCCGGTATCCCGCACGAGATCACGACCTTCCGTCGAGATGTTGAAACCGACGGGCGGCGCGCTGTTGTTGCGTTTTCCGATCATGTCGAGGAAGACGCGGCCCGGCGCGATTTCACCATGAACGCAATCTATGCGCAGCCAGATGGCACTGTGTTGGATCCGCTTGAAGGGTTGCCCGATCTTGAGGCGCGACGGGTGCGGTTCATTGGAACGGCCGAGAATCGTATACGCGAAGATTATTTGCGCTCGCTTCGATATTTCCGGTTTCACGCTTGGTATGGTGATCCACAGGCTGGGTTCGACCCAGATGCACTTTCCGCAATTGGTGCCAATCTTGACGGGTTGAAATCACTGTCGCGCGAACGGGTCGGGGCGGAACTGCTGAAACTACTGGCAGCGCCCGATCCGGCCCCTGCAATTGCAACAATGCGCAGCACGGGTGTCTTGGCACAGCTGTTGCCGGGCGCAAACGACCGATCCCTTGCGCCTCTTGTTGCGCTCGAACAGGCGGCGGGTGCTGATCCCGATCCGGTGCGACGGCTGGCAGCCATCGCCACGCCTGAAGACGCAGCGACATTGCGATTGAGCCGTTCGCAATTGCAACGTCTGACCCGTATGCGTAACGAGGCACAAGCCACCACCAGCGTGGCCGAGCTGGGTTACCGCTACGGTGACGAAGGCGGTTTGCACGAGACTCTTCTGCGTTGCGCTTTTCTGGAACAACCCTGGTCCGAAGCCTTGAGGCATGACTTGCATAAAGGGGCGGCTGCCCGTTTTCCAATTCAAGCCAAGGATCTGATCCCCACTTTCACAGGACCAGCGCTGGGCCAGAAACTGGCCGAGCTTGAAAACCGCTGGATCGCGTCCGGCTTTGCGTTGTCGCGCGAGGAGTTGCTGGCAAGTTAGCGCTAAGTCTCAAAAGGGGATGACAAACCAACACGTTTGTGGTTACGTGCGACTGTCACATGGATGGAGGACTGCGAATGTATTACGGGATCTGGTTCGGCTAAAGCCAGAACACTTGCCCCGTAAAGGGTGGTGTTCAGGCGCCATTCTTCTTCGCACGTCTACATTTTTGCTCAATCGGAGCACTCTCCATGTTTCGCTATTTCGAAAATCTCGTTAACCCTTTTGTCGCCTACAAAGAGACCGACGCGCCACCAACCAAGTTGTGGCCGTTCATGTTGGATTATTCGCGGCCTTTCGTCCGGGTGTTTGTCTGGGCCGCACTGATTTCTATCGTCGTCGCAGGGGTCGAAATCGGGTTGATCTATTATATGGGCCGCGTTGTCGACCTGCTGGGCGGATCTCCTGCAGAAGTCTGGCAGAACCACGGGACAGAGCTGTTATTGATGGCGGCGTTTGTTCTGCTGCTTCGTCCGTTACTGCATCTGATCGACGTACTTCTGTTGAACAACACGATCCTGCCTAACTTTGGCACGCTGATCCGCTGGCGCGCGCACAAACATGTGCTGCGCCAATCGGTTGGCTGGTTCGAAAACGATTTTGCCGGGCGGATTGCGAACCGGATCATGCAAACGCCACCTGCCGCAGGCGAGGTGGTCTTTCAGGTCTTTGATGCGATTTCCTTCTCGCTAGCCTATCTGATCGGTGCGGCGATCTTGCTGTACGCAGCGGATCCGCGTTTGTTGATCCCCTTGCTAATCTGGTTTGCGTTTTATGCGATGCTGGTGCGCTGGACGGTGCAGCGTGTCGGTCCGGCGTCAAAAGCGGCCTCAGATGCGCGCTCGACTGTCACCGGCCGGGTTGTGGACAGCTATACCAACATCCATTCCGTCAAGATGTTCGCCCATGGTCCGCAAGAGTTGGACTATGCCCGCGAGGCGATCGAAGAAACCCGCCGAACTTTCCAGATTGAGATGCGGATTTTTACGATCATGGATGCGGTTCTGGTCACCTTGAACGGCATGCTGATTGTGGGCGTTGTTGGTTGGGCAATTGCGTTGTGGATGCAAGGCACCGCCTCGGTTGGTGTCGTTGCGGCTGCCACCGCACTGACTCTTCGTCTGAACGCCATGACCGGATGGATCATGTGGGCGCTGACCAGCTTTTTCCGCCAGCTTGGTA
This sequence comes from Ruegeria sp. HKCCA5763, assembly GCF_013034545.1. Taxonomy (NCBI): domain Bacteria; kingdom Pseudomonadati; phylum Pseudomonadota; class Alphaproteobacteria; order Rhodobacterales; family Roseobacteraceae; genus Ruegeria; species Ruegeria sp. HKCCA5763. Next base: position 168,399 of record NZ_WQGF01000003.1, read on the forward strand.
TCGTGGCCGAGGGGATGGAGACGATTGCCCAACCCATTGATCTGTTGGATGCGCCCGCTGCGAAACCCTTGCGACTGAACAAGGGTGAGATCCATATCCGCGACCTGTCGCACCACTACGGTCGCGAAGCCGGTGGTTTGGACCACATCAACCTAACCATCCAACCCGGCGAAAAGATCGGTTTGATCGGTCGGTCCGGTGCTGGAAAATCGACCCTAGTTAAGCTTCTATTACGGTTTTATGATGTCGAGCGGGGCGCGATCCTGATTGACGGGCAGAACATCGCAGATGTCACGCAGGACAGCCTGCGCAGTCATATCGGCATGGTTCAGCAGGACAGCGCTTTGCTGCACCGGTCGGTGCGGGACAATATCCTTTATGGCCGCCCTGATGCGACCGAGGATCAGATGATCGCCGCCGCCAAGCAGGCCGAAGCGCATGAGTTCATCCTTGACCTGCAAGACCCGCAAGGACGCACGGGGTACGACGCGCATGTGGGCGAGCGTGGTGTAAAGCTGTCCGGCGGGCAGCGGCAGCGTGTGACGCTGGCACGGGTAATCCTTAAAGATGCGCCGATATTGTTGTTGGATGAGGCGACATCCGCCCTAGATTCCGAGGTTGAAGCGTCAATTCAGGAAACCCTATACGGCATGATGCAAGGCAAAACCGTGATCGCCATTGCGCACAGGCTCAGCACGATCGCGCAGATGGACCGTATTCTGGTCATGGATGATGGCCGCATCGTCGAAGAAGGCGCCCATTCCGACCTGTTGACGCAGCGTGGTCTTTACGCGCAGTTCTGGGCGCGGCAATCTGGCGGCTTCATGAATCCGGAGGCCGCGGAATGAGGGTCGCTGACCTCATCCAACCGTTCAAAAACATCGAAACGCCCCCGCCGCAGACGTTGGGAGCGTTCATTCGCTGGAGCCTGTCCGGTGCTTGGCCGATGTTGTTTGTTGCAGCGTTCTTTTCGGCCACAGCCGGCGCGATGGAGGCGGGCACGGCTTGGATTTTGGGCCGTGTGATCGACGTGGCAACGTCTAGCGGTCCGGAAAACTTTCTGACCGTGCAAAACATGTGGATGATCTTCGGCTCGATCGCTTTCTTTATGCTGGTGCGTCCGATCCTGTTTGGCCTGTCTTCGGTTTCGAACAATTACATCGTCATGCCCAACATCACACCCTTGGTGTTGGCCAAGTTGAACCGTTGGACGCTGGGCCAGTCGGTGACGTATTTCGACGATGATTTCGCTGGACGCATCGCACAGAAGCAGATGCAAACGTCGAACGCGATGGCTTCGGTCGTGTCAGAAACGATCAGCGCCATTGTATTTGCCCTAGCGTCTCTTGTGGGGTCTTTGCTTTTGTTAGGGTCTATTCACCCGCTTGCGATGCTGCCTTTTGCCGCTTGGCTCGTGGTCTACTTCCTGCTTGTGCGCTGGTATTTGCCGCGCATCCGTCAACGCTCTGCCGCGCGGGCCGGGGCGCGGGCGATGGTTTCGGGGCAGGTCGTTGACACGATCACCAACATCAAGACGGTTAAGTTGTTTGCACATTCCGCTTTTGAAGATCGGGCTGCGCGCGACTCGATGGTGGAACTGCGCGAACGGTCGCTGGATTTCGGTAAGCTTTCGGCCAGTTTTCGATTTATCCTGATGACGTTGGCTGGTGTTTTGCCGGTTCTGCTGCTGGGTGCGACGCTTTGGTTGTGGCAAATCGGCATTGCGACCGCAGGGGATATAGTGGCAGCAGGTGCCGTCTCAATCCGGATTGCGCAAATGACGGGTTGGGTCAGTTTCACTCTAATGGGCCTCTACGCCAATGTGGGTGAAATCGAAAACGGGATGAAAACGCTGGCCAAGCGTGACCGGGTCGAGGATGCGGGGGACGCAAAAGACCTGGTTGTGCACGACGGATCAATCTCATTCGAAAATGCCAGCTTTGCTTATGGTCGGGACATAGGCGGTGTTACAGATCTGACCCTGACTATAAAACCCGGCGAAAAGCTGGGTATCGTCGGCGCCTCGGGCGCGGGTAAGTCGACGCTCGTGTCCTTGCTGCTTCGACTCTATGACAGGGAAAGTGGCGCTATTCGTATTGACGGGCAAGACGTGTCGCAGGTGACACAAGACAGCCTGCGCCGCCAGATCGGTATGGTCACACAAGAAACAGCAATGTTCAACCGTTCGGCGCGCGAAAACATCCTGTACGGTCGCCCGGATGCGTCCGAGGATGAGATGATAACCGCTGCGAAAAAGGCCGAGGCGCATGAATTCATCCTCAGCCTTGAGGATGCTAACGGTCGCCAAGGCTATGACGCTCATCTGGGCGAAAGGGGTGTAAAACTCAGCGGCGGACAGCGTCAGCGGATCGCTTTGGCCCGTGCCATTCTGAAGGACGCGCCGATTTTGGTTCTGGACGAAGCAACCTCGGCACTTGATTCCGAGGTCGAAGCCTCGATTCAGACCGCGCTGCATCGGGTAATGGAGGGTAAGACCGTTCTGGCCATTGCACACCGGCTGTCCACCCTCAGCGAGATGGATCGGATCGTTGTCCTGGACCAGGGGCGGATTGTCGAAAGCGGAACACATGAGACGCTGCTGGATCAGGGCAGTCTGTATGCGCGGTTCTGGCATCGTCAATCTGGCGGCTTTATTCAGGCGGAAGCTGCTGAATAAGGGTTTTGTTGACTTGAAAGCCCGGCTATCAGGCCCTTCATGACGCAGCGATTCACAATCACACGGCTCGGCCATCAGGGCGATGGTATTGCCGATGGCCCCGTCTATGCCCCGCGCACTCTACCAGGTGAGGTCGTAAGCGGCACTTTGACGGGTCAAGTGCTGACCGATATCCGGGTGGAAACGCCATCCGAAGATCGGGTCAAGGCGCCGTGTCGCCACTACAAAGCCTGCGGCGGGTGTCAGTTGCAGCATGCCTCTGACGCCTTTGTGGCCGATTGGAAGCTTGAAATTGTGCGCAACGCCTTGGCCGCGCAGGGTCTGGATGCACAGATGCGCCCGATCCACACGTCACCCGAACAGTCGCGCAGGCGTGCAACGGTTGCTGTAAGACGAACAAAGAAAGGTACGTTGGCCGGGTTTCATGGTCGCGCGTCGGACACGATCACGGAAATCCCCGACTGCCGGTTGTTGGACCCCGAGTTGACCGCGGCCATTCCTGTGGCCGAGGCGCTGGCCGTTCTGGGTGGAAGCCGTAAGGGTGTTCTGGCGGTGACACTGACACTCTCCGAAGGCGGATTGGATGTAGCTGTTAGAGGCGGCAAACCCTTGGACGGTCCGCTGGAACTAGCGCTGGCTCAAGCGACCGAGAAACACGGGTTGGCGCGGCTGAGTTGGGACGGTGAAGTGATCGCTATGCGACAGGCGCCGGTTCAGCGGTTTGGAAGAGCCGCCGTCACTCCGCCGTCCGGTGCGTTCTTGCAAGCGACCAAGGACGGAGAACAGGCTCTATTACAGGCGGTTTTGGAGGCAACAGAGGGTGCAAAGCGCGCCGTCGACCTGTTTTCAGGTAGCGGTACGTTTTCGCTTCCCCTGGCCCAAAAAGCCGAAGTTCATGCTGTGGAAGGCGAGGCCGCAATGGTTCAGGCGCTGGATCAGGGCTGGCGCAGAGCGCAGGGTTTGAAACGCGTAACAACTGAGGCCCGCGACCTGTTTCGTCGTCCATTGATGCCTGATGAACTAAAGGCCTTTGACGCGATTGTTTTAGACCCGCCCCGCGCCGGAGCCGAGGCGCAGGTGGAGGAGTTGGCTCAAGCCAGTCGACCAGTGATTGCCTATGTTTCCTGCAACCCGGTGAGCTTTGCGCGGGACGCAAAAATCCTTGTTAACGCAGGCTACACCCTTGAATGGGTACAGGTCGTTGACCAATTTCGGTGGTCGTCACACACGGAACTTGCTGCGCGCTTTGTCCTGAACGCCGCATCTTGACCAGACAGGAGATCGCGACACATGAGTGTCAAACAGCGTTTGCTGACCATCATCGAAGCCCCGGCTTTCGGGCGTTTCATCACGGCAGTCATAATTTTCAACGCAATTCTTTTGGGGATGGAGACATCACCCACTTTGATGAACGCAGCAGGACCGCTGATTGTCACGCTAGACAAGCTGTGCCTTGCCATCTTCGTGGCTGAGATCACAATAAAGCTGATCGCGACCGGGCGCAGATTCTTTACAAGCGGTTGGAATATATTCGATTTCCTGATCGTGGGTGTCGCACTTGTCCCCAGTGCTGGTGGTCTTTCCGTGCTGCGTGCCCTGCGGATCCTGAGGGTGTTGCGCGTGATTTCCGTGGCGCCCCGCCTGCGCCGCGTGGTCGAAGGCTTTATTTCGGCCCTGCCCGGGATGGCCAGTGTCTTCTTGTTGATGGCAATCCTATTCTACATCGGCGCGGTAATCTCGACCAAACTGTTCTCGGTGTCATTTCCCGCCTGGTTCGGTGATCTGGGCCTGTCGGCCTATACCTTGTTCCAAATCATGACGTTGGAAAGCTGGTCCATGGGCATCGTCCGCCCCGTGATGGAGGTATATCCCTACGCCTGGCTGTTTTTTGTGCCATTTATCATGGTCACGACCTTTGCCGTGGTGAACCTGTTGGTGGGTTTGATCGTGAACTCGATGCAGGACGCACACCATGCCGAGGACGAGGTTAAAACCGATGCCTATCGCGACGAAGTGCTGGAACGGCTGGAAAGCATCGAACGCCGTCTGGCCGAGCAGATGAACAGCAAAAAGTGATTTCCGTTTCGCAAGGTTTTTGGCATATTAATCTCCAAAAAACAGAGCAGGCAGTGAAAAATGGATCGTCGAGCATTCGGATTGGGGGCTATGGCAACGCTGAGCCTTACGGCTTGTGCCAAAGCTGGCCCAAGATTTTTGACTTATGATGGGCCCGAAGTGACCTCTTTGGTGGTCAACAAAGGCGCACGCAAACTCTATCTGCTGCATCATGAGCAGGTTTTGCGAGAATACGATGTGGATTTGGGATTTGCGCCACGAGGCACCAAAACCAAAAAAGGGGATGGTCGCACGCCAGAGGGCAGCTATCTGATTGACCGCAGAAATCCGCGAAGCCGCTATCACCTATCGTTAGGTATTTCCTACCCCAACTCTCAGGATATCGCTCAGGCCAAGGCAGCAGGCGTTAATCCGGGCGGTGATATCTTTATTCACGGCCAGCCGAATCTTCGGTCAGAGCTCAAGCGCGCGCGGAAAACACCCGATTGGACCGCAGGATGCATCGCTGTCAAGAATGACGAGATTGAAGAGATTTATGCGATGGTCAACAAAGGCACGCTAATCACTTTGCGTCCCTAGGCGGCACCGGGGCCCAGGCTCCAAACCCGAACACCTCATAGTCATGCTGGTAGACGTCCTCTGCCAGCGCCTCTAGCTCAGCATCATAGATCTGGTCCAGCGTAAACGGTTCATCAGGCGCGCGTGTGCTGGGCTTTGGCGGGTTTGAATGACCGATATCTCGTGCAAGCGCTGGAAGCGCTGTGGTCAGGTCTTCTTCCCGCAGGATCAGGTCTGGCAAAAGGAAACCGGAAATCCCGTCCAGAACCCGGGATTGGCTGCACCATGTCCCGTCAACGCGGATTGGGGTTTGATTGTTGAGGTTAAGACGTAGGAAGCCGAGAAAGGCTAAAAACGCATCACGGTGCTGCGCGACAGAATAATTGGTGTCCCGCACCTGCCCTGGAATCGGCACCTTTAGTCGGTTCCGCAGATAGTTGCGCACCATTTTGTAGCTGCCAGGTCCAGTACTTAGAATGTGTTGGCAAAACGCGGTATGCGCCCGCGCCAACGGATGGCGCAGGACTGTGAATTTTCGGTGACCGGTGTGGTTCCTCAACCAGGCGCGGATCTGTTTGCGGTTGCGATCGGTGATTAGATCACCAGTCTTACCGCCGTCCAGATCGGCCAGCCATTGGTTTATAACAGCCTCTAATCCGTTACGAATGGGCAAATACATCAAGGCCGACTTTGGTGCCGCGACGTATTGCGGGACGGCGGCACCGCGCTGCGGCTCAAAGCGAGAGGTGTGATGCAGCCCAAACTGGTCGACATCCGCCAGCGCACGCGTCATGTCGTCAGGATTTGTGACTTTTGACACTGCGGGCGCTGGGTTTTGCGGTTTCAGCGTGTCGTCCAGCCGGGTCAGTCGCGCTTTGACCCCCAGCCATTCGGCTAGGCCGTTCAGGACGTCCATTTCAGTCAGGTCTTCATAGGAGATGAAAAAAGCGCTCTGACCTGTCTTTTGCAAATGTCGCCGCAGCATGTGCTGATGGCTCTGGACCTGTTCCAGATAATCCAAGAATTCCTGTGCATCAAAGGTGACTTGGGCATCGACGCGGCGTTTAACATTCTTCAGCAGCCATTGCTGTGTGGTCCGCGCGATCTTCAAGGACAGGTAGCTGTCCAGTGGATTGCGGGTCAGAATGATCTTTGCGCAGCGATGGTCATTCAAAACGGGCTTCAGAATGCGCGGATCGTGTTCTTCGAAATACCGGAACCCGTTGATGTCACCGGGTGCTGTACGAATGGCTTTCAGCAGCTTCATCGGATCTGCGTCACGGTCTTCCAGCGTCAGGCCCAGCAGTGTATCTGACTGCAGATTCCCGGCAAAATGGGGATTAAACGCCTCGCCATGGCAGGTCACGCTGTCAAGCGCGTTCAGGTTTGCCTCCAGCAGGTTAGACCCTGTGCGCATGGCCGCCAGTACAACAAAGTAATCATATTTGGCTGCCATTGGCCGTCACTGCACCAGATAGGGTTTTCGGAAAGGTTTTGTCTGCCGACCAAACACATCGTCAGACGGGAAATCACCCATCAGATATGGGTGCATACCCTGATTCTTCAGATTTTGCAGGAACTTCCCGAAACCGGTCAGATCAACCATGGTGGGCACTTCGGTCAAGTGGCTGGCCTGATGTGCGCCGATCTCATCCAGAATCGTCTGTAACGGATCCATCGGCGATTCAATGAAATCGGCCAAGGTCCAACTGCGCATGCGGGCTTTGGTCCAGACCGAGGTCAAAACCTCGAGCTGCTTGGTTTCAATCTGCTGCAACCGTGCCGCTTCGCACCGGATCTCCGAGAAGTTGAGGTTTGAACGGAACAATGGAATTGCCCAGGCTCCGGTGATGACCGAAATCTGGGCGTTCTTGTCGCGCGCCAAAAACCAGTTGATCTCTTGCGTGTCTCTTGGGCTGAACTGAAAACACTGCCGTTCCCCCCGCGTGTTCCAGATCAGGTTCGACAGGAATGCTGTGGGGTTGTAATCCCGTAAAGTTGCGCTGTCGCTAAGGGCGCCGTTTGTGATGGTTTCCCCTTGTTCAAATTCGGCGCGATCAGGTCCGAACAAGTGCCCATGGACTTTTGCTCCCGTGGTGGTCACAAGCCAGGATTCAAAATCCTCAAACAGCTCGGAAAATCCCTGGAATACAGAATAAGGCGAAGATGTCAGGCCGTTTTCGCTGCCGTGCCGTGGAAAGCGGCTTTGCATATAAAGCCCGTCGCGTCCTCGCGTCCGCCGTTCCACCGCTTTCGAGAAGATGCGGTCGATCTTGCCGGGATTGGGCTCAGCCGGTTTCATGGCACTGGTCTGGTCCGTCAGAAATGCCTGATACAGTCGTTCGGCCTGAGGCCAGATCTTACGGGCAACAAAGCAATCCGAGCGTCGCAGCAATTGCAGGTGATCGTCATAGAAAATATGAGGACGGCCCTGGTAATCGAATTTGGACAGAGTCAGGGATCGGCTTTCGATATGCGTCGAATATTGTCGTGCAAGGGTCTGGAAATAGCTTTCATCCGGAATCCAAACATGGCGGAAATACTTGTCGTATTGTTTACGTTTGGGATCTTGAAGGATGGCTGAGAGTGTCTGGCGGGTCAGGCACCACCACTGGCTGCCCATATGAGGCACCAAACCATCTGGAATTTGTCTGCGGTACCCCACGGCACGCTGTAGCCTGACATAGGTGTCAAACAGCTTGCGCTGTTTGCGCCACGAGAATGGGAACCGCAGGGTAAACCGTTCATGATCCAGACCGCCAATGGTCCAGCTGACATCGGATGTCGTTGCGCTTTCGATAAAATCCACGCGGGGCCGTTCAGCCAGGTAATCGATTAGCTCCTGAACCGGACGCAGGGGCAGGCATGCTCCTGAAGACAGAAACGCGTGCCGAACGTCGGGAAATTGCTCAAGCATCAATTCGGATGCGCTTTGCGAGGCAGCGACGATGCCCCAGCCGCCCCAATCGCACCGGTGACGTTCAGAAAAAACGATATCGGGATCGTTTGAGCAGGACGCGACAAAACGGGCGTAAGTGCCATCCGGGACTTTGCGATCCACGTGCACCACAACCGGACATCCCGCAGCCGTCCAATGGCGCGCCACCTGCTCGGCTCGGTCCAGCGAAGTATGGACCAGCATGACGATGCCCAGGCTACTCATGCCCAATTCCCCTTGGACATAAGGCCCAGAATCTCAAGCTGTCGCCAATTGATGTAAGCCTCGGACCATTGGCACCAGAAAACGGGTTTTTCCTCAAGCTGTGCGGCATAGGCTTTGTATTCACCTGATCCGCGGTAATGTTGACCGCGCTGCAGTTCCTCGCGCGCTTTGTCGCCAAGGGTGTCGATCAGTTTGGCATGAAGCAGTGACCCGCTGGCTTTTTCCCCGCCCCACTCGTCATAAACTTGGTTCAAACCCCGCGGCAAAAGCGAATGGGTCGAGCTGACATAGACATAGCGCCGATCCCACTTCACCAAGGGAATCTTGTTCAACGCAGGCGCTTTGGAGGGGTTTTCGCGAAAAAACACGCGCGCTCTAGGACCGCCTTGAATCCACAGGTTCTTATAATCCGGGTTCTTGGTGATCATGTAGTTCCCGGGATCGAACCAGCGCGCGATTTCGAACGGGTTCTGCCCCTCGCGGTAGGGTTCTGCATCTACCGGACCTTCGGGGTACATGTCGATCAGCATGGTTCCAAAACTGCGCACGGCGCTGCCATCCAGCCAATCCGTCAATGCGCGTATAGGGCGGGTGTCGCAAAACGGATAGATGAAGAATTCATCCGGATCGACGGTCAGAACCCAATGACCATGTGCGTATTTCCGCAAAATGTAGTTCGACCAGTCCAGACCATAGCCCGCGCGTTTGTAGCTGGTTGTCGTTCGCCAAACTGACACGTCGGCCTGTTCTTGTAGGAATTCGAAACTTCCGTCATCGCTATTGTTGTCGATGAACAAAAAGTGGTTGATGCCCAGTTTACGGTAGTATTCCAGGAAAAACGGCAGGCGGATTTTTTCGTTCCGGACAACGCTCATTAGAAGAATGTCGTCGTGTCGGATGGCCGATGTGTTGACGCTGGCGGGTTTCAGTTCACGGCTTCGTCTGAGGCAGCGCAGAATACGGCGCTTGCGCCGCAATCGCATTTTGTAGGATTCGAACAGGCTCACGTGACTGCCCAACCTTTATTATTACGCGAGCTTTCCCCGACCTCGTCTTTCCAGTTGGCAGGACAAGGCATTACCGGTTTATGCCACCTATGCATCTTCTGAGGCAACTTTTTTAAACCGACAAAGTGTAAACGTGCGGTTGACTGTCGTATTTTCATTGCAGGCCCCAATCCCCGCCAGGCATCAACCCCATTTGTTGCAACTGTTTCCAGCCGGTATAACGGACTGATTGTGGAGTCCACATGACCGGCTGATTAATGATCCCGTCATAATACGCCGCAAATTGGCTTGGATCATGAAAGTGCTGGCGTCGTTCTTTTTCCGATTTGGACTTTTCAACAATCTCCGGCAGGAATTTTGTGTGCAGCAATACTCCCGAAGGCGCCGCTCCACCGGGCCCATCATAAGCTGCGTTCAGGTGGCGCGGCAGGGCCGAGTGGCATGAGTTCACATACGCATACCGCCGCGACCAGCGGATCAGTGGAATCTTGTTCAGAGTGGGAGAGCGCTGCCGCGTCTGGGTGAAGAACATCCGTTCCCTTGCGCCGCCTTGAACCCACAGATTGCCAATCGGGCTTTGTCGCTCTGCGCGATATGGCCCCGCATCGAACCAACACAGCAGATCTGTTGGGTCGGTATCCGGGTCATAGGTGTCGCGGCCCAACGGACCTTTGGGATAGAGGTCCAGCATCAACGCGCCAAAACCAACCCGCCCTTTCTGCTCCAGCCAATGTGTCAGGTCCTGAAGGGGCCGGGTATCGCAATGGGAATAAACCAACAGCTCATCCGCATCGACCATAAGACACCAGTGCGCGTGTCCATGCCGCATCTGGAGCCAAGTCAGCCAATCCAGACCAAATCGTGATCCCCGATAGCTTGAATAGGTTTGCCAGACAGAAACATCTGGTTGATCCAAGAGATACTCTGCCGAGCCGTCATCGCTGCCATTGTCGACGACCAGAAAGTGGCGCACACCCAACTGGCGGTAGTGGCGAAGAAACCAGGAAAGGCGGGTCATTTCGTTGCGCAGAGTGGTAAAAGCCAGCACGTCACCAGCGCGGATCTTGCCGGTCCGATCGTTCAGGCAGGTCAACTGGTTCCGGCTGCGAAAGGATCGCCACAGAAGCCGCCGACGTTTCCAGCGCAGCTGATACTTTTGCCGCCAGCCGATCTTGGGCAGCTTTTGTAACGCGCTGAAGGTCAATTTAGCCTCATTTCTCGTAGTGGCCGTTCTGATGCCAGCGCCAGGCATCCGCTATCATTGTCTCTAACGTGGAGCGTTTTGGCATCCATCCCAGTTCAGTTTCAGCCCGAACAGAGCCCGAGACCAGCTTGGTACAATCGCCTGCCCGACGAGGCCCGGTTGAATAAGGCACAGGGCGGTTGGTAACGGATTTGGATTGCTCGATTACCTCCAACACGGAAAATCCTGATCCGGTGCCCAGATTGAAAACACGGCTTTCCTTGCCTTGTTCCAGCCATTCCAGCCCCAGAACATGCGCGTCGACCAGATCGCAGACATGTACATAGTCGCGGATACATGTGCCGTCGGGGGTGTCATAGTCGGTCCCAAAGACGGTCAGGCCTTCGCGTTTGCCGTCGATCGCATCCAGCATCAGAGGGATCAGGTGCGTTTCGGGCTGGTGGAATTCACCAACGTCTCCGTCAGGGTCTGCCCCGGCAACGTTGAAATAGCGGAAAATGACGTGGCGCAGGCCGTGGGCCGCTTCGAAATCTTTCAGGATATCTTCGATTGCACGTTTCGATGCACCATAGGCATTCAGTGGATACTGCGCGGTGGATTCATCCAGAACCACGTTGTCATGTTCACCATAGGTGGCGCATGTGGACGAGAACACAAAATTCAAACACCCGGCTGCAACCGCAGCTTCGATCAAGGTCAACGAACCGGTGACGTTGTTTGACCAGTACAATCCGGGCTGCTTCATCGCGTCGCCCACCTGGCTTAGGGCCGCAAAATGCATCACGGCTGCCGGTTGGTGTTTGGCAAACACCTCGTCCAGACGCGCGCGGTCCAGCAGGTCGCCCTGCTCGAAAGGGCCGTATTTCACCGCATCCTGCCAACCCGTGACCAGATTGTCATATGTCACAGGCACATAACCCGCTTGCGCCAGCGCTTTGCACGCGTGCGAGCCGATATACCCTGCACCGCCAGTAACAAGGATAGTTGTCATGATGCGTCCTTTAAAACGAGTTAACTATACTTAAAATTTGAGCACCGCCGGATGTCATGGGGAAAATCGGTTATTCCAACCCCATCGCCGCCATCATCTCTTCGATTTTTGGGACATCCTGCGGGTTGTTCAGTTCCCAGAACTGGCGGCCCTTGGCCTCGACTTCGACGCACAGTACCTTGCGGCCGTTCTCCATGAACCGAAGCTGCTCCAGGCCTTCCAATTGCTCCAGCGGGCCGGTGGGCCAGCCTGGATATGCGGCAAGCGCATCGGGCCGATAAGCATATACACCCACGTGATGAAACACCGGGGTCGGCTCGTCGCCTGCATAGGTCTGCGAGGTAAACGGCACGACCTCTTTCGAGAAATACATCGCGCTGTGATCGCGACCGAACACAGCGGTGGTTCCTCCGACACGGTCATGCTTTCGGTCGTTCAGCAAACTGTTCAGCGCGTCGCCGTCACAGCGCAGCACAGGCGTGGCCACACCAGCATCCGGCGCCGCGCGCAGGCCCGCGATCAGGTCTTCTACAAACCAGTGTGGCGTCAGTGGCGCGTCGCCCTGAAGGTTGACCACCATATCATACCCAGCCCCCAGAACCTCATGCGCTTCGGCGCAGCGTTCGGTGCCGTTCTGACAGCTTTCCGAAGTCATCACCACTTCGGCCCCAAACCCTTCCGAGACCTCGCGGATACGATCGTCATCCGTTGCAACGACCACCCGATCAACGCCCGAGACAGACTTGGCTGCGCGCCAGGACCGTTCGATCAGCGTCATCGCAGTGCCTGTGGCACCAGATAGCGGCACCAACGGCTTGCCCGGATAGCGGGTCGAGGCATAGCGGGCGGGGATGGCAATCAGAACAGACATCAGGCTTCCTTTAGTTCAACACCCGGAGCGTAGGCGATAAAAAACGGGTTGGCATAGCCTTCTTTGCCATAGAGCAGCGGCGAATGGTCGTCAAAACGCACCACCTGGCCACCGGCCCCGGCCAGAACCGCGTGACCTGCCGCTGTATCCCATTCCATTGTGCGACCGACACGAGGGTAGATATCCGCTTCACCGGTGGCCACCAGACAGAACTTGAGGGAAGACCCTGCGCTTTTGCTGTCTTTGGCTTGGTATTTGCTGATGTAATCCTCGGTCGCCTGATCCCTGTGGGATTTCGAAGCCACGACCAAAAGCGCCGAATTGTCTGGTTTAGAGACTGAAATATTCGTCAAATCACCAGGTGTGTCCTTGTCAAACGCGCCGGTTTCCTCGACCGAACGGCCATCTGCTTGTGTGTAGAACATACGACCGCGAGCTGGGGCATAAACAACACCTCGCGTTGGTGTTCCGTTTTCGACCAGCGCAATGTTGACGGTAAAGTCGCCACGGCGGTTGATGAATTCTTTGGTGCCGTCCAGCGGATCAACTATCAGGAACGTATCACCTTTTTCCGAATGCGAAGCCGCCTGTTCTTCAGTGACCAGCAGAATATCCGGGAAAGCTGCGCGCAAACCGGCGGAAATCAATGCGTCTGCAGCCTCATCTGCCTCGGTTACTGGGCTGGAGTCAGATTTGACTTTGACATCGAAATCATCTGCCTCATAAATCTCCATGATCTTATCACCCGCCTGAAGGGCAAGACGTCGGATGACTGGGATAAGCGCGTCATAGGTCACAAAAATGCTCCGTTCCTGTGGTTTGTTGATCCAAACTCATGACCGACTTATGATGTGGCGGTTACGGAACGGCAAGATATTCATGCCAGATTGAGGGCGACGAGGCAGGAAAGACCTTCGAGTGTTTTACTTCAAGCGCAATCAATCGCTGCTGGGCGGCGCGTTCACAACTGCTGAGCTTGTGTTCCATGCTGTTGTCAGAAATGTGCGGGCACAGCACCCGAATGCGGTTATCGCCATTTTGATTAACGTCATACAACTGGTGGTGATGTGCATGGTGTTCTACCTGCTCATGACATTGCTGGGTCGGGGTGGCATAGCCAAGATCAGGGGTGAATTCCTGCTGTATATCCTGTCCGGCGTCCTTCCGTTTATGATGCATATCCAGTCGATTGGGTCGATTTCCGGGGTTGGTTCGGCCAACAACCCAATGACGCTGCATTCACCAATGAATGCGATGGTCCTTATCCTGGCGGCGGCTTTCGGCACGCTGTACAAACAGGTGATGGCCATGTGCGTCCTTCTGTTCATTTACAATGTTGCAGTCGCCCCTTTGGACATTGAGAATCCCGGTGGTGCCTTTGGGATGGTTTTACTGGCCTGGTTCACCGGATGCGCGATCGGGCTTGTGTTCATGGCGATCAAACCCTGGTTCCCGACAACCGTTGCTATGCTGTCAAACATTTACCGCCGAATGAACATGGTGTTTTCCGGTAAAATGTTTGTCGCAAACACGATGGGCGGATGGTTGTTGATGATGTTCGCCTGGAATCCGCTTTTTCACATCATTGATCAGTGCCGCGGTTTCATTTTTCAGAACTATTTCCCCCGCAACACCAGTTGGGAATACGCGCTTTGGGTCGGGATCGCCTTGTTGATGATCGGATTGATGGGTGAGTTCTTTACGCGCCAGCATGTTTCGCAAAGCTGGAATGCCCGCCGTTAACGCGCCACCCGCAGTGTCAGATTGATCCGCCCGCCCTTAGGCAACAGGCGCGACGATCCGAATCTGATCCGGTCCACCCCGTGATATGCCAACCGTGCGGACCCACCCATAACGACCACATCCCCCGAGCTGAGCCAGATCGACTCGGTCTTGCCGCCACGGGTGGTGTTGCCAATGCGAAACAGGGCGTCATCGCCCAGAGAAATTGACAACACGGGCCAGGAAAAATCAGCCTCGTCCTTGTCCTGATGCAGGCCCATCTTTGCGCCTTCGCCATAATAATTGACCAAACAGCAATCCGGCTCATGTTCCGTGCTGACCAAGTCATGCCAGATACCCAAAATACTGTTGGGAATGCCGGGCCAAACTCCGCCCTTGGGATGCTGTTCCTGATAACGGTAGCCTGCCTTGTCTGTCACCCAACCCAAATCCCCGGCCGAGGTCATACGCACCGACATCTCTTTGCCCGAAGGCGTGACGGGGCGAAACAAGGGCGCGGATTTCAGAATCGGCCGCAGATCAGCGATGACCTGCGTCTGGGTGGCAGGATCCAGATGGCCTTTTCTGATGTCGAACCCCCGCAAAATCAGCCGCGCCATTCCGGAAACCCCAATCCTTTCCAAATCCTTGCCAAAAAAGGCCACAGATTCCCGAAAACCTGCCTTTTACGGTGCTTGCAGGCCCTTGGTCTCGCCCTTATATACGCCGGGACGCGCGATGGTAGTGCTGTCGCGCACATCAGATCGGGGACGGGATGCCGTAACGGGTCCGGTTCTCGGGACATCGCCTTGAAGAGAAAGGGATTGCAAAAATGGGAAAAGTCATCGGGATTGACCTCGGAACCACCAACTCGTGTGTGGCCATCATGGACGGCTCGCAGCCGAAGGTCATCGAAAACGCAGAAGGGGCGCGGACCACGCCCTCGATCGTCGCCTTCACCGAAGATGAGCGACTGGTCGGTCAGCCTGCAAAGCGTCAGGCGGTCACCAACCCCGACAACACGATCTTTGGCGTCAAGCGTCTGATCGGCCGTCGTGTGGATGATGCAGAAGTCGAAAAAGACAAGAAAATGGTGCCGTACGCCATCGTTGATGGCGGCAATGGTGACGCGTGGGTCGAGGCCCGCGGTGAAAAGTACTCCCCAAGCCAGATCTCGGCCTTCACTCTGGGCAAGATGAAGGAAACCGCCGAGAGCTATCTGGGTGAAGAAGTCACACAAGCAGTCATCACCGTACCGGCCTACTTCAACGACGCACAGCGTCAGGCCACCAAAGACGCCGGTAAAATCGCCGGTCTGGAAGTGCTGCGGATCATCAACGAACCGACAGCGGCTGCTCTGGCCTATGGTCTGGACAAGGAAGAAACCCAAACCATCGCGGTTTATGACCTTGGTGGTGGTACCTTCGACGTGACCATCCTGGAAATCGATGACGGCCTGTTCGAGGTCAAATCGACCAACGGTGACACCTTCCTGGGTGGTGAAGACTTTGACATGCGCATCGTCAACTACCTGGCGGATGAGTTCAAAAAGGAACACGGCGTCGATCTGTCCCAAGACAAGATGGCCCTGCAGCGTCTGAAAGAGGCCGCTGAAAAAGCCAAGATCGAGCTGTCTTCGACCTCGCAGACCGAAATCAACCAGCCGTTCATCTCGATGGGTTCGAACGGTCAGCCGCTGCACATGGTCATGAAACTGACCCGTGCCAAGCTGGAATCGCTGGTGTCGGACCTGATCAAAAAGTCGATGAAGCCTTGCGCTGCCGCTCTGAAAGACGCCGGTCTGTCGGCTGCTGACGTGGACGAAGTTGTTCTGGTTGGTGGTATGACCCGGATGCCGAAAGTGATCGAAGAGGTCACCAAATTCTTCGGGAAAGAGCCGCACAAGGGTGTGAACCCGGACGAAGTGGTTGCTATGGGCGCCGCCATTCAGGCCGGTGTTCTGCAAGGCGACGTTAAAGACGTTGTTCTGCTTGACGTGACCCCGCTGTCGCTGGGCATCGAAACTCTGGGTGGCGTGTTCACCCGTCTGATCGACCGCAACACCACGATCCCGACCAAGAAGTCTCAGGTCTTCTCGACCGCCGAGGACAACCAGAATGCCGTGACCATCCGCGTGTTCCAGGGTGAGCGTGAAATGGCTGCGGACAACAAGATCCTGGGTCAGTTCAACCTTGAAGACATCCCGCCCGCACCGCGCGGTATGCCTCAGATCGAGGTGACGTTTGACATCGACGCCAACGGCATTGTCTCGGTTTCGGCCAAAGACAAAGGCACCGGCAAAGAGCAGAAGATCACCATCCAGGCTTCGGGCGGTCTGTCCGACGAGGACATCGAAAAGATGGTCAAGGACGCCGAAGAGAACGCGGAAGCCGACAAGGAACGCCGCGAACTGGTCGACGCCAAGAACCAGGCGGAAAGCCTTATCCACTCGACCGAGAAGTCGATGGAAGAGCATTCCGACAAGGTCGACCCGACCACCATCGAAGCCATCGAGCTGGCGATCGCCGCTTTGAAGGACGAGCTGGAGACCGAGAATGCCGACAAGATCAAGTCGGGCATCCAGAACGTCACCGAAGCGGCCATGAAGCTGGGCGAAGCCATCTATAAGGCGCAAGCCGAAGAAGGCGAAGAAGAGCCCGCAGCAGCCGACGCCGCACCGGGTGACGATGACATTGTCGATGCCGAGTTCGAAGATCTGGACAACGACAAGCGTAACTAACGGGTAACCGGGCCAATTCGGGCCGGTCCGGTTGCCGGGCCGGCCCGATTACGTTGAGGCAGAAGGAAACACTGATGTCAAAACGCGACTATTACGATGTGCTCGGCGTAGCCAAAGGTGCATCGGCGGACGAGATCAAAAAGGGTTTTCGCAAGAAAGCCAAAGAATTGCATCCCGACCGTAACAAGGACAACCCGGATGCCGAGGCGCAGTTCAAGGAAGCGAACGAAGCCTATGACGTTCTGAAAGACGCCGAACGCAAGGCGGCCTACGACCGTTTTGGCCACGCAGCCTTTGAAAACGGTATGGGTGGCGGCGGGCGTCCTGGCGGCGGCTTTGGTCAGGGCGATTTCTCCAGCGCGTTCTCGGATGTGTTCGATGACCTGTTCGGCGACTTCATGGGCGGTCAACGCGGAGGAGGCGGCGGCCGTCGCGCCGCGCGCGGCTCGGACCTGCGCTATAACCTGCGCGTGTCGCTGGAAGAGGCGTTCTCGGGCCTGCAGAAAACCATTAACGTCCCCACCGCCGTGGCCTGTTCGTCCTGTGACGGAACCGGCGCTGAAGGTGGCGTTGAACCCACAACCTGCCCCACTTGTTCGGGCATGGGCAAAGTGCGGGCGCAACAGGGCTTCTTTACGGTTGAACGCACCTGCCCGACCTGTTCTGGGCTGGGTCAGATCATCAAGAACCCCTGCAAATCCTGCCAGGGTTCCGGCCGTGTCGAAAAAGATCGTGCTTTGTCCGTCAATATCCCAGCTGGTGTTGAAACCGGAACACGGATTCGGCTGGCTGGCGAGGGCGAAGCTGGGATGCGCGGCGGTCCTCCGGGCGATCTCTATATCTTTGTCGAGGTCTCCGACCACAAACTGTTCGAACGCGACAGCGTAAACCTTTATTGCCGGGTTCCGGTTAGCATGGCCAAGGCCGCGCTGGGCGGTTCGATCGAAGTTCCGACCATTGATGGTGGACGGGGCCGTGTCCAGATTCCAGCCGGCAGTCAGTCAGGTCGCCAGATGCGCCTGCGTGGCAAAGGCATGCCCGCCCTGCGTGGTGGTGGCGTTGGTGATATGTTCATCGAACTGGCGGTGGAAACTCCGGTCAACCTGACCAGTCGTCAGAAAGAGCTGCTGCGCGAGTTTGAGGACCTGGGTGAAGACAACCACCCGGAATCCAAAAGCTTTTTCTCTTCCGTCAAATCCTTCTGGGACGGAATGAAAGGCTAAGACTGAGGCGGCGATTGCCGCCTCTTTTACGTTTTGACCGTTGTAAAAATCAAAACGACATGGCTTCGTTTGGCACTATCTGGTTTCCAGCCAATCCATGAAACGCATCGACCAGATCGCCGTTCCCAGACCTGCAATCTTGAACGGGCGATAGGACATGGCCCGCACCGGTGTTGTTGGAAAGGTCAGAGATTCAGAGTCAGCGCCCAGGGCACGCTCGGCTAGAACGCGGCCCATCACATGTGACATTGCAACGCCGCGCCCGTTGTAGCCTAGCCCGATTAAAAGGCCCGGCTGCGGTTCATGCAGGTGAGGCAGGTGGTCGTCGGTAACCGCGATGCGCCCGCCCCAATGATGGGACCAGTTGGCTCCTTTCACCTGAGGAAAAACGCGTTCGGCGTCTCGTTGAAGCCAATCGAAACCGCCCAGGTTGCCCGCGCGGTCCATGCGGCCCAACCCACCGTAGACCAACCGATTGTCTGGCTCTCGCCGTGCATACATGATGATCCGTCGGCTGTCCGAGATTGTGTGCCCCTGTGGCAGGATCGAAGCAATGACGTCTTCCGGCAACGGGTCTGTTGCAATCTGGATCGGGGTCAGAGGCATGATGCTGTTGGGTAGTTTCGGCACCAGTGGGCCGGTATAGCCGTTGGTTGCAACGATCACAGTGTCAGAGGTGACCGAACCCTGATCTGTGCGCAGTTGCCACTTACCGCCGACCTTGTTCATCGAGGTGACAGCGCTGTTTCCAAAAATCGAAACGCCGCGTTGTTGGGCGGCACCTGCTACGCCGCGCGCCAGCATCATTGGCTGTACGGCGCCACCGCGTGGGGTCACGACACCACTGGAATAGGCAGCAGTGCCCGAGGTGCTTCGCAGATCATCCCCACGCAGAAGCTCCATTCCTGCGCCAAATTCGTTCCAGGCTTTCACGTCCGCCTCGGCCTTTTGCAAGGCCCGGTTGTTGTGCAGTACCCTCAGCCAGCCCTTCTGCCGGGCTTGGCACGGGATTTGATAGGTGTCGATCAACGAGAACAATTCGTCGGCGGAATTCAGAGACACTTCGGTCAGACGCTCAAAATAAGTCTGTCCCAGCATAAGCTGTAAGTCTTTGGGTGAGTTGAAAGGCAGCATAGGATTGACCTGCCCGCCAGTGCGCCCCGATGCGCCCCAGCCTACATCACCGGCATCGAGTACGACGGCTGACGTACCTGCCTCGGCCAAGGCCAATGCTGCGCGCAGACCGGTGAAGCCAGCGCCCAGAATGGACACGTCCGCGTGCAGATCGCCGGTCAATTGTGGGCTGTCGGGCATTGACGGCGCAGTGCTGGCCCAAAGCGAGTTCGGCCGCGTGGCCATGGCAGGTGGTGTTGCGAACATAAAAATCTCGTATATCGGAACAATAATTCCAATATTCGATAGCATCCGTCAGGTCGTCAAGTGGAAGTTTTCGGGTGCTTCGCCGCCGATCCGACTACAGATCTCGGCAGCGGTTTGTTTCAGCAAGTCAAGGCTGGCAAGCAATTCCTCTGGCGTGTCGTCTGCCGTCAAAGTCCAAACAGAAAGACAGGCGGCGACTTTGCCCTGATCATTCCAAATAGGAGCGGACATGCCCATGACCTGGAGAAATTCCTCTTTCACGACAACCGCATAGCCCTGATTCCGAACGACACCCAAGTCGGTCTCAAGCTCTGGCAGGTTTGTCTTTGTGTATTCGGTGAACTTTTCCAATCCGGCCGAGTCGAGCACGGAATTGCGCTGTTTTTCGGGCATAAACGCAAGGAAAACTTTGCCTGCGGCTGTGCAGTGCAGCGGTGCGTGGTCGCCTGCACGCGCTGCGTACCGAACCGAAACATTATTGGTTGTCCGCAGGTACAAAATGGTATCGCCATCCAAAACAGACAGCGCAATGTTCAATCCTGTCGCTTCGCTGAGGCGGTCAACAGGTTCTGCGACAACCTGCTGAAGATCCGGGTGTCGAAATCCGGCGCGTGCCCATTCCTGAAATCGCGAGCCAGGTTTGTAGGTTCTGCCGCTTTTGTCGTATTCGACCATCCGCTCACTTTGAAGAACGGCAAGTACGCGGTGGCACGAGCTTTTGACCAAACCTGTCCGCGCAACGATATCCGAAAAACCCATAGGTCTTTTTGCGTGGGTCAGGGCATCCATGATCATAGCGCACTTTGCGACGATAGAGCTGTCTGTCGATCTTGCCATGCCCACTCCCATATCTACTGCATTGCAGAACTACGACGAGTTTTTAACCGTTTCAACTTTTGAATACGCTCACAGCAAAACTTGAAGAATAAACAGTTGACGAAAAGAATGCGTACTCACTAGTGTTCTATTTCAGAACACCTGTTCTGCACAACGATAGAATGAGAGGCTTCTTGATTGGCGGCGTGCAAAAAAGAAAAATACACGGCACAGTACCGTAAGGCGCACCCAATGCTCTCTCACAGTAAAACAGCGGAACGCGCTGTAAAAAAGTGACCCAACCGGAGGATACCATGAAAAAAACACTCGCCACTCTCGCTGCGACCAGTGTGCTTGCGTTGACAAGCCATGCAGTGCTTGCGCAGGACCTGGACGAAATCACCGTTGCATACTTCCTGGAATGGCCGCTGCCCATGCTAGAAGCCAAGGCCAACGGAACCTATGACGAGGCACTTGGCCTCAAGGTGAATTGGGTGAGCTTTGAAACCGGCACTGCGATGAGCGCGGCCATGGCCTCGGGCGACGTGCAGATCGCGGTCAGCCAGGGCATTCCGCCTTTCGTTGTTGCCGCATCCGCTGGTCAGGCGATTCAGGTGGTCGATGTCGCTGTGACGTATTCTGAGAACGACAACTGTGTCGTGTCGGAAGCGCTGGAGATCGATAAGGAAAACGCCAGCGAGCTGGCAGGTAAAAAGGTGGCTGTGCCACTGGGTACCGCCGCGCACTATGGCTTCCTTCGCCAGATGGATCACTTCGGTATCGAATTGGCCAGCCTTGAAGTTGTCGACATGGCCCCGCCTGAAGGCGCTGCGGCCCTAAGCCAGGGCGCAGTTGATTTCGCGTGTGGCTATGGCGGCGGTCTGTCCCGGATGAAAGAGCACGGCAACGTTCTGTTGACCGGTGCCGAGAAGGAAGAACTGGGTATTCTGGTGTTCGATGTGACCTCGGCCCCGGAAAGCTTTATCTCGGAAAACCCTGAGCTGGTCGCCCAGTTCCTTCAGGTAACTGCGGATGCAAATGAGCGTTGGAACTCGGGTGCGGGCGGTGATGCGATGCTTGAAGTTGTTGCCAAAGAATCCGGCATGGATCTTGAAGGCGCGCGCGCGGCCATCGGGACGATGGGTTTCCCCAGTATGGATGATCAGCTGTCGCAGAAATGGCTGGGCGGCAATGTGCAGACCTTCATGAAGGGCGTAGCCGACGTGTTTGTCGAGGCCGGCAGCATCGACGGTGCGCTGGACAGCTATGCCAACTCGGTCAACACCGAGCCGATGACGATTGCCTACGGCAAGTAACAAGGTTTGGCGTGGCGCATTTCCATGCGCCCGCCGATCCTCCCCCGGCAATCGGGCGTGCCGCCTGCTTGTGGCGGCGCCCTCATCTACAGAAAGCGGGATATGACAGGTTTATCCATCGAAAACATCTCCATGCGCTTCGACCTGCCTAACGGAACGGCCGTGCAGGCGTTGAAGGATGTCACGTTGCATCTGAACGAAGGCGAGTTGATGAGCGTGCTGGGCCCCTCAGGTTGCGGCAAGACCACACTGCTGAACATCGTTGCGGGTTTTCTGGCCCCGACCGAAGGGCAGATCGTGATGAATGGCCACACGGTCACTGGCCCTGATGCCGAACGTGGCATGGTGTTTCAGAAGGGCGCTTTGTTCGAATGGATGAGCGTGCGTGATAATGTAAGCTTTGGCCCTCGGATGAAGGGGCAGAAGGAAGCGCAATACGCGGCCGAGGTCGATCATCTACTTGAGGTCGTGGGGCTTCAGGACTTCAAGGAAAAGGCTATCTACGAATTGTCTGGCGGGATGCAGCAGCGTGTGGCGCTGGCGCGGTGTCTCGCAAATGACCCCGATGTCATCCTGATGGACGAACCGCTTGGCGCGCTGGACGCGCTGACCCGTGAAAAAATGCAATCGCTGGTTTTGAAGCTGTGGAAAGAGACCGGCAAGACAATCATCCTGATCACCCACTCGGTGGAAGAAGCGCTGCTATTGGGCGAGCGTCTGCTCGTGATGGCACCCAGACCGGGGCGCATTCACAAGGAATATCGCCTCCCCTTCGCAGATATGGGCGTCGACCAGGATCTGCGTGAGGTCAAGAAACACCCTGACTTCGCCACCAACCGCGAAGAGATCCTGGGCATGATCTGGGACATGGAAGAAGAAATCATGGGTCGGACGGAGGCAGCGCAATGATCCCCATTCTGATCTATATCGCGATATTTATCGGCGCTTTCTTTGTGGTCAAACTGGTGACTGCAGGCACAGACCGCCATGATTTCACCTCACTTAAGACGGTCACTTTCGGCGATGAAAGCGCCGTTGTCTCGGATCGTAAGGCATCAATCATCTCGATCATCGCCATCTTCGTGCTTTGGGGCGCATTCACCGGGTCGGCCTTGTTGCCGTCTTTCTTGCACGCGCCCGGTCCTTATGTCGGAGAGGGCTCATTCACCTACACTGTTGAAACGGCTGATGGTCAGACCGATGACGCCTCAGTGACGGTGATCGTGCACCCTGCGGACGCACCGGTGGATGAACCCGAGGTCGCGCCCGGCGACGGATTCGCCAAGGACGATGCCGTTGTGGTGCAGGCCTATCGCAGTAAGTTGGCCCGCCTTGACCGAAATGATGAGATCGGTCGTGACGAAGGTGCAAAGATCGTTGCCGTGAATGGTCAGTCGATTGAGCCGGGTGGTTCTGTGAACACTGATTTCGGTCGTGTGGTCATGTCGCAGCGCGGCACGCTCAACATCGACCCGGACAAGGGCTGGCAGATGGAGCCGATCTGGCTGCCCGCACCGGAAAACGTTTTCGAGCGCTTGGGCGAGATTGCCAGCGAAGGCTTCCGGAATTTCACCCTTTGGGAGCATCTGGGTTACTCGCTGTTCCGCGTGATCGTGGGCTTCCTACTGGGATCGCTTGTGGGCATTCCCTTGGGCTATGCCATGGGTCTGTCCAACTGGTTCCGTGGCTGGTTCGACCCGATTGTCGAGTTTATGCGCCCGGTTCCGCCGCTGGCTTTGATCCCGCTGGTGATCATTTGGGCAGGGATCGGTGAGGGAGGCAAGATCATCTTGCTGTTCCTGGCTGCGCTCTGGATCATGGCGATTGCGGCCCGTTCTGGTGTGTCCGGCGTGAACATCTCGAAGGTACACGCGGCCTATTCCCTTGGGGCGTCAAAGTGGCAGGTGATGCGCCATGTGATCATCCCCAATTCGTTGCCCGAGATCTTCACCGGTGCGCGGGTTGCGATGGGCGTCTGCTGGGGCACGGTTGTTGCTGCTGAACTGGTCGCCGCTGAAAAAGGGGCCGGCATGATGATTATGGTTGCCTCCAAATTCCAGAATACCGACATCGTGATCATGGGCATCATCCTGATTGGTGTCATCGGCTTCGGCATCGACATGCTGATGCGCTGGGCCGAACGTATTCTGGTGCCCTGGAAAGGCAAAAGCTGATATAGACTTGCACCAGACGTCAATACCGTCTGGGTGCACCCATAAAGATCATGAGGCGCGGTTTCCCAGTCAGGGTGCCGCGCCTTATGTGTTTTGCGCCTGCCGCGCCACTACGCGTGTTGCAAAACGGACCAGCGATATATCCAGTTTGCTGACCGATAACGCCCATTTGGCTCTTGCGTTCGGTGTCGGTGGCTGAGATTGTCTGCCCCAACCGTTGGGGTGCCCTATTTGCAGGGCTGAGAGACGTGGCTGCGTTAACCCATCGAACCTGATCCGGGCAATTCCGGCGTAGGGAACGGTCTTTTGAATGCAGACAGTTTTCCTACATCGTTGCCCAAAGAAGATGGAGCGACGATATGGCTGCAATTGCCTTGACCATTGCGGGATCTGACAGCGGCGGCGGTGCCGGAATACAGGCTGACATGAAGGCCATGTCAGCACTTGGTGTTTTTGGTGCAAGCGTGATCACCGCCGTCACCGCACAGAACACGCAGGCCGTAACAGCGGTGCATGGTATTCCTCTGGACGTGATCGAGGCGCAAATTCAAGCGGTGCTGGGCGATCTGGATGTCAAAGCTGTCAAGATCGGTATGCTGGCAACACCTGAGATCATTCAAACCGTCGCAAACGGGTTGGCCGACTTTCAGCGACCCATTGTTCTGGACCCGGTGATGATCGCCAAGTCTGGTGACGCCTTGCTGGCGCAAGAGGCAATCCAGACCTTGCGCGATGTGCTGTTGCCGATGGCGGCGGTTTTGACCCCAAATCTGCCCGAAGCTGCTTGCCTGTTGGATGCAAAAGAGGCCGAAACACCCGATGAGATGGCCGCCCAGGGTCAGGCTCTTTGCGCTTTGGGTGCGCGCGCTGTGTTGATGAAAGGCGGTCATAGTGCGGGTGAGGTATGCCATGACTTGCTGATCGATCCGACGGGTATCGTGGCAGAGTTTCAGGCCCCGCGCCGGAACACCAAAAATACGCATGGGACTGGATGCACTTTATCGTCCTCGATTGCCGCGGGTTTGGCAAAGGGTCTGACGATGCAGGATGCCGTTGCGCAGGCGCATGAATACCTGCAAGGCGCGATTGGACGCGCAGATGAGCTGAACGTGGGTTCTGGGCACGGTCCGGTGCATCATTTCCATCAGGTCTGGCCCAAGTGACCGTCTGGTCTGTCATAGGAGCCGGGGTGGCCGGTCTGGCCGTCGCCAGCGAACTGGTGTCGCGCGGCGCGAAGGTGCAGGTGTTTGATCCCGGCGGCCCGCCAGGCCCGCACGGGTGTTCATGGTGGGCCGGGGGTATGCTGGCACCCTGGTGCGAATACGAAAACGCGGAAGAACCGGTGCTGAGACTGGGTCAGCGGGCAATCGATTGGTGGGCTGGTCGCACAAAGGTACAGCGGTGCGGTACGCTGGTTGTCGCCAATACACGAGACCTGCCGGACCTACGCAGATTTGCGCGTCGGACCGAAGCGTTTGTGGAAGCCGATCGCGCAAAAATTGCTGAATTAGAGCCTGATTTGCACGGGTTTGGGAAGGGCCTGTTCTTTGACCAGGAAGCCCACCTTGATCCCCGCCAGGCATTGCAGGACCTACACCGAGGCTTGAAGGAACAAGGGGTGGAATTCCATCGCAAATTGGCCCCTGCACAAATTGAGCACGCGATCGACTGTCGCGGACTGCACGCACGCGAATACCTGCATGATCTTCGGGGTGTGAAGGGTGAGATGCTGGTCGTGCGTTGCCCGGACGTTGAGTTGACACGCCCCGTGCGTCTTTTGCACCCCCGAATGCCGCTTTATATCGTGCCCCGGGGCGATGGCATCTACATGCTGGGCGCGACCATGATCGAAAGCGAAGACAGCAGCCGCATCACGGCCCGATCCATGCTGGAACTGCTCAGCGCAGCCTATGCCCTGAACCCGGCCTTTGGTGAGGCCGAGGTGTTGGAAATCGGCGTCGATCTGCGTCCCGCCTTTCCCGACAATTTGCCCCGCATCCGTCGCTTGGGTCGGACAATCTATGCCAACGGACTTTATCGGCACGGCTATCTGCTCGCCCCGGCTCTGGCGCAGGGTGTGGCGGATTTGGCGCTGGACAACACACATACGGAGATGGTCGATGAAGATCGTGCTTAATGGCGAGACGCGGGATGTGCGCGCCGAAACCCTGGCCGAGCTGCTAGAGGAATGCGGCTTCACTGGCCGCGTTGCCACCGCAGTGAACGAAGACTTCGTTCCTTCCAGCCTGCGCGTCGCGCACAAACTGGCCGATGGCGACCGGGTCGAAGTCGTTGCGCCGATGCAGGGGGGATAAGGATGAAAACCTTTTATGGAACGGAACTGCCCAACCCGCTGATGCTCGGCACGGCCCAATACCCCAGCCCTGCCATTCTGGAGCAGGCTTTCCGTGACAGCGGTGCGGGTGTTGCAACCGTATCCCTGCGCCGTGAATCCGGTGCGGGGCAGACCTTTTGGCAGATGATCCGGGAGCTTGGCGTCCTGATCCTGCCTAACACAGCTGGCTGTCATACAGTAAAAGAGGCCGTGACCACAGCCCATATGGCCCGCGAGGTGTTTGAGACCCCGTGGATCAAACTGGAACTGATTGGGCACACCGACAGCCTGCAACCGGATGTGTTCCAGTTGGTCGAAGCCGCCCGTATCCTGACCGAAGACGGGTTTCAGGTGTTCCCCTATACCACTGACGATCTGATCGTGGGCGAACGCTTGTTAGAAGCAGGGTGCGAGGTGCTTATGCCTTGGGGTGCGCCCATTGGGTCTGGGCGTGGTCTGAACAACGAATACGCCTTGCGCGCTATGCGGGCCGAGTTTCCGGATGTTCCGTTGGTGGTCGATGCCGGTATCGGTCTGCCCAGCCATGCGGCCCACGCAATCGAACTTGGCTATGACGCCGTCCTTTTGAACACGGCCGTGGCTCGCGCCGGGGATCCTGTTCTGATGGCCAAAGCGATGGCGCAGGCGACACTGGCCGGGCAATTGGCCCATCAGGCGGACCCGATTGAGGCGCGCGATATGGCTGAACCCTCGACCCCCGTTGTTGGAAAGGCATTTCTGTCATGACGCTGGACCGTTTTTATCCGATCTTTGATCACTCGGATTGGCTGCGCCGGATGTTGCCGTTGGGTGTCAAACTGGTGCAATTGCGCGTAAAGGATCAGCCTGATGATGAGGTTCGCGACCAGATAGCGGCCTCGCGCGATATGTGCCGCGATCATGGGGCAGTTCTGGTGATCAATGATTATTGGCAACATGCCATCGATCTGGGATGCGACTGGATTCACCTTGGGCAAGAGGATCTGGATGATGCTGACCTGAAAGCCATCCAAAAAGCGGGTCTAAAGCTGGGTGTTTCAACTCATGACGATGATGAGCTTGAGCGCGTGTTGGCAATGGATCCCGACTATGTGGCACTGGGACCGGTCTATCCAACCATCCTGAAAAAGATGAAATGGCATCAACAGGGCCTGCCCCGCGTGACCGAATGGAAGGCACGTGTTGGCGACATTCCCTTGGTTGGTATCGGCGGCATGAGCGTCGAGCGCGCAGCGGGGGTGCTGGAGGCCGGGGCCGATATTGTCTCGGCCGTGACGGACATCACCCTAAACGCGGATCCCGAAGCACGGGTGCGCGCGTGGATCGAGGCGACGCGATGAGCCGCTATAACCGTCAGACGCTTCTGCCCGAAGTGGGCGCCGAAGGACAGGGCCGCTTGTCTTCAGCTCGTGTTCTGGTGGTGGGAGCAGGCGGGTTGGCCGCGCCGGTCCTGCCGCTTTTGGCCGGGGCCGGCGTTGGGGGGATCACGATTGTAGATGGTGACACTGTGGATCTGTCGAATCTGCATCGGCAAACCTTGTTTGCTGAGGCAGACTGTGGACATCCAAAAGCCGAACGCGCTGCTGACCGGTGCCGTGCATTGAATGCCGAAGTTGAAGTTGTTGCCCTCAATCACGCCCTTACAAGCGAAAACGCGGCTTCCCTGGTGGCGCAAGCCGATGTCGTTCTGGATTGCGCCGACAGTTACGCGGCCAGCTATATCCTGTCGGACACGTGCCTCGCGCAAGGCAAACCGTTAATCAGCGCTTCGGTTCTGGGGCTTTCGGGCTATGTCGGTGGATTCTGCGGCGGAGCCCCATCCCTGCGCGCTGTGTTCCCGGACGCGCCCGATAGTGGGGCCAGCTGCGCTACGGCGGGCGTTCTGGGTCCTGTGGTTGGTGTGATCGGGGCGATGCAGGCGCAGATGGCGCTCAACCTGATCCTTGGGCTGGAGCCTTCGCCCTTGGGCCAGATTGTGCAGTATGACGCGCAAACCCTGCGCAGTACGGGGTTCCGCTTTGACGATGCGCCCGAGCCGAATACGTGCTTCCGCTTCCTATCTGTTAATCAACTGACGGATGCCGACCAAATCGTGGAGTTGCGCGGTATAGAAGAAGCACCAGTTCCAGCACACCCTGACGCCATCCGTATATCACCTGAAAACTTGCAACAGATAGACCCTAATAAAGGGAAACGGCTTGCTCTTTGCTGTGCGACAGGCCTGCGCTCGTGGCGTGCGGCGGAACACATGCAACCGAATTGGCCAGGCGAGATTGTCCTCGTCGCGGCCTCAACCTCGTGAATGAAAAGGAAACGCGAGACATGAAGAAGCTGATGACAGCCATAGCCCTTTTGGCCGCCGCGCCAGCCTGGGCCGAAGACAAGATGACAGTCCTGCTGGATTGGTTCATCAACCCTGACCATGGCCCTATTATTGTGGCTCAGGAAAACGGCTATTTTGCCGAGCAGGGCCTTGAGGTCGAAATCGTCCCGCCCGCGGATCCGTCCGCCCCGCCGCGTCTGGTTGCTGCTGGGCAGGCGGACCTGGCCGTGTCGTATCAGCCCCAGCTGCATCTGCAAATCCACGAAGGGCTGCCCCTGAAACGCGTTGGCACACTGGTTGCAACACCGTTGAACTGCCTTCTGGTGCTGGAAGATGGCCCGATCAAGTCGCCCGCAGACCTCAAGGGTAAGAAGATCGGTTTCTCGGTTGCGGGTGTCGAAGAGGCCATCCTTGGCACCGTTCTGGGCAAATATGACGTTGCTCTGGACGATGTTGAGATGATCAACGTCAACTTCTCACTCTCGCCCTCGCTGATGACTGGCCAGGTCGATGCGGTGATCGGCGCGTACCGTAACTTTGAACTCAATCAGATGGATATCGAAGGTCGTCCGGGCACTTGTTTTTACATCGAGGAAGAGGGCGTGCCATCTTACGACGAGCTGATTTATGTCGCCAACCCCGAGACGATGGACAAAGACAAGATCGCCCGCTTTTTGGCTGCGACCGAAAAAGCGACCCAGTATATCGTCAACAACCCGGAAAAAAGCTGGGAGATCTTCGCAAGCACGTCGCCTGAACTGCAAGATGAGCTGAACGCCCGCGCTTGGGTCGATACGTTGCCACGTTTTGCACTGCGCCCTGCAGGTTTTGATGCCGGTCGGTATGCCCGGTTCGAGGCGTTCCTGAACGAAAGCGGCATGATCGATAGCATCCTTCCGGTCAGTGATCTGACCATCGATGTTACCGCGCAATGAACGGGTATGGCAAAGCCTTCACGCTGATGCGTGATGCGGCGCAGGGGCCGTGGCGGGACTATACCCGCCACGCCTTTGTCGAAGGAATGAAGGATGGAACGCTGCCGCGTGAGGCGTTTCTTCACTATCTGCGTCAGGATTACGTGTTTCTGATCCATTTTTCTCGTGCGTGGGCTTTGGCAGTTGTGAAATCGGAAACGCATTCCGAAATGCTGACAGCGGTCGGCACCGTGAACGCTTTGGTTGCGGAAGAAATGCAGCTGCACATCGGTATCTGTGAGGCTGCTGGAATCTCACAGGATGAATTGTTCGCCACCCCCGAACGCGCCGAAAATCTTGCATATACGCGGTTCGTCCTCGAAGCGGGATACAGCGGTGATCTGCTGGACCTGCTGGCAGCGTTGGCCCCCTGCGTTATGGGCTATGGTGAGATCGGTACCCGGCTGGCGGAGGAAGCGACGTCCGAGACCTATCGCGATTGGATCAACACCTATGCCGGTGAAGAGTATCAAGGCGCGTGCCAAGCGGTAGGTGAGTTGCTGAATTCGGCTCTAACAAGGCGACTTGCGGCGGATTTTGAACCTTCACCCCGCTGGCATCGTCTGTGTCAAACCTTCCGGACGGCGACTGAGCTGGAAGTGAACTTCTGGCAAATGGGCCTAACACCATGACCCGTGCGCCCGGTCTGACAATCAGCGGATCAGCCAAAATCGATGATGCGACCCTGTTTGCTCCGTTGACCTTGAACCTGGACGCGGGTGCTTGGACCTGTTTGCTGGGCGGATCGGGCGTGGGAAAAACCACCGTTTTGCGGTTGATTGCCGGGCTGGAAACCGGGGCCAAGTTCTTGGGCCAGATCACAGCAAGCGACGGTTTGCCGGTCTCGGATCGGGTAGCTTACATGGCGCAGGATGATCTTCTGTTGCCCTGGGCGACAGTGGCTCAGAACGTTTCGCTTGGTGCGCGGCTGCGGGGCGAAAAGCCTGATCTGGATCGGCGTGACCGCCTGATCAAACGGATGCGCCTGCAGGATCACATGACCAAGAAACCGACCGAGCTGTCGGGGGGGCAAAGACAGCGCGTCGCGCTGGCCCGTACGTTGATGGAAGACCGGCCCATCGTGCTGCTGGATGAGCCCTTTTCAGCGCTCGACGCCCGGACTCGCGCCGATATGCAGGATCTGGCGGCCGAAGCGCTGGTGGGGCGAACTGTCCTTTTGGTCACGCATGACCCAGGTGAAGCCGCGCGCTTGGGGCAGTCCATTGTTGTCATGACCGAACACGGCCTGACCCCTTGCGACCCGCCTCATGCTCCGGCCCCGCGCAGCGTGGATGATCTGGAAACGCTGGAAACTCAGGGTGCGTTGCTGCGGCTTCTGCGGGAGGACGCAGCATGAGGTATCTGTCGGCGCTGGCAGCCACTCTGTTTGCTCTGCTCATCTGGCAAGGGATCGTAACCTTGACCGGATTGCCAAAATTCATCCTGCCCGGACCAGCCGTGGTGGCTGAAACTTGGTGGCAGAACAGGTGGTTAATCGCCGAGCATGCGTGGATCACCGCAGTTGAAGTTGTCATAGGCTTAGCTGTCGGTACGGTGCTGGGCGTCATCACAGCACTGCAATTGGCGAATTCGCGCGCCGCGCGAGTTTTGGTGCAGCCCATGCTGGTGTTTACTCAGGCGCTGCCGGTTTTTGCACTGGCACCGTTGCTGACCCTGTGGCTTGGCTATGGTCTGTGGTCCAAAGTCGCGATGGCGGTGCTGATCATCTATTTCCCGATCACCTCGTCTTTCTTTGATGGTTTGATGCGCACGCCACCGGGTTATCTGGATTTGGCGCGCACGATGCAGGCCAGCAAACGTTCGGTCCTGTGGCACATCCGTATTCCGGCGGCGCTGCCATCGTTGGCTTCGGGTATGCGTCTGGCGGCGGTTTATGCTCCGATCGGGGCGGTGATTGGCGAATGGGTCGGCTCGTCGCAAGGTTTGGGCTATCTGATGCTGCTGGCCAATGGTCGCGCCAAGACCGACCTGATGTTCGCGGCGATGCTGACGCTGGGTGTGTTCTCGATCCTTCTGCACATGATTGTCCGCCGCGCCACCGCGCATATGGAAGGAGAGGGGCGTTAACCAATCAGAAACTGATTCTGCGTCAGGGTGAAGCTATGACCCAGAACGCCTTTGCCGAAGCCCCTATGCTGTTTGACACGGACGAAGCGCCCGCGCAGCCGCTGCCGTCAGGTCGGTTACCCTCCTACATAAAAGACCACCGCAAGCGGCTGCGCGAACGGTTCATGGCAGGCGGATCAGCGGCGATGCCGGATTACGAGTTGCTGGAACTGGTGTTGTTCCGGTCGATACCCCGGCAGGACGTCAAGCCGCTGGCGCGTGGTTTGATGGATGCGTTTGGCGATTTCAACCGCGTGTTGACCGCGCCGGAAGAACGTCTGCGCAAGATCAAAGGCGTTGGGGATTCGGTGATCACGGATCTCAAGATCCTCGAGGCCTGCGCCCATCGGATGGCGCGTGCACGTGTGATGCAGCGGCATGTGATCTCGGGTTGGGATGCGCTGCTGGATTATTGTCACACCACCATGGCCCATCGCGAAACCGAGCAGTTTCGGGTGTTTTATCTGGACAGAAAAAACGTTCTGATCGCTGATGAAGAACAGGCCAAAGGAACCGTTGATCACGTACCGGTCTATCCGCGCGAGGTTGCAAAACGGGCGCTGGAGCTGAATGCTTCGGCCTTGATATTGGTCCATAACCACCCGTCTGGTGACCCGACGCCCTCGCAGTCGGACATCGACATGACCAACCGTATTCAGGATGCCTGTTCGGCCTTGGGGCTAACCCTGCACGATCACCTGATCATAGGAAAATCGACCGAGTTGAGCTTTCGGTCGGAAGGATTCCTGTAGCGCTTACTGAACCCAGATTTCGACCCGACGGTTAACTTTGCGGCCCCATTCCGTGTCATCGCAGGCCATTGGCATCGCCTCACCAAACCCTTCGGCTGAAACCTCGATACCTTCGGGCAGTGACGATTCCACAGCCGCCAGCACACCGTTGCGCACGGTTTGCGCGCGCCGCAAGGCGATGCGGGCATTGGTGGCGGCCCCGCCGTCACCGTCGCTGAAGCCCGCAAACACCAGCTTGCGCGCCTTCAGCGTTCCGGTCTCAAGCATCTGGGCCAGTTGTTGAATGTTTGAACGAGACTGTGCGTCGGGGCGCGAAGAGCCGGGTTCGAATCGAACAGACAAGGATAGGCGCGAAAGTGGGCGCAGCGTGTCGATCATGCGCTGCAACTCCTCCAACCCGACCTCGGAGCCGCCTGTTAAGATGGCATTGGCCAGCCGGTCGCCCTGCACGTCAACCGGCAGGTTTTCGGGCGATTGATCCACATACCCCGCGCCCCGTATCGCCATCTGAGCCTCTGGGCTTTGGGTGTATGCCAGAAACTGTCGCGCGATCCGTGGCAGGCGTCGGTCCGGGAGGTAAAGGAACATCGGCAGAGTCAGCGGATAATCCTCGGTCTTGATAGATTGTCGGGTCGCGGCAAGAGGATGTCCGCATCCTCCGGTCAGTGGCAGGATGCGGGTGGTATTAGCTGTAGCTTTGCTGGCTATCCCAATTGAAAAGGGATCTTTTGCGACAGAGTCTGTCAGATCGCGGATTCGGCTGTGCGGGGTCGCTGTCGGTGACAATTCTGCATCCACGGTTTTCAAAACCTGGTCTTCAACAGCTTGCGAAAGTCCGGATCCTATTTCCGGGACATGCAAAGCAATCGGCGCGTCTGGGCCGCCCAAATCCGCCCAATTGGTCACTTCCCCGGACAGGATGCGGGCCAAATCCGCCATCGAGATTTGCTGCATCATGTTGTCGGCAGCGACCACCGGGACCATTGCGTCCAACGCAATGACGCGCGAGCGCCGCGCCCGTTTCAGATCACCCAAACCGGCAGCTTCGGCTTCCTCTCGTTCTGACTCACGCACTTCCCGCTGGGCCATCACAATATCTGTCTGATCCGCAACAAGATCACTGAATCCACGCGCCGTCGTGCCCACATCAAAATAAAACCGTGCCAGCGGTGCCGAGCGCTCAGCCTGTCTTAGTTCGTAGACAAAGCTGTCCGAATCCACACGCGCCGGGATTGCGGTCAGGCTTTCTTGTTGCGCGAAGCCAATGATCAGCGCGGGCAGTACCGTTTCAGCCATAACGGATGAGCCGGAAAACCACAGCTCGGCCACAAAATCGGTCAGGTTCGGGCAGGCTGGACCGTCACATGTAACGCCCGATCCATCCACCGTGAGTGCGCCAAACTGCGTCTCAACGCGATAAAACTCGCCGTCAAAGCCCAGCAGATTGCCGGTCACTTCGACCTTGCCGTCATGCGACGTCAGCGTGATGTCCTGCGCCAGAGCGCCAGTGGCAAATGAAATCAGCGCAGCTGCCGCTACACGGAATAATGTCATAAGAGAGCCGAACCTGCCTGCGGATTACTTTGCCGCAATTGTCAGGTCTGAGAGCAGATTTTTCAACACCAGAAACTCACCAGCCTGTGAACAATCGGGCAGGGTCAGCGACATGTCGCGTGACCGCAAGCGACGGTCTGGCAGAAGCTCTAAAGCTTGCACGTTCAGCGTGTGCCCACAATTTGCTTCTGTCACTTCGGCCTCGACCGTCAGGTCAATTGTACCGGACTGATCCGATGCGCCTGCAGGAAAAGAATACACTTCGATATTCTGTGCCTTTTCGTGACCAATCTGACCCAGGCGCAAAACCTTTCCGGCGCCTTTGGCCGATGCGTCATCCCATACATGGCCATCACCGCCATAGCTGGCGCCGAACTCCAGAGCATGGATCTGCAATTCGGTCTCGCCCTGCCATTGCAGGGCAACGCGATTGTATTCGACAATGTCAGAAACGTGAGTGGTGGCGACAGTGCCGGTTTGGTCTTCGAACGAAATCAGGAAAATCGCGTATTCCGACAAGGCCGGGATGGTCATTTGCAACCCGCCAGAGGCATCGGTCATTTGACTGACCGTCAGGCCACTGTGGTGGATCTCAACCCGCTCTTCCGCGTTGCAGGGCGCTTTGAGCGAAACACGCGCCATCGCGCCCGAAACCGCAATTGCACGGGCACTGATATTACAATCCGACGGTTTGAGCGCGGAAGGAACCCCGCGAGGTGCCGAAGCTGCATTGCCGGGATTTGCATCAGAGGGCGTGGCAGACGTCAAAACAATATCTTCCAGTCCCGACAGAACCGAAGACTGTTCGGATGCCGAAGCGACATCAATTCCAGCCTGCGCGCCGTTGGGCTGCGCAGATGATCCGTTTTGCATCAGGTAGCCGATGCCCAAAGCACAGGCGACGGTACCGCACATGGTCACGTAGTTGCGAACTACAAACAAGACACCCTCCCCAGTTGAAGGAGCAGCTTGCACTCTCGTTACGAATCGCGGCCAATTTGTGGCCGCGAGACGGACTCATTGTGATCAGTGTGTGTTGACGTCAGGTCAATCGGCCGTGGCAGTGTTTGAACTTTTTGCCAGAGCCGCAGGGGCAGGGGTCGTTTCGCGACGGGTTACCCCAGGTTGACGGGTCATTCTCATCAAACCCCGGCAGCGCATCACCGGATGCTGTAGCTTCGGCTTTGGCTTCGGCCTGACCAGCGGCCTTGTCCACCGCCTGTTGCGCCTGCGCTTGTTGCGCAGCCATCTGGGCGAGCATTTCTTTCTGCTCTTCCTCGGTCAGCGGACGCACGCGCGACAATTGCTGAGTCACGGTTTCGCGCAAGCTGTCCAGCATACTTTCGAAAAGTTGGAAGCTTTCGTTCTTGTATTCGTTCAGTGGGTCGCGCTGTGCGTAACCGCGAAAACCGACGACCGAACGCAAATGTTCCAACGTCAGCAAATGCTCGCGCCATTTGCTGTCGATAGTTTGTAGCAATACCTGTTTTTCGATATTGCGCATGTTCTCAGGCCCGAAGGCGACGGCTTTCTGGGCCATCATCTCATCAGCGGATTTGATCAGACGTTCGCGCACCTGCTCGTCATCCACGCCTTCCTCGGCGGCCCAGTCCTGAACCGGGGCGTCGATGGTCAGCTTATCCTTGATCGCCTCATGCAGACCATCGGTATCCCATTGATCGGCATAAGATTTCGGCGGCATGTACTCATCGATCAGATCGTCAATCACCTGCTCGCGCATATCTGAGACGATCTCGGACAGGTCATTGGCCGACATGATTTCGCGGCGCTGGCTAAAGATCACCTTACGCTGATCGTTCATCACGTCGTCAAATTTGAGAACGTTTTTCCGCATGTCGAAGTTGCGGCCTTCAACCTTGGACTGCGCGCGTTCCAGCGACTTGTTCACCCAAGGGTGGACGATCGCCTCGCCTTCTTTCATGCCCAGCGTGGTCAGCACCTTGTCCAGACGTTCCGAGCCAAAGATGCGCATCAAATCGTCTTCGAGGCTCAGGTAGAACACAGTGCGGCCCGGATCGCCCTGACGGCCTGAACGACCGCGCAGCTGGTTGTCGATGCGGCGGCTTTCGTGGCGTTCAGACGCCATGACATACAGACCACCAGCAGCCAGAACCTTTTCTTTTTCCTCAGCGTGGCGCGCTTCTTCTGCGGCTCGCAATTCCGATGGATCAGCCTCGGGGTTTTCGGCCAGCGCCTTCAGCACTTTCATTTCGACATTGCCGCCCAGCTGAATGTCGGTGCCGCGACCGGCCATGTTTGTGGCAATTGTCACGGCACCCAAACGGCCTGCATCTGCAACGATCTGCGCCTCTTGCTCGTGCTGACGGGCATTCAGAACGTTGTGCTCGATGCCTTCTTTGGTCAGCATTTGGCTCAGCAGCTCGGACTTCTCGATCGAAGTGGTACCCAGCAGAACCGGCTGACCTTTTTCCTGCGCCTTTTGGGTTTCGCTGATCATCGCGCCATATTTTTCCATTGCGGTGCGATAAACCTGATCATCCTCGTCGATACGGGCAATTGGCTTGTTGGTTGGAACCTCGACCACGCCCAGACCGTAGATTTCCTGAAATTCCTCAGCCTCGGTCAACGCAGTCCCGGTCATACCACCCAGCTTGTCATACAAGCGGAAATAGTTCTGGAAGGTCACGCTGGCCAGCGTCACGTTTTCGGGCTGGATCTGCACACCTTCCTTGGCCTCAATCGCCTGATGCAGGCCTTCCGACAGGCGGCGACCCGGCATCATACGGCCAGTGAACTCGTCGATCAGAACAACGTTGCCGTCCCGGACAATGTAATCCTTGTCCCGTTGGAAAAGCTTGTGCGCGCGCAGACCCTGGTTCACGTGGTGCACGACCGTGGTGCTTTCGGGGTCATACAAGGAATGGCCTTCGGGAATCAGGCCTGCCTGTAACAACTGAGCTTCCAGAAACTCGTTGCCCTCGTCCGTGAAGGTCACGTTGCGCGACTTTTCATCCAAACTGAAATGGTCATCGCTTAGCGTTGGGATCAGCGCGTCAATCGCTGTGTACAGATCCGAGCGGTCCTGTGCAGGCCCCGAGATGATCAGCGGCGTCCGCGCCTCGTCGATTAGGATCGAGTCGACCTCGTCCACAATCGCGAAGTTGTGGTGTTTCTGATAAACCTGTTCCAGATCTGCCTTCATGTTGTCGCGCAAATAATCGAAACCCAGCTCATTATTGGTGGCATAGGTGATGTCGCACTTATAAGCGGCCATCTTTTCATCATCGGGCTGGCCCGACCAGATCACACCGGTGGTCATGCCCACGGCGGCAAACACCTTGCCCATCCATTCCGAGTCGCGCTTGGCCAGGTATTCGTTCACCGTGACCACATGCACGCCCTTGCCGGTCAAAGCGTTCAGATAGGCAGGGAAGGTCGCGACCAGTGTCTTGCCCTCACCCGTTTTCATTTCCGAGATATTGCCCTGATGCAGGAAGGTTCCGCCCATCAACTGCACGTCAAAGGCCCGCAAACCAAGCGCGCGCTTTGCACCTTCGCGCACGTTGGCAAAGGCTTCGGGCAGCAGACTGTCTAGGCTTTCGCCATCCAGCGCCCGTTTGCGCAGTTCTTCCGTTTTTTCGATCAGACCCTGATCCGACAGTTTCTCAAATTCGGGTTCCAATGCGTTGATCTTTTCGATCAGGGGGCGGGTCGCCTTGATCTTGCGGTCGTTCGGTGTTCCGAACACCTTTTTGGCGAGCGTTCCGAGTCCCAGCATGTTCACTCCAGCGGATCTGTTCTTGTCTTGGTTGCGACAGGCTTGCCCACCTTGCGCGCAACCCATAGATACGGGGGGTGAAAGGCGGCCCTGTCCAAGGCTTCAAAGCGATGTAAGCGGCAGGTTCCAGAGTGTCAACGCTGCGCCCTGTCGCGGCAAGGAAATAGGATGATTCAATGCCCAAAGGCCTCACTTTTCTGCCATCGCTGGCTCTGACTGCCATGATGGCGCTGCCGCTGGCCGCCGAAACCCAACCCGATGCGTCCACAGTTGTTGCGCGTGTGAACGGTGACGAGATCACACTTGGTCACGTGATAGCGACCGTTGCCGTTTTGCCCCCGCAGTATCAGCAGGCAGAAGACGACGTTTTGTTCGACTTTGTTCTGGAACAATTGATCCAGCAACAATTGCTAGGTCAGCAGCAAGATGACCTGAACACTGAAAACGCCCTGCGTTTAGAGAATGAAGAGCGATCGCTGCGTGCGGTACAGACGGTCGCCGCGTTGACAGAGGCTGCGGTCACGGATGATGCCATTCAAGCGGCCTACGATGCGCAATTCAAAGATTTCGCAGGCGAAGACGAATTTGATGCCAGCCACATCCTTGTCGAGACCGAGGAAAAAGCAAAAGAGCTTAAGCTGCAGCTGGATGAAGGTGCCGACTTTGCCGAGCTTGCGCGCGAAAACTCGACTGGGCCGTCCGGCCCCAATGGGGGCGCGCTGGGTTGGTTTGGCAAGGGCCAAATGGTGCCCGAGTTCGAAGGCGCCGTGATCGCGCTTGAAAAAGGGCAGGTCTCGGATCCGGTTCAGACCCAATTTGGCTGGCATCTGGTCAAGCTGAATGACAAGCGCAAGACCGAAGCGCCTGAATTGGACATTGTGCGCGAAGAACTTGTGCAGACGATCCAGCAGGACGTCATTCAGGCCCGTATTGATGAGCTTACGCAACAGTCACAGATCGAGCGTCCCGCGCTGGATGGTGCAGGCCACGAAATGATGCGCCAACTGGACCTGATTCAGGAGTAAAGACCCGTGGCCAAGATTACCAAGGTTTCACCGCTGGCCCCAGCGTCATTCCCTGACCTGCCCGCGATTGACGGTGTGCGCTTCGCAACTGTCGAGGCCGGGGTGCGTTATCAGGGCCGTACCGACGTCATGCTGGCCGTTTTGGACCCAGGCACTTCGGTCGCCGGGGTCTTTACCCGCTCGGCCACACGGGCTGCGCCGGTGCTGGACTGTCAGGACAAGATCGGTGGGTCCAGCGAAGGGCCTGCGGCGATCCTGGTGAACTCGGGCAATGCCAATGCCTTTACAGGCCACTATGGCCAGACCTCGGTGGCCGAGGTGACGCAAGCCGTGTCCAAGGCCACCGGCGTTCCGATAGAACGCGTCTTTACCTCGTCCACCGGGGTGATTGGTGAACCGTTGCCCCATGACCGTATCGTTTCGCAGCTTGAGACGTTGAAATCCGGCCTGAGCCGCCATGCTATCGAGGATGCAGCACGGGCAATCATGACCACCGACACCTTCCCGAAAGGGGCGTCTGCTCAGGTCGAGATTGACGGGAAAACAGTCTCTATTGCTGGGATTGCGAAGGGGTCCGGCATGATCGCGCCCGATATGGCGACGATGCTGGTCTATATTTTCACAGACGCGCAACTCGAGCAATCTGCGCTGCAGTCCATACTGAGCGCGCAGACTGACCGGACCTTCAACTGCATTACCGTGGACAGCGATACGTCGACCTCGGACAGCCTGTTGCTGTGCGCCACCGGGGCATCTGGCGTGAACGCCACTGGCAATGCCGCCTTTGCCGAAGCGCTGGAAACCGTGATGCTGGACCTCGCGCAACAGGTCGTGCGTGACGGGGAAGGGGCCACAAAATTTGTGGAGATTCGCGTAACCGGGGCCGTCTCGGACATGGACGCCAAGGTGCATGGTTTGGCAATTGCCAACTCGCCGCTGGTCAAAACCGCCATCGCGGGCGAGGACCCGAACTGGGGCCGCATTGTCATGGCCATCGGCAAATCCGGTGCGGCGGCGGATCGGGACCTTCTGAGCATCTCGTTCGGTGACATTCTGGTGGCGGAAAAAGGTTGGGTCAGCCCTGACTACCGTGAGGAGGATGCGGCCGAATATATGAAGGGTCAGGACCTTGTGATCGCGGTCGACCTTGGACTGGGCGAAGGCAAATCCACCGTTTGGACCTGCGACCTGACCCATGGATACATCGAGATCAACGCGGATTATCGCTCGTGAAAACTATACTGGTATCTGCTGTCGCTCTCATCGACATCGAGGGCCGTGTCCTGCTGGCCCAACGTCCCGAAGGCAAATCCATGGCCGGTCTGTGGGAATTCCCTGGAGGCAAAATCGAACCCGGCGAAACCCCCGAAGTCGCCCTGATCCGCGAATTGCATGAGGAACTGGGCATCGACACCTGGGCCTCGTGCCTCGCGCCGCTGACTTTTGCCAGCCACAGCTATGACGATTTCCACTTGCTGATGCCGCTGTTTGCTTGTCGGAAGTGGGAGGGGATACCGCAGTCCAAGGAGGGTCAGGCGCTGAAATGGGTGCGCGCGAACGATTTGCGGAATTATCCGATGCCTGCGGCGGACATACCGCTGATCCCAATTTTGCGGGATTGGTTGTAGCCGCACATGCTGGTTCCGGACTTATTCAACGCGCGTCGCTGACAGTTTGAGATACCCGACCGGAGTATTTGCGCCATTTCTGACAAAGTCATCGTCTGCTGCATCAAATATTGAGAAGGTTTTGACGTCTTTTCCATATTGGATGATTGCGTGACCGTGTTCATCGATGAACTGCAACTTGCCTGTACTTTTTGCGATCTGGAAGAAAACGATATTGAGCCCTGGCCTTAGAGTGCTTTCAAAATCTCCCATAGCAACCTTGCAATCCGCAGACTCTTCACACGTAAACCGAAAAACAACTTCATCGTCTTCAACTTTAATATGCCCCTGGATCAGTACCTCCGAGGGTTGCTCTGCAACTGCCCCTGATCCCGTGAGCAAGCTTAATATGAAGAAAAGCCGATAGATGGTGTTGGTCATCAACTTACCTAAAAAATAGCCTAAAACACATATGCATTAGAGGTCGGACATATCGCCTGCCTCGCCAAGCGAGATCTTGTAAACCGTTCAATTCTCAGGAACACCCTTTCACCCCTGTTACAATTCGTAAGAATTGAGAAAACATCAGGCAAAACTTGACGTTGATCTTTCCTGCGTCCCTTATCGGGACATCGACACCCGGGGCGTGTTCCCGATCTGTCGTTTCCGGCTCGGAGGAGGGGCCGGATGGGGAGGAGAGAAAGATTGGCTCAGACGCAGTCGGGCGCTGAAGGGATGCAGTCTCTTCCGGCGCTGCTACATCGCAATTTGACCCAGTTCGGGGATGCCCCGGCCTATCGGGAAAAAGAATTCGGAATCTGGCAATGCTGGTCCTGGGCGGAAGCCGCCAAAGAGATTCGAGCGATTGCGCTTGGGTTTCTGGAATTGGGCGTTGAGAAAGGCGACCATATCGCCGTCATAGGCCGCAACCGTCCTGCGCATTATTGGTCGATGGTTGCCGCGCAGATGGTGGGCGCGGTGCCTGTGCCTCTGTATCAGGACTCAGTCGCCGAAGAGATGGCCTATGTGCTGGAACATTGCGGCGCGAAATACGTGGTCTGCGGCGATCAGGAGCAGGTCGACAAGGTCATCGAAATTCAGGAAAACCTTCATCAGGTCAAACACATCCTCTATACCGACAAGCGCGGGATGCGGAAGTATGACCATTCCCAGATGAACGCGCTTGATGACATTATGGCCGAGGGCAGTGCCGGTCATGCACGGTTTGACGCGGAACTGGACAAGCGCATCGCAGCGATCACCTATGACGATACCTGCGTGATGCTTTATACCTCGGGCACCACAGGCAAACCCAAGGGTGTGGTGCTGTCGAACCGCAATGTCATTGAAAGCGCAAAGAATTCTGCTGAATTTGATCACCTGACACGGAACGAGGACATTCTGTCTTATCTGCCAATGGCTTGGGTGGGTGACTTCATTTTCTCGATCGGTCAGGCCTATTGGTGCGGCTTCTGCGTGAACTGCCCCGAAAGCGCTGACACCATGATGACGGACCTGCGCGAGATCGGGCCGACCTATTTCTTCGCACCGCCGCGCGTGTTCGAAACGCAGCTGACCAATGTGATGATCCGGATGGAGGATGCGGGCAAGCTGAAGCAGCGCATGTTCCACCACTTCATGGCGCATGCCAAGAAGGTTGGTGGTTTGTTGTTAGACGGCAAGCCGGTGGGCTTTGGCGACAAGCTGAAATACGCGTTGGGCAATCTGCTGGTTTATGGGCCGCTCAAGGATACGCTGGGCTATGGCCGCTTCCGCGTTGGATATACGGCGGGTGAGGCGATTGGGCCGGAAATCTTTGATTTCTATCGCTCTTTGGGCATCAACCTGAAACAGCTTTACGGTCAGACCGAGGCAACCGTCTTCATCACCGTACAGCCGGATGGCGAGGTGCGTGCCGATACAGTTGGCGTTCCCGCGCCGGATGTGGAGTTGAAGATCGACGATAAGGGTGAGATTCACTATCGCTCGCCTGGCGTGTTTGTTGAGTACTACAACAATCCCGATTCGACTGCCTCGACAAAGGATGCCGAGGGGTGGGTGGCCACCGGGGATGCGGGGTTCATTGAAGAGACCTCGGGTCACTTGCGGATCATCGATCGTGCAAAGGATGTGGGCAAAATGGCCGACGGGTCGATGTTTGCGCCGAAATATGTCGAGAACAAACTGAAATTCTATCCCGATATCCTTGAAGTTGTCCTGTTTGGCAACGGCAAGGATCGCTGTGTCGCCTTTATCAATATCGACCTGACGGCAGTGGGGAACTGGGCCGAGCGTAACAACGTGGCCTATGCGTCCTATCAAGAACTGGCGGGTCATCCCCGCGTGTTAGAGACGATTCGTGGCCATGTGGAAGAGGTCAACAAATCGGTCGCGGCAGATGAAATGCTGTCGGGCTGCCAGGTGCATCGCTTTGTGGTTCTGCACAAGGAACTGGATGCCGATGATGGCGAGATGACCCGGACCCGCAAAGTGCGCCGCGGCTTTGTCGAGGACAAGTTCCACGACATCATTGCCGCGCTATATGATGGGTCCGAGAGCGTTTCGACCACCACCGAAGTGACCTATGAGGATGGCCGCAAGGGCTCGATTTCTGCAACTCTGGAGATTGTAGACGCACCGGTTGTGCCGGTCGCGCAGCACAAGGTTGCGGCGGAATGAGCGCCGCTCGACCTGCCGCCCATCTTCTCGTTTTTGTGTCAGGGAGTAACTGATGCTGGATAAT
This sequence comes from Ruegeria sp. HKCCA5763, assembly GCF_013034545.1. Taxonomy (NCBI): domain Bacteria; kingdom Pseudomonadati; phylum Pseudomonadota; class Alphaproteobacteria; order Rhodobacterales; family Roseobacteraceae; genus Ruegeria; species Ruegeria sp. HKCCA5763. The sequence continues at coordinate 211,517 of NZ_WQGF01000003.1, forward strand.
TCCGAAGGATATGTCACCGAAGACGGCCGCCAGATTGGCGGTGTGGTGATGGAAATGAAGAACATCACGCTGCGTTTTGGTGGTGTGGTGGCGATCAAGGATATCTCGTTCGACATTCGCGAAGGTGAGATCCGCGCGATCATTGGGCCGAACGGGGCGGGTAAGTCCTCGATGCTGAACGTGATCTCGGGCTTTTACGTCCCGCAAGAGGGCGAAGTTTGGTTCCACGGATCAAAGCGCCCGCCAATGCGGCCTTATGAGGTTGCGCAACAAGGCATCGCACGGACTTTTCAGAACATTGCTCTGTTCGAAGGTATGAGCGTTCTGGACAATGTCATGACCGGGCGGCTGAGCTTTATGAAAACCAACATGTTTCAGCAGGCTTGGTGGAAGGGCAAGGCCGAGGCGGAAGAGACGGAGAACCGTGAGGCGGTCGAGAAGATTATCGATTTCCTTGAGATTCAGCACATCCGCAAAACACCGGTGTCCCGACTGCCTTATGGTTTGAAAAAACGCGTCGAACTGGCGCGAGCGCTGGCTGCGGAACCCAAGCTGCTGCTGCTGGATGAACCCATGGCAGGCATGAACGTTGAAGAGAAAGAGGACATGAGCCGCTTTATCCTCGACGTGAATGATGAGTTTGGCACAACGATTGCCCTGATCGAACATGACATGGGTGTTGTGATGGACCTGAGCGATCGGGTGGTCGTGATGGATTATGGCAAGAAGATCGGGGACGGCACACCGGACGAGGTGCGCAACAATCAAGAGGTCATCGACGCCTATCTGGGGGTCAGCCATGATTGATATCCAGACAGAAATTTGGGGAGGCGCAAATGCCTGAACAACTCGTATTTGCGATGGAGGTCATCCTCAACGGTCTCATGGCCGGGGTGCTCTATGCTCTGGTCGCGCTGGGCTTTGTGCTGATCTACAAGGCTTCGGGGATTTTCAATTATGCGCAGGGGGTTATGGCCCTGTTCGCTGCGATGACGCTGGTTGGGATCATGAAAGGTCAGGTGCCGTTTGCGCATCTGATCAACGCTATATTCGGCACTCATATTCATTACTTCGGCTGGAACGTGCCTGCGCTGGTGGCGATCATTCTGACGATGGCGGTCATGGTGCTGTTGGCCTGGGCGGTGCAGCGCTTCGTGATGCGCCATCTGGTCGGGCAAGAGCCGATCATTCTGTTCATGGCGACCATCGGTCTGGCCTATTTCCTTGAGGGCGTGGCCGACCTGATGTGGGGGTCCGAGATCAAGACGCTTGATGTTGGTCTGCCACAAGGGATCAACCTGTGGATCGACGAGACGACCTTTAACATATTCGATTACGGCTTCTTCATCGACAATCTGGACATTGTAGCCACAGTGATTGCCGCACTGTTGGTGGCTGCGCTGGTGGCGTTCAGCCAGTACACCAAACAGGGCCGTGCGATGCGCGCGGTGGCGGATGACCACCAGGCGGCACTGTCGGTCGGGATCTCACTGAACTTCATCTGGATCATGGTCTGGTCGGTGGCAGGCTTCGTCGCTCTGGTCGCAGGGATCATGTGGGGCACCAAATCAGGCGTTCAGTTCTCGCTTTCGCTCATCGCGCTCAAGGCCCTGCCGGTGCTGATGCTGGGCGGTTTCACCTCAATCCCCGGTGCCATTGTGGGCGGGCTGATCATCGGTGTGGGCGAAAAACTGTTCGAATTCGCGCTTGGCCCGGCGCTGGGCGGCGCGACCGAGAACTGGTTCGCCTATGTTCTTGCACTGATCTTCCTGGTGTTTCGACCGCAAGGCCTGTTCGGCGAGAAGATCATTGAGAGGGTGTAGGGCATGACCAAGCTGATCGCCATCATCAACGTGATCGCATGGGCCGGGTTCTGGGCCTTCGGGTACATCGCCCTCACATCAGACGACCTGACAGAAGGCCAGCTAACCATCGCCGCGATCCTAGCCTTTGCGGGCCTGATCATGGGGGTTCTGGCCTACTTGAAACTGGTGCGCGCCTCAGAGGCGAGCGGATATGCCAAAGGATCCAACCAATTGGATGCCGCAGCCCGTAACCGGGCACAGGAAGAATGGGGAAAGTAAGACATGTTCTATCGTGAAGCCGGGGATTTCAAAACCTCGTACATTGATGACAGCCAGACCTTCCCGATCAAGTTCGACCGGTACCGGTATTACGTCGTCCTGGCGGTGGCTTTTGGTATTATTCCCTTCATCATCAACGACTATTGGGCCAACGCGCTGCTGCTGCCGTTCCTGATCTATGCGATTGCCGCGATCGGGCTGAACATTCTGGTGGGCTATTGCGGACAGGTCAGCCTGGGCACCGGTGGTTTCATGGCGGTCGGGGCCTATGCCTGCTACAAGCTGATGACCGCTTTCCCCGATGTGAGCATGTTCATCCACGTGATCCTTGCCGGGGGCATAACAGCCTTTGTGGGCGTTTTGTTCGGCTTACCGTCACTGCGAATCAAAGGGTTTTATCTGGCCGTGGCCACGTTGGCGGCACAGTTCTTTCTGGTTTGGCTCTTCAACCGGGTGCCGTGGTTCTACAACTATTCGGCATCAGGTCAGATCAACGCGCCCGAGCGGGACGTGTTCGGCATCATCATCACCGGTCCGAATGCGCCGGCCTGGGCCACATACCTGTTCTGCCTGATCTTCCTGACAGTCTGCGCCATAATTGCGCGTAACCTGACCCGTGGAACAACGGGTCGGACCTGGATGGCGATCCGCGACATGGACATCGCAGCCGAAATCATTGGAGTGAACCCGCTCAAGGCCAAGCTCACTGCATTTGCCGTCAGTTCGTTCTTTGTCGGCATCTCGGGCGCGCTGTTCTTTGCGGTTTACCTGGGTGCGGTCGAAGTGGGTGAGGTCTTTGGTATCCAGAAATCATTCCTGGTGCTGTTCATGGTGATTATTGGCGGGTTAGGCTCGATCTTTGGGTCATTCGCCGGGGCGGCCTTCCTGGTTTTGCTGCCTGTGGTTCTAAAACTGCTTGGCGTCGACCTGCTTGGCTGGCCGACAGATATCGTGGCGCACCTTAACCTCGTGATTGTGGGTGCACTGATCATCATGTTCCTGATCCTCGAACCACACGGGCTGGCCCAATTGTGGCGCGTGGCCAAAGAGAAACTCAGACTCTGGCCGTTCCCGCATTGAGGGGCCGGTCCAACGAAAAGACGGGTGCAACAAGCCCGAAAACCAACATCGGATTAATCAAGGGAGGAGACACCCGATGAACAAGAAACTGGCAACCCTGGCGCTGGGCGCCGTGATGGCCGCAGGTCCGGTCATGGCCGACCTTGTGTTCCCGTCGCTCAGCTACCGGACTGGCCCTTATGCTGCAGGCGGTATCCCGTTTGCTGACGGTTATGCCGACTATTTCACCCTGCTGAACGAACGCGATGGCGGCATCGGTGGCGTTCCTGCCCGCGTGCTGGAATGCGAAACCGGGTACAACACCGAAAAAGGTGTGGAATGCTATGAATCGACCAAGGGCGAAGGCGCGCTGGTGTATCAGCCGTTGTCGACCGGCATCACGTATCAGCTGATCCCAAAAGTGACGGCTGATGGCATTCCTCTGCACACGATGGGATATGGCCGAACCTCAGCGGCGAACGGTAAAGTGTTCAGCCACGTGTTCAACTATCCTGCCAACTACTGGAACGGTGCATCCGGCGCGATCAACTATCTGTTGGATAGCAATGGCGGAGACCTGAGCGGCAAGAAGATTGCGCTGGTCTATCACAACTCGGCCTACGGCAAAGAGCCGATCCGCACGCTCGAGACACTGGCCGAAAAGCATGGCTATGACCTTACACTGCTTCCTGTCGACCACCCCGGTCAGGAGCAGAAGTCGCAGTGGCTGCAAATTCGTCGTGAAAAGCCTGACTTTGTCATCATGTGGGGCTGGGGTGTCATGAACCAAGTTGCGGTTCAGGAAGCTGCCAACATCCGTTTCCCGATGGAAAACTTCATCGGTGTCTGGTGGTCTGGTGCTGAATTCGACGTGCAACCCGCAGGTGAAAAGGCCACCGGCTACAAGGCGCTGACCTTCACCGGTCTGGGTGACGACTACCCGGTTTATGAGGACCTGCAGAAATACGTTGTCGATTCTGGTAAGGCCGCAGGTGCAGGCGATCAGCTGGGCACGGTGCAGTATAATCGCGGTCTCTATGCGGCGATGCTGGCAGCCGAGGCGGTCAAAACTGCACAAGAGATGCATGGCACAGCAGATATCGACGCGTCGATGATGCGCGATGGCATGGAAGCGCTTGAAATCACCAACGCCAAGATGGAAGCGCTGGGCATGGCAGGGTTCGGGCCCGAGTTCTCGGTCTCATGTGACAATCACGGCGGTCCGGGTCTTGTTGGTGTTGTTCAGTGGGATGCAGCCGCTGGAACATGGAACCCTGTTCAGGATTTCAAGCCAACTGACGTCGAGGTCATCAACGCGCTGATCGAGGAAGACTCGGCAGCCTATGCGGCTGAAAACAACATCTCGCAGCGCTGCGAGTAAGCCAACCCAGTGTCCCGGAACCTATCCGGGGCACCCTAACATTCGGAGTGGCGGTTTCGCTGCCGCTCCTTACAGACGCCCCAAGCTGGGCAGGCATGAGGACACGCGCTGATGCTGGATGCGGCAAATACCACTGACGTGCAGGCGGAAACCCTGCTTGAAGTCAACAATATCGAGGTGATCTACAATCACGTAATCCTCGTGCTGAAGGGCGTCAGCCTGACTGTTCCAAAAGGGGGCATCACGGCATTGCTGGGCGGCAATGGCGCTGGCAAGACGACAACGCTCAAGGCTGTGTCGAACCTGCTGCATTCGGAACGGGGCGAAGTTACAAAAGGTTCGATCAAGTATCGCGGTGTAAGCGTGCATGAAAGCGATCCGGCTGACCTGGTGGAAAAAGGCGTCATCCAGGTGATGGAAGGCCGCCACTGTTTTGAACACCTGACTGTTGAAGAAAACCTGCTGACGGGGGCTTATACCCGCAAAGATGGGTCCGCAGCGGTTCAGCAGGATCTGGAACTGGTCTATAATTATTTCCCGCGCCTGAAAGAGCGTCGCAAGTCACAAGCGGGCTATACCTCGGGCGGTGAGCAACAGATGGTCGCGATGGGTCGGGCCTTGATGTCGCGACCTGAAACGATTCTGCTGGACGAGCCTTCGATGGGTCTTGCGCCGCAGTTGGTCGAAGAGATTTTCGGGATCGTTAAAGACCTCAATGAGAAAGAAGGCGTGTCCTTCCTTTTGGCAGAACAGAATACAAACGTGGCTCTGCGGTTTGCACATTACGGATACATTTTGGAATCCGGGCGCGTGGTGATGGATGGCCCTGCTGCCGAGCTGCGCGAGAACCCAGATGTGAAAGAATTCTACCTCGGCATGTCAGATGAAGGCCGCAAAAGCTTCCGCGACGTGCGATCTTATCGCCGCCGCAAGAGGTGGCTGTGAGCGGATGGAGGATATGGCGATGACCTATTTCGATGCACTCGAAACGCGCTCGGCAGACCAACGCGCCTCAGATCAGGCGGCAGCGCTTGTGGAACAGATCAAGCGCGTGTCATCCGCGCCCGGGTTCGCGGCGCACCTGTCGGATTCAGACACTAATAAAGTAGTTTCAACGGAAGATTTGCCGCTTTTGCCGGTGTTGCGAAAGTCGGACCTGACCCGCGCGCAAGCCGAACGGCCGCCCTTTGGTGGGTTTACGGTGAAGCCCGCGCGGCATTTTCATCATGTATTCCAGTCGCCGGGCCCAATTTATGAACCGGGCAGCACGGATCACGACTGGTGGCGCATGGGTCGCTTCCTGAATGCTGCAGGTGTGGGCGTTGGAGATATCGTGCAGAACTGCTTTGGCTATCACCTGACCCCGGCGGGCATGATCTTTGAAAATGGTGCACGCGCGGTTGGCGCAGCCGTTTTGCCTGCGGGCACTGGACAGACGGAATTGCAGGTGACAGCGGCGCGGGATGTCGGTTGTACGGCCTACGCAGGAACGCCGGATTATCTGAAAGTCATTCTGGACAAAGCCGATGAGATGGGCGTTTCGCTGAACTTCTCAAAGGCCGCCGTTGGTGGCGGGGCGCTGTTTCCGTCACTGCGTCAGGAATATGCTGATCGCGGGATTTCGTGCCTACAATGTTATGCGACAGCCGATCTGGGCAACATTGCATATGAAAGCCCAGCGATGGAGGGAATGATCATCGACGAACATGTGATCGTCGAGATTGTCACCCCCGGAACTGGTACTCCGGTCGCTCCGGGTGAAGTGGGCGAGGTTGTTGTGACCTCTTTGAACCCCGATTACCCGTTGATCCGCTTTGCAACAGGTGATTTGTCGGCGGTGATGCCGGGCGTTTCGCCTTGCGGCCGCACCAACACAAGGATCAAGGGCTGGATGGGCCGCGCGGACCAGACCACCAAGATCAAGGGTATGTTCGTTCGCCCAGAGCAAGTGGCGGCGCTGGTCGACAAGCATGACGAGATTGTCAAAGCCCGCGTCATCGCGATGCGTCAGGGTGAGATGGACACGATGACCGTCCAAATCGAAAGCGCGGGCGGCGAAAACCCCGCCTACGCCAAGTCAGTTGCCGAAGTGCTGAAGCTGAAAGGCGCGATCGAGGTCGTGGCCCCGGGTTCGCTTCCCAAAGATGGCTTGGTCATCGAGGACCAGCGGGTTTACGAATAGCCTTAGAAAATGGGTCTGCGGCATTTAATGCCGCAGATTTATTGGCCTACGTACTGGTGTTTCCGAGCTTTTTGGTCGATTAAAGGCGGACCCTTCGCCTTTGTCAGTTAACAGCCGGGATGATGGCCGAAATCGAATACTCACAAAACGGATCGCGCAATCGTGGCGTACGCGGAACCCGGCTGTTGGCGGGGATCGCGTATATCGTGGCGGGGGCTTGCCTGTTGCCCATGCTTGCCGTGGTATTGGCAGCAGTGACGGGTGGGACGGATACGATCTCGCATCTGATGCAAACGGTGTTGCCGAGTTATACGGTCACGACCCTGATCCTTGTTGTACTGGTTGCAGCAGGTACCTTTAGTATCGGCACCGGAGCCGCTTGGCTGGTTACGATGACCCGCTTCCCCGGCGTACGCTTTTTGGAAATCGCACTTGTGCTGCCACTGGCCTTTCCCGCCTATGTTTTGGCTTATGCCTACACGTTCATTCTGGACCACCCGGGGATCGTTCAAAGCACATTGCGGGACGTGACAGGCTGGGGGCCGCGCGACTATTGGTTCCCGGAAATACGCTCGACCGAGGGCGCGGCGGTGATGCTGATCCTTGTGCTTTACCCCTATGTCTATCTGCTGGCACGGGCGGCCTTTCTGCAGCAAAGCGCAACGGCGTTTTTGGCGGCCCGGGCGTTGGGCAACAACCCGTGGCTGGCGTTTCGGCGCGTTTCGCTGCCAATGGCACGGCCGGCAATTGCGGGCGGCGTTCTGCTGGCGGTGATGGAGACCATCGCGGATTTTGGCACCGTTTCGTATTTCGGCGTGCAGACCTTTGCGACCGGTATCTACACCAGTTGGTTTTCCATGGCGGACCGTGCGGCGGCGGCGCAATTGGCGCTGTGCCTGCTGGTTTTTGCTCTGGTGATGGCCGTGGCCGAGCGCACGCAACGCGGCAAGGCGAAATATTATCAGGCCGGTAAACAACATGTCGCGCAACCGGCAGCCGACCTGACGGGCCTGCGCGCCTTAGGGGCCTTTCTGCTATGTGCGATACCGGTTCTGTTCGGGTTCTTGTTGCCTGTGATCATTCTGGTTGAGATGGGGCTGGAGTCGGAACAAAACCTGCTGTCGCGGCGCTATATCGGTTTCATCCAGAACTCGCTGACTCTGGCCGGGACGGCAGCGGTCATCACCGTCTTTGCGGCGATCAGCATCGGGTTCTTCCAACGTCTCAGGCCCGGGCGGGCATCCTCAGCGACGGCTTATCTGGCGCGGTTGGGATATGCTGTGCCTGGGGGCGTGATTGCGGTGGGTCTGATCGTACCATTCGCCGGGTTCGACAACGCGCTGGATGCCTGGATGCGTAAGACCTTCGATGTGTCCACCGGATTGCTGGTCACAGGTTCGATCTGGTTGCTTGTCGCTGCCTATATGGTGCGGTTCCTGGCAGCTGCTCTCAGCGCCTATGAAGGTGGGCAAAGTACGGTGCACGCCAATATGGATGCCGCTGCGCGGTCACTGGGTCAGTCACCGCTGGGGACCTTGCGGCGTGTTCATTTGCCTATTCTGACGCCTTCCCTGTTGACGGCGCTGTTGATCGTATTCGTGGACGTGATGAAAGAATTGCCCGCCACGCTGATCATGCGTCCGTTCAACTTCGACACATTGGCGGTGCAAGCCTACAGACTGGCCTCGGACGAGAGGTTGGAGGGCGCAGCCGTGCCATCTCTGGTCATTCTAGCCGTTGGTCTGCTGCCTGTGATCCTGATTTGCCGTCAGGTTGGTCGCCGGTAACACTTCCGCCTGAATTCTTGGGTCATAACGCATCAGGCTTGATTCAAACGCGATTTCCGGCAAGGCTGGAGGTATGAATATGCAGCCTCCCAGCCGGTTTTCGGCAAGTGCAGCGCAGATGCCCGTCGCCTTTGACCGGCATGAGATGTCCCAAATCCTGTCCGTATATGGCCGGATGGTCGCCGCCGGAGAATGGCGGGACTATGGTATCTCGAACCTGCGCGACATGGCAGTGTTCTCGATCTTCCGGCGCACTGCTGAACATCCGATCTATCGTGTCGAAAAGCACCCGCGGCTTAGGTCCCGGCAGGGGATGTATTCTGTGGTCGGAATGGATGGTCGCATCCTGAAACGCGGCCACGATTTGCGCGCGGTGCTTAGAGTGTTGGAACGCAAGTTGATCCGGGCGGTCAACCTTGATTAGAGCCTTTTGTGAGCTGTGATCGGACCATCGCCCTGCGCCTGAATACGCTCAATGGCCTGATCCATAGGTTCAAACACAACCGCCATATGGCTGGCGTTGGCATGCAAAATCAAGTTTTCTCCGGATACCCAGGCCACATGACCTTTCCAAAACAACAAATCGCCCCTTTGTGCGGCTGACCCGTCGGCGAGTGTCGTGCCCAAAGCACGTTCCTGATCACCGCTGTCTCCGGGACAGGGAATGCCGCAGGCCAGCAACGCAGCTTGGACAAGCCCAGAGCAATCGATACCAAACCGGCTGTTTCCACCCCACAAATAAGGCGTCCCCAGGAACAATTCGGCCACAGCAACCGGGTCGTGTGGCGTATCTGAGATTGGTGCGGTGTGTACCTTTGGAACAAAGCCCCACTCGGTTTCCAGATAGCGATCTGTTTCCGCCAAAACATGGATCTTGCTTCCAAAGCTGAGCGATACCAGATCGCGGCTTTTGAAGTTTGCGCTTTCATATGCATGCGTCGCCGGTGCTTTGATCCAACGGGTGGCGGGGATATCATGGGTCAATTGATCCGTTTGCAGCCAGCCAGTGTACCCGTCTTTGTCGGCGATGACCCGGCTCCAGCCGTCCTTTTCTTCTGCGACTTGAACCGTATCACCGAAAAGCACCTGCCTGTCGCGAGGCCCTTCAGGGTCGCGCAAAAGATCGACCACAGGTTTGGATATGCGCAGGCGAGTCATAGGCCCAACATCTCGGGCAAAGCGTTCAGAATCGCGCGCGGCCCTTGACCCAGCCCACCCTTGCTGCGCCCGGGTTCCTTGCTGGGCTGCCACGCATAGATGTCGAAATGAATATAGCGGCGCGATCCCACGAACCTGCGCAGAAACAAGGCGGCGGTGATCGAACCTGCGAACCCGCCCGAAGGCGCATTGTCCAGATCGGCGATGCCGGGTTCGATCATCGCCTCGTAAGGTGTGTGAAACGGCATACGCCAGACCGGATCAGCCGAAACAACTGCGGCGTTGGACAGCGCCAACGCGCAAGTTTCATCATCCGTATAGAACGGAGCCAGATCGGGGCCCACGGCGACGCGCGCCGCGCCTGTGAGCGTGGCCATCGAGATCACCAGATCGGGCTCACCCTCATCCGCCAACGTCAGGGCATCGGCCAGGACCAGACGCCCTTCGGCGTCGGTGTTGTTGATCTCAACCGTCAGGCCCTTGCGTGAGGTCAAAATGTCACCGGGCCGGAACGCGTTACCCGCAACCGCGTTTTCAACAGCGGGGATCAGGACACGCAGCTGCACCGGCAAATCCAGCGCCATGATCATGCGAGCCAATCCAAGCACATTGGCGGCCCCGCCCATGTCTTTTTTCATCAGCCCCATCGAGGCACCCGGTTTCAGGTTCAGCCCGCCTGTGTCGAAGCATACACCTTTGCCCACGAGCGTCAGCTTTGGGCTGCTGTTGCCCCAGTTCAGCTCGATCAATCGCGGGGCCTGTTCCGCGGCCCGCCCAACCGTGTGGATCATCGGGAAGTTCTGATCCAGCAGCGCATCACCAAGGATTGCGTCGCAAGTGGCCCCAAACTCTGCGGCCAAAGCCTCGACCGCCTGATGCAGCTGTGCTGGTCCCATATCCGACGCGGGTGTGTTGACCAGATCGCGTGTCAAAGCCTCGGCCTGCGCCATTGCTTCGATACGAGCTGCATCCACCCCATCCGGTGCGACCAGTTCCGCTGACCCACCGGTTTGGGAGGCATAGTGATCAAACGCATAACCGGCCAACAGCCAGCCGAGGCATTCAACCTCTAACTGGTCCGCGGGCACGCCGGATGCGATGTGATAGGTTCCTTCTGGCAAAGACAGAGCGGCAGCGGCCAGCGGGAACCGTTTGCGCGTGCGTTTTTCTTCGGTTCCGTAGCCTGCCAGCGTCATCTCTGCTGCGCCACTCGCGCTTGGTACCAACAAAGTCTGACCCAGGGCCGCCGAAAACCCGTTCACAGCGACCCAAGATTGCACGTGCTGCGATTGCTTTTGCAACCAGCTTTCCAGGTCCGGCTGAGCAATCACATGCAACGGAAAAGAGGTGTCAGAGGGTAGAGCGAAGGACAGGGTCATGGGCGTCTCGGCGTTAGAATTCCACGCACAGACTAGCTGCGCCTGATCCACCTGCAACCCCCGTCAGACGGAAAGATCCTGCTGGTCCCATACGGCGGTCAATGAACGTTCGCCCACTCTGATCAGCCGCCCCAAGGTCGCAGCAGCCGCCACCGCATCACCGGCATCGACGGTTTGGGCCACATCAGCGGCTACGCGCGCCAGCGCCGTCATCCCGACCTGTTCAGAGATTGCAACCAGCGATTTGGCACATTTGCGCAGATCGGCCCATTCGCGGTGCCGCCAAAACCGTTCACAGTTTGAAAGACGCACGGCCAGTTCCTCAACCGTGCGGCACAGCACGTCCAACGCGTTCTTGTCCCCCAATTGGCTATACAGCCCGCCGAGTTGATCCGGGTCCAGCCGGACGGATTCCTTGTGTTCAAGCGCGATTATCTTTTCCACCACATTCACCCTTAATTTTGACGCCCCCACGGCGTTGTTTTGATATTGGCGGGAAATTCCTTTGCAAAACCTTGCAGTGAATCTGGATAATGGCTCGAATTTTTCTTGAATTCGGTTTAGAGCGTCCTGAAGCGAGAAGAACTGGGACAACACAATGGACTTTGCCAAGCCTTTGCCGACCTATCTGGTCAAGCGCTATCACGGGTGGAAAGCCACGACATATTCCGAGAACCAGGTTTGGTACAAACGGTTGGCAGAAGAGGGGCAGCGCCCTCGTGCGATGGTAATATCCTGCTGCGACAGCCGGGTGCATGTGACTTCCATGTTCGGGGCCGATCAGGGCGATTTCTTTATTCACCGCAACATTGCCAATCTGGTGCCGCCATACGCGCCGGACGGTGATCATCACGGCACCAGCGCGGCAATCGAATACGCCGTCACGGCGCTGAAGGTCGCGCATCTGATCGTGTTGGGTCATTCGCAATGTGGCGGTGTTCAGGGGTGCATCGACATGTGCAAAGGGGAAGCACCCCAATTGGAGGTCAAGGAAAGCTTTGTGGGCCGGTGGATGGACATCCTCAAACCCAAATACGAACTGGTGGCCAATATCGAAGACCGTGTCGATCAGGCGCGGCAGTTCGAACGCCATGCGGTTGTGGCGTCTCTGGAAAACCTGATGACCTTTCCGTTCATCTCGGAGGCGGTCGGGCAAGGCGCGCTGAGCCTGCATGGCTTGTGGACAGATATCGGTGCAGGCGGACTGGAATGCTTTGATCCCTATCAGAAGAAGTTTGTTCCCGTCTGAAGCGGCTCTTTTTTGATTTGGGCCTGCGGTGGACGGCACAATCTCTGTCGAAAACCACACCTGTTTAGCATGTGAGCGCCCAGCCCGCGTACGTCACTCTATTCGAATCCTGGCAAGCTTTCCCAGATGGTCCGATCCCATGAAAGGGCGCAATTCGACCGTTCCGATTGTGCCTTTGGGGAAGAGTAGGTTGTCTATCGGCAGCGGCACCTTCCAACTGCCAAGATGATGCGTATTCAGGGCGGTTCCAAAGCTTTGATTGTCCGCCGCCGCAGCGATCCGCTGAACGCTTGCCCCCCATGGTACCATGTTGAAATCGCCGGCAATCAGGACAGGGCCGTCCAAATCCGCAATGCGATCAGCGATAACCTGACTTTGCTGCGCTTGATCATAAGGAAACGGCCAATTCAGGTGAATCGATACAATCCAGACTGAAGTACCGTCAGGGGCCTCGACCTGAATGCCAACCAGCCCCGAGCCTTTCAGACAGAACTCAGAGTTTTCCACGATGGGCAGGGTTGTCAGGATGGCAACGCTTTGTTCGGGTCGAAAGCCGCAAACAGTCTTGGACGGGTAGTGTTCGAACAGGTTGCTCATGTATTTCTGGTTGTGGCTGGACACTTCCTGCAATGTCACAACCTGGGCGTCGGATGCGACAATGTCGTCCGCCAATGAATAGCGCGGCCAAGCTTTGCTCATCAGGTTTTTCTGATAAAGCGTCAGGCAAGTGCCGTTGCAATCGGCAGAGGGTGCAGCATAGCTGGTGGCGATCGAACCAAGGGCCATCGCAGCAATGGCAAAGGTTGTCAAAGCGAGATACCTGGCGCGCAGGTACAGCAACAGCGCTGAACAGAGTACCAGCAATATACCAGCTTGCGGGCGCAAAAGGGCAATCGAGTCCCCAACGGCAAAGATTTGCCCGGTAAAGCCAATGAAGACAAGCGCCATCAGAACACTCGCGCATCCGATGGTCAGAGTTCTGCCAATTCTGCGTTTGGTCGAAACCTGCATACTCTGCCTCAGCCACCTTGCGCGGGACACCGCCTGAGGTGTGATTGGTCACATCTGCCGCGATCAAGGTTTGTTATTTAGGTGGCAAGCCAGCCCGTCTTTGTCAACAGACCGGGCAAATTTACCTCATTGAGGGCCGCCTCGCGCCCACAGCGGTTACTTGCACGCGTTGCGTAAGGATTGTCATGGGTTTAGATCTTAAAGTTATCCGGGGCGTGCACTAAGGAGGCGAGTCCCAAACCCCAAATTTCGGTTTTCAAGTGGTCAAGGTAGAGGTGTGATAGCCACCTTTGTGACCGGGTTAAGGTCGCCATTTGGGTCTGTCAGGATTCCCTCTGGGAAGGATACCGAGATGGGTTGGTCTTTCGTATCCATACAGAGCATGTGGTTGTTGTCTCCATCGCCTAAGTTTGCCAGCTCTGCTGGCTTCACCTCGCGCCGGGTCCCATCCGCCGCTTCGACGGTGATCGCGTAGAGATCGCGCTCAGCCTCGCCGGGCTCGGTACCGTCTTCCAGCGTCACGCCGCCCTCCCACACAACACGGACCGCCTGAACGATGCCCTCTGTTTGGCAGAGGCTGCCCCTGACCCGAGGTGGGCCCAGCGTGCCAACAAGTGTCCAGTCTTCCACAACCTCAGCCCATGCGATCGATGGCCCGTCTTCAAGGGGTATTACTGGCGTACTGGCTCCGCGAAAATCCATCGACCCGTCGATCGAATGCAGATGACCCACGATTTCAACGCTGACTGGTGGGTCCGTGTCCGAAGGGCCCAACCGCCCGATCAAGAGTACGGTACGCAGCTCTCCCGGATCAGTGGCGGGAAGAACAGACACGCAGTGCATGATCCCAATTTCGCCAGACCTAGTCCTGACCTGAAAGTCACCCGCCTGCATCGTGGCGACGTCTATCTCGGTCGAGAAGATAACAGGCATCCCAGAATAGCCCTTTGAACCTTTGCAAATCACATTGGAAAGCCGCGGCAAAGCGTCAAGCCCGTGAAAGGCCGATAGAAGATTGGCAGATTGCCCGTTTGCCTGTCTCGGCAGGCTAGCATTGGCGGTCGTATCGGAAAGTTTGCGATTGGAGATGTTACCAGTCCAAGTCCCAGGTCCATAAAGTATGAACCAAGTGACGCCTACGCCGATTACGGCTGCCACGGCAACCAATACGCCTATTGTGATACGCTTCGAGATGCCTTTGAGCATGTCAGAAACCTCAGCATTAAGTATTACTGCGAACGTCTTTTGCCCTAAAGTAAGTTGAGGGAGGTGCCGAACAAAAAAAAGAACACATGGGAGTGAAAGGTTGTGCATCTCGAACTTCGAATGGTTCGAACCGTCGCCGATTGTGTAAACTGCGACGGGGGAATTGGGCACTGTATGAAAGACTGCTTCGTCCGCTTATGACTAATCAGGTCGGGGTGCAGTATTTGGAAGGGCAGTTCTGTGGCCTCAATGTCCTGTCCAAGAAACTGTATGCGCGACTAGAGCCCGTTTGGCTTGCAATCTAGGCTGACTGAAACAAAAAAACCCGCTGACCAAACAGCGGGTTTCTTCTTGGTCTTTATTGGGGCCGGAACGTCAGCCCTTTTTCAGAACCTCACGGCCCAGCAGTTCAGCGATCTGTACCGCGTTCAGGGCCGCGCCCTTGCGCAGGTTGTCCGAGACGCACCACAGGTTGATGCCATTTTCCACGGTCGAATCCTGACGGATACGGCTGATGAACGTAGCAAAGTCACCCGCGCATTCGATGGGCGAGACGTAGCCACCGGCTTCGCGCTTGTCGATCACCATGATGCCCGGTGCCTCGCGCAGGATGTCGCGGGCTTCGTCTTCGTCCAGGAATTCCTCGAACTCGATATTCACGGCCTCGGAATGGCCGACGAACACCGGAACGCGGACACAGGTGGCTGTAACCTTGATCGACGGATCGACGATCTTCTTGGTCTCGACAACCATCTTCCACTCTTCCTTGGTCGAACCGTCTTCCATGAAGACGTCGATTTGGGGAATGACGTTGAAGGCGATCTGCTTCTGGAATTTTTTCGGCTCAACCTCAGTGGTGGGGTTGTAGACCGCCTTGGTCTGATCCCAAAGTTCATCCATGCCTTCTTTACCGGCACCCGACACCGACTGATAGGTCGACACCACAACGCGTTTGATCTTGGCACGGTCATGCAGCGGTTTCAGCGCGACAACCATCTGCGCGGTCGAGCAGTTGGGGTTGGCGATGATGTTCTTGTTCTTATAGTCGTGGATCGCCTCGGGGTTACACTCCGGCACGATCAGCGGAATGTCCGGGTCATAGCGATAAAGCGACGAGTTATCGATCACCACGCAGCCCGCAGCTGCGGCCTTAGGGGCATAGGTCTTGGTGGCGTCCGAGCCGATGGCAAACAACGCCATGTCCCAGCCGGTGAAGTCGAACGTGTCGATGTCCTGGGTCGTCAGTGTCTTGTCGCCAAAGCTTACCTCTGTCCCCAGCGAACGACGGCTTGCCAGAGCAGCAAGTTCATCGACCGGGAACTGGCGTTCCGCCAGGATGTTCAGCATTTCGCGGCCCACGTTACCCGTGGCGCCGGCGACAACGACGCGATAGCCCATTTCATGTCTCCAAAGTTAAGGACGCGCGTTCATAGCTGCGTTGCGGCAAAGAAAAAAGAGCTTTTGGCGCTGAATCGAACGTTTGAGGTCGAATTGAGGCGCTTCAAGCGCTCAGAAGACGCTGGTAGAGCGCAACCAACGTCTCTGCCTCACCGTGAATATCGAAATTCTGTTCGACATGGGTGCGGCCGGCCTGACCGGACAGTGCAAGGGAATCACGGTTTTCCAGCATCTCCGCCGCTGCGTCGGCCAGCGCGGGAATGTCGTCCGGGGCTACCACCCTGCCCAGCGACGGGTCGGTCACGATCTCGGAAAACGCGCCAACATCTGTGGCCACAACCGGTACGCCACACGCCATGGCTTCAAGCGGGGTGAGCCCGAACCCCTCCCACCGTTGGGGTGCGATGAACAGGTCCAGAACCTGATACCATTCGGCAATCTGATCAACCGTGACCTCGGGCATGAATATGATGCGATCAGACAAGCCCGCCTTAGCAACCTTGTCTTTCAGCTCGGCCAGAAATGCGGTGTGCTTCTCGGTGGCCCGGCCCATGACGATACCTGAAACGGTGTCGAACCGCCCACACAGATCGATCATCGCGTCAACAAAGGCATCTGTACCTTTTTGGTGCCGGATGCGGCCGTAGCATCCCAACAGCAGTCCGTCCGGAAGCCGCAGTTTTGCCCGAACGGCGGCCTTGTCCTGTGGGGGCGTAAAGTCCTCAAGGTTGATACCATGCATGACAACCTGTGCGTCGCGCTCAAGGTACCCGGCGGTTTTTTGTGACGTTGCCACGATCGCGTCCATCTTTCCGATCAGCCATTTTGTGTAGCCAGTATGAGGACGTTGGGATGCGCTGGTGAACAGCAGTTTGAGTTTCAGGCGGAACACGTTCCGCAGGATCAAGCCCAGAAGCATCTCGGTGTTGCGGCGGGCGTGCCAAACGCGTGTTGGACGGCGTGACAGAAAGGGCAGGCGACCCAGTGGGATATGCGGGATGTCGGCGGGCAGGCCCGGACCCGTGGCGGCGATGTCGATTGATTTTGCCTGAAGCGGAACCAGCCTTGCGATGGTTGCGGTCACGCCCGAAAGCCTGCGTTTCAGATTTGGGGCTATGACGACGGGGTCTTTCACCGGGCTCTCCTGATGGCTGCTTCAGTCGACACTATCCCGGCTGAATAGATAGATCACGCAACCAATGGCAAGCGATATGGCAAAAAACCCGAATATCGCCGTGTAAGGCGCGGTTGACCCAGTCTGAACGGTGGCAGCATGAATCCGACCGGTGACGAACTGGGCAACGCCGACGCCACCGATGCCGAACAGGTTCAAAAGGGTCACGCCGCGGCCAACCAGGTGCGGTGGTACAAAGGCCCGACCATGGGCCATGATGACCGGAAAGCTGGCCCCGGCAAAGCCTATGACGGCCAGCAGCAGAACAGACAGCCAGATTGCGTTGTCAATCCACAGGCACAGCAAGGTCAGCGCCACTGTCCCCAGCGCATTGCCCGCAAAAACAACCCACTTTCGGGTACCAAAAACGCGATCCAATGGCCCGTAGACAAAAGTGCCAGCAATCATTGCGGTCCCCATGA
Source organism: Ruegeria sp. HKCCA5763 (assembly GCF_013034545.1). Taxonomy (NCBI): domain Bacteria; kingdom Pseudomonadati; phylum Pseudomonadota; class Alphaproteobacteria; order Rhodobacterales; family Roseobacteraceae; genus Ruegeria; species Ruegeria sp. HKCCA5763. The sequence continues at coordinate 229,007 of NZ_WQGF01000003.1, forward strand.
TCAGGGTCGCGGTGCCGATTTGCGTCGTGCTTAACCCGAAAATATCGTTCAGATATGGCCCGGCCCAAAGGCCCCGCAAAGCGCCAGAAGGCGCGTATGCGACCAACATCAGCGGCAGGATCAACCAGAGAGCGGGCTTCTTCACAAGGTCCAACAATGACCCCTTTTGGTCCGTCTCAACCTTTTTCGGATCATGCACAGTCAGCAAAAGGCCAAGAGAAATTGCAGCCGAAATCACGGCCAGCCCAACCATCGTTGCGCGCCATCCCATCCACTCGACCGCGAGTGCGGTGGGGTAGGATGCCACGAGGTTGCCAACAGACCCCACGCCAAGCATCACAGCCGCCAAAGTGGCAAACCGCGCCGGAGGGTATTCTCGGGCAAAGATAAAATATGAGGCCATCAGGACCGGCGAGCAGCCAACGCCAATCAGCCCCATTGCAATGCTGATATGCATTGGCGTAGACGCAGCGGCAAAAAGCGCCGCCCCTCCTGCACCACCAATCAGCAGCAGCACCGCTGCGGTCAGGCGGGGGCCAACCCGATCCAGCGCCCAGCCGACCGGGATTTGCATCGCAGCAAAAACCAGGAACCAAAGGCCCGAGGCAAACGCCAGATCCTCGGGTGTTGCGCCAATATCCTGTTCCAGGTCGAGGCTGAGAACAGCCAGAAACGCGCGGAAAAACTGGCTGAGTACGTAGCCCAGGCATAAAACCACCAAACCTGCCTGCATAACTTGCCCCTTATTTTGCGCGCTTTAGGGAAAGGCTTGGCATGTCATGATGCAACGCACAAGCGTGTGTAGTATATTTCAGAAACGGGACTTGGACTTACGCCCGCCTAATTTAAGCTCAACATTGATTTGAGGGGGACCATGAAAGACCTCCATTCCGAGTTTTATGAAAACCTCCCTCTTTTCCGGGAGTTTACTTTGGTGGCGGACCCGACGCAGTTTTCAGCTGTGCCGGATGAATGGGTCGTCGGCGTTGCCGACATAGTTGATTCAACCGGAGAAATCGCCCGGGGCCGATACAAAACCGTCAACACGGTTGGGGCGGCTGTGATTTCAGCCATGATCAACGCCATGAACGGTAAGCTGTTTCCCTATGTTTTTGGTGGCGACGGTGCTGGCTTTGCCGTTCCGCCCAGTCAGGTCGAAGCCGCGCGTGATGCATTGGCTGCTTTGCGACGCTGGGCAGAAGAAGAGTTTTCCATGCCTCTGCGTGCGGCCATGGTATCGATGGCCGAGGTCCGAGCCGCCGGTCGGGATGTGCGCGTGGCCCGCTATGCACCATCTACCGGCGTGGACTATGCCATGTTCTCGGGGGGTGGGCTGGCCTGGGCCGAAGCCGAGATGAAGGCTGGCCGCAACATGGTTGATCAAGCAGAACCGGGCGCCCAGCCGAATCTGACAGGCCTGTCGTGCAGATGGTCCAACAGTACGGCTCGGCATGGCCAGATCGTCTCGCTGGTTGTTGAGCCCACTGCATCAGCGTCAGAGGGTGATTTTGCCGATCTGGTGCAATCCGTTCTGTCCATGTCGGAAAAACTGGAGCGTGCAGGGCACCCCGTGCCCGAGAACGGCCCGCCCATGAAATGGCCGCCGCCTGGCTTGGACATTGACGCGCATGTGTCACGCAATGGACGGAACATGATATTGCAAAAGACTGTTCTGCTGTTCCAGAATCTGTTGATCGCAGCCCTGTTTAAACTGGGCAAACGCCTGGGTCAGTTCGAGCCGGACCACTACAAGAAGATGGTCAGCGGCAACGCGGACTTTCGCAAGTTTGATGACGGTTTGAAGATGACGCTTGATTGTGATGCGTCCACGTTGAAACGGATCGAACACATGCTGGAGCAAGCGCGGTCGCGTGGAAAGATACGCTATGGTTTGCACGCACAAAACGAAGCGATGATGACATGCATTGTCCCGTCGGCCACCCGGGATGATCATGTGCATTTTGTTGATGGCGCGTCGGGCGGGTATGCTCAGGCCGCTGCGGCCATGCGCGCGTGAAAGGTCAAGACACCTTCCACTGCTCCGAAAGCGAACGGGCCGTCTGCGCCAATAGCATCACGTCGATACCTACGGCCAAAAACTGCGCGCCCATGTCTTTATAGGCTTGCCGGGCCTCGTCATTGGTCGCAAGGATGCCCGGCGCTTTGCCAGACGCCTTGATCCGCGCCAGCGCGTCTGCGATCACCTCGCGCATCTCAGGGGCGGCGCTGTTGCCCTGATAGCCCATGTCGGTCGACAGGTCGGCGGGGCCGATGAAAACTCCATCAACGCCCTCGACCTGTAAAATATCATCCAGGGCATCCAATCCAGCGCGGGTTTCAACTTGCAGCAACAGGCAGATTTCCTGATCCGCTGTTTGAATATACGCGTCGACAGCCCCATACATAGTCGCCCGTGCCGCCATAGCACCCACGCCGCGCGCTCCGGTCGGAGGATAGCGACACGCACGAACCAGTTCGCGCGCTTGCTCGGCGCTTTCGACGATTGGGACCAGCACGGTCTGCGCCCCTGCATCCAGAACCATTTTGATCAACCAGGTTTCGCCAATTGGAACGCGCACCACCGGATGCGATGGGCTGGCGGCCAAAGCCATGAGTTGATCCCGGATCGAACGGATGTCATTTGGGGCGTGTTCCCCGTCAATTACCAACCAATCGAAACCCGCTGTGCCCATGACCTCGGCGGTGACAGATTCAGCAAAGCTCATCCAGCACCCAATCTGGGTTTTTCCCTCATTTAGAGCCTTTTTGAAGGGGTTTTCCGGGGCAGCCATCAGATCTCTCTTGCTTTTGCAAACCATGATTATCAAAGACCCGGTGCCGGGTCCTTTCTGCATCTTCTCTTATGACAGTGAATTGTCCAGTCTGAATGCAGCCTTTCTGACGGGGCATAATCGACGCTGGCGGCGCCTTGCCTCCGCATGATGATAACTAGCGCCTTGCCAGAACTGGGAGGATTGCTTGCGAAAAAGCTGAAATTCGGTGATAATTTTCCTATGACTGACGACCTGCCTCTGACGTCGCGATCTTTGCCCATAGCGCTGTTGCGGGCGCGGGAAAAGGTTATGGGACCCATCCGTGCAATGCTGGCTGACGCTGGTGTCACCGAACAGCAGTGGCGGGTTTTGCGGGTTTTGAACGAAGAAGGCCCACAGGAACCGACACACATCGCTGATCGCGCCTGCCTGTTGTTGCCCAGCCTGACGCGGATTTTGCAGAAGCTGGAACAAAGCGGTTTGATCTCGCGGCGCTCTCATCCGGCAGATCGCCGTCGCCAGATCATTGAGATCACCACAAACGGTACCCAGATCATTCGCGCCAATTTGCCCGTAAGTATCGCCCAAGCAGAACGCATTCGGTCTCAGCTGGGGCAGGAAAAGCACGAGTTGTTGCTGGATCTTCTCAATGACCTGAAAAATCTCGAAGCCTGACAAGTGGCTAAAGCGAAGACGCTTCTTAGAAACCCCGCCGGAGAGTTTAGGGGGTATTCTCCAGCGGGGCGGCCAGACTCGTACTGGATCATTGCCTGGCCCGAGGCCGGTTGCGTCATGTGTAGTCTGACGGTCCGACCTGCAATTCGGAGTGTGCGCCGAGTCAAAACAGACTCTAATTAAAGCGTTGCTCCCGGGGACGGGCACATGCCTTTGCTCTCCGAAATAGATGTTGGTAACTGCCAACCGATGGATTGTCTTGCAAATGGGACCTCTGAAGTCGCATCGGCTAGGTAATTTGCCAAGTGTGTGCATCTGGCTTCAGTTCGGCCATATTGTCGGCTGCAACATCTGTAATTGAGGACATAACTCAACTTAAGCCCGAGCCAAGTCACGTTTGTTCTTCTTTTGACAAGGTCATAAAGGCGGAAGTGACATTGCTGTGAAACGGTCATTGCACTGCATACCGGAATTGGGCGGGTTTGCGCTGAAACACCAACAAAGCTTTGGCGAAATTCGGCGTGTTTTCTTGTATTGCTGATCGGACTGGCGGTCGTAAGATGAACCAGCACAATAGTCCGAGAGCACCATGTCAAATAGTCTGTTTTCCCTTCCCGACCCGGTTACTATCCCTGTTGTTGGGGCCTCAGCAGAGTATCCTGTGGGGCGTATTTTCTGCGTCGGTCGGAATTACGCGGCCCATGCGGCCGAAATGGGGAATGAGGTCGATCGCGAAGCACCGTTCTATTTCACCAAATCTGCAGCCAACGCGGTTCTGTCCGGGGCTATGGTTCCGTACCCGGCAGGGACCGAGAATTATCATCATGAAATGGAGTTGGTGCTGGCGATCGGAAAACCTGTATTCCGTGCCACCTCTGCGCAGGCTTGGGATGCAGTTTATGCTTATGGCTGCGCCCTCGACATGACCCGTCGCGACCTGCAGATTCGCGAACGAAACAAGCAACGGCCCTGGGATCTGGGCAAGGATGTCGAAAACGGTGCGGTATTTGCCCCGCTGACACCGGCAGGCAAATGGTCGCCGGACGCAGACAAGCATATCCGTCTGCGCGTCAATGATGAACTGCGACAAGACGCGACGCTTGAGGAGCTGATCTGGAAAATCGACGAAATCATCTGCCACTTGTCCGGCTTCTATCACCTGCGTCCCGGGGATCTGATTCTGACCGGCACACCAGCGGGTGTTGGACCGGTTGTGGCAGGTGATGTTCTGAGCGGTGAGATAGACGGGCTCGCGCCGATTGAATTGACCCTGACGGATGCAAAGTAGACCCTATTTAGGGTCTTTTAGCCAATCGTTGGCAAATTCGATTTGTGTGACTCCCGCCAGTCGTCGCACGCGATCCAGCTCGGCGTTCAGGCGTCGGGTGCGGGCGTCAGACCAGCGCACTCCGCGCTCGGGCCAAAGGGCTTTGACGCGTAACATGTCGCGGTCGCGATGCGCTTTCATGTCAATCCGGCCAACTAAACGGTTACCTTCCAGCAGTGGAAACACGTAGTAACCATAATTGCGCTTGGGTTCCGGCACGAAGACCTCGATCCGATAGTGAAAGCCGAACAACCGTTCTGCGCGATTGCGGTCACGCAGCATTGGATCAAACGGGCTGAGCACGCGGATGCGCCCGGGTGGCTGGGGCAGGTCCAAACTCTGGTCCGCCAGGTTTGAGCGGGCAAAGACCTTGCGGTGCCGCCCATCAGCGCAGGTGATCTCGATCTCTTCTATATCGCCTTTGGCCAGCGCCCTTGCGCACCAGCTTTTGGCTTCTGCTGCGCTGACCGTGTCCCAGAACGCAGCCAATTCGCCCGATGTTGCAAATCCAAGTCGGTCCAGTGCTGCGTTGCACAGCCAATCCACAGTCGCTTCTGCATCGCAATGCATGTTTCCCGGACAAAGTTGGGTTTCAATAACTCGCTCTGTCAGGTCATAGCGTTTCTGAAACCCCTCGCGGCCAACAACTGTAAGCGCGCCAGACCGCCACAAAAACTCCAAGGCGGTTTTTGACGGGTGCCAATCCCACCATCCGCCCGAGCCTTTCTTTTCGTCCTTGCCCACGTCCGAGGACGACACCGGCCCATGGTCACGGATGTGCTTCAACACCGTTTCAAACTGTTGTTCGAACCCATCCCGTCGCCAGTTCTTCCACCGCGCTTTCAGCAAATCAGCGTCGCGCTGAAAGCGCAGATGCCAGTGGGGGTAGAACTCCATCGGGATCACGGCCGCATCATGCGTCCAATGTTCGAACAGCTCTTTTTCCCTTTCATAGAGCCTTTTCAGGTGCGCGCCGCGATAACTGGGCCTGCGCGAAAACAGGATTAAGTCATGGGCGCGTGCAACTGTGTTGATACTGTCGAGCTGCACAAACCCCAACCGCTGGATCAGATTCAGAAGCGCACCGCCCTTGGCCTCACCCGATGGCAGTTCCGCCAGCGCGTGGCGATCGATGAAAACGGCCCGCGCTGTTTGGTTGTCGAGCCGTTTGAGGGGTGCCGTCATCGCCGCTTCAGGGTGTCGCCAAAGCTGATCTTGGGAGTCAGTGTCGCGCGCGTTTCAATCTCGGAGTCGGGATCTTTCAAACGCTCGGCGATGATTTGGGCGGCATGACGACCAATCTCAAGCCGACAGGCATCCATCGTCGCAAGTTTGCGCGGCAGACCCTGCAACAGTTCGACATTGTTGAAGCCGGCCAACCCGATTTGCCCTGGAATGTCGATGCCTTGCTCCAGCAGGTACAACAAGCCACCCGCACCGATCATGTCATTGGAGTAATACAGAAAATCCAGATCGGGAGAACGTTCCAGCATCGCCTGCGTCATCTCGCGCCCCTTCGCAAGGGCCGAGCCGCCGGAATAAAACTCGCGGTCTTCGATTTCGATCCCGTGCTTGCCCAATACCTCGGTGAAGCCTTCGAAACGCTTCCGGGCGCGGTGATCCAGAGGCATCTTGGTGCCCATGAAGCCAATATGCTGATACCCGGCCTTCAGGATCGCCTGCGCCATCTCGCGCCCGGCGCGGCGGTGCGAGATGCCGACCATCGCATCCACAGGCTTGCCGTCGGTATCCATGATCTCGACCACAGGAATGCCCGCTGAATCCAGCATGGCGCGTGCGGCTTCAGTATGTTCCAGCCCTGCAATGATCACGCCTGAAGGCCGCCACGAGAGCATCTCGTACAGCACCTTTTCTTCTTTTTCGGGCAGGTAGTCGGTCACGCCCACAACTGGCTGCAATTCCGTGTCTTCCAGCACCTGATTGATACCTGTCAGAACCTCAGGAAAAACCATGTTCGATAGCGACGGGATAATGACCGCGACCAGATTGACCCGGCTGGACGCCAGAGCGCCCGCGATCTTGTTGGGCACATAGCCAAGCTCTTTTGCGGCGGCCAGAACGCGGGTGCGGGTGGCGTCTGACACGTCCCCCCGGTTCCGCAAAACCCGGCTTACCGTCATCTCGGATACTCCAGAAGCCTCGGACACATCGCGAAGGGTAAGCGGGCGTTTGGATTCACTGTTCACGGGAGGCACCTGTGTTGTTGTTTTGCCCGATGGTAGCGTGAACAAGTCTGCGTGTACAACAATTGTGCAAAGCCGATGACAACCCGGAAAATCCCGGTTACAGAAGGCCACACACGGCCCCGTGGCTCAACTGGATAGAGCAGCCCCCTCCTAAGGGGCAGGTTGCAGGTTCGAATCCTGCCGGGGTCGCCAATTTCTCATGGTCTTCCGTCAATCGACGCGCGCTGAAACGCGGCAAGATTGGTCCCTGAATGCGCATCAAATACGTTGTTCGATCCACATTTACCTGCAAAAATTGGGCAAACTTTCCATGGGACCATCCGAGTGCCGCTCAGATACGCAGACATTTACCCCTCTGAACCACTGCTCAACAGCGACTCGATGGAGCGTCCTTCGGCAGCGGCACTGATGTCTGTACGATATTTTCAGGCGGAACCGGACGAAATGCCCGAGGACGTGTTCGCGGAACACCACGTATTGCTAAATTTGCAGGACAGTCCGCATCGCGTTCAAAATTGGCGTGACGGCACATTGCGGGATTTCACCTTCTGCAAGGACGAGGTCATTGTAACGCCCGCTGGCGTGCGGTCAGGTTGGCGGTGGTTCGCGCCGTCTGACGTGATCGTCATTACCCTAGAACCGCACAAGGTGGACCGTTTCGCGCAGTCTGAGCTTGGGATGTTACTCGATCCCCAACAATTTAAGGACTTGCCGCAGTTTTCCGACCCTGACCTTTGCGCGGCCGGTGTCATCTTGCGGGATGCGCTGGAGACTGAAGACATGTCCTCGGCCGTTATGTTCGAGGCCATGAGTCGGGTTTTTCTGGTCAAGCTGCTGCAGAAATACGGAAAGCGGCGCGCCGAAGATGCTGAATTGTCATCGCGGTTCACCTCTCGCCATTACCAACGTGTCCTGGCCTATGTACAAAAGCGCCTGGATCGCACGATCACCGTTGACCAACTGGCGTCCGAGGCTGGAATGAGCGCGTCGCATTTTGCCCGTGTCTTCAAGGAAACGCTTGGTTCAACGCCTATGCAATATGTCATGTCGTTTCGGATCGAGCAGGCGATGAAGATGATCGAAGATCCAAGGCGGCCCTTAGGGGACATTGCTTTGGCTTGCGGGTTTTCCGATCAGGCGCATTTCACCCGCAGCTTCAAGCAAGTGACCGGTCAGACCCCACGTGCTTTTCGCGTTGCGCTGAACGGTTGAAGCAGAATCTTTCAAAAACCGGGCAGCATGGTGCAATTTTCACAGGCGCTGACGTCGTATCTTTCATGTCATCGGGCCTGTGCCCAACCTGACAGATTTTGGGAGATACCTCCATGAAAACCCTCGCTTTGAACACCGCCGCTGCGCTAATGGCATCGACTGCCGCGATAGCTCAGGTCGAAACCCGCACCGTGACCTTTGAAAATGAAGGCACCATCATGTCCGGCACGCTGTATTTGCCGGAAAAACGCGGTGACGCGCCTTTGCCCACGGTTGTTGTCACCGGTGCCTGGACCTCGGTGCAGGAACAGATGCCCGCTAACTATGCACATGAAATGGCGGCACGCGGATTTGCTGCATTCACCTTCGATTTTCGCGGTTGGGGCAAGTCGGGCGATTTGCCTGACAATGTACGTTTTGTCGAAAGCCCAAAGGCCAAGACGTCGGACATCAAAGCCGCGTTCGAATATGTCGCAACCCTGCCTGAAGTGGATGCCGACCACATCAACGGGCTGGGTATCTGCGCTTCGGCCGGTTACATGGTCGACGCTGTTTCCGGAAATCCGCTGGTGCAACGTGTTGGGCTTGTCGCCCCCTGGCTTCAAAATGAAGAGATCGTCGAGGCCGTTTATGGCGGCAAGGATGGCGTTGCCGGGCTGATCGAAGTGTCCCATGCTGCCGAAGCCGTGGGTGGGCAAATCATCCCTGCGGCAGGGCCGGAAGGTGCCGAAGGCGTTCTGATGCCGATCGGTGGGTACTATTACGAGGCCGACCGTGGCGCGATCCCCGAGTATGACGACAAGTGGAACAATGCGGGCTGGGAAGGCTGGCTGACCTATCACCCTGCGGACAACCCGCAGCGTTTGGACAAGCCGCTCGCCATTGTTCACTCGGAAAGCGCGGCCATACCTCAGGGTGTGCAGGCCTTTCTCGCAGGGTTTGCAGGCGAAGCGACAGCCCAATGGCTGGAAGATGTCACGCAGTTCGATTTCTACGACAATCCCGAAGACGTGACCCGAGCAGCGGATACCGTGGCCGACCATTTCAGTGCTGGCCTAGACAGCTGAATTCTCGATCAGGCGTCGAAGTTGTCTTCAGCGCCTGCCCCTTACCCTGGAGTAAACCGATGCCCAAGAACCTTACCGCCACACTTGCAGCTGTCACAATGATTGGCAGCGCGGCGTTTGCCGAGCAACACACCAATATCTCGACAGCAATCACCGATATCGCAGCGGGAGCTGACCGCCATGACTGGACTCGTGTGCGCGGCGCTTTTGCCGATACGGTGACAACCGATTACACCAGCCTTTGGGGCGGTGACCCAGTCACGCAACCGGCTGACGACCTTATAGCAGGTTGGTCCGCATTCCTGCCTGGGTTTGAAAGCACACATCACATGGTCACCAACCATACCGTCAGATCGCTGTCCGAAACCCAGGCCACAGCGCAGGCTGATTTCACTGCTACCCACCGTATCGCGGATGGCTTGTGGGTGCTGGGCGGCCGATATGACTATATCCTTGAGAAATCCGAGGATAGTTGGGTTGTAACATCACTGACCATGACAGCGCTTTGGGAAACCGGTGATCGTGGTCTTGTGGCAATCGCGGCCGAGCGCGCGCAACAGTCCAATTGAACCAAGTGGTGAGCCGAGGTCGCCAAGTCTACCTTGTTCCTGGTTCTGGAAAACGCGTGCGTGTGCGGTTGGCGAAAGCAACAAGGGACAGCATCACTGGGACTTCGACCAGAACGCCTACAACGGTCGCCAACGCCGCGCCGGAGTTCAGACCAAACAAGCTGATAGCAACGGCCACAGCCAGTTCGAAGAAGTTTGATGTTCCGATCATGGCACACGGGGCTGCGATCCGATGGGGTACTTTCAGTGCATAGGCAGCGCCATACGCTATAGCAAAAATTCCGTAGCTTTGGATGAGGATAGGCACCGCGATCAGCACGATAACCATTGGCTTGGACAAAATGGTCTGACCCTGCAGTCCGAACAGAATAACCACAGTTGAAATCAACCCCATAACCGACCAAGGTTTTACGCGGGTAGAAAACGCCTCAACTGCCTGTTTAGAGCCTAGTTTGTTACGGGTGATCAACCCGGCAATCAGCGGCAACACCACGTAAAGAACCGTGGCCAGAACCAGCGTCTGCCAGGGCACTTCAATATCGGTGACACCCAGCAAAAAGGCGACGATCGGGGCAAATGCCACGACCATGATCAGATCGTTGACCGAGACTTGAACTAGCGTATAGGTCGCGTCGCCTTTGGTGAGTTGCGACCACACAAACACCATGGCGGTGCAGGGGGCTGCCCCCAACAAAATTAGCCCAGCTGTGTATTGGGCAGCGTCTTCGGGTGCAATCCAGGGTGCAAAGATATAGTCAAAGAATAATACGGCGAGCAGCGCCATGGTGAAGGGCTTGATCAACCAATTCACCACCAGCGTCACGATCAGACCGCGTGGCTGGCGGGCAACCCCGGCGACTGCGCGGAAATCGACGTTGACCATCATCGGATAGACCATCGCCCAGATCAGTACGGCTACAACCAGATTGACGCTGGCGATTTCGGCCCCTGCAACCAGTTGAACCAGTCCTGGCGCGGCTTGTCCGATCAGAACACCGCCAATCATGGCGAGCGCGATCCAAATTGTGAGATATCGTTCGAAAATGCTCATGAAAGCGCCTCGGAAGTCTGATCTGTGAGTTTACCAGAGGTCAGTGCGGCGAGGGCAACCATAGCGGACGCGGTACCGAGGACCATCGGCAATCCCCCGACCTGATAGGTGAGGCCAGACAAAACGGTGCCGACCAGCCGACCTGCTGCATTCGCCATGTAGTAAAACCCGACATCCATCGTCACACGCTCGGACTTGGTGAAGGCCAGGATAAGATAGGAATGCAGTGCCGAATTGACGGCAAAGACCGCTCCAAAGACCAGCAAGCCAGCAACGAGTGTCGTGGTCAGCCAGGTCTCAGGCTCGTTTGACAGCCAAGTGGCCAATGTTAGAGCCGCAGGAATGCAGAAAAGGATCACTGCCCAGCTGCGCGCAGCACGGATCAGATCACCTTCGGTTCGATCCGAGGCGCGAAGTATCCTTGGCGCGTTGGCTTGCACCACACCATAGAGGATGATCCACACCGCCATGAAAGTTCCTATCATGAAGAACGCAGATCGGTTGCCCGCCTCGGTACCGTCTGAGAGCACGGCGTAGAAATAGATTGGGATGCCGACCACAAACCAGACATCACGGGCGCCGAACAGAAAGACACGCGCTGCTGACAGCCAGTTTACATTGGCGGACTTCGAAAAAACTTCGGAGAACTTCGCCCCTTTGCGTCCCTTCGGCAAGCCTGCTGGCATGAACAGGATAACTGCAAACAGGATCACCGCCAGTACGGCTGCCATGACCAGAATTGCTGTCATAAAGCCCATTGTGGCCAGCATGGTCGCGCCCAGCAAAAAGCCCAGACCTTTGACTGCGTTTTTCGACCCCGTTAGCAGGGCCACCCAACGAAACAACCCGCCGCCCTCGGCAGGGGCCAGAAGTTTGACCGACGATTTCGAAGACATTTTGGCCAGATCCTTGGCCACTCCGCTGGCGCCTTGCACCATCATCACGAATGTGACCGACGCTGCGACGGTCCAGTTCGGGTCAAGCTGCGTCATGGCAAGCAACGCAATAACTTGCAGCCCCAGCCCTGCATAAAGGGTCGAGGTCAATCCGAACCGCGCTGCGATCCAGCCTGCGGTCAGGTTGGTGACAATCCCGGCGATCTCATAGAGCACAAAAAGATAAGCTAACTGAACCGGCGAGAAGCCCATGGTGTGAAAGTGCAACAGCACCAACATCCTGAGCGCCCCGTCGGTCAGCATGAAGGCCCAATAGGCCGCCGTAACCGCGATATAGGCCGACAATCCTTCGGGCCGTTGGGTCACAGCGACGATCCGACCATCAAAGCCACATCCACCAACCGATGCGCATAGCCCATCTCGTTATCATACCAGGCATAGATTTTAACCTGCGTCCCGTTCACCACCATGGTCGACGGCGCATCGACAATCGAAGAGCGTTCGTCATTGGTGTAATCGGTCGAAACCAGCGGGCGCGTCTCATAGCCAAGAATGCCCTTCAACTCACCCTCGGCAGCAGCTTTGAAAAAGCCGTTGACCTCTTCGGCGGAGGTTTCGCGCTGAACCTCGAATACGCAGTCAGTCAGCGATGCGTTCAGCAGAGGCACCCGCACCGCATGACCATTCAGACGTCCCTTAAGTTCGGGATAGATCAAAGTGATCGCCGTAGCCGAGCCAGTGGTGGTCGGGATCAAGGAATTCAGGGCCGAACGCGCGCGGCGCAGATCCTTGGCGGGGCGGTCCACGATGGTCTGGGTGTTGGTCACATCATGGATTGTGGTCATCGACCCGTGGCGAATGCCCAGATTTTCGTGAATGACTTTGACAACCGGTGCCAGACAGTTGGTGGTGCAGGAGGCCGCTGTCACGATGTTATGGGTCGCAGGGTCATAAGTATCATCGTTCACACCCACAACAATGTTGGCTGTCGGGCCGTCTTTGACGGGGGCGGAGACAACAACCTTTTTCACGCCTGCATCGAAATAGGGTGCCAGCTTGGCTTCGGTCTTGAAGACGCCAGTACAGTCGATCACTACATCGACACCGTCCAACGGCAGAGCTGAAAGGTCTTTTGTCCCAACAAAGGGGAGGCGCGTGCCACTCACAGTGATGCTGTCGGCATCGTGGCTGAACTTTGCATCCCAACGTCCGTGCACTGTGTCAAATTCCAGCAGATGCGCGTGCATTTCGGGATTACCAACAGCGTCGTTGATCCATGCAATTTTTGCGCCCCGTTCCAGCAAGGGTTTCAGCGCAAGTTTTCCCATCCGGCCAAGGCCGTTCAGAGCGTAGGTCGTCATTTCGTGTCCTCAAAAGATGCTCGCCCGATGTCATCGACAGCGGATTGCAGTGCGATCCGGTCAAGACTTTCGACCGGCAGCGACGTAAAGGCTTGGATCCGACGCTTCAGCGCGCCGTAAGCGTTTTGAAACGCAAGGCTTTTTTCTGCGTCGGTGCCTTCTGTCTTGACCGGGTCAACCATACCCCAGTGACCACTGATCGGTTGACCTTCCCAGGCCGGGCATTCTTCGTTCGCAGCCTGGTTGCAGACCGTAAAAACAAAATCCAGGTCAGGCGCATCCGGCCCCGAAAACTCGGACACATTCTTTGACCGCAGGACTGACGTGTCATGGCCCTTGTCTTGCAAAACCTGCATCGCAAACGGGTTCAGTTCGGAAAACGGCCATGTTCCTGCCGAATAGACATTGAACCGATCGCCGCCTATCTCGCGCAGCAGAGATTCAGCAAAGATCGAGCGGGCGGAATTGCCCACGCAAATGAACAACACATTGAACTTCCGGTCAGTCATGGTGTCACTTCCTTTGGTTGAAGGCATACAAAGATCAGGTCGGCCACGGCAGCAGTCCACAATAAGGAAATCGAGCATTTGCTGCACGTTTTTCATTTCAATCGAATAGAGAAGAGACGTCCCGGATCGCTCCTGCTTGACCAGCCCTGACCGCTGCAACGCATTCAGATAGTTCGACATTGTGCTGGGTTTGATACCTAACTCTGCCGCCAGCTCGCCTGCGGGAACAGTGTCAGGAAACCGTCGCATTAACATGCGAAACACGGTGATGCGTTGCGGGTGACCCAGAATGGCCAGCTGGTCGATTACTTCTTCTATCATATTTCATGAAATATTGAATTAATGACCGGGAGTCAATTTCAACCCGTTGGCGTTACAAAAAATTCACATACGGAAGCTGCCGCAGGCAGAGTCGGTTGCCGGCTCAAAAGAAGACCCCATTCAGGCAGGTCGGCCGCAAAAAGCTCAACTGGGCTTGCAGGCAACAGACCGACAGTTTAAACGATCCATCGCACCCAGATAGAACCAGTTCTGGCTGCCATAAGTTGCCTCAATAGCTCAGCTGGTAGAGCAGGTCCTTCGTAAGGACAAGGTCGGGGGTTCGAGTCCCTCTTGAGGCACCAATAAAAATCAAAAACATCAATTTTATCAGCGTGATGAAGTATATTTTGTTTTTCTATACACCCCAATGTCAACCCTTTAGTAGTTGATTGGTGCCTCTTGAAGTCGTAGGCACAAAGATCGCTGTTGCATTGGAAAGCATGGATGATGGTGGCGCACCGATGGTCCATAGGCTGATTGCGTGACCCGGTGGTTAAAAGGAAATCACGCATACGTGGTCGATACACCCGATATTCGCGCCAAGATCGAAGAAGCTGCGCAGCCATGGCGCGTTGTACTTTAGTGTACGTTGCATACGGTGTGAAATTTACTGTTCAACCTACCTTTGGCTCGACCGATAGCCCGCGTCCGCGTACCCCATTTAAGAGGCTTGCCTCCGTTCGGTGCGCCGTTCAGATTTGTACTGTCGATCAAAGTAGTTTCGTCGTCCGCTCCGGGCGGAGCCAATTCTCTGAAGGTGTGCACAAAGACGCCGAGGCGGGACCATTTTAAGAACCGATTGTATAGGGTCTCGTGCGGTCTATAAACAGACGGCGTATCCCGCCAGCGCAGGCCATCGCTGCTTAACGTGGATAACACCACTGAGAACCGTACGGTCGTCTAGCCTCAAGAGCCCACGTGGCTTCGGGAACAGGTGCTTGATGTGGCCGAGGAGCTCTTAGCCGCGTCAGAACCATGCAACGTGGGCAATCCTTCTGCCGCTTTTGAATCACTGAGCAGATACAAATGGAGTCCGTAATAGCAATGTCCGCTAATCAGGTAGAACGCGTCATCCGACAAAAACTGTAAGCTGACGGCTTCGAGCCCATATCGGCTTTTTGTTGCGTATCGCACCAATGTCGGCTTCTAAGTTTCCCTCGTCGGAAAAACACAGATCTGACGATCCCGGCATCGCGAAACCGACCACGAGGTGACAGAATGCTCGTTACCCAGGCGGGTCAATGACGTAGTGGATTTGCGTGAGCTTTGAGAGAGATCAATTCTGCCAATCCCTAAATGTGCCAAAGTCGTCCCTGATATCGGATCTCCACACTCATTTAGCTTTCGAACACATCGAGATGTGTCCGCGCGATCCAATGAAGGGAGCAAGCTATGGAAACCACACAAACGGATAAAGAACGAACCGATCACAGCTCTGACGCACTCATCAGGTCCGTGCAGGTTCTCGATTGCGGGCGCGCGGAACAGCACTGGGAACACCGGCACGGCAGTCCCCTCCCCAAACTCTGGTGGGTGTTCTTTGGAAGGCGTTGGGTCGACCTTCCGTTACAGGCTTTTCTGATTACCCATCGTGATGGGCTGGTCCTTTTCGACACGGGCATCGACCCTGCTGTCCAACTTGACCAGGGCTACATCAAACAGGCTATAGGGCGCTTCTTGCTGCCGCGCATCTTTCGGCTGCACCTTACTGCGGAGGACCGGATCGATCGCGTCCTCCATAAATCCGACGTCGCGCCCGAGGAGATTAGGACCGCGGTCATCTCGCATCTGCATTTTGACCACGTCGGCGGAATTCGTCACATCCCGCAGGCTGACTTGCTGGTGAGCGCGGTGGAATGGTCGATCCTGTCGGAGCCACACCCAGAGCAGGATTGGATCCTGCGTGAGCATATCGAAATCCCGTCCGCAAAGTGGCAGCAGATTTCGTTTGTGCCCACGGATGACCCACTGTTCGAGGGTTTTGAAGGCATCCATGACGTTGCCGGTGACGGCTCCATGATTTTGATCCCGACGCCCGGTCATACAAGGGGCTCGATGTCTATGTTGATCCGGCAGGAGGGTTGGGATCCGATCCTGCTTGTTGCTGACCTCACTTACGAAGCATCGTTGATTGAGAAAGATGTGGTCCCCGGTGTTGGCGACGGTCCAACACTGCTGGCGTCCTATGCCAAGGTTCGGAAGCTACAAGAGCGCCTGCCTAATCTCGCGATCGTTCCTTCGCATGATTTCGGCGCGTCAGAGTTCATTGATCAAACGACAGGTGTTGCACACGAACCTGAAAGTCTGCAGACATGACTGAAGATCATCCCGCTTTGGCTGTTCTGCAGCAGCTTGATACCAGAAACATAGCATCCTCTGCGCATCTCTTCGCCGAAGATGCCGTCTGGCACTACTCCAACCCCAATCTGCCGGACTTGAACGGCGACTATGTGGGACCGGCAGGCATAAGCACCTTTTTTGCCAATCTCGCAGAGAAATCCCAAGGGACTTTCCAGATAGAGCCCGTATCGGCCACGCCCGTGGGGCCGGAACTGGTCGTTGTCCAGTCTCGCAACACGCTGACCCTCGAAGCTCAGATCATCACCGTGGACGTCGTTGTCGTCTGGCGCGTTGTCGAGGGGCGAATTCAAGAGGTCTGGGACATCGTTCCTAGTCAACCAACGGAGATTAAGCATGTCGGAGACTGAGAACACTGATTGGGACGCGATCGTCATAGGCTCGGGAATGGGTGGAATGGCAGCGGCAGCGGCCCTAAGCCAGGTCGGTCACAAGGTCTTGATGCTGGAGAAGCACTGGACGCTCGGAGGGCTCACACACAGCTTCTCTCGCAATGGGTTCACATGGGATGTCGGCGTTCATTACCTGAGTGAAATGGCGCCGGGTGACCGCGCCCGGGCACTTCTGGACTGGCTGTCCGACACCCCCATCGAATTTGCTCCCATGGGATCAATCTACGATACCCTCCATATCGGGTCGGCGGAACCTTTGTCCCTCTCGCGTCCCTACGAAGCGCAAGAGCGGGATCTCAAGGACCGGTACCCGGACGAAACTGAAGCCATTGAGGCTTGGACCCACGCAATGCGGTCGGGCTACAATGCGATGTACAAGATCTTTCCGACCCGGGCGATGCCGGAGCTCGCAGGTGACATGCTTGATTGGTGGAACAGGGCCACAATCTCGAAGTGGATTGCTCGTACGACGCAAGAGGTCATAGATGACCTGACCAGCAACAAAGAGCTAGCGGCCGTCATGTCAGCCCAATGGGGAGACCACGGCGGACGCCCCAGCAAAGCAAGCTTTGCCATGCATGCCCTGATTGCCGGCGCGTACCTGCCCAGCGGGGCATGGTATCCCGTGGGTGGGGCCAAGGCCTATGCCGAACACATCCTTCCAACCATCAAAAAGCGCGGCGGCGAAGCACGCGGAGGTGTCCCCGTCACAGAGTTGCTGTTTGACGGCGACACCGTGGTTGGGGTGCGGGCAGATGACGGCACGGAGTTTCGCGCAAAGGTCGTGATTTCGGATATCGGCGCACGTGAGACCATCGACAGACTCTTGCCCGAGAATTGCGGCCATGAAGACTGGATTGAAGAAATTCGCGCGTTGCCTTCCAGCATTGCACACTTCAATCTCTTCTTTGGCTTCGAAGGAGACATAGAGGCAGCCGGTGCCACGCGGGCAAACCACTGGTTTTACCCAACAGGGGAAACTGATGTTGTCTGGACGGATGCGCCTGACGGACCGCCGCCTCACATGGCTGTGTCCTTTGGCTCGCTCAAGAACATCGCGCATGATCCGGGGCCACGCAAGACACACGTGGGCCAAGCCATCTTCTGGGCGGATTGGTCCACTGTTGAGGAATGGGCAGACCGTCCAGCCGGTGCGCGAGGCGATGATTATGAGGCCTTCAAAAAGCGCGCGGAAGACACTTTGGTGGCGCACTTCAAAGCTCAGTTTCCCGATCTGGCTAAAATGATTGTCTACCAAGAACTGGCGACGCCGCTGTCGACCGTCAGCTTCACTGGGCACCGCAAAGGTGCATTCTACGGTCTGGATGTGACACCAGAGCGGGTGATGTGCGATGGATTGCGGGCGAAAACGCCTATCCAGGGCTTGTTTCTGGCAGGACAGGATGTTGCAAGCCCCGGTATCCCAGGGGCACTCTGGGGTGGGTTGCTCGCCGCCGCCAGCGTTGACCCGAGGGTGTTCAAACACTTCCAGAAATGAGAATGGAAAGGCACAAGGATGTCTGACTACACAACCAAGAGTGTTCCTGAACAGCACTACCTCTAGGTAGAATGCGATTGTTACTTGGCCACAAAACAGCCGTTCGAGTTCGGCGCTTGAAGGATTGCTCGGTTCGCACAACGGCCATTGATGCGCTGCGTAGCGAACGACCGCTCCGAGCCCAAAGCGGACTGAAATGTGCTCGCCAAAAATGAAGTGCGGCGATAGACATTCTCTTGAGCGGTCTAACCCATCACTAAATGCATTCACCGCCATCGATAACCAAGGCTTGCCCCGTCATAAAAGCGGATTCATCTGAAGCTAAATAGACGATCCCATGGCCAATCTCTTCAACTGTCGCCCACCGACTCATAGGGATCGCCTGCTCGATGTAGCTTTCCAGTTTGGCACGGCCACCCATCTGCTTTTCGAAGCCTGCATTGAAGGGGGTGTCTACAAATCCTGGACAAAGGGCATTGAAACGGATTGCATGGACAGCGTAGTCGGCTGCCATCTGCCGAACCATCGCAACAGCTGCGTGCTTTGTAGTCGCATAGGCGATCATCCCCCGGTCGTATTGAACCCCAGAATTGGAGGCCGTGACGATCACGCTGCCTCCACCTTGTGATTTCATATGGGGGACGGCTGCGCGCGCGGCAATGAAGTGAGCGCGGACATTCAATGCCCAAGATGCATCCATTCCATCTGGTTCCACTTCTTCCAGCGTTCCTTCGATCTGCAACCCAGCATGAGAGTGCAACACGTCAAGCCGACCGAAGTTTTTTACTGCTTCGTCTATGGCTTTGGTAAGGGCATCGTCATCAGTCACGTCAAGCTGTAGGGCAGATGCTTGATTCCCCTGCGCAACGATCGCGGCCACAGTGTCTTCAGCAAGAGTTGCATCGCGATCCGTTACCACAACATGCGCACCCTCTTGTGCCATTGCCATTGAACCCGCCCGACCAATTCCTGATCCCGCGCCCGTCACGAGCGCGACTTTACCTGCAAGCCGCATTTCACTTGGCTCCTTTATTTAACTATTCGATTTTGAGGCGCCTCGGCGCAAAAGCAGTTGCGCTGCAACGAGCAACAAGAGCGACGCGCCCATAACCATAGTGCCGATGGCATTGATCTCGGGCGTTACGCCGCGTCGGATGGATGAGAATATGTAGATAGGCAGGGTTGTTTCTGAGCCAGCTACGAAGAACGCTATGATGAAATCATCAAATGAGAAAGTGAAGCTGAGCAGGAAGCCCGCCAAAATTGCCGGTGCTATCAACGGCAGGGTCACCTGCCGAAAGGTGCCCCAGGGCGTCGCAAAGAGGTCAGCTGAGGCTTCCATGAGGGCACGGTCCATACCCGAAAGCCTTGCACGTACGATGATTATGACCAGCGCCATTGTGAACATGGTGTGTGCGGCGACAAGAGTGGGCATCCCCATGGAAAGTTGTGGGGGATTTGCTCCATCGGGCCATAGGCTCACAAGAAGCGGGTTTAGCCAGCCGAATACGGTGACCAGGGCAATGAGTGTCGCGATACCGATGACGATACCTGGTATCATTATCGCAATATAAATCATCGCATCGAACAAAGTTCGGAGCCATCCCTTAACCCCTTGTAAAGCGATGGCGGCCATGGTTCCGAGTGTGGATGCGAGGCAAGCAGTTATGAATGCCGCAAGCAGACTGGTCTCGAGCGCGTCCATAACAAATGGGTTGTTGAGCGCTTTGCCATACCATTGGGTCGAGAACCCCATGAACTGGCTTGCGTGTCGTCCGGCATTGAAGCTGAAAAGCGCGATGATGCCGATTGGAATATAGAGAAAAAGGTAGACGCAAGTCGCGTAAAAACGCATCGGACCCTCACATCAGCGAGACATCTTCGCGCTGGCCACCCAGGCGCGAGATGAATTTCATGTAAATTGAGACAGTGACAAGCATTACGACAACCAGCGTCATTGCGACCGCCGAACCGTACGCCCAGTTTCGAGACTGCAAGAACAGGTCCACCAGCGCATTTCCGACGAAAAACACTTTTCCGCCACCTAAGATCGCTGGGATCAGAAATTCGCCCATGAGTAGGATGAAGACCAGCATGCAGCCAGTTGCGATACCTGGTACCGACAGAGGAAGTGTTACCTGACGGAACGTACGCCACGGAGTGGAGCCGAGATCCGCTGAGGCTTCCAGAAGGCGTTTATCCAGTTTGTCCAAGCTTACAAAAATTGGGAAAACCATCAAAGGTAGATACCCATAGACAATCCCCACAAGCACAGCGAACGGCGTATTTATCAGGCGGACATCATCGATGCCGATCGACTCCAGTAAAGCGGGCAAGCCACGCCCCCCAAGGATGAAAATCCATGCGTATGACCGGATCAGGATCGATGTCCAGAACGGCACGATCACCAGGATCAACAGCGAAGTTTTCCACTTTGGTGAACAACGCACCGCAAGAAAGTAGGCGAGCGGGTAGGCAATTACCAACGCAGCGATAGTCCCCAGAGGTGCAAGGATCAAGGTGTTCTTAAACGCCGTCCATCGCGCAGGAAGGTTGGCATATTGTTCCAAAGTGAACGCTGGAACATAGCCTCCGGCGGCACCCCGTTCGCCAAAGGAAAAGACGAAGACGACCAGTAGTGGAAGGGCAAGCATTACCAAAAGCCATATTCCTGCCGGTGCCAGCAACAGTGCTTTTCTGCCTCGTTTGGTCATATTGTCCTCGTCTTTTCCGATATTGCGGCCTTGCCGCTTAGGCCGACTTGAAGCGGGCGAGCAACTCGGCACGGTTTGGATCGGTTAGCGTAGCCGCCGCGCCAAACTCGAGCGCATTCAGAAGGTCAGCTGCCGGATAAAGGATCGGATCTTCCAGCAATTCCTTCGGCAGCAACGCATTGGTGCGAGCATCAGCCGATGGATAGCCATGAGCGAGGACTTCTTTCGCATTAACTTCCGGGTTCAGCAGGAAGTCGATCAAGGCATAAGCGGCATCCATATGGGGTGCGCCCTTAGGAATAGCGTAGTAGTCGGACCAGAGTTCACCGCCCTCGGCTCCCAGAACGTAGGCGATTTCAGGCATGTCGACATTCATCTGCTTGCCGTCACCTGTCCAGCACATCGTCATCCACGCGTCACCGTTACGCATCGGTGGCTGATAATCCGACGAGATTGCAAACAGATGCGGTTTAGCATCCAGCAACAATTTCTCGGCATCCGCCAGTTCCTTCTCATCGACCGAGTTGAAGGAGTAGCCGAAGTATTTCAGGGCATTACCGATGGTGGTGAGTTGGTAATCATGCACCATTGTCCGACCTGAGTAACCTTCCATAGTAAGGTCCCAGAACTCTTTCCATGTGGTTGGAGTCGGAGCGCCGTCAAGCTTACTAGTATTCACTGCAAAGCCGGTCGTGCCCCAGTTTTTCGGCACCGCGTAAAGCTGGCCATCGACAGAGCCGGCATCTGAAAAGCGCTGTTCGAATGAACCTGCGTCGTAGTTTGGCAGTTTGGACGTATCGAGCGGGATGATCAGATCTTCGCCCACATACGTAGTGATCGTGTAATTGGTTGGAACGAACACGTCCCAGCCAGACCCTCCGGCTTGCAGTTTTGCCAACATCTCTTCGTTCGAGCCAAAAACATTGACCTGAACGTGAGCGCCAGTGGCTTCCGTGAAGGCTTCGAAGTTCATCTCGTCATGGTAGTTCGGCCACGTGGCGAGGATCACTCGGTCGCCAATGTCTCCGGCAGCAAATGCCGGGCGTGGACGCAACCCAGGCATAGCCGTGCCCAGAACGGCCGTTGCCATCCCAAGACCTGTCACGCCCAAAAAATGTCGCCGTGTGACCGAACCCTTTTGGTACCGGCGAAGCTCTTCCATGAACTTTTGCTTGGAAATAGTCCCATTATCCTTGGTCATTGTGAACCTCTCTGTTGTTGGACTGCGGGATTTGTTAATTTTCCAGGATCAGCAGTGCGCCTTCGCCCCATGAAACAAAGGCCTGTTCTCCTGCATTGAACGTCCCCTCGTTCAATTCCGCTTGCCTTGGCACAAGTACGTGGAAATCACCCAGTGCTTCGTTGCGCGCAAGGTATTCTGTGTGCTCCCCAAGGAAGATCCGATTTTGAATGGTAACTGGCAGAGCAATTTCAGCTGCGGGCAGCGCGCGGGTCAGCGCTATCTGTTCAGGACGGATGCTGACGCACACTTCCTGCCCTGCATCTATTGGAATCTCCGGAGTTCCGTGCACCTTTTGGCCACTCGCTAAACGCACAGTGATTTGGTCGGCTACTGCGTCAGTCACAGTTGCATCAAAGAAATTCGAGGTGCCAACAAATCCAGCCACGTAACGGCTGCGGGGCATGTCATAGAGTTCGCGTGGGCTGCCTACTTGCACAATACTGCCGCCTTCCATCACACAAATTCGGTCGGACATTGAAAGCGCTTCTTCTTGGTCGTGCGTGACGAGGACAAAAGTTATTCCCAGTTGTCGTTGCAGGTTCTGCAGTTCAAACTGCATTTCTTTTCGAAGCTTTCGATCCAGAGCAGCCATTGGTTCATCGAGCAGCAAAAGCTTGGGCTCGTTTACGATCGCACGCGCCAAAGCGACGCGTTGCTGCTGACCACCAGACATCTCCCAGATTCGACGTGGGCCAAACCCACCCAGACGGACAGTTTCCAGCGCCTGCTTAACCTTTGTCGCGATTGTTTGTTTGTCTACGCGTGGTCGTTGTTGGCGCAGGCCGTACGCGATGTTGTCGAACACGCTCAGGTGAGGAAAAAGAGCGTAGTGCTGAAACACCATGTTGACTGGGCGATGGTGCGCATCCAAGTCGTTGACGACTTCGCCATCGAGCAACACCTGACCTTCGGTTGGTTTCTCGAAACCCGCCAGCATCCTAAGTGCAGTGGTTTTGCCGCAACCAGATGGGCCTAAGAACGACAGGAACTCTCCTTTCCCAATGGAAAGATTCAGGTCTTTGGCAGCGACCACATTCCCGAAGGTCTTAGTCACTCCGCGGAGTTCCGCAATCGTCTGCATGGTGACGCTCATGTCAAAGCTCATATACTGCCTTTTTCCTTTTGCTTGATTTTTTGGCATTTATTGGCATACCACTCAAACAGGGAAAAAGTAACAATAACTCCGATTAGCTGTATATACCACAATTGGGGTATAGAGCTGCTTTTCGAAAATCTGGAGCAGCGTGTGTACGATTGGATGGAAGAGGCCGGCAGGGTCGTGGAGAAGATCGGAACCCCAGAATTTCCATGTGCTTTGGCAGATGGCTTGCGGCAGGTCGCACCATTCGATTTTACAGTGGTGTTTGGCCATGTCGGAACCGAAGCACCTATAGACCTTCACGACGATTTTCCCAAAAGCAAACGGCGTATTTTTGTTGAGGATTACCAAGCAGGGCCCTACGTACTCGATCCATTTTTTTTGGCCGCGACAAAACCGATAACACCGGGTCTGTACCGCATGCGCGATATCGCACCGGACAGGTTCTATCAGGGCGAATACTATCGCAGCTATTACAAAAGGACTGGGTTAGCAGAGGAGATTGGCTACTTTATCGATATCCCAAGCACTGGGATGGTTGTGGTCTCGCTCATGCGATCAGTGAAGCCTTTTTCAGCCAAGGAAATTCGTCATTTGCACGCTCTATGGCCGCTCGTTCGGGCAGCCTGTTGCAAACATTGGAGTGACTTTCCAACGATGACCCGCGGCGCCGCAGCGAATGGCGTTAGTCGTCGCGTCGATCTTGCTTTCCAGGCATTTGGCGATGGCGTTCTGACGCCACGAGAAAGAGAAGTCGTTGAGTTCACGTTGAAGGGCCATTCGGCAGAAGCTGTCGGCACAATTCTCGGCATCTCTCCAGGCACAGTCCGCATCCACAGACGCAACATTTACGCGAAACTTAGGATCAATTCGCAGGGTGAGCTTTTTTCAAAGTTCATTGAAAAGGCACTTTAAAAGGTTCCTTGAACACCCACTTTGTCCGTATTGCCGACCTTGCTACCGTGTGATCCGGAACGCCCCAACCATTGGGACGACACCGTCTGATAGCCAAGGAAGCCAACGGGAGAGGGTCGGGACGCCCGGGACCCATGTCGGGACTCTATTAATACCCGAAAACGCTTTCGGAAGTGAAGACAAGTATCCTTCCCACTCTACACAACTGTGTACTGTAAACCCAAGGATGGCCGATTTGTTTGGAGAACCATAGACCGCTTTGTCCGCAGAGCGGTCACTAAGACGGAACGCAGCGAACGGCTGCTCTGAGCCCATTTTGGCCAATGCTGCGCGATGCCCCAATGACCGCAACGCAGGAGCAAGCAGTCTTTGGAAAAACCGACTGCAGACCCAATGCGTCCGTATAGAAAGAGTCATGAATCCGCGTCAGCTCCAGCGATTAATGACATTCGCATCTCGCGTGGCTTTAGAAGCTTGAAACTCCCGTAGGCTCGAGAGATGAAACCTGCTTCTTGGAGTTGACCCAGATGCTATGCGACCGTAGACCGCGCAAGATTCCCGAGGTGAGCGAGATCGGACCGTGTCGCATCAACTTCGGGCTGCCGATCAAAAGGATTGTCGTTCATACGCACATCTGCGAGCCGCACGAGAAGAATAGTGAAGCGTCGAGTCGATCAGAAGATGCAGCGGGCCGCTTCCCGCCGCGATACGGAAGACTCACCTTCAGCGTTCTTTGACGGCGGCACAGGGTACTGAAATCAGGCACTGCACAGTCCGCCAGTCAGCCGCAGGCAACTACCCACGAAGCCCGTGGCTTGCCTCAGCTGCAGCCCGACAAAACCTTCAGGGTCAGAGACGCTTGGAATGCGGATTCGCTGAAACTGTGGTGACGACCGCGCTTGCCTTAAGGTAGCGGTGTCCAATCTATCTCAGGATCAAACCAGATCGAAAGCGATCCTCGTTCTTTCAATGCGTGATTGTACGAAGGCCAGTTCCCGGTCTTGTACTTCGTTCGGGCCCAACTGGTCGTATCTCTCAGCTATCATGCTGGATTTATGAGGTGAATCCTTCAACCCATTTGGCAGCAAAGCAGCTTGGCTCCAGAATTGGCGACCCGTCAGTTGGGAAAGAATCACGAATCTAGCCATTCGGATTCCGGTAAGGGATCAGGCAATTTTCCGACACAGAATCGACCAAAATGCCAAATCTTACAATCTTGGCGTGTATTTCTCCGTGGTTTGGAGGATGCGGCGCCCTGACGGCGGGACCTAACCTTGTGGAAGGCTCCGTCGATATGGAGGGGGTTAGAACGCCGCGAATTTGGGCGGCATCCATCAGTAACTAGTGAGTTAACTAGGAGAGTAAAATGTTGAAGCTTTACGTAACGATGAAAACCATGGCACGCGACGAAAGCGGCGCGACCATCGTGGAATATGGTGTTGCTCTGACAATCGTCACGGCGATTGCAGTTGCCACTCTGACAGCTTTGGGCGCTGACGTTAACGGTCAGTTCACCAGCGCGGAAACCCTGATTCCTTAAGGAATACAAAGCACGCGGTGCGCTCAGCCCCGCGTGCTTATCGCCCCGGAAAATTTTCTTGATCCATTGGCAAAGTGCAACCGTTCCGATCGGTTCATTCAATAAACGCCAGGAAATAGCTGAAGGAGCACCAGATGAGACTCTCTGCCATTTTCACTGCATTGACGGGCCTAGTCGTAGCCGGAGGGTCGGTTTACGTCGCTCGGGATTACATTCAATTCGATACTCAGTCCGCAAATGTCGGGGCCGAGAGCGAGATGGTGAGCGTGGTCGTTGCATCGCGCGATATTTCGTTCGGCGAAGAAATCGAGCCCGGCGCGCTGACAACCATTGACTGGCCCCGTGGTGCCGTACCCGTGGGCGTCTTTACAGATTACGACGACCTGATTGCGGCGGCCAACATGCCGTCCCGGCGCGCCCGTCGCGCAATTACTCAGGGTGAACTGATACTGAACAGCAAGGTTTCCGACTTTGGTGAGAAGGTCACCATCGTTCAGACGTTGGGCGCAGATCATCGCGCCATGGCCATCGAGGTTGACGCCGAAACCGCCGTGGGGGGCTTTGTAACCCCGGGCGATCGGGTCGATGTGGTGATGACCACTGGTGAAAAAAGAGACATGCACGCCGTCACCATTTTGCAAAACATCAGGGTCATCGGTGTCGATCAGGAATCTGACGAACAGACCGACCAACCCGTTGTTGCGCGCACGGTTACTGTTGCCGTTACGCCTGATCAGGTCCAGCGCCTTGCCCTGGCGCAGCGTGCCGGTCGGCTGAGCCTGACCTTGCGGTCCATTGATGACACCGAGGACAAGACGCTGACTATGACGCGGTTGAACGATCTGCTGATTGATGAACCGGTTATTGCGCAGGACATCAAAGAACCGGTGCGCAAAACGATAATCCGGGTCCGCCGCGGCACCGAAGTGACTGAATCCATCATTAACTGAATCGACCAAGGAAGGTTTCGACCGTGTCCCTCGCTCAATTCATACGTCAATTCCGCAGCTCCGAAGACGGCGCGATCCTGGTCTTTGTTGCGGTGGCCCTGTCGGTCATGGTCGGTATGGCCGCCCTTGCATTCGACATTGGCCGCGTGACCACCACCCAGTCGGAATTGCAGAGCTTTGCGGACAATGTCGCCCTTGCGGCTGCGGGGGAACTGGATGGGCGCCCGGATTCAATCACGCGTGCCACCAATGCGGCTGCAAACATGATCCGCGACCGTCAAAGCTTTGGCGTGCGCAACAAGGATCAGCTGTTGTCCGGTGCAACGGATTACCAGCTACGGTTTTACGAAAACCCGCCGACAACTGCGACCGATCCCGCTCAACCCGCGCAACTGCTGGATTCGACCGATCCAGCCAGCGGACCGATTGCTGCATTTGTTCGGGTGACCGTCGACACGCACGAGGTTGCCACTCCGCTGGCGGCGGCAGCGGCGGCTCTTTTGGGCAATGCGCAGCCTTTCTCCAGCGTCAACGCCGAAGCCGTAGCAGGGTTCACCCTGATGGCCTGCGACATCACCCCGATGTTCATCTGCCTGCCGCAGCCCAGCCTCGATCTGACCGAAGGCCAGTTGATTAGAATGGTTAGCCAAGGCGGCAATGGACAATGGGGGCCCGGCAACTTCGGTTTTCTGTCTTCTAATCAGAATCTGGCCATCGATGCCTCCGGTGCCTGCGATCCTGCACCAAACGGTCAGGAAGATTCATGTGCTCTGGCGGCATCGCGCGCTGTTTCCATGTGCTTCAGCCAAAGAGGCGTTGAAACCAGACCGGGTCTGAGCGTGGGCAACATGGTGGCTGGCTTCAACACGCGTTTCGACCGGTTTGAATCTAGCGCCAAGCAGTTCAGCAACGGCTCGCGCTACGACGTCGACAATTTCGCCTCTTCTCCGCATGTCCTGGACGGCTGGATCACTGCAGGTAACGGAAACAGCTGCACCAGCCAGCTGTCGCCCACCTATGAAGCGAACGGGGTCCTTGATCCGGCCGCGACCGTGGGTCTGCCGCTTGACGACTGTTTTGCCAGCGGCACTTGCCCATCGCCTCGTATCGGCAATGGCGTCTTTACCACTGGCCTAACCGAGTATCTGACTATCAACTATGGCGCTGATTTCAGCGGCCCTCTCCCGACCGGTATTCCGCCTTGGTTCCCGACTGGTGGCACCCGCTATGACATCTACAATGCAGAGGTCACCAACCAGGCCGCTTTGGAGGCTATCCTGACCGCCGGTGGCAAAGCTGAAAGCAGCATGCCTTCGTGCCAACCCCCGTCAGCTGGTCGCGCCGATCCTACGCGCCGTGTCATCACCGTTGCCGGTATCGATTGTGCGACGTTTGAGGACGAGCTTAACGGTGGGTCGGGCACCATTCCGGTCACCAGTTTCATCGAGATGTTCCTGATCCGCCCTTCGGAATCCGGCAGCACCGGTGCCAACGCGGTCATCTATGGTGAGGTCATTCAGACCGTATCGGATGGCATCGGCGGCGCCGGAGTTGGCGGCATCGTTCACGATCTGGTTCAGCTTTACGAGTAATGATCATGTTTGGTGCATCCCGTCATATCAGCAAAACCCTTGGCCGGTTCCGCAATGACCAGTCTGGCGCGGCGTTGGTCGAGTTTGCGATCCTTTTGCCAATCCTGTTGGTGACATTTGCCCTGATCGTCGAGGGGGGCCGGATATTCTGGTCTTATCAAAATGCAATCACGGGGGTTCGGGACACTGCCCGTTATGTTGGCCGGATCGCCCCGTCCGATATGTGCACTGCCTCGCCAAGCGCTGCAATCGGCGATTTCCAGGCCGCTGTCTCAAACACTCTGACATCGCTTTCGACCACTGACATTGCCGTCGGCCTGGATTCTCTGTCCCTCGAATGCGTCGGGCTTACAGGTGAATACCGTGTTTCGCCCACGCCAGTCGCCGTCCTGACCGCGTCACTGACAATTTCTAATCTGCCGTTCACGCCCCTGTTCCAACTGGTAGGAGGCTCGGCAACGGCGCAGATCCAAACCACGATCACAGATCGCAGCCGGGTGTTTGGACCATGACCCACTGCATTCGCAAAATAACCCGCGGAATGTCGCGATTTGTCCGTCAGGAAGATGGGTCGACGGTCACCGAGCTTGCCTTTGTCCTGCCGTTGTTCCTTTTGATTTTCCTGGGTCTGATTGATTTCGGCAGATTGGCCTTCCACTATGTGGCGGCTGAAAAAACAGCACAGGTCGCCGCTCGGATGGCGGCCGTGATGCCACCCGCATGTGGCGGTGTGCCGACAACCAACGCCCGGGGAACCTATACCGATATCACCGGCCCGCGGTTCGGAACCAATTGCAGTTTCGCCGCTGGCGTCTGCGTCGAACCGGCAGCCACCGTATGCACCGGTGCGGCCCCCGCGAATGCAGCTGCCCAGACCACCGTGACCGACATCTGGAACATGCTTCAGTTTGCCGTTCCCAACGATCCCACCGCAACTTTCGACGAAAGCAACATCACGTTCACCTACGATTTCGACCCGGAAATGAATTTTCTGGGTGGCCCTTATGTGCCGATGGTCACAGTGACGATCGAAGAACTTCCGTTCCGGTTCGTCTCTCCGTTGGGTTCGATCGCAGCGCTGGTTTTGGGCGGCTCAACGCCAGAAACCGATGCGCTGACCACCGCGACAACGGGTTTCAAAATATTTTCCGACTTTAGCGCAACCCTTCCTGGCGAAGACCTCGCCAGCGGAGTCAACGGTTAAATTTCTAATCATGGGAGCTGAAGAATGACGCAAAAATCATTAGCCCTAATCTCTGACAATGAGGCGATTAAGAATTCAGTCGCCCAGGCCGTCGACCGGTTCGATGATCTTTCGCTAGAGACACATTCCGGGACCTTGTCTTCGGTAAATGGTCGCGCCTGTGATCTGATGGGTAAAAATGACCTGCTGGTGTTCAGCTTTTCAGGCGAATTGGAACTGGAAACTGTCAGCGATCTTCGTCGTGGCGCCGGTTCGCGCGGCACCTTGCTGGCACTTAGCGACCGTGACATCTCATTGACCGAAGCGCGTGCGCTGAGCAAATCGGGTGTGGATGAGATTCTGCCCTATCCCATCGGGCAGGACGAACTGGCCGACCAGATTCAACGTCTGACGGTTGACAAGTCCTTGCTGCCGACAATTTACTCGCCGCAACCGCAGCGGCTGGGACAGATCATTAGCGTATGCCCGGCCCGTGGTGGCATAGGCGCGTCGACGCTGTCCATCAACCTGGCCGACCAGTTGCAGGGTTATTCCGGCATCTTCCGGAAAAAGACGCAAAACAAGGTCGCCGTCGTAGATCTAGATTTGCAATTCGGCACGGTCGCGACGTCCTTGGACTTGCAGCCTTCTTCCGGGCTTTTGAGAATGGCCCAGGATGGGGTCATGCCGGACCGGACGTTCCTTCAGCAATCTCTGGTGCAACATGCGTCCGGTTTAGAAGTCCTGAGCGCGCCCGAGGAATTCATTCCTCTGGATGTTCTGACACGCGAACAGGTCAGCGCGTTGATCGAGACTCTGCGACTGGAATTCGACTTTGTCGTCATTGATCTGCCACGTGTACTGGTCGATTGGCTGGGCGCAGTTGTGACCGCGTCCGACCGGATGCTGATGGTGGGCGACAGCTCGGTCTCTTCGGTGCGTCAAGCCTGCCGTTTGATCGAATTCTTCACAAAAGAGCGGCTCGAACCTCCGGTTGAGAT
The DNA here is from genome assembly GCF_013034545.1 of Ruegeria sp. HKCCA5763. Classification (NCBI taxonomy): domain Bacteria; kingdom Pseudomonadati; phylum Pseudomonadota; class Alphaproteobacteria; order Rhodobacterales; family Roseobacteraceae; genus Ruegeria; species Ruegeria sp. HKCCA5763. Next base: position 259,461 of record NZ_WQGF01000003.1, read on the forward strand.
CGTCATCAGCCAGGAAACGAAACCGACATTCCGGTCAAGCCAACATGTCGAAGCCCAAAAGGCGCTGGAACGCGAATTGCGCTTTTGGCTGCCTAGCGACGCGCGCCACGCAAAGCAGGCGCTGGATCGGGGTCAGCTCTTGTCGCAGGCCTCAGGCAACTGTGCCTTGTCCAAGGCAATCCGCACAATGGGCCGGAAAATCATGAATGAAACCATGGTCGGCAAAACCGACCTGAGAAACAACGCAGCCTAATTGGAGTCAAAGGGATGTTTGAAAAGTTTACACGCGCCGGGCGAACCAATGAGGCCGAAGTTATCCATCTGAACCAGCATGCTGATCGACTGGCCGAGGACATTCAGCCAGACACCACAGAAGAAGATACCGAACTCGCGGACTGGCTTGAGCTAAAAAGCACTTTGCACGAGGCTTTGCTGGAACGGCTGAACCTTTCGGTGATCGAAAAGGTTGAAAAGGACGTGCTGCGGCGCGAAGTCGCCGGGGTTGTTGGTGGCGCTCTGTCCCAAACCGGCAGGCCGCTGAATACCGAAGACTTCAACCGCATCGTCGAAGAACTCTTGGACGAAATTCTGGGTTTTGGCCCATTGGAGCCATTGCTGGCCGATCCAACGATCAACGACATTCTGGTTAATGGTTATCAGACGGTCTATGTCGAACGCTCTGGTCTGCTGGAGCGCGTGCCGGTGCGGTTCCGCGATGAAAAGCACCTGCTGCGGGTTATCGACAAGATCGTCAGCAAGATCGGGCGGCGCGTCGATGAACGCCAACCTTGGGTGGATGCCCGGCTGGAAGATGGCAGCCGTGTCAACGCAATCATCCGCCCCTGTTCTATTGATGGCCCCAGCGTTTCAATCCGTAAATTCGCGCAGTCGAAGCTGACGATGGAAAAGCTGGTCGCAAATGGCGCTCTGAATGATGCCGCCGCGCGGTTCCTGCAATCGCTGGTCTATGCGCGCCTGAACGTTCTGATCGCCGGCGGGACGGGGTCGGGTAAGACAACGATGTTGAACGCCCTGTCTTCGTATATCGACCATGGCGAACGTGTCGTCACCATCGAAGACGCCGCAGAACTGCAACTCCAGCAGGAGCATGTCGTCCGCCTGGAAACACGCCCGCCGTCCCCGTCCGGCGACGGCCAGGTTATTCAGCGTGATCTGGTGCGCAACGCGCTGCGTATGCGTCCTGACAGGATCATTGTCGGCGAGGTTCGCGGAGCGGAAACATTCGACATGCTTCAGGCCATGAATACGGGCCATGATGGCTCGATGACAACTGTACATGCGAACTCGGCGCGCGATTCATTGGGTCGCCTAGAACAGATGGTCACGATGACGGGTATCGAATTTCCCGCCGCAGCCATTCGATCCCAGATTGCGTCGGGGCTGCACTTCATTGTGCATCTGTCGCGGTTGGCGGATGGTTCGCGCCGCGTCACCAGCATCTCGGAAATTACCGGGATGGAAGGTGAGATCATCACCATGCAGGACATCTTCGTATTCCAGAAAAAGGGGCGCGCGGAAAACGGCGAAGTGCTTGGTCAGTTTGTTCCCACCGGGATTCGCCCGAAATGCTATGATTTGCTGACAGCTGCTGGTGTCGATCTCGAACCCGAGATTTTCCGAGTATCAGGAGGCTGAGGCATGACCAGTATCAACACCGCAGAACTTCTTAACTATCTGACGCTGGCTTGCGTCTTCGTCGGAATTTTCATGCTGATTACCGGGGTGTTCCACTTTGCCCGTCGCGGTGAAAACCATGCAGAGGCCCGCAATCGCCGGATGCGCATGGTCCGGCAAGGCGTGTCCGATGAAGAACGGCTGGCCTTGCTGCTTCCTGAGACCCAGACAGGCTTTTTTGCGAAAATTCCGTTTTTTGGGAATTTGCCGGATACATTGATTCAGGCGGGACTGCATGTTTCAGCAAAGAATTTCGTGCTGCTTTGCCTGTTTGGTACTCTGGCGATCGCTACCGCCGGTATGATTTTCCTACCGCCTTGGCAAGCGGCTCCGATTGCGCTCATCCTGGGTGTAGTTTTGCCTGCTTTGATCGTGAAATCTCGGCAGGCTGAACGCCAAAAAGCTTTGACTAGTCAGTTGCCCGATGCGCTAGAGCTGATGGCGCGCGGCCTGAGAATTGGCCATCCGGTCAACACCTCGATCAAAGCCGTCGCGGACGAGATGCAAGATCCGATAGGGTCCGAGTTTGGTATCATCTTCGACCAGATCAGCTTTGGTGATGAGCTTCCCGACGCGGTTCAGGACTTTGCAGACCGGGTCGGCTCGGAAGATGCACAATACCTGGCGGCGAGCATGGCGATCCAACACGGTACCGGTGGCGATCTGGAGCGGATCGTGTCCGTTCTGGCCACTGTTGTCAGACGGCGCATCGCGTTGCGCGCGCGGATCAAGGCCATTTCCGCAGAAGGACGGCTGTCCGGGTTTCTTCTGTCGATCATTCCGCTGGTGATCATGGGGTTAATGTCGATCAACGCGCCGGGATATTACACCGATGTCAGCGACGATCCCGCATTCATTAAACTTGCAGTGCTGGTTGTCGTTCTGATGGTCTCGAACGTCATCATCCTGCACAAACTCGTTAATTTCCGTATCTGAGGACAGTTTCATGGAAAATATTCTGGAAATCATTTCGCTTCGTTTCGGTTGGCCAGCCGAAACAATTCTGCTGACCGTCTTTGGCCTTGGCGTTTTGCTGGTGTTTGTTGCCGTAACCTCGGCGTTGAGCCGCCGCCATCCAGCGGCCGTCCGCATCGCCAATCTGCGCGCCCAAAGGTATGAAGCCCGCAATGACCGTGGACTGTTGCGGGAGACTCTCGTCACCCCTAAAGGTCTTTTTAAGGCCGCACTGCCCAGTAGGGAGGCTGAGCGGCGCAAGATCGAGGATCAGCTGATTCAGGCCGGGCTGACTGGTCGGAATGCCTTGCGTATCTACACACTAACGCGGGTTTGGCTTGGAATTTTCGTGCCTATGATTTTGGGTCTGCTCATCGTTGCCTCAAGAACGCCTGGCATCCCCGTTCCCAGCGCGATTACTGGCATTTTTGAATCCATCAGCAAAGCCAACGCTATTCAGCTTATTGGTTTGCTGACGGCGGTCGGATATTTTGTTCCCGCAGCCTGGTTGAAGCATCGCCGCAAAGAGCGTCAGCAACGTATCCGTGACGCATTTCCGAACGCCCTCGACCTGTTGCAGATATCACTTCATGCCGGTCTGGGCTTTGATGCCGCCATGACCCGGGTCGGGAACGAGCTGGCGCTGGCCTCCCCTGATCTGGCGTTTGAGTTTCTGAACACCCAGCACGAGATTCAGGCCGGGCGTCCCCGCGCAACTGCGCTGTCTGACATGGCGCGGCGTACAGGGGTTGATGAAATCCAGTCTTTTGCCACTGTTGTCCAGCAATCCATACGCTACGGGACCAGTATGTCCGAAGCTCTGACCACCTATGCGTCTGAAATGCGGGACTCACGCGAAACACGGGCACAGGAACTGGCAAACCAGCTACCAGTAAAGATGTCCGCTGTTCTGGCCGCGCTGATGCTGCCGACGCTGATCATCATTACCGCCGCACCTTCGATGATTCGATACTTCCGGGGCTTTGGGGCGTAGAATTCCCGGCCGTATCCGCCGTAATCGCGTGTTCGGGCAGTTCATGTTTCCAAAACGAGGACAAAACGGGCGTCTAGTTTCGGCAGATTTTGCCCAGTTTAGAGAGAAAAGAGTAAGCTTTTAGGTAGTTAAGTGGAGTCCGGCCACACAAAAAATCGCGACGCAATCGACGGGTGGGGGTGTTTGTCGAAAGGAGTGATCGGGTTTCGGTCAATGTTAAACGGTATGAATAGTTTGTTTTCGGCGCATCGTTTCGCGCCCGGTGCAATGGCACCAACGTCAGAACTTCTTAAAGTCGTAGCTGTCCTTTGCCAGGCGACTCAGGGGAAAGTCCCACTGCTAAATGCACTGCGCGAAACAGCTCGCGCAATTGATGCGGAAGTCGTTTCAATCAGCCGGGTGGACCTGCAAGGCAATCAGAATTCGGCAAAAGTGCTGAGCTACGACGCCAATCACAAGACGCCGGACAGTTTCAGCGGTTTCGACTTCTGCATCGCGCCTGCCATCTACGGCAACAACATGAGCCGGGCCAAACTGGGGTCGGCTTGGTTCGGCAAGCTCGATGACCTTTCTGAATACGAACATCTATCAGAGTTCTATGAGTTCCGCAGATTTTACGAGTCCGTATCCATTTTGCTGGAAAGGCAAAATGGTGTCGCCGACTTTCTGGAATTGCATTTTAGCCACCCCATCTCTTCGGCTGTGGTTGATATACTGAGCGTTCTGGGCCCTGTTCTGTCGGATTGCTGGAAGAAAAGATCTCTTGGTCGGTTTTCCGAAGCGAAGCAGAAAAACACGCGCCGAAAGCTTATCAAGAAAGAACCAAAAAGCATTTTGTCTATGGACAACCCTTGTCGGCTGAGCCGCTCGGAATATCGGGTTTGCGTTTTATTGGCGCGGGGATTGAACAACAACGCCTTGTTGTCCGAGTTGTCGATTTCAATTTCGACACTGCGTACGCATCTTCGCAATATCTACGTCAAAACAGAAACGTCCTCTCAACCCGAATTGATCCATGATTTGTTGACCCCGATGGTCAAGCGCCAATCGCTGACTGCGAGTAGCGAAAATGTCGCCTGAAGTCGCGCAGTTCGTCCCCTTGATCGTCATTACTCCGCTTTTGGCTGCAATGGCATGGAATGACCTGAAGAACCTCAGGATATCCAATAGGCTGGTGCTGATTATGCTCGCCGCTTTTGTCCTCTCCACGCCCGTGTTTCTATCCTTCCACGAGACGTTATACCGCGCGATCTTCGGCGTCGGCGTATTTGTCGTTGGTTTTCTTGGTTTCATGCTGCGCCTGTGGGGTGGAGGGGACGTAAAGGCAATCGCCGCGCTGACAATGTTTGTGCCCAGCTACTTTCTTTTGCTGTTCTTCTACACTTTCACCCTGTCCATGGTCGTGGGCATGCTGTTTGTGATCACAACCCGCTCGATAATTGGATTTCCGGAATGCCGCTGGCTCGCAATGCGACCAAAAGCCAGCTATCCGATGGGTGTATCGATAGCCATGTCGGGTGTGTTATTGCCCTTGGTTGCGATGGGTTTGGGGTAGAAATTTTAGGGTGGTCTTAGGCCTCGTAGCAAACAAAAATCGGTTGCTGGACTGCTATGGCAGAAAGGAAGCCCTTAAGGTTTTTGTCGTAGCAGGTGGCAACGCGTCTTCAGTCTTTCAACCAGCCAAACATGATCTGGTGTGGTGAGCACTACATCGCCTTATGAGCTGTGAGGAAAGTTCAATTTTTGCGGTTTTCAGGTTTTTGGCGACAACGCTTAGGCCAAATGGGTTTTGGGGTAAAACCGACAAACAGCACCGCGTTGGAGCCGAATGATCGCTTAGCAATTGGAAGGCTCTCCAATTTGCGTCTGCAAAGAATGTCCGGTTGACGCCATTGCTCCGGATGCTGGGCATCGATTCAATGGCTGCAAAGAGGCTAAATGTCGTAATTAGGTGCTTGAGTGCGAACAGCTGCTTAGTCCCGCATCTCGGAATTTGCAAAGCTCAGTTGTGAATGTCCGCTTCGGGCTGTGTCCGGTCCTACGGTGAAAGTGGGCCAATGGCGGCTCTGTCCCGCAGTGCAGACGTTCCAGCAAGTTGCAACGAACGACCGCTATCCCGACCTTGCCCCAATGCCTTGCCTGAGGCATGCTTGCTTCCGCAGGAAGAGTATCTGTTCACCGTCGGGTTTGTCGGTCAACGGATCAGCGCGGCGCCATGCTTTGGGAGGAGTTTGTCATGACATCCAAGACCGCAGGTTCCACACCACCAGACAACCTGACACCGCCACAACAGGCCGTGCCCGAGGTCAACAAAGTGACAGCGGATGATATCACCGCCGCACTAAAGGCTGGGTTTTCCGATTTTCTGGCGCGCCCCGTCATGAGCGGTTTTTTCGGCCTGTTCTATGCGGTTTTCGGAATACTGTTGGTTTGGGCCTTGGTTTGGCTCGGCAAGATCTGGATGATCATTCCTGCAATTGTAGGATTTCCGCTGGTCGCGCCTTTTGCCGCCGCCGGGCTTTATGAAATGTCGCGTCGCTTGCAAAAAGGGGAGAGTTTTGGGTGGTCCGAGATCCTCACCGTCATGGCCAACCAACGCAAGCGGGAAATGGGCTGGATGGCCTTTGTGACCTTGTTCATTTTCTGGGTGTGGGTTTATCAGGTGCGGCTTTGGCTGGCGATCATCCTGCAGAATGCATCCTTTTCCGATTTCGACGGGTTCTTGAACACCGTGCTATTTACGCCCCAAGGCTGGACGTTCCTGGCTATTGGCACGTGCGTCGGCGCTTTTCTGTCAGCAGCCCTGTTCACAGTAACCGTTGTCGCCATGCCTATGTTGCTGGACCGGGAAACCAATTTCGTTTCCGCGATGCTCACCTCTGTCCACGTTGTCAGGGAAAGCCCTGTGGTCATGCTCACTTGGGCGGCAATCATCTCGTTTACCATGCTGATATCGCTGGTTCCCGCATTTTTGGGCCTGATCTTTACTCTACCGATCCTTAGTCACACCACGTGGCATCTTTACCAGCGGGCGGTGCCGCCGGACGAGGTGTGATTTAACGGTAAGGCGTCTGCGATAGTCGAACGGCGGCACACATTTTTTGTACTGACAACGAAGAGGATAAAGCTGCTTTTCTAGCGCCTGTATCCGATATGGTACGGCTTAGGTTTGTTTTTGTGCAGCAAAGCAATTTCGGCTGCCGAAACGGGAACGCCCATACTCCTTCCACTAAGAACATTTAAAGCGAACAAAATCCTCATCACAGGCATCCCAAGTGCGCCGGAGGAAGTCACCAGACCGATGCGCGCAGCTCAGGCGCGCTTTTCCCCTATTGATGCAACGCCCAGAACGTCCAAAACTTTGGCTTCGATCTGTTCGGCGTTCATGCCGGCCACGGCATACATGTCCGTTGGGCTGGCCTGATCGATGAACGTATCGGGCAAGACCATCGAACGGTATTTCAGCCCTTGATCAAAAACGCCTTCCTCGGCCAAAAACTGTGCGACATGGCTGCCAAAACCGCCAATCGCGCCTTCTTCGATGGTGATCAGAGCCTCGTGGTTTGCTGCCAGGTCCAGGATCAGGTCGCGGTCCAAAGGTTTGGCAAAGCGGGCGTCGGCAATGGTTGGATTGATGCCTTTGCCCGCAAGGGATTCGGCGGCTTTCTGCACCTCAGACAATCGGGTACCGAACGAAAGTAGTGCCACGCGCGCGCCCTTCTGGATCACGCGGCCTTTGCCGATCTCAAGCACCTCACCGCGTTCCGGCAAGTCGACGCCAACGCCTTCACCACGCGGGTAGCGGAATGCAATAGGCCCTTCGTCATGCGCAACAGCGGTTGCCACCATGTGCATCAGTTCAGCTTCGTCTGCGGCGGCCATGACAACCATGCCTGGCAGGTTGGCCAAATACGCAATGTCGAATGATCCGGCGTGGGTGGCACCATCGGCACCCACCAAACCTGCGCGGTCAATGGCAAATCGCACGGGCAAACGCTGGATAGCCACGTCGTGAACGACCTGATCATAGCCACGTTGCAAAAAGGTCGAATAAATGGCGCAGAATGGCTTCATCCCGCCCGCAGCAAGCGCGGCAGAAAATGTCACCCCGTGCTGCTCGGCGATCGCAACATCGAAACAGCGCGACGGGTAGCGTTCGGCAAACAGGTTTAGGCCGGTACCGTCCGGCATGGCGGCGGTCACGGCAACGATCTTGTCGTCTCGCGCGGCTTCGTCGACCAGCGTTTTGCCAAAGACCGAGGTGTAAGAAGGCGCGTTGGAAGGTGCTTTCTTCTGTTCGCCTGTCACGACGTCGAACTTGGCTGTTGCGTGTCCTTTGTCTCGGGCTTGCTCTGCGGGTGCATAGCCTTTGCCCTTCTTGGTCAGAACGTGAATCAGGATCGGGCCGGTCGCTCGTGCCTTGACGGTCCGCAACACCGGCAGCAACTGGTCCAGATCATGTCCGTCTATGGGGCCTAGGTAAGAAAAACCAAGCTCTTCGAACAGCGTGCCGCCGACGGCCATACCTTTCAGCATTTCCTTGGCGCGTTTGGCCCCTTCGCGGAAGGGCTCGGGCAGCAGCGAAACCGCGCCTTTTGCGGCGGCTTTCAGATCGTGGAACGGCTCTTCCGCATAGATACGGGACAGATAGTTGGACAAGGCGCCCACCGGTGGCGCAATGCTCATCTCGTTGTCGTTCAGAATGACGATCAATCGCTTGCCCAGATGGCCCGCATTGTTCATCGCTTCAAATGCCATGCCTGCAGACATTGAGCCATCGCCGATCACAGCAATCGCATCGCCCAAACCCTCGGGTGTGACACCACCCAGATCGCGCGCCACGGCAAAACCAAGTGCTGCACTGATCGAGGTGCTGGAATGTGCCGCACCGAACGGATCATAGGGGCTTTCGCTGCGTTTCGTAAAACCACTCAAACCATCCTTCATCCGCAATGTGCGAATACGATCGCGCCGCTCGGTCAGGATCTTGTGCGGATAGCACTGATGACCCACGTCCCAGATGATCTTGTCGCGTGGCGTGTCAAACACGGCATGCAGCGCCGTGGTCAGCTCGACCACACCCAGACCTGCGCCCAGATGCCCGCCGGTGACGGACACGGCCGAGATTGTCTCGGCTCGCAATTCCTGCGCCACCTGATGCAGCTGCGCGTCCGAGAACTGCTTGAGATCCGCAGGGCGGTTCACAAGGTCCAGCAGGGGCGTGTTCGGGCGGTCAGACATTGGAATTCCTGGCTTAGCTGTCCCGGGCAATAACGAAGCGGGCGGCGTCCTTCAAGGTTTCTGCTGACGCACCGTACCCGTCCAACGCAGCACAGGCCGTTTCAACCAGATCTGTCGCGCGGGTTTTGGCCGCCTCAAGACCCAAAAGCGAAACAAAGGTTGCCTTGCCCGCATCTGCGTCTTTCTGCAGCCGTTTTCCTGCCTTTTCCACATCGCCTTCTACATCCAAGATGTCATCAGCAATTTGAAAGGCAAGCCCAAGAGCCTGCGCATAATCGCGCAGAGGGGTCGGACCGGCTTGCGCCAGCCGCGCACCCGCACAAGCAGACCATTCGATCAACGCACCTGTCTTGCCCGCCTGCAACCGGGTGATTTGTTCCAGTGTCAAAGGCGTGGCCGCTGTTTCGGCTGCGATATCCAGCGCCTGACCCAGAACCATGCCTTGCGCCCCGCTGGCTTGGGCCAGAGTCAGAGCCAATTCTGCACGCGTTTGGGCATCGCCAACTTCGGGCCGAGTGCACAGTTCAAATGCTAAGGTCTGCAACGCATCACCGGCCAACACCCCGGTCCCTTCGTTCCATTTCACATGAACAGTGGGCCGCCCTCGGCGCAAATCATCATCATCCATGCAGGGCAGGTCATCATGGACCAAAGAATAAGCGTGCAGCGCTTCGATCCCCGTTGCGGGCCAGATCGAGCGGGCCTCATCCACGTCATGCAAGCGCGCGCTTTCCCGCACCAAAAACCCGCGCAACCGTTTACCACCTTGCGTGGCATAGGCCATGGCCCGCGTTACGTCGACATCGTCCAGTGCGCCTAGAACCAGGTCAAAATGCGCCTGAATGCGCGCTGCATCCTGCGCCAGTCTTTCGCGAAACATTTACTGACCGTCGACAGATGTGGTCCCGGTGGGTTGCCCTGTGGCATCCAGAGTGATCGCGGCCACTTTCTCTTCAGCCCGCTTCAACTCGTCCTCGCACCGTTTCTTCAGGGCCGCACCGCGTTCATACAGCGCGATCGATTGATCCAATGCCACGTCGCCGCGTTCAAGCTGGCCCACAACGGCTTCAAGCTCTTTCATGGCCTGCTCGAATGTCATCTGCTCAACTGGGGTATCGGTCATGGTGCTGCCTTCATCAATTCTTCCACATGGGCGCGTGTGGCCGCGGCCAATGCGTTCAGATCATACCCGCCTTCCAGAGTCGAGACGATACGACCGTCACAAACCTCATCGGCGATTTTGCACAGCTCGGCTGTGATCCAGGCAAAGTCGCCAGTGGACCAGTTCAGATTGGCCAGCGGGTCGTCCTGATGGGCGTCAAACCCGGCGGAAATGATGATCAGATCGGGGTTGAACGCCCGCAGGCGCGGCAACGCCTGGGACTCGTACGCTGCGCGCATGTCAGCCCCACCGCTGCCCGGAGCCAGCGGGATATTAAGAACCGTGTCGTGAACCCCTGTCTCATCCGGGCGTCCCGAACCGGGCCAAAGGGGCATCTGCTGGCTGGTGATCACCAGGGCACGCGCTTCGTCCCACAGCAAATCCTGTGTTCCATTGCCGTGATGAACGTCAAAATCAACAACGGCAACGCGGCTAAGCCCGTGATGGTCCAGCGCATGTTTCGCCGCCAAGGCCGCATTGCCAAACAGGCAAAACCCCATTGCAGTGTCTGTTTCCGCATGATGCCCCGGCGGGCGAATGGCGCAGAACGCATTCGTTACGTCTCCGCTCAGTACCAGATCGACCGCTCGCACCACTGCGCCTGCGGCTCGATAGGCTGCGTCCACCGAGCCCGGCGACATGAACGTATCCCCGTCAATCTGCGCAAACCCATCTGACGGGCGCGTGGATCGAATATCGCGAATGTAACCTTCCGGATGCACCCGAAGCAGATCGTCATCAGCCGCCAACGGAGCGGTCATCCGTTTCAGTTCCAACCCTTCCAGGGCGTTCAGAACATGCTCCAACCGCGCCACCCGTTCGGGGTGACCCTCAGGCGTGATATGGCCCAGGCAATCAGCATGGGTCAAAAGGGCAGTTGTCATCGGGATCCCCTGTTCATCTGGCTACAAATACCTTCGCCGAAGGCACAAAACCGCCGCGCAGCGGCACGCTTAATCCGGTGCCAGCATATAGCCTGCGCCGCGGACGGTTTGCAGATATCTGGGCTGTTTCGGGTCTTGCTCGATCTTGCGCCGCAGGCGCGTGATCTGCACGTCCACTGCACGTTCCTGCGCTTGGCCTTTGTCGCGCCCAAGATCCTCTACCAGTTTTGCGCGGCTGATCGGTTCGCCGGGCTGGGCCGAGAAGATCTTCATCAACTGGCTTTCCGTTGCGGTCAGGCGCACGGGATCTTCGCCCTGCCACATCTCTCCCCGCTCGATGTCATATCGGATCGGGCCGAGGTACAGGATCTTCGCGGCTGTTTCCTCGGCTGGCGTTTCCGGCATCCTGCGTAGAATTGCGTTGATCCGCAGCAGCAGCTCTTTTGGCTCGAAGGGTTTCGCCAGATAGTCATCTGCCCCGGCCTCAAGCCCTGCAATCCGGTGTTCGGTTTCCCCTTTGGCGGTTAGAAGCAGGATGGGAGTGCTGTGCGTCTCACGCAGCGATTTTGTCAGACTGACACCATCTTCGCCCGGCATCATGACATCCATGACAATCATGTCGAAATCCAGCCCTGACAAGACCCGCCGCGCATGGGCAGCATCCCGAGCTGCAGTGACCAAGAACCCGTTTCGCATCAGGAATTTCTTGAGCAGATCGCGAATGCGTTCGTCATCGTCAACAATCAGCAGATGGGCGTCCATATCGCTCATGAGGTCGTATCCCGAAGTTTCGTATAGGCATGACGCATATCAGCATCCATCATTGCTTCAAGCACTTTGCGAAATCCGGCCACAGCTTCGGGACCGGCATCCTTGTAAGCGGCGCGCATCCTGGAGCGTTGCGCATCTGACAACGTCGTCTCCAGAGCTTGCCCCTTCTCAGTCAGAAATAGGTGGCGTTCGCGTTTGTCCACCGTGCCGACACGGCTTTCCACCAGCCCATCCTCGATCAAGGTTCGTAAAACCCTGTTTAGAGACTGTTTTGTGACACCAAGGATCGCTAACAAGTTGTTGACCGTAGTCCCAGGTGCACGGTTGATGAAATGGATTGCCCGATGGTGGGCGCGGCCATATGCCATTTCGGTTAGGATGCGATCAGGGTCCGCAGTAAAGCCGCGATAGGCGAAAAACATGGCCTCAATCCCCTGCCGTAATTGCTCATCGGTCAAAAACAACAGGCTTTCGCCCCCATAACGCGGGGCCGGGCGGATGTCGGACATGGTGCGCCTCATTCGTTACTCGGGGCCGAGTTTATGTCAGCGTTATTGACATTCCAAGGGTAGAGCGGTATCGAATCGCAGTTTTTGCGCAATAATATGTTCGTATCGGACTTAATTGGCGCAATAATCGAAAATTCACCCGGTTCAGGAGGTTTCGCATGGCGGGGTATGATGATCGTGATGGTACCATTTGGATGGATGGCAAGCTGGTGCCCTGGCGTGAGGCCAATGTCCATATTCTGACCCACGCCATGCACTATGCCTCGTCCGTGTTTGAAGGCGAGCGCGCATATAACGGCAAGATCTTCAAAAGCCGGGAGCACTCCGAGCGACTGATCGCATCGGCCGAGGCGCTGGATATGCCGATGCCCTATTCGGTCGACGAAATTGAAGCTGCGAAGGAAGAGGCGCTGAAAGCCAGCGGCCTGCAAGACGCCTATGTGCGTGCTCTGGTCTGGCGCGGCTCGGGCGAAGATATGGGCGTGGCGTCCGCCAAGAATCCGGTGCGCATGGCCGTCGCGGTCTGGCCCTGGGGTGCTTATTACGGCGACGCGAAAATGCAGGGCGCTAAGCTGGACATTGCCGAATGGAAACGCCCCAGCCCTGAAACCATCCCGGTTCACGCCAAGGCCGCAGGCCTTTACATGATCTGCACCATCTCGAAACACAAAGCCGAAGCCAAAGGCTGCTCGGATGCCTTGTTCATGGACTGGCGTGGATATGTGGCTGAAGCGACCGGCGCGAATGTCTTTTTCGTCAAAGATGGAGAGGTTCACACGCCGCTGGCCGATTGCTTTTTGAACGGCATCACGCGCCAGACGGTGATCCAGATGTTGAAAGACAAAGGCATCACCGTGCATGAGCGCCGTATTAAGCCCGAGGAAATGGCCGATTTCGAACAATGCTGGCTGACCGGTACCGCAGCTGAGGTTACTCCGGTCGGGCAGATTGGGGAGTACACATTCGAGGTGGGCGACCTGACCCGCGAGATTGCGGAAGACTACGAAAAGCTGGTCCGCTCGTAAGCTTCAGCCCCCCGCTCCGGCGGGGGTTTTTCATTGCAGAAAGTGCAAATATCCATGCAATGCGTCCAGCAATCTGGACGGCTTGTATGGAAAGCGTATTTTTGGCGCATGTTAGATCTTCTCAGCGATATTCTCACGCGCCTGTCCCTGCGTGGCACATTCTACTTTCGCACATCGTTCACACCGCCCTTCGGCATTCAGGTGCCGGGCTATGAAAACGTCGCGCGGTTTCATTTTGTGCAGCGTGGTGAGCTTAAGGTGCATGTCTCAACGACTGGCGAGACACTGAGGCTGCGACAGGGTGACTTGATCCTGATTCCCCACGGTGCGCCGCACGCGTTGCTCTGTGCCGAGGTCAAGCCTTTGGATGCGTTGCCTTTGGAAGAGGTGCTTGAGGTGGCTGGCTACACAGGCGACGGTGTGCTGGTATACGGTGGCTCTGACGAAGACCGAGATACGCAGCTGATCTGCGGTCACTTTTCTTTCACAGGTCCTGCCGGGCGGAAGGGCACTGGGCACATGCTGATCGACCGTCTGCCGCCCTACATCCTTATCGAAAACTACGGCGAAGAAGCCGGGGCCTGGATGGAATCGACTCTGCGTATGATTGGTTCCGAGGTTTCTGGCGCGAAAATTGGCGGCGACCTGATCGCGATGAAATTGTCCGAAGTTCTGTTCGCGCAGGCAATCCGGGCCTATCTGGAACGCCAGAGTCCGCAGGATTCGGCTTTGGCCGGGTTTGCCGATTTGCGCATTTCGCGGGCGCTGACCGCGTTCCATCAAGCCCCGGCTGAGGATTGGAGCGTCGCATCTTTGGCGCGAGAGGCCGGTATGTCTCGCACTGCCTTTGCTCAGCTTTTTGCCGAGAAAATGGGAACGACGCCGATGCAATACCTCACAGACTGGAGGATGCAGATCGCCTGCCATGGTCTGACCGAGGCGCGCTGGAACGTGGCGGACGCGGCAGCCGAAGTCGGATACGCCTCGGAAGCCGCGTTCTCGCGTGTATTCAAAAAACAGGTTGGCCTGTCACCGGCTGCGTACAGGGCGATGCACTGATACTCCGCTAATTTTGAACGATCTGCATTATATCGTAAACGCTCAGGAATTCAGCGTCCGGGATCACCAGATTAACTTCCTTTCATCACTGGTTGAGGAAAGGAAAACCTTATGTCCCTGCGTTTTGTAACCCGCTCTGTCCACGCCTATCTGGATTACCCGGTCGCCGTTGCCCTGATGACCTTGCCGTTCCTTCTGGGGCTGGGTCATTCCAATCCGCTGGCCCTGTGGTTGTCTGTTGCGACCGGGGTGGCCGCCTTTGTTCTGACGGTTCTGACCGATCACCATCTGGGGATCTGGCGGGTTTTGCCCTACAAGGTTCACCTGGCCGTAGACTTGTTGGACGGCATCACCTTTCTGTTTGCACCCAGCATTCTGGGGTTCTCGGGGTTGGATGCGGCGTTCTACTGGCTGAATGGCGCGGCTGTGGTGCTGGTCATCTCGCTCAGCGCGCCCGAGCAGGAAGTCGCAGCCTGACGGCGTTATCCACATCTGTCATGGTATCATCATGATACTGTCAAGAAACTGAGCCGCGGGGTTTACAAACTGGCGGCTCATATCGGCGCACCAATCGCGTGGTCGGAGAATCGATCACCAGACAGGAGAGCCTCACTATGACCAAGATCTTACGCCCAAACCGTCGTTCGTTTCTGGCAGGCAGCACTGCCTTTGCCGCTTCGCTGGCCATGCCAGCCATCAGCCGCGCCGGATCGCGCCCCGTGTTCACACATGGCGTTCAGTCCGGTGACGTCGATACGACATCGGGCATAATCTGGACGCGCACGGATCGTCCCTCTCGCGTGATGATGGAAGTATCGACCACAGAAAGCTTCGCAGACGCCCGCACACTCCCGCCGATGGATGCCATCCCCAACAGCGATTTTGCAGTGAAATGTCTGGTCGAGGGGCTGCCATCGGATCAAGACATCTTCTACCGATTCGTCGCCGCTGATCTGAGTGACATCCACACCGTATCAGAGCCTATTACTGGGCAATTTCGCACCGCACCGACCTCGCGTCGTAACATTCGGTTTGCCTGGTCAGGTGATACGGCCGGTCAGGGATGGGGTATTGATGACGAAGGTATGCGCACCTACGCGACCATGGCGCAGCACAAGCCGGACTTCTTCATACATTCCGGTGACACCGTCTATGCCGACGGTCCTATGCAGGATGAGGTCGAGAAAGACGGCCAGCTGATCTGGAAGAACACAACCCTGATCGACGAGAAACGCAAGGTGGCCGAAACGCTGGATGAATTCCGCGCCCAGTGGAAATACAACATGATGGACGAGCATGTGCGGGCCATGAACGCCGTTTGTCCCACCTTTTTCCAGTGGGATGACCATGAGGTTGTGAACAACTGGTCCGACGCAAAAGACCTGATTTCAGACGACCGGTATACCGAGAAGTCGGTGCATGTTCTTCAGTCACGCGCCGGGCGTGCTTTCCATGAGATGACACCGTTGCGCATTACGCCGGCAGAGCCAGGGCGTGTGTATCGCAAGATTTCCTATGGTCCGATGCTGGACGTCTTCTTCCTGGACCTGCGCAGTTATCGTGGACCGAACGGCCCGTCGATGGAGGATGAAATCACGGATCAATCCCGCATTCTGGGCGCGGAACAACTGGCATGGCTCAAGCAAGAGCTGGCAGGATCTCAAGCGACCTGGAAAGTGATTGCCTCGGACATGCCGATCGGATTGATCGTCTGGGACAACTGGAAGGAACAGGCCGGAGCAGAGGCAATTTCGAACGGCGACAGCGGGCCGGCCAAGGGGCGCGAGTTGGAGATCGCGGATCTGCTGCGTTTCATCAAAACGGCTGGCATCACCAACACGGTCTGGTTCACAGCAGATGTCCACTACACTGCCGCGCACTACTACGACCCTAACAAAGCACAATTCCAGGATTTTGAACCGTTTTGGGAGTTTGTTTCGGGTCCGCTGCACGCAGGGACATTTGGTCCAAACGCGTTGGATGGGACCTTTGGTCCTGAGGTCAAGTTCGTCAAAGCACCCGCCGAGGGGCAAGGGGTGAACTTGCCTCCAAGTGAAGGGCTGCAGTTCTTTGGTCTGGTGGACATTGACGGAGTGACCGAACAGATGACGGTTCGGCTGATGGATCGGGCAGATACCGAACTCTGGTCGGTTACGTTGGACCCGCAGGATCGCGCGCTCTGATTTCTTGTAACGACGTGTTTGCACCCCGAGCAATCCTCGGGGTGTTTTAGGGCTTGAAAATCCCGACTTAAATAGTCAGATTATTCGCAACGCCAGATGTTGTACCATCAAGCTCATGGTTTCGGGGCGGTTTGCAGGTTTGGCATGACTTTGGTGATAGCTTGCCGCCGCTCCGGAAACGAACCTGTCTAAACAGAACGAGGCCGAAATGAGCGAGTCGCTAGATGAAATTATGGCACGCCATGACGCGCTGGCTGTGTGTGGATGCACCTGTTGCGACAGTGACTATTGCGCCTATGTCGATTGCCAAAAGCCGCGCCGCAAACAAACCGAAGCGATGCCGCCTGTAAGATCAAAACCTGACGATCTTACCCCACGCGCCTCGCTTCGAGAGATTGTTGAAGCGACCCTGAGCCGTTTTGGCTGAGTGACGTAGGCCGTGAGGCCTACGTCAGCCAATTGTCAAAAATCCACGCCGCGCTGCGCCTTGATCCCCGCTTGGAACGGGTGCTTTTCCTCAGTCATCTCAGTAACCAAGTCGGCGTAATCACGCAGCGCTTGGGGCGCGTCGCGGCCGGTCAGGAACACGCTGGTCTTGTCCGAACGCGCGTTCAGGCCGTCGATGACCTGCTCAACAGACAGATACTCGTACCGCAGCGCGATGTTGATCTCGTCCAGCACGACCAGATCGTACTCGCCGCTGGACATCAGGGCGCGCGCCTTGTCGAAGGCGGCGTTTGCGGCAGCGATGTCGCGTTCGCGATCCTGCGTGTCCCAGGTGAAACCTTCGCCCATCGTGTGCCATGTCACCAGATCACGTTCTTCAAAAAAACGGCGCTCGCCTGTTTTCCACTTGCCCTTGATGAACTGAACCACGGCGACTTTCTGGCCCCAGCCCAGCGCGCGGATAACCACGCCAAAAGCGGCGGATGACTTGCCTTTGCCCTTGCCGGTGTTGATTAGAACCAGACCGCGACCGGGGTCCACCGCCTCGGACACTTTCTTGCGGTGCTTGGCTTGCACCTGCTGCATCTTTTCCTTGTGATCCTGCGCGTCGCTCATGGGGGAACCTCTTTGATTGTCCGGCCCAACCTAGGGGAAGATTACAAAAGGTAAAGTCACGCTTTGGGGTCTGTGACTGACCGGGCTTTGCCACGCTCGAGCCCCAACTGGTGTTCGCGCCAGATCACAACAACATTGCCTGCGATGACCAAAGCGGCCCCAATCAGGATTGCAAGCGTTGGCAGTTCGTCGAACCAGACATAGCCAATCACAATCGCAAACAGCATGGTCGCGTAATCATAAGGTGCAAGCATCGAAGCCTGACCAAAGCGATAAGAAGACGTCACCAATATCTGCGCAACCCCGCCGATCAGGCCCATCATGATCAGTATTAGAGCCTGATTCCACGTCGGCATCGTCCATCCCCAGGACGCGGTCAGCGCCGACAGTAAGGTTGCGGTCATCGAGAAATAGAAGACGATCGCAGCCGGGTGATCGACTTTGACAAGCTGCCGGATATGAATCTGCACAAAGGCGCGCGCGATGGTGGCCCCCAAAACGCACAGAGCGCCGATGGTTGCGGCGACCTCCATCTGGGTGCTGCCCAAGCGTGGCCAAATCATGATCAGGACCCCCAACAGACCAAGAGCCACCGCGCCGATACGGATCAGACGAATGCGTTCGCCCAGCATCACGGCGGCCAGAATCAGGGTGAAGATCGGTGTGGCGTAGCCAATTGCCGTCACCTCGGGCAGGGGCAGCAAGCTAAGGCCGGTAAAGGTAAGCCCCATGGCGCTGGTGCCCAGGACGCCGCGCCAGAAATGGCCCATGGGTTTTTTGACCACAAAGCCCTTGGATAATTCCCCGCGCGCGATGAGCCAAAGAATGATGACGGGAATCGCGAACAGGGACCGGAAGAAAACCAATTGGCCCGGCGGGAATTCATCCGATAAAGCTTTGACCAAGGCGGACATCGACGTGAACAGGAACAGCGCGCCCAGTTTCAGCGTCACTGCCAGCATAGGTCGATGCGATGTTAAGGGTTTTGTCATCGGCGCGAACCTGCGCCTTTGGAGGACAAAGATCAACGGGTGGGTTTAGTCATTCACCCAGGATTGAGGCAGAGAATTGCCGATTTCCTCGCCGAATTCTTCAAGAAAGCGGATCATACGCGTGGTGCGTTGTTCCGCAATCTGTCTGCCGGTCTGGGTCAGCATGTCGCCCGGCAGCCCCAGCAGTTTGACTTTCCAATGGTCGAGCGAGAAATGCAGGTCGTCCAATGGCCGGTTTTGGGCAAAGGGATCTGCCGCGTCATAAAGAGTACGCCCCAGTGCTCCGGAAACAGAAAAGTTGCGCGCAATACCAATGGCACCCAAAGCATCAAGCCGATCTGCATCGCGTAGGACACGCGCCTCGGCTGTTTTCGGAGTAATGTCGGCCGAGAAGCTATGGGCTTCGATCGCATGCTGGATGGCTCGGATCTGGTTCGAGTTATACCCCAAATCCTGCAGAATAGGCTCTGATTCCACTGCGGATTTGCGAGATGCCAGATGCCGATCAGGATCATCCTTGGGTAGATTTACCAGATCATGCAGATAACTTGCGGCCAGCAGCACGGACATATCGGTTTGATCATCTGCGATGGCCTGAGCGTTGGTCCAGACCCGATCCAGATGGGCCAGATCATGGGCTGGATCCGTTTCCATGCGATGCGCGACCACCGCACGTAGGCGCGTGCGCAGATCAGCCGATCCGTCCACGGTTCTCTCCGATCTGACCGCGATGCAGAAGCAGGTGGTCGAGGATCACGCAGGCCATCATCGCTTCGCCAACCGGAACCGCGCGGATGCCGACGCAGGGGTCGTGGCGGCCTTTGGTGATGATCTCGGTCTCTTCACCCGACTTGGTGATCGTTTTGCGTGTGGTCAAGATCGATGACGTAGGCTTCACGGCAAAGCGTACCACAATGTCCTGTCCGGTTGAGATACCGCCCAGAATGCCACCGGCGTGATTCGAGCTGTATTGCGGGCCGTTCTGGCCCATGAAGATCTCATCCGCATTGGCTTCGCCGGTCAGTTCCGCGGCCGCCATGCCTTCGCCAATTTCTACACCTTTGACGGCGTTGATCGACATCATCGCAGCGGCCAGATCAGTATCTAATTTGCCGTATACGGGCGCTCCGATTCCTGCTGGAACACCGCGCGCGACGACCTCGACCACAGCGCCGACCGAGTTGCCGGACTTGCGCAGATCGTCCAGATACGCGGCCCAGTCCTCGGCAGCTTGTGCATCGGGTGTCCAGAACGGGTTCTGTTCGATCTGGGACCAGTCGAAATTTGCACGGTCGATTTTGTGCGGTCCAATTTGCGTCATGTAGCCTGTGATCTGCACATTCGGCGCGATCTGTTTGATCGCCTCACGCGCGAGCCCTCCGGCGGCGACACGTGATGCGGTTTCCCGCGCCGAGCTGCGCCCGCCTCCGCGATAGTCGCGGATGCCGTATTTCTGCCAATAGGTGATATCGGCGTGGCCCGGACGGAACTTGTCCATGATATCGCCGTAGTCTTTTGAACGCTGATCGGTATTCTCGATCATCAATTGCACCGGAGTGCCGGTGGTCTGGCCTTCGAATACTCCCGAGAGGATTTTTACCTGGTCCGGTTCGCGCCGCTGCGTGGTGAACTTGTTCTGACCCGGTTTGCGCTTGTCCAGCCAGTGCTGGATCATGGCTTCGTCGATTTGAACACCCGGAGGGCAGCCGTCGACCGTAGCGCCCAAAGCGGGACCATGGCTTTCGCCCCAGGTGGTGACGCGGAAGAGGTGTCCAAAACTGTTCATCGACATGGGGCGTGCTCCTTTGCGGGTCGTGATTAGCGGGCGCGGGTCCTGGCCTCAAGCGGAATTGCGTTTTGGAGGTGGTGGAGGGGACGTCGTCCCCTCTTGAGCCTGCGGCTCAATTCACCCCTGCCGTATTTGGGACAAGAAGAAGCGATCAAGCTGCGCTTGCGATTTTTGTGCGGATCTGGGTGATGCCGAGCGCGGCTTGAGCGGCTTCGCGGCCCTTTTGCACGAAGTGGTCGCGGTAGATGGCGTTGTGGTGCTCGGTCTCTTGATACTGGTGCGGCGTCAGCGAGACAGACAGGACAGGAACGCCGGTATCCATTCCTGCTCGCATTAGGCCATCGACCACTGCCTGCGCGACGAAGTCGTGGCGGTAGATGCCGCCATCCACAACAAAGGCGGCGCACGCTACGACGGTGTAGTTGCCGGTTTGGGCCAGGTCGCGGGCCAACAAGGGCATTTCGAACGCGCCGGGGACGTCGAAGACATCGACCTGCTTGGCGGGGATGAGTTCGAGGAAGCCGTCAAGTGCGCGGTCGACGATATCGGAATGCCAGTTGGCTTTGACAAAAGCATAGCGGGTGTGTGTCATCGTGATCTCCTTTCGTAACAGACACGTCACCCAAGGCGATCACGAACAAGCACACCGATTGCCGGCGTGTTGCACGTTCTCTTTCATCCGGACTGTAACCGTCGGCTCTGGCTTCTCACCAGATCTGCTTGTCACCCTCTGGCGCTTCTACACTTTGTCCGAAAACCGGTTCCCACTTTTCGGATCGTGGACACTTTTGGGCCGCTCGCGGGCTTACGGGTCGTCGCCCGCATACCGCCGGTGGGGAATTTCGCCCCGCCCTGAGAACAAGACGGTCCTTGCATATCTTGGGCCTCGTCTGCAAGAGATTTGGCAGGAGGATCACCATGCACCCGAACCCCGCCTTTTGCGCCGAGGAGCGCGCGCGCCATATTGAGTTCGCCCGTGACCGAGGATTCGGTGTATTGGTCTTGTCGACAGATGGTGCCCCGCTGTTGAGCCATGTGCCGATTCTTCTGTCGGACGACGGCAGGGTGGCTGAACTGCATCTTGTCCGCTCCAATCCCATCGTGCGCGCCTTGGAAAAGCCGAAAGCGGCGAAGATCGCGGTACAGGGGCCGGATGGGTATATCTCTCCGGATTGGTATGAGGTTGAGGATCAGGTTCCAACCTGGAACTACGTGGCTGTGCATCTGACCGGGGAGCTGGAGTTGCGCCCGCAGGAAGAGCTGTTGGATCTGTTGAACCGGCAGTCGGCCTTCTATGAAGAGCGCCTGCAACCTAAACCTCCATGGGCCACAGGAAAGATGTCAGATGAGGCTCTGACCAAAATGATGCGGATGATCGTGCCGTGTCGAATGCAGGTCGAGGATGTTCAGGGCACATGGAAGTTGAGCCAGAACAAGCCTGATGATGTGCGCTTGCGGGCGTCTGAACAGATTGCGTCAGGGATCGGGTCCGAATTGAATTTTCTGCAAGAGCTAATGCGCAACGCCTAGCCCTCGGCAAAGTGTGGGCTTTTGTTTTTGCAGGCCTTCTGTAAGGTCGGCTCAAACAGGGAGCCCGCCGATGAAACTCTACCACAGTCTGACCTCGCCTTATGTACGCAAAGTCATGGTATTGCTGCATGAAACAGAACAGCTTGAAGATGTTGAGCTGGAGACCGTGGCCGGAACACCGATCTCACCGGCTGAGCCACTGGTTAGCAAAGCACCGTTAACAAAAGTTCCGGCGCTGGAGCGCCCGGATGGGCCTACCTTGTTCGACAGTCGGGTAATCTGTGCGTTTCTGGATGCCCGTGCCGGTGGAAAGCTTTATCCCGAGGGCGCAGGTCGCTGGGATGTTCTGACACTCGAAGCGCTTGCTGACGGCATTCTGGATGCAGCCCTTTTGATGACTTACGAAGACCGCCTGCGTCCCGACGACAAAAAGTGGGATGCCTGGATTGAATCGCAGTGGGTCAAGATTGACCGGGCCTGTGCTGTACTGAACCAACGGTGGATGGCGCATTTGTCCGGCCCGTTGGATATGGGGCAGGTCGCCGTCGGCTGTGCGCTGGGTTATCTGGATCTGCGCCATGACGCGCGGGGGTGGCGCAAGGGTAATGACGCACTTGCCAAGTGGTTTGCGGAGTTTGGCGAGCGACCCAGCATGGTGGCCACCCGCCCTCAGGGCTAAGGCATCCTCAGCCGCATCTGCGTTACTGGCTGAACGTCGCCAGATAAGCAGCGATATCTTCCGCACCTTTCTTGAGCTTGACGCTCATGTTCGGGCGGGCGGTGTCATCGTCGAGATAATCCTTGATGAACCCGATGGGGTCTTTGGAATAGGCGGCGATGTTTTCTTCGGTCCAGACCAGACCTTCTTCACCGGCGCGGATCATGTCGTCGGTGAACATTCCGATGGGTAGGCGCTCGCTGCCATAACGGTAATCGTTCTCGGACCCGGCGACTCGTCCGATGACACCATAAAGATTCGGTCCGGTGATTCCGCCTTTGACCAGAACTTTTCCGTCTTTGATGATCGCGTGGCATGACGAGCAGCGGTTATAGATCGCCTTTCCCTTTTCGGGGTCACCTGCGGCAAGGGTCTGAGTGGACAGCGCCAGTGTAAGTAAAGCTGTGGTCAACAGGGTTTTTGACATAGGGGGTCTCCTGACAGGAGTTCGCGCGTTTTGCCCGCTGTCCTGTATTCGCGCAAAAAGTGCAACGGGGTAAACCTGCACAATTTGCAATTTAAATCATCTATTTGGGGAATATGATTTTGCAGAAAACAATCCCGTTCCCGCCGGTTGGATTGTGAACATTCAAGGCGCAATTCAGCGTTACATGGCTGGAACGCCCCGCGCCTGCTGGGCGTCGTCTTTGGTGTCTGCTGGCAATCGAATCAAAGCAGCCTGATTCGACCTGATCAACAAAGTTGAGCGCAAGATTCACCAAAAAAACGGCCTCGTTCCCTAAATGAAGCGGCACATGCGGCGTATTGCGCGTTTATGAACGCTGGACGAACACTATTCTCCCCGATAGTAAGCGCGTTTAAGACGCCGCTTTCACGCGGTGCGCGAGCTTTTTGCCCGTCCGCGGGCGCCAGACAATCGGAGATAACCTCGTGTCCCACGCAGAAGACCACGAAGGCACCCGCAGAGATTTCCTGTATTACGTCGCTGGCGGCGCAGGTGTCGTTGCGACGGGTGCAGCCGTATGGCCCCTGATCAACCAAATGAACCCGTCAGCAGACGTGCAGGCGCTTTCGTCGATCCGCACGGATGTGAGCGGGGTCGAGCCGGGTACACAGCTGACCGTCAAGTGGCTGGGAAAACCCGTCTTTATCCGTCACCGCACTGGTGCTGAGATTGCCGAAGCGCAGCAGCAGGATGAGGAAGCCATTGGCAGCCTGCCTGATCCGTTGGCACGGAACTTCAACCTGAACGCGGATGCGCCCGCGACTGATGCAAACCGTGTTATGCCGTCGCCCGAAGGCGAGGCAGAGGGCGCGTGGATTGTTCAGATGGGCGTTTGCACCCACTTGGGCTGTGTCCCCTTGGGCGACGCTGGCGATTTCGGCGGTTGGTTCTGCCCCTGCCACGGTTCGCACTACGACCTTGCTGGCCGGATCCGCAAAGGCCCCGCTCCTGAGAACCTGCCTGTTCCACCCGCAGAGTGGGTCGACGCAACAACCATCAAACTCGGCTAAGGGAGACCCAGTTTATGTCCGGAATTCCCCACGATCATTACGAGCCGAAGTCAGACGGCGAAAAGTGGCTGAACAGCCGCCTTCCCATCGTCGGCCTGCTGTATGACACCCTGATGATCCCGACCCCCAAGAACCTGAACTGGTGGTGGATCTGGGGCATCGTCCTGGCGTTCTGCCTGGCGCTGCAAATCGTTACCGGCATCATCCTGGTGATGCACTACACCCCGCATGTCGATCTGGCCTTTGCCAGCGTCGAGCACATCATGCGTAACGTGAATGGCGGCTACTTCATCCGTTATCTGCATATGAACGGCGCATCGCTGTTCTTTGTTGCGGTCTACATTCACATGTTCCGCGGCCTGTATTACGGCTCGTACAAAGCCCCGCGTGAAATCACGTGGATCATCGGTATGCTCATCTACCTGATGATGATGGGTACCGCGTTCATGGGCTACGTTCTGCCTTGGGGCCAGATGTCCTTCTGGGGCGCGACAGTGATTACCGGCCTGTTTGGTGCGATCCCGTTTGTGGGTGAAGCGATCCAGACTTGGCTGTTGGGCGGACCCGCCGTGGACAACGCCACGCTGAACCGCTTCTTCTCGCTGCACTACCTGCTGCCGTTCATCATCGCGGCGCTGGTCATCGTGCATATCTGGGCTTTCCACACCACCGGCAACAACAACCCCACGGGCGTTGAAGTGCGCCGTGGTTCAAAAGCCGAGGCCGAGAAAGACACATTGCCGTTCTGGCCCTACTTCGTGATCAAGGACCTGTTTGCGCTGGCCGTAATCCTGGTCGTGTTCTGGGCAATCGTCGGCTTTATGCCGAACTACCTGGGCCACCCGGACAACTACATCGAAGCCAACCCGCTGGTCACACCTGCGCACATCGTTCCGGAATGGTATTTCCTACCGTTCTACGCGATCCTGCGTGCCTTCACCGGTGAGGTCTGGGTTGTTCAGTTCGCCAGCTTTATCACCGGTGGCATCATCGACGCCAAGTTCTTCGGTGTGATTGCGATGTTTGGTGCGATCCTGGCCATGGCGCTGGCGCCCTGGCTGGACACATCGAGCGTGCGTTCGGGTAAATACCGTCCGATGTTCAAATGGTGGTTCTACCTGCTGATCATCGACTTCTTTGCCCTGATGTGGCTGGGTGCGATGCCCGCGGAAGAGCCCTATGCGACCTTCTCGCTGATCGCGTCTGCCTACTGGTTCGCCTATTTCTTCGTTATCTTGCCGATCCTGGGTGTTATCGAAAAACCGCTGACCCCACCGGAGACCATCGAAGAAGACTTCAACGCGCATTATGGCAAGGCTGACGCCGAAGCCACGCCGGCCGAGTAAGAAGAGGGACCGGATACCATGTTCAAGAAACTTGCAATCGGCGCTGCGTTTGCTCTGGCCCTGACCCCTGCTGCATCTTTTGCGGCAGGTGGTGGCGATCAGCATATCGAAGATTTCGCCTTTTCGTTCGAAGGTCCGTTTGGCACCTGGGATCAAAACCAGCTGCAACGCGGTCTGCAAATCTATACCGAGGTTTGCGCAGCCTGCCACGGCCTGCAATATGTTCCCCTGCGTGATCTGGAAGCGCTGGGTTACAACGAAGAGCAGGTCATCACCTATGCGGCGGACAATTTTGAAGTTTTCGATCCTGAATTGGACGACTTCCGCCCGGCGATCCCGACCGATCACTTCCCGGCCAATACTGCCGTCGGCGCACCCGACCTGAGCCTGATGGCCAAGGCGCGTGCAGGCTTCCACGGCCCTTACGGGTTGGGCATCAACCAGCTGGTCAAGGGCATGGGTGGCGCGGAATACATCGCCTCGCTGCTGGATGGCTACACCGGCAAGGAAAAGGAAGAGGCAGGCACCATCCTGTACGAAAACACCGCTTTTCCGGGCGGCTGGATTTCGATGGGCCCGCCACTGGCAGACGAACAGGTCGAGTTTGCTGATGGTCACTCGAACTCGGTCGAGCATATGTCGGAAGACGTTGCGGCCTTCCTGATGTGGGCGGCTGAGCCCAAGCTGATGGATCGCAAGAACGCCGGTTTTGTTGGCGTAATCTTCCTGTCTATTCTGTCAGTCCTGCTGTATCTGGTGAACAAGCGCCTCTGGGCACCACATAAGGGCAAGCTCCGTCCAGAGGATTGATCCTTTTTCGGAATTAGAAATCGAAACCCCCGCGCCCACCCGGTTGCGGGGGTTTTCTTTGGGAACTAGCTAAAAAGGGGCCAGCCCCTTCTTGGCCTTTGGCCAATTCATCCCCGAGGTATTTTGGGCCAGATGAAGGGCGGATCAGACAGTGAGTTGGTTTGAAGTCTGTCCGGTGATTGCAGCCGTAACGATCTGACCTTCGGGCTGAGGTGTGGCGAAGGACACTTCGGTGAATTGCTCGGTCCGGCCCATATGGGGGTTTTCCATCAGGATATGATGGGTTTTGCCGATCTGTTCCGATAGGTGCTTTGAGACCTGAGCATCCCCGGCCGCGCGCAGTCGGGCCGCGCGGTCTTTGATCACCGTTCCATTGATTTGCTGCGGGATTCGTGCGGCAGGCGTGCCGTCACGCTTGGAGTATGGGAAGACGTGCAGCCACGTGAGATTGCAGTCTTTGACCAGCCTGAGCGAGTTTTTGAAATGCTCTTCGGATTCCGTAGGAAACCCCGCGATAATATCGGCACCAAACGTCATGTCAGGGCGCAGCTTTCGGGCGTCTTCGGTAAATCGGATCGCGTCGTCGCGCAGGTGGCGGCGTTTCATCCGTTTCAGAATCAGGTCGTCCCCGTGCTGAAGCGAGAGGTGCAGGTGTGGCATCAGGCGCGGCTCGGTCGCGATGGCTTGCATCAGGTTTTCGTCGACCTCGATCGAATCGATTGAACTGATCCGAAGGCGCGGCAGGTCTGGCACCAGTGTGAGGATGCGCATCACTAGATCGCCAAGCCTGGGTTCTGCGGGCAGGTCGGCCCCCCACGAGGTCAGATCGACCCCAGTCAGAACCACTTCGTTGTAGCCCTTGTCCACAAGCCGCTTGATCTGATCCACAACAACGCCCGCAGGGACGCTGCGAGAGTTGCCGCGGCCATAGGGGATGATGCAGAAGGTGCAGCGGTGATCACAGCCGTTTTGAACCTGCACATAGGCGCGTGAGCGTGTGCCAAAGCCGTCGATCAGGTGGCCCGCCGTTTCGGTCACGGACATGATGTCATCAACCTGAACGGCCTCGGTCTCGCCAATGAAATCGGCGGCCATGCCTTTCCAGGTTGCGGGCTGCATTTTCTCGGTATTGCCGATGACCGCATCGACCTCTTCCATTTGGGCAAAGGTCTCGGGTTCAGTTTGGGCGGCGCATCCGGTGACGATCAGACGGGCGTTGGGGTTTTCGCGCCGCAATTTGCGGATCTCTTGCCGGGCTTTGCGGACGGCCTCAGCCGTCACCGCGCATGTGTTCACCACCACAGCATCGGTCAGACCTGCCTGCTGTGACAGCTCTTTCATTGCCTCGGTCTCATAGGCGTTCAGGCGGCAGCCCAAAGTGGTGAACTTGGGCGGGTTCATCCCAAAGACCCCAAGAACTCAGGGGTGATGGTGCCCGAGAAGACATGCGCTGTCGGGCCGGTCATCCAGACTCCATCCTCGCGCCAGTCGATCCAGATCGTGCCGCCATCCAACTCGATCTGAACTTTGCGCCCCGTGAGACCGCGTCTTGCGGCTGCAACCGCCGTCGCGCAGGAGGATGAGCCAGATGCCAATGTGATCCCGACACCACGCTCCCAAACACGCATACGGATGCTGTCCGTGCCAGTCACTTGTGCGACTTGAACGTTGGTGCGCTCTGGGTAGAGTGGATGGTGTTCGTAACGCGCGCCAAACTCGTTCAGCGGAATTGCCTCGGCGTCTTCGACAAAGAAAGTGCAATGCGGATTGCCCATACCGGTTGCCGTAGGCGCACCTTCGATCGGTAACTCCAGCGTGTCCATCTCCTCCGCCAGCGGTATGTCCTGCCAGTCCAGTTGAGGCTGTCCCATATTCACCGAGGTCAGACCATTGCCGACATCTTTTGCAAAGAGGGCACCGCGTTCGGTTGTCAGGGCCAGTTCGGACTTTCCGGTCTCATCCATCAGAAACCGCGCGATGCAGCGTGTTGCATTGCCACATGCGGCCGAGGTAGATCCATCGGAATTGTAGAAGACCAGATGTGCGTCCGCCTGGCCGTTTTCGATTACAGCCAATTGGTCGAAACCCACCCCAAACTGCCGATGGCCGATTCCCTTTGCGAGAGCCGGTGTAATCTGGGAATCGCACCCGCGCGCATCCACGATGACAAAGTCATTTCCCAGCCCGTGCATCTTCATGAAGGGCAAACCGGTATCGAGTCTCTGTTGCATGGCGGCGATATAACCCCGGTCCGAACATGAATCCACCCTGTTGCGCAGAATCGTGAAAAAAGGGGTTGACCCCCCTGCGACACCTGCCTAATTAGGCCGCCTATCGGGTCGCCGGAAACATAAGATGTATCGGTGAAACGAGGCGCAAAATAAGGACTTGAACCCGATCAGGGATTTGTCTTAAAGAGCGCCACGGATCAGGAAGATCCAGCAAAAGAGTGGGCCGTTAGCTCAGTTGGTAGAGCAACTGACTTTTAATCAGTGGGTCGCAGGTTCGAATCCTGCACGGCTCACCACTTTTTTAAAATTAAGGCGTTCAGTAAGCGGGTTTGGTGCGAAGACGACCGGGCCTATATGTATGGCTCACCAAGCTGCGTGTGCGACTTGGGCGTGATTTGAGTCTCTTGAAAGCGGGTCAGGCGCGATCGTTAAGCCTTTGCGGGTCGTGCGCGAATTTCGTACAGCCACGAACCTATTACTAATGCGGTTTTGCGCCATCGGTCCATCGCTGCGTGAGGCCTCCAACCTTCGGTAGACCACGTTGGGCGCCCATGTAAGGACAAAAACAAATGGTCCTTTAAATGGTGCTTTCGTAACAGGACCACGTCGGAGAGGCCGCCGGGCGCTATTTTGCCTATGTAAAATTGCTTTTGACTAACAAACCCGATAGGTTTTTGAAAAAGGTGGTCAACACCGGGGGCAGTGAGAGCGCAAATGCGACAGGCGAAAAAACGTGTTGTGCGGGCGAGTGTGCCTGCAGGTATGGTGGGCAAACGGGATGGTCTGTTTTTCCTTTGGGGCCAGATTGAACGAGCGCGTCTAAATTTGGAGAACACAGTTCCTTCTGACGGAACCGTTCCGGATGGGTCAGGCATGAACAGGAACGGCAGTAAAAATCGAACAGTGCAAGCCCCGGTAGACGAGTTTATTTTCTACTGATTCCGGAAGACCGGTTGATCCCGCTTCGGCTATCGCTTTTCGAAGAAGAGGATCACTTCGCCCAGACGTACGCCATAGCGTGAGACGTAGGCGCGATTAAGAAGCCGATCATCATCCAACAACCACATCCAATCGTCGAATTTGACGCGCATCGTCCCGTCCTTGATCGGCAGGTCGATCTTGTACTTCCAGTTGAACGTATCACCGCGCTCAATCCCGCTGGCGGTGCCCAACACGCCGGGGGCTGTACCGGTCCAGGTATCCTCACCGGTTTTCGTCAGCGTCCAGATACGCTGTTCGGTGGCGCCATCGTCATAAACGAAATCTTCGACTAGCGTCAGGGTTTCACCATCCCATGTCCCGTCGATATCCACCGTAAATCTGCGGGGGATATTGCCCAGAATATCCTGAAACTGACCGTAGGCCACCGTTTTGCCTTCGAAGAACTCTTCGAGATTCAGTTGCCGGTCGGACAAGAAGGTCTTGGGCACCTTCGGCTTGCTGGAACAGGCCGCCAAAAGCGCAAGGCTTGCTATGGCAAGAAAGGTGAGAAGGGTACGGAAAACACTCATTGCAGTGGTTTCCCTTCGGATGTCGCATCATACCCGTTTGCACCTGGCACGTGCGTGGTTTTCAAATCGGGAGCAGGGCGCATCGTAGCGACCAGTTCAGCAACCTTGAGGCCGAACTTGCGCATCTCGGATCGGTTCATGATGACGCCGTGTTCCGTGAGATACATCCAGTCTGTGACGTCCAGAGTGTGCCCCCCCGCATCTTCGGGCAGGATGATCCGATAGGTCAGTTTGACGGTTGAGCCTGAGATGACGCCCTGACCCTCACCGACGATATCGTCCGCCGTTGCGGTGAACGTGTTGCCGGTGCCCAGTGTCAGATACCACTTTCGGTTCATCTGTTTGCCGTTGGAATAGGTGAAGTATTCCGACAGCGTGCCCGAATTTCCGCTCCATTCGCCGACCATGCGCGCGACAAAGCTGTTCGACATCTTCCCATTGGGGCCATAAATCAGCCCTTCGGACAGGATTTCTCCGTTCAGATGCTCTTTCAGTGAAAAGGCAGGTCCGGTTCCCGAGTAGTCGGATGGAGATTGCGCGCGAAAGCTCAGCAGACGGGCGCGGATGAAAACTGCGATCAAAAGGACCAGCAGGATGATGGCGATAGCGTTCATTTGCTTGTGACCTCGGTGGGCAGGGTCAAGACCATTCCAAACGCGCCGAGCTTGAGGATGCAGGGCAGCACCGCATAAGCAAGGTTGAGTGTCTCTAGCGCGACAGCAGAATTGGCTTGACCGGGGGTGAAGCCGCTGCGTTCCAGCAGTGGCAAGGTGAAAAAGGCAGCCAGGGCGAGGCCAAGCTTGCCTGCGAAAGACCAGATGCCAAACGCCGCAGAGGCGTTCAGCCCGGCCCGGGTCAAGACGACCGAGAACATAGCGGGCAGCACGACCATATCCGCACCTAAGGCAGCGCCCGAGGCAAGGCAGATCACGGCAAACCCGGTTAGATTCCCAGCGCTCAGGGTGGCGGCACCGATAAACCCTGCGATTGAGAGGGGCATGGCAATTATCAGAGTCTGTTTCGGGCCAATCCGGTTGGAGAGTTTGGCCCAAAGCGGCACGCTTGCGCCCGCGCTGAGGAAGAACAGGATCAACAGCGGGCCTGCTTTGCCCGGCAGTTGCAACCGATCTTCAACAAAAAACAAAAACAGGGTCGAGGTGATGGCTACGGGCAGGCTGTTAACCAGGGCAAGCGCCAGCAGGCGCAACCCTCCGGCCTGACCCAGCCCTGCAAAAGACAGACCGGTGCCGGTGATTGGCGTGCGCCTCCAGATCGGAATAGTCAGCAGCAGGGTCAGAACTGACAGCAGCCCCAGAAACACTCCAAAAGCAGGATAGCCTTGGGCTTGCGCGCCAAATGCAACCAAAAGCGCTGGAGCGCTGGCAGCGATGACCACGCCGGTCAGTTGCCCGCCTTCGCGAAAGGCGGCCAAGGTCATCAGTTCTTGCGGGTCTGGACGTTTCGCCAAAGTTGCGCTGCGCCCGTACAAAAGGATGGTTCCCAGGCTGTAAGCCGAGAACAGCAGGATCAAAACCGCGATCAGCGCGGCGACACTGACACCCTGCGGCAAGCTAAAGAGCAAAGGGAAACCGACCGCCAACCCCAACGCCGCTAGAGAGGCAAATACAAGCTGGCCCTTTGGCCACTTGTCGATTGCCCAGCCAATCAACGGGTCCTGAACCAAATCAACAAGGCGGATCACCAGAAGAACAGTTCCAATTACACCCAGGCCAATACCTAAATTCACCGCCGCAAAGCGCGGCAGGTGGATATAAAGCGGGATGCCCGCCGCAGCGAGCATCAGCGCATACAGGCTGACCCGAGGATAAAGCATCAGCGCCCCTGCAGTTTCTGCGTGAACGACGCCGATCGCGTGTTGTCCCCCAGAAACACGGACATGAAACTACGCTTGATGCCCGGATAGGACATAGTGCAGGTTTTTTGCCCGTTCAGCCAGAAGCTTACGTTATCCGGCCCGTTGGACACCGCGAGAAAGCTGTCCCCCTTGGTCACGGCTTTGAAACACTGGTCCAATTGGTTGCGTACCGGGGCAGAGCGTCCGATCCGGTCCATCTCGTCCAGGGTCGAGTTGACCAGCGCTTTCTTCTTGAAGTTCTTGCGGTAGGTCAGTTGCAGGCCGATGTCTTCGCTCCAACTAAACGGAGCGCCGCCGGGGGTATAGAGTTTGGCGTCATAGAGCGGCAGACCCAGATATCGAAAAGTCGCTGAGCCACGCAGTTGCGCGTCCTTCAACTCTTCGTTCACGGGCGACGCCAGCGCTGCTGATGGGGCCAGTAGCGCCACGGTCAGTAACGCTGCACGCAAAATTCCCTTATTCGGCGGCCACGGGGATGGCCGGGTCTTTCCCAGAAATGCCATTGTCAGCTCCGATGGTTTGCGGGGTGCCATTAATTTGCGCAACGACATGCATCGCGCTGGCAATCCCGTCTTCGTGAAATCCGTGCCGGTTATAAGCACCGGCAAACCAAGTTCGGTTCTGTCCCTGCATCTCGCGGATTTGCCCTTGTGCCTTCAGGGCGGCTTTGTCGAATACCGGATGGGCAAATTCGACCTGATCATAGATTTTGTCCGCGGGAATTTCTGATGAAGCATTCAGCGTCACAAACAGGGGATCGCTGTCCGGGATGTTCTGAAGCCTGTTCATCCAATATGTCACGCCCACATTTCCGGCTTGCGAGCGATAGGTCCAACTGGACCAACACGCGCGCCGCTTGGGCATTTGGCGTTGGTCGCAGTGCAGTATGGCGGTGTTGGGTTGATAGCGGATCGCGCCCAAAGCTGCGGCCTCGGCCGGGGTTGCGCCTTCGCCCAAAATGGCGAGGGACTGGTCCGAGTGGGTCGCCAGGATGATCTCGTCGAATTGATCCGTATGCCCCTGGCTGGTGACGCTGACGCCCATGTCGTCGCGATGAACGTGTTGAACCGGGGCGGCCAGTCGGATGTCGCAGCCACGTGCGCGCAGAGCGGCGTCTATGCGGCGGACGTATTCGATGCTACCGCCGCTGACTGTATACCATTGATGCTGATTGGCACGCCCACTCGCCAGCAACGCATGGTTGCGGAAGAACTGCACAAGCGAACGGGCCGGGAACTGATCTACGAACTCAACCGGCGTGGACCAGATCGCGCCGCACATGGGCATCAGATAGTTGTGCCGGAACCAGTGACCCAGACGCAGTTGATCGACCAGTTCACCAATCGTTGTGTCGTCGTCCTTGGCGGCCTCGGGCGCTTCTTTGCCGAAGCGTATGATGTCTGCAATCATCTTGTAGTAGGCAGGGCGCGCCAGATTGCGTTTCTGCGCCGTCAGCGTGCGCAGATTGTTCAACCCGTATTCGATGCGGCCATTGTCGATGGTCGCGCCAAAGCTCATTTCGCTTTTGGTGACGGGTACGTTCAGCTCGTCAAAAAGCTGCGTCAGGTAAGGGTAGGTTGCGTAGTTGAAAACGATAAAGCCGGTGTCGACCGGCTGGTCGCCGTTTTTGCCAGCCATCACCGTGCGGGCATGACCACCCAGCCTGGGTTCGGCTTCATACACCGTCACGTCGTTGTTTTCTGAAAGGTAATACGCGGCAGAGAGACCCGAAACGCCTGCACCTACAATCGCAATTTTCTTCCGTACACCCCGGGTTTCGTCGAACATTCCAGCCTCGTTATGTGACATTTTACAATGAGATACGCAGGGTATGCCGTGCTGGATCAATCCGGATAGAAGTTTTTAACAGATGCACTATCTTGTGACTTCGGGTTTCAGCGCCCGCTTCCTTGCGTCACCCTATGATCCACTGCGGGTGCAGGGCCGTAAAAAGTGTAACTTCAACGAAACGGCGCGGGTATGAGCAGCTTTGACGGAAAAACCTATTGGATCATCGGCGCAAGCGAAGGCTTGGGCCGTGCCTTGGCCGAGGCACTGAGCGGTAAGGGCGCGCATCTGATATTGTCTGCACGCAACGCCGCGCGTTTGAATGAAATCTGTTCCAAGCTTCCAAATGCACGCGCGATTCCGTGTGATGTGACCGATTTAGACTCTGTACGCAATGCCGTGGCCGAGGCAGGTCAGATCGACGGTCTGGTTTACAATGCAGGCGCTTACGAGCCCATGCGCTCGGGCGAATGGGATACCGAGGCTTCGCTCAGGATTAGCGATGTGAACTATTCGGGGGCGTTGCGGGTATTAGGTGAAACGGTTCCGGGCTTTGTTCAGGCGCGTCAAGGAGAGATCACTCTGATCGGGTCGCTGGCCGGATATCACGGTTTGCCTGCCGCTATCGGATATGGGGCCAGCAAGGCGGCGCTGATTTCGCTGGCCGAAACGATGCGGCATGATCTGGCGGGCACCGGTGTGACGGTGCGCATTGTCAATCCCGGCTTCATCAAGACCCGCCTGACCGACAAGAACAGTTTCAAGATGCCGATGCTGATGACAGCTGAGGACGCGGCAGAGCGCGTGGTCAAAGCGATGTCGCGCCGCCGGTTCCGTACCGATTTCCCGGCACCATTCTCGTGGTTTATTCGTTTGATTGACTACCTGCCGGATCTGCTGGTTTATCGCGGAAAATAGACTCTAACAAAACTGTCCCTGACAGAACCAGCCTGCAGACATGGTGCCTCCGTGCCCGTAGAACAGCCATAGGCGTTCGCCCTGTTCCGTCACCACCACCCAGTAATCGCGCACGCCGCTGCGCCAGTTGGGGTCATCCAGCCACCATTCCGGTGCGATCCGTTCCGGGCCGGTGGCCTGAGCCAGTTGCCAGTCGCGTCCGCGCCAGCGGAATGCGGTTGGGACATCTGGGGTTTCCGGTGCCATCACCGGCTCGGGCTGCCACATCTGCAAGGGCCGGGGGCGCGGCGGTGCAGGCCAGTCGCGCGCGGGTTCCGACCATGCAGCCGCCAGCGTCTGTGCCGTTTTCTCGGGGATATGAGAGGCGGCCGGGTGCCGTCTTGTGATCGCCTCCAGCCCAACACGCGCACCCAGCTTGCCGATCAGGTCATCCACGGCTGTATTGCCCTCAAGCCGGTTACGAGCCACGCGGCGTGCCTCGGCATGACCGGCGATGGTGCGGGCGTGGATGGGCTCGGTCTGGATCGCTTCAAGCCGCAGCATGTCGATGCCATAGCCTGCATCGATCTTGTCGATTTTCATCTCTAACAAAGGTCGAATACGATGTTTGTCATAGGTCGGGCGGGCCAGGCCGACCTCGATGATCTCGGCGGCTTGATCAGCACGGTGCGCCTCAAGCCGTAATGTCCGCACCCCGCGCCCTTTCTCCTCCAGCTTGGCGCAGAGCGTGGGCAGCACCCGATCAACCGCAGCCATCACATCCTCGATCAAACCGATCGGATTGGGCAGCGTCATGCGCACCGCGAACTGATGCGGCGGACGCGCGGGCGAGACCGGCTCGGGTGCGCTGCCCATGGCCTGATCCAGCCGCAGCACCAGCCCGCGCCCAAAGCGGCGCGCCAGCGACGCGCGCGGCTGGCCCAGTAGATCGCCGATCCGGCGCAGGCCCAGCCGGTTCAACTGCGTCACAACCGGGTCGTCCAGTCGCAGCGCCGCGATGGGCAGGGGGCTGAGCGCACCATAGGATTGCCCCGGCGCTGCAATACGCGCGCCACCACCCAGGGCCATCACTTGTGGTGCAGCCCCGCCTTTGGTCCAGTGTCGCCGCTTGCCTGCCCGGGCGCGGGTGGCGCGGGCCTCTTGGCTGATGGCGTCGCCATTGCGGTCGGATGTGGCCTCTTGACCTGCATAGCGTGCCAAAGCCCAGGCTGCGCCCAGCGTGTCGGCAATGCCCATTTGTACGCTGAGGCCCATATCAGCGCAGTCGGTTTCCAGCACGCTCAGCAGCGTCTCTTCCCCGCCAAACAGATGCGCGCAACCCGACAGATCAACGATCAGCCCATCCGGAGCTTCTTCGGCCACCCAAGGGCTGAACTTGCCCGCCCAGCGGCGCAGCGCGGTTAGAAACGCAGTCTCGGCCGGGGCGTTGCGGTGCCGTGTGATCAGGCTGGCGCACATGGCATGGGCATCGCGCACGGGCTGGCCCACACGCAGCCCGGCGGCCTGCGCCTCAGTATTCAATGAGGTAATGACCTGCATGTTCGACTGCTCAGTGACCACAGCCAACGGCCCGGCATGCAGCCCCCGCGCGGCGCGGATCAGCCGTTCAGCCCCAAGACGGGGAAACCACAGTGAAAGTATTCGGCGTTTTGGCATCGGCAGACATCAAAATGTTCCCACTTTGTTCTTATCTGAGAATCAACGCCCGAGTCCACGCTTACCCGCAGGTCAGGCGCTGAATAACACCGGCCCCGTTTACAAAGACGTTCAGCCTGTCGATCCGGTAATCCTGCGTTGCAATGTCATCGGGCCCCAACACGCGGGTGCGTTCCGGCAAATCGGCCTGAATGGACGAAACCGGCTGGCCTACCGAGTCGGCAAATGCTTCGCCCTGACAAAAGGCCAGATCAACCGGCGCGTTCTCGGGCGCAAGGCGTGCTTCTTCGGGGGCAGGGGTCTCGGCGCAGGCGGCCAGAAGGATCAGAATCGGGATAAATCGGTGCATTGGCGTTCCTCATTCCGGCAATGTCGTTTCTGCAATATCAAACAATTAGCAAGTCTGTCATGAAAGCACAGTTGAAAACACCCTGCAATTGACGCAGGGTCGGGTCAAAGAAGACAGGGAGACAGTGATATGCGCACCCGTGCCGCCGTCGCCGTTCAGGCGGGCAAACCTTTGGAAGTGATGGATGTGAATCTCGAAGGCCCCAAGGCGGGCGAGGTACTGGTGGAAATCAAGGCCACCGGCATTTGTCATACAGACGAATTCACCCTGTCGGGTGCCGACCCCGAGGGCCTGTTTCCGGCCATTCTGGGCCATGAAGGCGCAGGCATCGTGGTTGAGGTCGGCCCCGGCGTCACCAGCCTGAAGCCGGGTGACCACGTGATCCCTCTTTACACTCCTGAATGTCGCGAGTGTGAATACTGTCTGCATCCCAAAACCAACCTGTGCCAGGCGATCCGGGAAACCCAAGGCAAAGGCTTGATGCCCGACGGGACCTCGCGATTCTCGACTTTGGATGGTGATCCGATCCTGCATTACATGGGCTGCTCGACCTTCTCGAACCACACGGTTCTGCCCGAGATCGCGCTGGCCAAAGTGCGTGAAGACGCGCCTTTCGACAAGATCTGCTATATCGGCTGCGGCGTCACCACCGGCATCGGCGCTGTGATCAACACCGCCAAGGTCGAAATCGGCAGCCGGGCCATCGTGTTCGGCTTGGGTGGCATTGGCCTGAACGTGATTCAGGGTCTGCGTCTGGCCGGGGCGGATCAGATCGTTGGCGTTGACCTGAACCCATCGAAGGTCGAGATGGCCACGAAATTCGGCATGACCGATTTTGTGAACCCCAAAGAGGTCGAAGGCGACCTGGTTCCCTATCTGGTCAACCTGACCAAGGGCGGCGCGGATTATACCTTTGACGCCACCGGCAACGTCGGCGTGATGCGCGACGCACTGGAATCGGCGCACAAAGGCTGGGGTGAATCGATCATCATCGGCGTGGCGCCTGCTGGGGCCGAGATCTCGACCCGTCCGTTCCAGCTGGTCACCGGCCGGTCATGGCGCGGCACAGCCTTCGGCGGCGCACGTGGTCGGACCGACGTGCCCAAGATCGTCGACTGGTACATGGAAGGCAAAATCGAGATTGACCCGATGATCACCCACACCATGGGTCTGGACGACATCAACCACGGCTTCGACCTGATGCATAAGGGTGAGAGTATCCGGTCGGTTGTAGAGTACTGATAAAACTCAAATAATCTTAAAGGGCGGGCTTTTGCTCGCCCTTTTTTGTTACTACATTCCGCAATGCGAATTAGTTTTGTTTTGAGGAATTACAGTGACAACAGCAGGCATGGATCGCTTGGCGGTCCTTATTGATGCAGAGAATGTACCGGCAAAACACGCGCCGGAGATTTTTGAAGAAATCGCCACTTTGGGCGAGGCAAGCCTAAGGCGGATCTACGGAGATTTTTCGAACGGGTCGCCGCAGGGATGGAGCTCTGGATCATTGGCGGAATACGCAATTGTTCCCCAACAGCAATTTGCCAATGCGTCCAAAAAGAACTCCAGCGATATTGCCTTGGTCATTGATGCTATGGATATCTTGCACAGCAGTCGGTTCAGTGGGTTTGTGTTGGTATCATCCGATAGTGACTTTACCCGCTTGGCCAGCCGCATCCGCGAGCAGGGGTTGAAGGTATTCGGCATTGGTGAAGAACGAAAGGCTCCCAAAGCGTTCGTGAATGCTTGCAACAGGTTTATCTACATTGAAAACATCCACAAGCCGGAGTGCGGAGCAAATACTTCAAAAGAAAACAAAGACGCAAAATCGAAACATGGATTGAACCATGCGTATCAATTGATCCGGAATGTTGTGTTGAACACAAACGAGGCGGACGGGTGGGCCAGTCTTTCCTTTGTGGGTAACCAACTTGGTAAGATGTATCCGGATTTCGACTCTCGCACTTACGGCCACAAAAGGCTAGGCGATTTGGTCCGCGCCATTGGCCGCTTTGAAGAAGGTGATATCAACGGGGGTCTCAAGATCAGGTGTAAGGACAGTTGAAGCCTTGCTTCAGCCCCCCGGCCTCGTTGCTCCCGTATCCGACCGCGGAGACCGCACTCGCAATACTGGCGTGTTGACCGACGAAGTATTGGCCCGGCTCTCGCGCCACACCACGAACACACCCGATGCAATGATGACACTGGCCCCGACCGCGACCCAGCCGTCCGGGCGTTCACCAAAGAAGATCATGCCAAACAGTGTGGCCCAAATGATCTGACTGTATTGGCTGGGGGCCACGACCCCTGCAGGCGCGGCACGGTAGGCGAGGATGATCAAATGCTGGGCGATGACCGAGAACACGCCAACCAGCGCCATCATAGCCAGATGCAGCAGCGAGGGCGGCTGATAGACGGCAGGTTGCGCAAGGCTCATCACCACGATGGCTAGAAGCATCGGATAGAGGATGAGCACGGCCGAACGTTCCTCATTCCCGATCTTTCGCACCAGAACAGAGCCAAACGCGCTGCAAAACGCAGCTGTCAGGGCGGTAAGGTGACCGAGGGTGATGTCCGTCGTGCCGGGGCGCAGGACGATCAGAACGCCGATAAGACCAACGACGACGGCGGCCCAGCGTTGGGCGCGGACGACCTCCCCCAATATGGGGATCGACAGAACCGTAACGAACAGGGGGAAAGCAAACAGCAGCGAATAGACCTCGGCCAGTGGCAGCACCGAAAACGAATAGAAGGCGCAGACCATGGATGTGACCATCAGGGCCGAGCGCAGCAGCACCAGCCAGGGATGGTGCGGCAGGAAGTTGCCCGTGGTCCGGTCGGTCAGGATCGTCACCGCCATCGGTACAAAGGAAAACAGCGTGGCGAAGAAAATGATCTGCATCACCGAATACGTCCCGCCCAGCACCTTGATCAGCGCGTCGTGGCTGGCAAAGACCGCGAATCCCGCAAACGCGAAACCAAGGCCCCTGAGGGTGGTGTTTTGAGTGCTCATCGATATGGCCTCGGGCGATGTCGGTGTGGTGGCACTGTGCCGTCGCAGCGCAAAGGGGCTGTCTTGCCCCTGAGTAACCCCATTTTTGCGGTCCGCATAGTCCTTATTTTACCGCTAACATGACAAAGCCGCCATGCAGAGGGATCAACGCAGGATCGGTGGCGCGTCTTTGGGTTGACGGGCCGATTGCACGCCAGCCTTCATCCCCACGCCGATACGTCGGGCCAGCGCGACCCAAGGGACTGCGGTTTCGGGCGGCAAGGTCTGGGTTGCAACCTCTTCGAACAGGTCCAGCCAGTGGGCAAACATCTCGGGTTTCACATCGGGCCGTTCTATATGGACCCGCTGTGGATTGCCGTCGTAGCTGCGTTCAAACAAGATGGCGTTGCGCCAGAACGCGGCGATCTTGTCCTCGTGCGCGGGCCAGTCGGTGACATGGTTGGCAAAGACCGGACCCAGCACAGCGTCTTCTCGTACGCGGGCATAGAAGGCGTGAACCTGCGCATTGATCTGGTGGGGTGTCGCCGGAAAGCGCGGCGGCAGGGTGGGTCTGGACATGAGGTCACCAAATTCGACTCTGTCTCGGAGCAATATCCCCTTCAACCGTCATGCAACAGGCGTGGTTTTGTCGCGCGGCTCGGGCGTCAGGATATGCCGTAGCAAGGCCACCGGATGCGCCCGCAGGCTAAGACGGGTGGCGACGTAATCTTCGACCACCTGCTCACCCAATGTCATTTGCGGCAGATAGGCTTCGGGCTCGTCCAGCGCCTCACCTTCCAGATCTTGCGAGAACAGAGGCAAGGGCTTGGCGGTCGCAATCGCCTTGGCCTGCCACAAGGCCTCGCGTCGTGTCAGGTCGCAGGCAGCAAAGGCATCGGCCTCGGCCAGGCGTTCGATCACTGACGGCCCCAGACCCGCGCGACGCCACACATCGTCGACCTGATGGTAGCCGTTGCCGCGCGCAGCGGTCAGCCAGCTGGCGTCTTCCTCGCTGAGGCCTTTGATCTGACGGAACCCCAACCGCAGGGCCAGCCCACCATGGCCGTCAGGCTCCATCACATTGTCCCAGAAGCTGGCATTGATGCAGACCGGGCGCACCTGCACCCCATGTTCGCGCGCATCGCGTACGATCTGGGCGGGCGCATAGAACCCCATGGGCTGTGAGTTCAGCAGCGCGCAGGCGAAAATCCCGGGATGGTGGCATTTTATCCAGGCCGAGGCATAGACCAGCAAGGCAAAGCTGGCCGCATGGCTTTCAGGGAAGCCATAGGACCCAAACCCTTCGATCTGTGAAAAGCAGCGCTCGGCAAACTCGTCATCATACCCGTTGCGCTTCATTCCGCGCAGGAATAGCGCGCGAAATTCGCTGACATTGCCATGCTTTTTGAAGGTTGCAAGCGACCGTCGCAGCCGATCGGCCTGTTCCGGGGTGAAACCCGCACCCACAATGGCGATCTGCATCGCCTGTTCCTGAAACAGCGGTACGCCCAGCGTTTTACCCAGCACCTCACCCAGTTCGTCCGAGGGGAAGCTGACCTCCTCCTCTCCGTTCCGGCGGCGGATATAGGGGTGAACCATGTCGCCCTGAATGGGGCCGGGGCGGATGATGGCGACCTCGATCACCAGATCATAGAAATTGCGTGGCCGCATCCGGGGCAGGAAGTTCATCTGCGCACGTGATTCCACCTGAAACACGCCGATACTGTCGGCTTTGCACAGCATGTCATAAATCACCGGATCCTCGGGCGGCAGGGTTGCTAGTGTATAGCTGGTCTGATGGTGTTGACCGATCAGATCGAATGCCTTGCGGATGCAGGTGAGCATCCCGAGGCTGAGAACATCGACCTTGAGGATGCCAAGAGAGTCGATGTCATCCTTGTCCCAGCAGATGACCGTGCGGTCTTCCATCGTGGCGTTCTCGATGGGAACAAGTTCGTCCAAACGCCTCTCGGTGATGATAAAGCCGCCGACGTGCTGGGATAGATGACGGGGGAAGCCGTCAATCTCATACACCAGCATTAGAGTCTGTTTCAGGCGACGGTCCTCGGGGTCGAGGCCGATCTCGCGCATCCTGTGTGCTTCGAGCCCGGCGGTCGAGAAGAAACCCCAAAGCTGCGAGGACAGCGCCGAGATCGTGTCTTCGGTCAGCCCCATGACGCGGCCCACCTCGCGGATGGCGCGCTTGCCGCGGTAATGCACGACCGTGGCGCACAGCCCCGCGCGTTCGCGGCCATAACGATCATAGATGTGCTGGATCACCTCTTCGCGGCGTTCGTGTTCAAAATCCACGTCAATGTCGGGCGGTTCATCGCGCGCCTCAGAGACAAAGCGTTCGAACACCATCGTACCCATCTCGGGGCTGACTTCGGTGATGCCGAGGCAGAAACAGACCACCGAATTGGCCGCCGAGCCGCGCCCCTGGCACAGGATGCCCCGTGATCGGGCGAAATGGACGATGTCGCGGACGGTAAGGAAATAGGGTTCATATTTCAGTTTGCCGATCAGGGCGAGCTCATGGGCCAACATCTTCTGAGCTTTCTCTGACGCGCCTGCCGGATAGCGCCATT
This sequence comes from Ruegeria sp. HKCCA5763, assembly GCF_013034545.1. NCBI lineage: Bacteria > Pseudomonadati > Pseudomonadota > Alphaproteobacteria > Rhodobacterales > Roseobacteraceae > Ruegeria > Ruegeria sp. HKCCA5763. Next base: position 301,570 of record NZ_WQGF01000003.1, read on the forward strand.
TCAACCCCTCATGTGCCAAACGGTGCAGGCGTTGGGTCGGAGTTTCCTGTTCGCTGCCCTCGCTGGGATATTCATAGCGCAGCTCGTCGAGCGAGAATGTGAGTTGCTCGCTCAGCTCATGGGCGCGGGCAACAGCGCCCTCGTGACCTTTAAAGATGCGCAACATCTCGGTCTCGGAGCGCAGGCGCTGTTCGCCATTGGCCAATGCCTCGCGGCCCAGATCATCCACCTTACGGCGCAGGCGGATGGCGGTCAGAACGTCGGCCAGCTTACGACGGGCCCCGTGATGCATCATCGGTGTGGCACTGGCGAGTGTGGGGATGCCCAGTTGCTTTGATTCAGTCTCTAACAAAGAGAAATATGCGCTGTCTGCGCCATCGTATCGAGGGTGCATCAACAGGTTTATCCGCCCGGCAAAGCGGCGCGTCAGTTGTTGCGCGTGTGTCCTCCATGCGCTCGCGCCGCCTTGGGATCGGTCCGCTTGTGGCCAGAGCAGCAGGTGGAGGCCGTCGGAAAACTCCAAAAGGTCGGACAGGTGCAGGATGCAGTCGCCTTTCTCGGCACGCAGGCGGCCAGTGGACAGGATACGGCATAGGTTGCCCCAACCCTGTCGGTTCAGCGGCAAGGCGGTGACGGTAGGTGCGTCGGTAAAGATCAGCCGCGCGGCTGGGATCAGGCGCGGCACTGCGTGAATCGGATACGAGGGCGGTTTGGGGATGTGGTCAGGGCAGGGTGGGCCGATGGAGGTGCTCTGCGCTTCCCACTCCAGCCGTTCGCGGACCTTGCGGGCAATCTCGCGCGCCTGGGTGTGGGCGCGGACAATCCCGGCGACCGAGTTGTCATCGGCAATCGCAATAGCGGGCAGGCCCAGGGTGACGGCACGCTCCATATACTCCTCGGGGTGCGAGGCCCCGGTGAGGAAGGTGAAGTTCGATGTGATCGACAGCTCGGCATACATGGCGAGTCACTATTATATTCACGTTTTGTTCTTTTTCGAGTCCTTTGCGCAGGAAACGGGTCGCTTGAGATCGATCAGATCGGCAGGGTCGGCAAAAAAGGAGGCCCGATATGTTCAAAATTACTGCATTACCCACCAACGAGGTACGCGCCCTTCAGGCCGGTGGTCCGGATGCTTATGGCGCAACGCCCGAACACGCCGTTTCGACTGGTGCAGGCAATCCATGCCGCCACTGCCTGCAGAACATTCCCGAAGGCGAAGAGATGCTGATATTGGCCCATCGCCCCTTTTTAGAGACGCATCCGTATGCGGAAACCGGCCCGATCTTTCTGTGTGCTAAACCGTGCGAGCGGCATGAGGGGGAAGAGATGCCCGAGATTCTGACCACCTCTCCTGACTATTTGATCAAGGGCTATGGTGCGGATGACAGGATCGTCTATGGCACCGGGGCGATCACGCCCATGGAGCAGATCGGCGCAGCGGTGAAGGGCATCTTTGCTACACCGGATATCGCTTATATCCATGTCCGCTCGGCCAGAAACAACTGCTATCAGGCGCGGATCGACCACGCCTAAAGCTTAACGCGGTGCATTCCCCGGCGCGGCTGGTCCTGATCGTCTGCAGGTTCCTCGGCGCGCGACGAAGTCAGTGCAAGGAACACATCCTCAAGATCGGCTTCCTCGGTACGCACGTCACGAATACGGATACCCACGGCACGGACGGCTTCCAGCACCTGCTCGGCGCTGGTTTGATTGCCCTGATATTGCAGCACAAGGCTGCCATCGTCGCGCAGCGCGGCTTCGACCCCTTCTGTTGCAGGCAGTTTCGTCACAGGGTTGTCCGGAACGATCACCATCGTCCGGCTGTCCATCCGACCCAGCAAGTTGGCGGTGCTGTCCTGTGCGATCTTTTCGCCATGGTTGATGATGGCGATCTCGTCGCACATCTCTTGCGCTTCTTCCAGATAATGCGTGGTCAGGATGATGGTCATGCCCTGTTCATTCAGTTTGCGCACATTGGTCCAGAGCATCTGACGCAGTTCAATATCCACACCTGCCGTGGGTTCATCCAACACCAGAATCTTCGGGTGATGCACCAGCGCCTTGGCCAGCAAAAGCCGCCGCCGCATCCCGCCCGACAGCGTGCGGGCATACGCCTCGGCCTTGGCGCTGAGACCCACCAGTTCCAGAATCTCATCGCTGCGGCGCTGCGCCTTTGGCACGCCATAAAGCCCGGCCTGAACCTCCAACGCTCCACGTGGGGAAAAGAACGGATCCAGGTTCAGCTCTTGCGGCATCACGCCAATGGCGGAACGCGACTGGCGCGGGTTCTGATCCTGATCGAATCCCCAAATAGATACATGGCCCGAGGATTTCACAACCAGCCCGGCGAGAATGTTGATGAGTGTCGATTTTCCTGCCCCGTTCGGCCCCAACAGCCCAAAAACCGACCCGCGCGGAACGGTCAGATCAATGCCTTTCAGCGCGTGTTTCTCGGGCTGGCCCTTGCCGCCGCGATAGGTTTTGCGCAGCCCTTTGATCCTGATTGCGGCATCGCTCATGTGGCTCTTGCCCCCGGTTTGCTCATCGCTCATAAACGCACCTAGTACATGCCCGCGAGGCCGACAACCGAAGAAGGATCGCCAGCCGTGACCATCGAAGCGCCGGAAACCAAGATCGTCGAAACCACCCGTGTTGCCTGTGATGGCGGTGAAGGTGCGTTGGGGCATCCGCGCGTGTGGCTGCAAATCCCCGAAGATACCGGCTGGGTCGAGTGCCCCTATTGCGACTGCAAATATGTTCTGAAGGGCACAGAGCAGGGCTGATTGCCCCCCTAACCGGGTTTCGCCCAAATCTCGCCGCGATTTTCATGGTAGTGCGTTGGTGCAACCATCATAGGTGAGTGTGATGACCGACATGACTGCCACTGACACGGCCAACCCGGTTTTTGGTTGGATCGGGTTTTTCCTTGCGGCAATGGCTTTGTTCGCCGCGTTGTTTGTGTTCTGGGCCGGTCCTTTCGCGCCGCAACAGTCCACCGGCGTTTCATTGGGTGAACTGGCGGCAGAGCTTGGCAAATCCACCCTGCGCGCCGCAGCCGGGCTGGAGCAGCCTGCACCCGTGGCCCAAACCCGCGACCTGGACGATTACCTTCAAATTGGCGTGGCGATGCTGGGCGGGCTGGCAATTGTCGTCTCGGTGATTGGCATTTTGCGTCATGAACGGATGCGTCCGGCTATTGCGGGTGTCGCAGTCGGCATCGGCGCAATCCTGTTCCAGTTCTTCGCCTTCGCTTTCTTCGCCTTCCTCGGAGTTCTGGTGATCATGGCGCTGCTGAACAGTTTCTCGGACGTTTTCAGCGGTCTCTTTGGTGGGTAACGCACGTTCCTGACTGGTCACCCGCCTGCCCCTGTGGCAGAACCATCACTGACCGACAGGGAGAGCGCGCATGAGCAATTTCGGAAAAGGGTGTCATCTGCATCTGATCGACGGATCGGCCTTTATTTTCAGGGCTTATCATGCGCTGCCTCCGCTGACTCGAAAATCCGACGGATTACCGATCGGGGCGGTCTCGGGCTTCTGCAACATGCTGCAGAAATATGTCGAGGGAAACGCCGGACCAGATGCTCCAACCCATGTCGCGGTGATCTTCGACAAAGGTTCGCACACGTTCCGGAATGATCTCTACGATCTGTACAAGGCCAACCGCGAGGCGATGCCCGAAGACTTGCGTCCACAGATGCCCCTGACGCGCGAGGCGACAAAGGCTTTCAACATCGCCTGCAAAGAGCTTGAAGGGTACGAGGCTGACGACATCATCGCCACGCTGGCCGTTCAGGCGCGTGAGGCCGGAGGCCGTGTGACCATCGTCAGTTCCGACAAGGACCTGATGCAATTGGTCGGCGACGGCGTTGAGATGCTGGATGCGATGAAGAACAAGCGCATCGACCGGGATGGGGTTATCGAAAAATTCGGTGTTGGCCCTGAACGGGTGGTCGATGTGCAGGCTTTGGCCGGGGATTCGGTGGACAATGTGCCGGGTGCCCCTGGGATTGGCGTGAAAACGGCGGCCCTGCTGATCAATGAATATGGCGATCTGGAAACCTTGTTGGATCGCGCGGAAGAGATCAAACAGCCAAAGCGCCGCCAGACGCTGATGGAAAAACGAGACCAGATCGAGCTGTCCAAAAAGCTGGTGCAATTGGACGAAAACACGCCGCTGGACTTCACCCTCGACGATCTTGAAGTAAAGGACCCCGATGCCGAAACCCTTCTGGGGTTCCTGGCCGAGATGGAGTTTCGCACTCTCACCAAGCGGATCGCAGATAAGCTGGGGGCCGAAGCCCCGGTGATTGTTGACGCGCCTGCCCCTGCGGCTGAAGAACCAGAGGTAGCGCTTATTCCGTTTGATGCGTCGAAATACGAGTGTGTGCGCGACGCCAAGGCCATGCAAAAGTGGATCGATCAGGCTTATGAACGCGGTTGGGTCGCTGTCGATACCGAAACCACTGGTCTGAATGAAATGATCGCCGATCTGGTCGGCGTCTCGCTATGTGTTGAGGCTGGTGAGGCTTGCTATATCCCCCTGACCCATCGGGACGGTGCGGCGGACGATTTGTTCGGCTCGGATGCATTGGCCGAGGGGCAGATGCCACTGGATCAGGCTCTAACCCAGCTGAAACCGATGCTTGAGGATCCGTCGATCCTCAAGATCGGGCAGAATATGAAATACGATGCCAAGATCTTTGCGCGCCATGGGATCAAAGTTGCGCCGATCGATGACACGATGTTGATGTCTTATGCGATGCATGGCGGCGAGCATGGGCATGGGATGGACACTCTGTCCGAGCGCTACCTGAGCCACACGCCAATCCCGATCAAGCCGCTGCTGGGTTCGGGCAAATCCGCAATCACCTTCGACAAGGTTCCAATTGATGAGGCCACGGCCTATGCCGCCGAAGATGCGGATATCACCTTGCGTCTTTGGCAGCTGTTCAAGCCTCAACTGCATCAGGTCCAAGTGACGACCGTCTATGAGACGCTGGAACGCCCCTTGGTGCCTGTCTTGGCCGAGATGGAGATGCATGGCATCAAGGTGGACCGCGATGTGCTCAGCCGCATGTCCAACGCATTCGCGCAGAAAATGGCCGGGTTAGAGGCTGAAATTCACGAGCTGGCGGGTGAGACTTTCAACGTTGGATCACCTGCGCAGTTGGGTGAGATTCTGTTCGACAAGATGGGTCTTGAGGGCGGAAAGAAGGGGAAGACCGGGAAATATTCGACCGGGGCGGACATTCTGGAAGATCTTGCGACTGAACACGAACTACCGCGCCGGGTGCTGGATTGGCGGCAGCTGTCCAAGCTGAAATCGACCTACACGGACGCGCTGCAGACCCATATCAACCCGGATACCGGGCGGGTGCACACGTCTTATTCCATCACCGGGGCGAATACCGGACGTTTGGCCTCGACCGATCCGAACCTTCAGAACATCCCGGTGCGGACCGAGGAAGGGCGACGCATTCGTGAGGCGTTTATCGCCGAGCCGGGTAATGTCATGGTCAGCCTCGACTACAGTCAGATCGAATTGCGGATTCTGGCGCATATTGCGGATATTTCGGCATTGAAACAGGCATTCTCGGACGGGCTGGACATTCACGCCATGACGGCATCCGAGATGTTCGACGTGCCGCTGGATGAGATGACCCCCGATATTCGCCGTCAGGCCAAGGCGATCAACTTTGGTGTGATCTACGGCATCTCAGGTTTTGGTCTGGCGCGGAACCTGCGCATCCCTCGGGCCGAGGCGCAGGGCTTCATCGACCGATACTTTGAGCGTTTCCCGGGCATTAGAGCCTATATGGATGACACCGTCGCCTTTGCCAAAGAACATGGCTATGTCCAGACCCTGTTCGGGCGCAAGATTCACACGCCCGAGATTAACGCCAAGGGACCTCATGCCGGGTTCTCAAAGCGGGCGGCGATCAACGCGCCCATTCAGGGTACGGCGGCAGACGTGATCCGACGGGCCATGGTGCGGATGCCGGAGGCGATCAACGGCCTGCCGGCCAAAATGCTGTTGCAGGTGCATGACGAATTGCTGTTCGAAGTGGCGGAAGATTCAGTGGATCAGGTGATCGGCGTGGCACGCGACGTGATGGAGGGTGCCTCGGATCCGGCAATCAAGCTGGACGTCAAGCTGAGTGTGGATGCCGGGCAAGGCGCGAATTGGGCCGAGGCGCACTAGCGACGCGCCTCATCCGGCCCGGCGAACCCTCTTCGTCGCGGGTCAGTCTTGTGGCCTGACCATGCGGTTCACCATGCGTTGCACGGTTGGGCCAAACAGAAGAATTACGGTGAAGGCTATCGGCCAACAAAAAGCCCAGGATGCCAACCAATCTCCGAATGTGCTGGAGCCGAAACCAATGGCTTTCACTGTTGCGATCCCTGTGACGATGCAGGACATGAGGCCGGACATAATCAGGCTGAATACGGCGCGGGCATAGCGGGCTGGAATCATGGCGGGCATCCTGAAGGTCGTATTGCCTTTGATCTGCAGCATTTGCCTGTGAAATGCCAGTGCTAGGGCTGCATCCAATCAAGGCTGTCGGAGGTTTTCGATGTCGAAGGTGTGTATTCGGCACTGACCCAACCCGTATATCCCGCGGCATGCATAGCCGAAAACAAGCTTTGGAAATCCGTGGGTCCCCGACCCGGTTCAGACCGATCCGGGGCAGCGCCGATCTGGGCATGGGCCACTCTGCGATGAAATCGATCCCAAACGGCCTGCGCGTCGCCGTGGATCATGTGAGCATGAAAGCTGTCATATTGCAGGCCGACATTCGGGCGATTAACACGATCCAGAACCTCAGCTGCCAGATCGTAGTCGTTCAGGAAGTATTCAGGCTGCGACACCGAGTTGAGCGGTTCAATCGTGAACTGCTGTTGAGGCGCAGCATCAGCGGCCCATTGCAGATTTTGAACAAAACACGACAGAGCGTCCAACCCCGAGGCGTACCCTGACATGATGTGAATGAATCCGGGGCGCAGCATGTCCGCATAACGCAGAACGCGGCGGATATCCGACTGAAACCGGGCCTCGCCCCCCGGGACCGCGGCGAAACCGGGTTGGCCGCCCGTGTAATTAGGGGGTGGGGCGTTGATCAGTATCAATTCCAACCCGTTGGCCAGCAAGGCGCGGCGGGTTTCTTTAGCGGCTATGTCATAGGGGAACAGGATTTCAACAGCAGTGAATCCCGCATCAGCAGCGGCCTGAAACCGGTCGAGATAAGGCAGTTCGGTAAAGAGCAACGACAGGTTGGCGGCAAATCTGGGCATGAGAGATCTTCGGTAGTGACAGCTCGACCCTAACCGTCGAGTGGTTTCCGGGGAAGGGACTGAAAACGACAAGTTGTCGAAAATCGGCCAGATCATGGACAAAGGATCAGGGACAGTCGGGCTGTAGCAGCGAATCATTTTTCACGCTGAACCAACAAAAAGGTCTAAACTCATGGCCATGAGCCCTGAACCCGTGCGCGGGGCGGCAGTTTCTTTGCCTGCTGGCCGTAACTCGGTCCTGTCCGGGAATGGTCTGGCAGTGGCTTCGATGATGACGTGGGCTGCGGGTTTCCCTGCCGCTGAGGTCCTGTTGCAAAGCTGGCCACCTGTCGCACTGCTGGCTGCGCGTCTGGCAATGGCCGTGGCTGTGATGTTGCCGCTTTGGTTCATTCTGGACGGGCCCAGCCGCGTACTGAGGGCCAAATGGGGTCGGGCAATGATCATCGGCGGTTTCGGTTTCGGGATCGGTATGTTCCTGTTGATCCTTGCACAGAAACTGACAGATCCCGTTACCGTTGCAATCATTGCGTCCTGCGCTCCGCTGGCGGCAACATTGCTGGAACTTGCCGCTGGCACGCGCCGTTTAAAGTGGAACTTTGCCCTTGGTGTCTTGGTGTCGATTGTAGGTGGATTGATAGCAACAAGCGCCGGTTCACCGGCACAACTGGGGCTGGGCGCGGTCTGCGCAATCGCTTCAGCCGGTCTGTATTGCTGGGCCAGCATGGCGACGGCACGGGACTTTCCCGAGCTCAGCCAGATCAGCCGCACAACGATCACGTTTACCGGCGGATTGCTGATGGCCAGTGCTCTGTGTTTTGTTTCTGCGCAAATGGGTATGGACGTGATGCCGCGTACGTCAGTTGATGCGCAGCAAGTTGGGATGCTTGTGATCTATGCACTGATTGCCATGGGGCTCAGCCAGGTTCTGTTCATCGCTTCGGTTGGTAAACTGGGCGTTGCATTGGCGTCGTTCCACATCAACATCGCACCGTTCTACGTGATGCTGATCATGCTGATGCTGGGGGATGACTGGAACTGGACCCGCGCGCTGGGCGCGGGTGTTGTTGCTGTGGCCGTTGTTTTGGCGCAGGATCGTGCGCCTCGACAGTCCCGAGGATCAGCCAAGGTCGGTTGACGGGATCAGCCCAAAGAATTCCTGGCCTGACCAAACGCCAAACCAGCCGTCATGGTGGGTGCCAATCTCGACCAGGCGGTAGAAACTTTTGCGATCTATGCGTGCTTCAAGATCGGAACGGATCATGATGTAGGGTGAAGGTTCGCTTGTCACCGGGTCAATAACGATCCGGATCGGATGATCTGAACCTGCAACAGCATGATCGCCTACATGAGTTGTAAAGGTCAGGTTTTGCTGCTCGCCTTCGCCTTCACGATCAAAATCCACGGCGACAAATGGGGCGTCTTCAACAGTGATTCCCACCTTCTCGACCGGTGTGACGAGGTAGTATTTCCCATCTTCTTTCTTAAGAATTGAGGAAAATAGCTTCACCAGCTCGAAACGGTTGATAGGCGAGCCTAAATAACTCCAGGTGCCATCTTGTGCGATATGGATGTCCAGATCGCCGCAAAACGGGGGATTCCAAAGGTGAACGGGCAGTAAACCCTTGGTTTTGGCCGCTTTGACTGATGCAGCCAGACCATCCGGCGACGGTTTCACAGGTTTTTGTCCGCTCATTGCTTTTGCCATTTCCTCGTAGCGCGATACACTTCAATCATATTAGTCCACGGAAGGGAAAGTCATGACCGAACCTGCCGACCTCGTAGCCGAGATCGAAGCGCTGGAAAACAACCTGCAAGAGGCCAAGGCCTCGATCACCCGCCGCTTCATCGGGCAGGAAAGGGTCGTGGATCTGACTCTGACCGCGCTGTTATGCGGTGGTCATGCCCTGCTGATCGGTTTGCCGGGGCTGGGAAAAACGCGGTTGGTCGAAACGCTTTCGACCGTGATGGGCTTGAACGGCAACCGCATTCAGTTCACGCCCGACCTGATGCCCGCAGATATTCTTGGGTCCGAGGTTCTGGATACTGCCGATGACGGTTCACGGCATTTCCGTTTTATCTCTGGCCCGATCTTTTGCCAGCTGCTGATGGCTGACGAAATCAACCGCGCCAGCCCGCGAACTCAGTCGGCTTTGCTGCAAGCGATGCAGGAACGCACGGTAACTGTGGCAGGCGAAGACCGCTCGCTTGGGACGCCTTTCCACGTATTGGCCACGCAAAACCCGATCGAACAGGAAGGGACCTATCCGCTGCCCGAGGCGCAGTTGGACCGTTTTCTGGTTCAAATCGACGTCGAATACCCGGATCGGCAGACCGAACGTGATATTCTGCTGGCCACGACGGGTGTGGAAGAGGAAGACGCGCACCAGATTTTCAGCAAGGAAGACCTGTTGGCGGCCCAAGTCCTGCTGCGCCGGATGCCGGTGGGTGAATCGGTGGTCGAACTGATCCTTGATCTGGTTCGCGCGTTCCGCCCCGAAGAAGCAGGCGCGTCCGAACGCGTTTCAGAAACCGTGGCTTGGGGCCCCGGTCCTCGCGCGGCGCAGGCGCTTATGATGACAGTGCGCGCGCGTGCGATGCTTCAGGGGCGGTTGGCTCCGAATGCCGAGGATGTTCTGGACATGGCGCGCCCGGTGCTGAGCCACCGGATGGCGTTGAACTTTGCGGCGCGGGCGCGCGGTGACAGCCTTGCCGAGCTGATTGACTCGACGGCTGCCGGTCTGATCCGCACCGAGGCTGCGGCGTGAATGCTGCGCTGACCCTTCGCGAAAGATCCGAGGCCGAAGCGTCCCGGCTGCCGCCGCTTTTGGCGCGGGCCGAGCATTTGGCCGGGACCGTCCTGTTGGGCGATCACGGGCGTAGGCGCTCGGGTATGGGCGATGATTTCTGGCAATACCGCCCCGCGCAAATCGGGGATAGCCGCCGGATGATCGACCACCGCCGTTCAGCGCGGGGGGATCAGCAGTTTGTGCGCGAGCGCGAATGGCAGATCGCGCAATCGGTGATGCTCTGGGTCGATCAGGGTGCTTCCATGCGGTTCGCGTCTGACAAATCGCTGCCGACAAAGGCGGATCGCGCCCGGCTGTTGGGGCTGGCAACCTCGATCCTGCTGGTACGTGGCGGTGAACGTGTCGGTCTTACAGGTACAACCTTGCCGCCCCGGCGCGGCAACGCGCAGATCATCCGTTTGGCGCAAGCCTGGTCTGAAGATGATCAAACGGATTACGCCCCGCCTGAACACCGTGCCATGATTCCTCATGCCCGCGCCGTGTTTATCTCGGATTTCCTTGGCCCCATGGACGAAGTTGAATTGGCCCTGACCAAAGCGGCTGACCGTGGCGTGCGCGGTGTGGTGCTGCAAGTACTTGATCCGGGCGAAGAGACATTTCCCTATCGCGGGCGCACCATTTTCGAAAGCGTCGGAGGATCTGTCCGGCACGAAACCCTCAAGGCGGCTGAGTTGCGGGACCGCTATTTGGCACGTCTTGCGCGCCGCAAGGATGCCCTGACGCAGTTGTGCCGTGCAACCGGCTGGCAACTGGGCCTGCATCATACGGGTGATAGTGCACAAGCGGCTCTATTGTGGCTTTATCGAGCTTTGGATGGGGGCACGCGATGACGGTTCTTGCGGGCATAGGCTTTACCGCGCCATGGGTTTTGCTGGGTCTTCTAACCCTGCCGATACTGTGGCTGATTCTGCGCGCTGTACCGCCCGCACCGATCCGCCGGATGTTCCCGGCGGTTACGCTGTTGTTGGGGCTGAAGGATGACGAAAGTGTTTCCGACCGTACGCCATGGTGGCTGTTGCTGCTTCGGATGCTTGCGGCGGCAGCCATCATCATCGGCCTGGCCGGGCCAGTTCTGAACCCCTCGCGTGATGAGACTGGCACAGGGCCGCTTCTACTGGTGCTGGATGCCAGTTGGGCCGGTGCCACGCGCTGGTCGGCCACGCTGGATCAGCTTGACACGCAACTGACCGAGGCCGGACGCGCGGGTCGCACGGTTGCCATAATACGTTTGACCGAGCCGGAAACACCTGTTTTTCAAGCGGCGGAAGCATGGCGTGGGCGTCTTCCTGGTCTGACTCCGAACCCTTGGCAACCGACTGCAGATCAGATTTCGCAAGCCATTGCCGCTTTGGATGCAGTTGATGGCGGCTTTGACACTCACTGGTTTAGCGACCGTTTGGACTATACCCAGCATACCAGTTTGGTTTCTGCCGTGCAGGCACGTGGTGATGTGACGGTGTATCAGGCGGCATCCAGGCCCATTGCGATCCAGCCCGCGGCCTACCAAGACGGTCTTATCCAACTGACCGTGCAACGCGCGGGACCCGGCCCGGAAGAGCGGGTGACGGTTCTGGCGCAGGGGCGTGATCCGGCAGGCACGGCGCGGGTGCTGCATTCGGTAGACCTGACCTTAGATGCCGGGGAAACCACGGCGCAGATCGAACTGGCACTGCCGTCGGAATTGCGCGCGCGCATCACGCGTTTCGAAATTCAGGGCCAAAGATCCGCCGGGACTGTGACTCTGACCGATGACAGCTTGCGTCGTCGCGAGGTTGCGCTGATTGCCGGAACCCTGAACCGTGAAGGGCTGGAGCTGTTGTCGCCCCTACATTATCTGACACAGGTTCTGATCCCCACGGCGGATTTTGTCGATGGGGGTCTGCTTGAGGTTCTGCCTGCGAACCCAGATGTGATCGTTCTGTCGGATGTCGCGCAGATGTCGGATGCGGAAGAGACCGGTCTGATCGAATGGGTCGAACAGGGCGGCCTGCTGCTGCGGTTTGCCGGTCCGCGCATGGCAGCCAGCGATCTGGGGCGGGATACCGAAGACACCCTGTTGCCCGCGCGGCTGCGCAGCGGCGGGCGATCTGTCGGTGGAGCGATGAGCTGGGGTGAGGCCAAGACCTTGGCTCCGTTCCCCGAGAATTCACCGTTCTATGGTTTGGACATCCCAGGCGATGTGGTTGTTTCGACTCAGGTAATGGCCCAACCAGACCCTAATCTTGCGGATCGCGTGATTGCTTCGCTGTCAGATGGAACACCTTTGGTGACGCGCAAAGCGCTGGGATTGGGGCAGGTGGTGCTGTTCCACGTGACCGCCGATGCGGAATGGTCCAGCCTGCCGCTTTCGGGTCTGTTTGTCGAAATGCTGGATCGTCTGGCCGTGGCCTCTGCTGCGAAGTCTCGGCAAGAGGCGCAGTTGCAAGGCACCACGTGGGAGCCAGTGCAGATCATGGACGGGTTTGGCACATTGTCAGACGCTGGCACTTTGGCTGGTGTGGACGGTGTGCAGTTGATTTCGGGACAGATCGGGCCGGATTTGCGTCCGGGTCTATATGAAAGTGGCAAACAGAAACTGGCGCTGAACGTTGTTTCCGAGGATACTGAACTTCGTCCGGTGGTCTGGCCTGCCAATGTGCCGATCAAGGGGCAAGAGGCCAGCACTGAAACGCCGCTGTCGGGTCTGCTGCTTAGCCTTGCTTTGATCTTGCTCACAATCGACGTGGTTGCGTCGCTGGCTTTGTCTGGCCGATTGGGCTTGGCGCGTGCTGCTGCTGGGGTTCTGGCGGCGTTTCTGCTGGTGCCCGAGGTTCAGGCGCAGACGCCGGAGGACACTGAGTTCGCCTTGGCAGCGACGCATGAACTTGTCTTAGCCCATGTGCTGACTGGCGACGCGCAGGTGGACGAGATTGCGCAGGCCGGTCTGCGAGGATTGGCGCAAACCTTGTTTTATCGCACCTCCGTCGAACCGGCCGACCCCATAGGTGTGGACCTTGAACGTGATGAGCTCGCATTCTTCCCGCTGCTCTACTGGCCGATTTCCCCGAGCCAGCCTCAACCTTCCGCCGAAGCCTATGCGAAACTGAACGCCTATTTGCGCTCGGGTGGGATGATCCTGTTCGACACACGTGACGCGGATATCGCTGGCTTCGGCGCGTCCAGCCCGAATGGCCGCAAGTTGCAGCAACTGGCTGCACCGCTGAATATCCCTGCGTTAGAGCCGATTCCACGTGATCACGTCCTGACCAGAACGTTCTATCTGTTGCAGGATTTCCCGGGCCGTTATTCTGGCACGGAAGTCTGGGTGGAAGCTGCGCCACTGGACGCGGAACAGATCGAAGGGATGCCGTTCCGCAACCTGAACGACAATGTGACTCCGGTGGTTATCGGCGGTAATGATTGGGCTGGGGCCTGGGCTGTGGATCGCAATGGGCAGGCCCTGCTGCCTGTCGGGCGCGGCTATGCCGGGGAACGTCAGCGCGAGTTGGCCAATCGTTTTGGTGTCAATTTGGTAATGCATGTGCTGACCGGGAATTACAAATCCGATCAGGTCCACGTGCCCGCCCTTCTGGACAGGTTAGGACAATGACCGGAACCGTCATATTCGACCCACTGATCCCTTGGCCTATTTTGGCCGCTGTGGGTGCGATTGCCGTGGCTGGGGTTGTGTTGGCCCTGTGGCGTGGCTTGTCGGGTTGGGCGCTGCGGGGTTTGGCGGCTTTGGTGGTTCTGGCGGCTCTGTCCGGCCCGGTCTATCAGATCGAAGATCGCGCACCGCTGACAGATATCGTCCTGATGATCGAGGATGAAAGCGCCAGCCAGACGCTTACGGACAGGGCTGAACAAACTGCACAGGCAGCCGAGGCACTTGCTGCTGAGATTGAGGCGCGCAACAACACGGAACTGCGCCGCATTCAGGTTGGCGACGGGGATGGGGATGAGGGCACGCAGATCATGGCGGCTCTGAATGAGGCATTGGCCGAAGAACCCCGCGCTCGGATCGCTGGCATTCTGGTGGTGTCGGACGGGATTGTGCACGATGTCGATCAGGCCCCGGACCTGCCTGCACCGATGCACCTTCTGCAAACCGGGCGCGAAAGTGATTGGGATCGCAGGCTTATCGTCCGCAATGCGCCGGCCTTTGCCATTATTGGCGAGCCGGTCACATTGACCCTTCGGGTGGAAGACAGTGGTGCGGCACCAGCGGGCGCGGCGACTGCGCCACTAGAGATTTCGGTCGATGGCGGCGCGCCGGAGCAGTTCAGTGTTCCCATTGGTCGTGATGTAGAACTGCCCATCACGCTGCCCCATGGCGGGCGCAACGTTATCCAGTTCTCTGTTCCGCAGGCCGAGGGTGAATTAACTGATCGCAACAACACTGCGCTGATCCAGATGAATGGCGTTCGGGATCGTCTGCGTGTTTTGCTGGTCTCGGGCGAACCGCACCCCGGTGGGCGCACATGGCGTAACCTGTTGAAATCCGACAGTTCGGTCGATTTGGTGCATTTCACCATTCTGCGCCCGCCTGAGAAACAGGATGGCGTGCCTGTCGATGAGCTGTCCTTGATCGCCTTTCCAACGCGTGAACTGTTTCTGGAAAAGATCAACGATTTCGATCTGATCATCTTCGACCGCTACAAGCGGCGTGGCATCTTACCTGCGATCTATCTGGACAATGTCACAAGTTACATCAATGACGGGGGCGCGGTTCTGATCGCCGCTGGTCCCGATTTCGCCAGTGCCGACAGTATCTTCCGATCTCCTTTAGCACCGATCTTGCCGGCGCAGCCTTCGGCACGGGTGTTCGAGGAACGTTATGTGCCGATGGTCAGCGACTTGGGGCAACGGCATCCGGTAACAACCAATCTGGGCGATTCCGAGGATTGGGGGGCTTGGTTGCGCCAGATCGACGTGAACCACCGCTCGGGCGAGGTTCTGATGACTGGCATCGAAGAACGGCCACTGCTGGTTCTGGACCGTGTTGGCGAGGGGCGCGTTGCGATGCTGGCATCCGACCACGCTTGGTTGTGGAGTCGCGGCTTTGAAGGTGGCGGTCCGCAGCTGGAGCTGCTGCGCAGGTTGGCTCATTGGATGATGAAGGAACCCGAACTGGAGGAAGAAGCGTTATGGGCCGAGGCGAACGGTCAATCCATGCGCATCATTCGCCAGACGCTGGAAGACGAGGTCGGGCCGGTTACGGTAACGCGTCCAAACGGTGAGACACTAGAGATCACTTTGCAAGAGGTCTCTCCGGGCCGGTTCGAAGCACAATACTATGGGCCTGAGATCGGTCTGTACCGGTTGCAGGAAGGCGACCATATGGCCGTGATTGGCCTTGGCCCCGCCGCACCGAAAGAGTTTGAACGCACCATCGCAACCGATGATGTTTTGGAACCGACCTTGGCTAGTATGCGGGGTGGCGTGATCCGTTTGGAAGACGGTTTGCCATCAATCCGCAACGTACGCGCAGGGCGTCCTGCGGCTGGTCGGGGCTGGATCGGTCTGACCCCGCGCGATGCCTACGAGACGCGGGATGTTACGCAGGCCGGTCTGCTGCCCCCTTGGCTGGTTTTGCTACTGGCAGGAGGGTTCCTGCTGGGCGGTTGGCTGCGCGAGGGGCGGCGCTAATCAATCCTGATTGCGGCCCGGTCCGATTGGCCCTGCGAATCCACCACAACAAGCGAGGTGAAACCGGCCCCCGGATTGGGGATTTCGAACTCTCGTTGCCGCTGTCCGGTCAGCACGGGCACGCCATCCGCCAGCACTGAAAATGGCGCGACACCCCCGCGTAGTTTGACCGTTAGGGGTGCTCCAAGTGTCTCTAACACGGCGCTTTCAGGCGGAAATAGCAGATTCGGAGCGGAGTGATCATTTTGGAAAGCCGCCGTGCGAGGTCGGAAACGTTGCAAGGGTTGGGGCAATTGCGCAGCGCCCACCAACAAGGTCGAGGGCGGCGGCGGGCGCAGCGGGGTAAGCGCGGGTTTCAGCAGGCTGAAGGCTTCGGCCAGAAGCGGCGCGGCAAGATCGCCTCCGAACGCGCCGGGAACGGGCGTTCCATCTGCACGACCTAACCAGACCCCAATGACGTGCTGACCGTCAAAGCCGATGGCCCAGGCATCTCGGTGACCATAAGATGTGCCGGTTTTGTAGGCCAGCGCCCCTGTCGCGCCGCCTGCGGGTGGTGAAAGCCCGGCCAGAATGTCGGCAACCTGCCAGGCAGAGGTTTCTGACATAACGCGCGGGGTTTGCAGCGTATCCCCCAAGGCATCGTGGTGCAGAATCGGGCCTTGTCCACCGCCTGCCAGAGCGGCGTAGATTTGTACAAGGTCGTGCAGACTTAACCCCACACCGCCCAATGAGATCGCCAAGCCGGGCGTGCCACCGTTCAGGCGCGGTTCTGATCCGGCCAAGCGTAATGCCACCATGATACGCGCTGGCCCCAGCGCGTTTGTCAGACGCACGACCGGAATGTTGAGCGACAATTGCAGGGCGTCCCGTACCCGGACATCGCCACGGAATGCCCCATCAAAATTGCGCGGGGCGTAGCGGCCATACATTACGGGGCTGTCGCTGATCAGAGTTTCGGGATGGGCCAGTCCCTGATCGAAGGCCAGCCCGTAAACCAGAGGTTTCAGGGTCGATCCAGGCGACCGCAGTGCTTGTGTCATATCCACAAACCCCTGTCGGGCATCCTGATACCCGGCGGACCCGACTGAGGCCAGAACCTCGCCACTGCGATGATCGGCCACGATCAGAGCGCCAGACACGCGTGGTCCGGCGCGCGTGGCGGCCTGCATGACTATAGCTTCCAACCGGGCCTGTAACCCGGCATCAAGGGTTAGATCAAAGGCGCTTGTTTCGGGTGTTTGCCGCTTTACACGATCGGTCAGATGCGGTGCCAGGCGCGGAAATGGTTTCATCCGATCCGGCAGGGGCTCCGTCAGAGCTGCGCGTGTTTCAGCGGCTGTCAGGACGCCATGACGTTCAAGCCTGCGCAGAACCCGGTCACGTGCTTCTCGGGCTGCGTGTAGCTGGCGATCCGGGCGTCGAGCCTCTGGAGATTGCGGCAGAGCAACCAACAGCGCTGCTTGCGCCGGGGTCAACCGGGCTGCCTCTTTGCCAAACCACGCACGGGTGCCGGCGCGGATACCTTCCAGATTACCGCCGTAAGGCGCATGTGTCAGATAGAGGCTTAGGATTTGCTGTTTGGTCAGTTGCCGCTCCAACGCCAATGCGACCCTAACCTGACGGATTTTACCGCTCCAACGTCCCGTCGGCCCGTCCTCAATCAGCCGCGCGACCTGCATGGTCAGCGTAGACCCACCCGATACCTTACGCCCATTCCACAGGCTTTGCCCTGCTGCCCGCAGCATCGCTATCAGGTCCACACCGTGGTGACTCCGAAACCGCTTATCCTCGTACCGGATCAGCATGGAGGTGAAATTTGGATCGACTGTGCCTGGCTGCAGTCTCCAGATGCCATCCTCAACCGGGAACGCACGCAGGAGGTCTCCGTTCCGATCTCGTATCTCAACCGAGGTTTCGGCCAGAACAGGTGGTAAAACGGTGGCGCCGACCCATTGGTCAACGCCATCCCGTGCCAGCGCCGTCAAATAGAGGGCACCGACCAGTGCAAGCAGCAGACGCGACGGCCTAGGCACGACAGCCACCCGGGCATTGATATGTTGCAAAGCTGATCAATGAACCTCAACCCGACCGGTCGCTGTGCGTGCCCGATTCTGCGGGCGATACATATCCTCAACTGAGGCCGCAGGATGATGGAAGATACCCGGCGTAACAGCGCGCGCCACGTAGGCCAGCGTTACCGTTTCACCGCCGGACAGATCAACCGCAGCAAGGAAACGGTCAGAACGGAACTCGGTATGAGTTGCCTCAGACAGGTCCAGCCAGTCCAGCGACCGTACATCGCCTGAACGCAGCAGACTGGGGTTGTCGATTTCGATCCCGGCGGCAAGTGGATCATCGACCATCAGCCGCCCCCCGCCGCTTTCGAACGGGGTCACTGTCAGAACCGTGACAAACCTTTCGCCGGTTTCAAAGCTGTTGGCGTCAATCGGATCGCCATCCATCGAGTAATATTGTCGTTCGATCGAATAACTGGTGCCGCCCGCTTCGGGCGGAACCTCAGGGATCCCGGTGACTGTCAGGGTGATGTCCGTGGCTTGGCCGTCACTTGCCGTGATGTTGACCTCATCCGCCTGACCAGACTGCAGCACCTGCACAAACGGACCAGACACCTGAGAGCCGTTGACGGTCAAGCCCGATCCAGTCGGATCAGACACCAGCGCATGGGCGGCTAAAAGCGACCACGTTGCCTCTTGCGTGGACAACGGGGCGCGACTGGCGCTGACACGTTGGATCAGTGCGTCGCGATTGACGGCCTCACTGCCCGCGCCCACGGCAAGAGTCAACAGACCTGCCGCATCCCGCAGGTGCGTGCCAAAATCCGCGCGCCAGTAATTTTCCTGCTCATCCGGAACTTGTTCCAACATGCGAGCGGCGCGGTTGAACATCGCGTCCGCCCGGGTCTGATCGCCGTAAGATGCAAGTGCTGCGCCCAATTGTGCGGCCGCCAATGGGGTGTCGAACGCATCCCCTTTGACATCTGCATAGTAGCGCAGATCACCCATCGATGCCGCGCCTTCTCGTGCCAAAACCATCAGGGCATAGGCAATATCCTGACCGCCTTCGTCGAAATCTGGCGCGTAATTGACCCTATTTCGTAGGTTATCCATGGCCTGGGCAAAGGCGCGATCCGGCACAGGGTATCCCTGTGCGCGCGCACGGGACAGGAAGTCCGTCACGTAAGCGTCCAGCCAGAAATCCCCACTGTCTGCACGCCAAAGGCCAAAGGCACCATTGGCTGCCTGACGGGTCAGGATGCTGCGAATGGACTCTGCGATGCGCTGATCCACCACCGGACCGTCCCCCAGCCCCGAGGCCTGCGCGACGGATGACAGATAAAGCAGCGGCAGGGCTTTGCTGGTGATCTGTTCCGTGCAGCCATAGGGGTAACGGTTCAACTGATCCAACAGACCGGGCGTGTCGAACTTTGCCAAAGCTCCGGCGGATAAGATGGCCTTGGCCGAACCGGGCTGGAACCCGTCAAATACGTCCTGTGAAAACAGGAAGCTGTCCCCGGCCCCTAACGCGAAACGTCTTGTCTGTGCAATCACCGGATCATTGGCACGTATGGGCATGCGCAGGGTTTGCGACAAGTCGCGCCCGTCCGGTGTGGTGATCGAGACACTGATTTCGGGATCGCCAACAACGCTGGCTGTGACGGGGATGTCAAAGATCGCCTTGCCACCGTTCTCCAACACAAAGTTGGTCGGTGCCTCACCCAGTTTCAATCCACCGGAAGCCGTCAGACCAAGTACCATGTCCCCGGGTGTGCCATCGGCATGAACGATCTCAAGCCGCATTCGGCTTTGATCGCCGGGGGCAAGGAAACGGGGCAGGCTGGCGGTGACGACCACCGGATCGCGGACGATCATATCGGCTTCGGCCTGCCCGACCGCTTTGGGTGACCACGCGACAGCCATCAATCGGACAGTGCCGTTGAAGGCGGGTAGGGGAATGTCCACCTCAACCTCTCCGTCCGGGCCGACTTGAACCGGGCCGCTGAACACAGCCATCAAGTCTTGCGTCGGAGGCGGGGATTGGCGGCGCATGCCGTTGTCGGCGTCACCACCGGAACGGACGGTACCCATCGCTCCGGTCATGCCGTCGATCAGGCGCCCGTAAACGTCGCGCAGATCCACGCCAAGACGACGTTGCCCAAAGTAATATTCCTGCGGATCCGGGCTTTCGAATCCAGTCAGGTTCAGAATGCCCACATCCACTGCAGCCAGTGTTAGCCAGACAGGATCATTCTCCGAGGCATTTTCGACCCTAACACGGGCTTTTTGCGTTTGCCGTGGAGATGTGACCTCGGGCACATCAATAACGACTTCCAGCTTGCGATCTGCTGGATCAATGGTGGCATGTGCCACGCCCATCGCACGCGCCGGGTTTTGACCTGCTGCGACGTTCATCGGGCGGATGACCGTGGCGGTGACATAAGCCCCCGCGCCCCAATCTTCGGTCACTTCGATCGGGATTACGGTTTCACCTTCCGGCACGTCCACCATTTGGCGATGGATCAGCCGGTTCGACAGGATTTCGATCTGGGCGACGCCCGCCATGCGCGGGACGATCCGTAACTGCGCGGTATCGCCTGCGCGAAAGCTGTCACGGTCCAGCGACATCTCAAGCCGGTCTGGTGTGGTTGACGCATCCGCGGCCTGATACCAGCCCGCATAGAAATCGACAGCGGTTTCGGCATATGTGCCGTCGATGCGCTGGACGACCAGTTCATAACGGCCCCAATCCACGGGCTGCGCCAGTGTCAAAGGATCTGTCGAGATGTCAACTTCGCCGGTGGCAATGCGTGTGCGGCGGGTTGTCGGTTCCCAATTCCAGTTGCCGTACAGCTGATACCACTGATACCGCGTCTCGACCCGGTTCAGAGTCCAACGCAGACGCATCGGACTCGGGCTCAGATCAGGGGCGAGCGCGACGATCTGAAACGCCGCTTCGGTACTTTCGGGAACAACCTGTTCGAACAAAGGTTTGACACCGATCACCGGCTGCGGTGGCAGAACCGGAGCAGACAGGCGACGTTCAACCGGACGGCCAGAGCCATCGGTCAATCGTGCGATGATTTCAGCCTCAATGGGCTTTCCTTCAGTCTCTAACACTGGAATTTCGACGGCCACGGTGGCCTGTCCCGCCGCATCCGTGCGCGTGTTTCCGAAATAAGTGCTTTTGATCACGGCCTCAGCATCGTAGCGGCCAAAGCGGTAACCTTCGTACCCCGGAACGGTGTCCGCGGCGCGCGCGATGACCTGTCCGTCAATGCTCAGGTCAGATCCCGGCGCACCAAACAGATAGCGCGAATCTATGGAAAGCGGTGGGCTATCGCCGGGCCGCAAGGGCGCGTCGGGTAGGGTCAGATCGAAATCGATACGTTCAGGCAGAAAATCCTCGACCAGTACCGTCTGACGCGCCAGTGCCTCGCCTTTGGGATCAGATTTAATCTCAATCTTCCATGCTCCACGCGGTACGTCGATGGCGACAGGCAAAGCAAAGACATGCCCCCCGGCAATGCCCCCGTCCGAGACAGACCGACGGTATTCCACCCCGTCCGGACGATACAGGATCGCGGTCAGTGGCAACGCTTCAATGGCCTGTGCTTCACCATCTCGGGACAGCGCGGTGACATGGATGACCTCTCCGGCACGATAGGCACCCCGATCCGTGGTCAGGAAGACATCAACCGGCCCCGCAGGCGCGCGCCCTTCAACGCCGCGATC
Organism: Ruegeria sp. HKCCA5763; assembly: GCF_013034545.1. Classification (NCBI taxonomy): domain Bacteria; kingdom Pseudomonadati; phylum Pseudomonadota; class Alphaproteobacteria; order Rhodobacterales; family Roseobacteraceae; genus Ruegeria; species Ruegeria sp. HKCCA5763. The sequence continues at coordinate 323,051 of NZ_WQGF01000003.1, forward strand.
CGACAGATCAAAGGCGGGATCGGTGAGGGACAAAAAGCTGAAATCGCTGTCTCCGGCAGAGGCCATCACCAAGGCAGGCGCACTGGCCCCTTTTCCGCGGATCAGGCCTGGATCGAATCTGGCATAGCCCGTTTCATCGGTCCGCGCGGTTGCAATGACCGCGTTCGCATTTGTGACCAGCGAAACCTCGACGTCCTGACGCGGTGCCGCATCGCTGAGGCCGCGCACCGTTACGTGCAGCCCATCGGTGCCAAGCGCGGTGCTGATCCCCAGATCAGACAACACAAACCACTGCGTCGCGCCGGGGTCGTCATAAGGATCAGCCCCCGGAACACGGGCTGTCAGCGCATAGATGCCTGCAGACTGACCAGCGATGGCCTCTGCCATAGGAAGGCGCGCCGTCATGGTTTGGTTCAACTGATTGGATACCTCGGCAGTGCCGGTCCAGATATCCTCGGCAATCTGGTCCGAGAATTCCTCTTCCTGCCATTCGCTGAGCGGACGGCCAAAGAAGTCCTGTTGCACGGCTCGCAACAGGTTCCGGTCGCTGATCCGCCGCAGGATCAGATCCAGCTCGGTGACGTTGACCGTTTCGACCGGCAAAGCCGCATCCGCAGATTTCGGGAGGACATAGCTGCGCCCGGGAAAGCGAACCGAAGGCGTTCGGTCGCGCACGTAATGGGTCAGTTCAACGTTTCGGTTCAGTACTTCACCCGAGGCAGCTGGCAACCCTTGCCGCAGTGTCACGCGATATCGCTGGCCATGCGCGACCCCGTCGACGCAAAGCTGTTTATCCTCAGCCTGTACGACCAACCCGACATCGCCACGCTGCACAAACGGATCATAGTCCACGCCGGCCTTGACCAGGGGTTCGGAAAACTCAACACAGATCCGGGGGGCGGCAGCATCGCTTTCGACCGAGCTATCGACAACGCGGAAGCCATATTTTGCAATGGCATCGTCGAGTGCGGCCAACACATCCTCGCGCGGTTGCACTTGCTCGGCCAGGCGCAGCACTGGAACCATGTCACGCCCGCGCTCAACTTCTTCCAGCGCGTTTGCCATAGTCATCAGAGCCATAATCTGGGTGCCCGGGGTCTCGGCGCGCAGATAGCCATTGATCGCAGCGTTCAATGCACGATTGCGCAAATCCCGTCGTTCGCTCCAGCCCGAGGGGTTCATAATCAGCAATAGTCGCGCGTATTCCACCCACAGGTCCGGCGCATCGCTGAGAGACACGGCAACGCCGGTCCATTGCATCGCTTGCGTCGCACTGCCCGCGCTACGCGCTGCGTCCAACACAGCTTTCAGGTCGTAACCGCCGGCAGGATGCAGGAATCCCAGGTTGCGCGCCTGATCTGTCGCCCGCTTCAAATCAGCAGAACCCAGAACGCTCAACGCTGCCGCACGGGTTTTGCCCAATTTCAGAGCCTGTTCTGAGGTCGTTACCTTTTGCGCGGAAAGCGCCCCTTGATACGCCTCCTGCCGGGTCACCCCGTCCTTGGGAAAGCAGGCATCGGATCGCGTGTTATAGGTGAAAGCAGTGCAGCGATCATTGGCCGAGCATGCCCGAATGCATGATTTCAGATCTGTGTCGAACAGAGCATCCAGATCTGACCCATAAAAGTCCGTGTCCCGGGTGGTTATGTAGCGGAAGTCAGGCACGGCGTTCTGCGCCAGAGCGGTGACGGGCAGGATCAAGAGTGAAAAGATATAAGTTATTGAAATAAAAACAAAGCGGTGCATGTTGCCCTCCTCTTTGTGCTCAACCTTGCATGGCGCGTACCTGTCACGCAACGGCTTAAACAGTTTTTCATTCTCTGCCGCGATGGTGGGACCGGAACGTCCCGGAATCGATTACCATGAGTCTTGCACACAAACTGGCACAGGAACGGCGCGCACGTCTGGCGGCCGAACGTATGCTGGCCTTGAAACAGGCCGAGCTTTCGGCGGCCAACCGTAAACTGGGCCAGCATGCGATGGCATTGACCAAACGCATTGGTGAGACTCAGGCCGAGGTTGAAACCGTCCGCGACGAGAATGAGAAGGTCAAATCCGACCTGACCGTCGCGAATGCCAAGATCGAGGTGGCTGAACGCCGTTTGTGGCATTCTATCCAAACCATTCAGGACGGGTTTGCCTTTTTCGACGGCGATGGCAGATTGATCGGAGCCAACACCGCTTATCTAAGTGTTTTTGACGGTTTGGATGAGGTGGTGCCTGGGATAACATATCCCCGCATTCTAGAATTGTTGACAACCGAAGGCATTGTCGACATCGGCGATGACACGGCTGATGCGTGGCGCGCCAGGATGCAGGCACGCTGGAAACGCGCTAATCCTCCACCCATCGTACTGCAACTGTGGAACGGGCAATACATCCGCCTGATTGACCAGCGGGGAAATGGTGGTGACGTGGTTAGTCTTGCGCTCAACATCACGGCGTCGGTTCGGCATGAGACCGAACTGACAGCCGCGCGCGAGCGTGCCGAGGCGGCCAACCGCGCAAAGTCAGCATTTCTGGCCAACATGAGTCATGAAATCCGCACGCCGATGAATGGTATCGTCGGGATGAGTGAGCTGTTGGACGAAACCCCTTTGAACGAAGAACAGCGTCTGTACGTCAACACCATCCGCAATTCGGGTGAAGCCTTGCTGGTCATCATCAATGACGTGTTGGACTACTCGAAGATCGAAGCGGACAAGCTTGTTCTTCATCCCGAACATTTCGATCTGGAACGCTGCATTCTCGAGGTTGCGATGCTCTTGCAACCCAGTGTGCGCGACAAGGGCCTGACACTACTGGTGGATTACGACCTGTTCCTGCCCACTCTGTTTGTTGGTGATCCCGGACGGATACGACAGGTTCTGACCAATTTGGTTGGCAACGCGGTCAAATTCACGTCCGAAGGGCATGTTCTAATCCGGGTCACGGGTGTGCCCCACCCGGATAAACAGACCTGCGACATCCATGTTGCCATCGAAGATACAGGCATCGGTATCGAGGCTGAAAAAATCAGTCACATCTTTGGCGAGTTCAATCAAGTTGAAGACGAGCGCAACCGCCAATTCGAAGGTACAGGGCTGGGCTTGGCTATCACAAAACGGCTGATTTCAATGATGGGCGGCACTGTTTGGGTGGAAAGCGAACTGGAGCTTGGGTCCTGTTTCGGGTTTCGCATCTCTCTGCCCACCGCCGAAGGCAAGCAACCCGAGCCGCCGAATCTGGCAGATTGCGTCAAACACGTGATGGTGGTCGAAGATCTGGCCGTAAACCGGGCAATTCTGGCGAAACAGCTAGGCCAGCTGGGTGCTGAAGTGACTGTCTGCGCGTCGGGCAGAGAGGCGCTGTCCTTGATGAATGATCAGATAGAATTGGTGCTGAGTGACCATGATCTGCCTGACATGGATGGGCTGGACCTTGCGACCTCACTCAAGGATCGGGGATGGGGTGACTTGCCGATCATTGTGATGTCCGCAAATCCCGCATTGATCCACGCCCATCCGGCGCGCGACCTCGTAAGTGGCGTTCTTCAGAAACCCATTCCCCGATCAGAGCTGTATGCCAGGTTGATGACTCTGAAAGCCTCACCGCAATCTGATCGAGCGCCGCAGCAGACAAAGTCAGAGTCTAATAAAAAGGATTCCGGATCAAAAACGCTCCGGCGAATGAAGATTCTTGCAGCCGAAGTCAACCGCACTAATCAATTGATCCTGAAAAAGATGCTCAAGACTTTGAACATTGACCTACGATTTGCATCTCATGGGTTTGAGGCGGTTGATATCTATCAGAAGTTCGAGCCTGACTTGATTTTCATGGATATTTCAATGCCCAAGATGGACGGCAAACAAGCCACTGCCGAAATCCGTAGGCTCGAAGTTGAAACCGGCCGACACGTCCCGATCGTTGCCCTGACCGCGCACGCGATGGCTGGGGACGATGAGGGGATATTATCGGCAGGACTCGACCACTATTTGACCAAACCGCTGCACAAAACCCTCATTCATCAGATGATCTTGAACCACCAACCCAGTAACGTGAGACCTGTTGATAAATCCGAACCCGAAGAGTTCATCACAAACCGCTGCGATCAAAAACAGGATCCTGCTTCATCTGGCTAAAAATACCTCGGGGAGCGCGAGGGGCTGGCCCCTCGCTTCCTTCCGTGGCCGCAACCGCGACCAGGTGTTTCAATGATGTTCAGGCTGTATAGGGCCTGACAAAGACCGGTTTGTCCTCTTCAGACAGGTCAGGACGGTATTCATACCCACCAGTGTCAAATTCCAGCAGGGCCTTTGGGTCGGTCAGACGGTGCTGAACGATATATCGCGCCATGGCACCGCGAGCCTTTTTGGCAAAGAAACTTACGATCTTCGGGGTCCCGTTCTTGTCTTCCATAAACACCGGTGTGATGACCCGCAGTTTCAGCGCTTTCAAGTCAACCGCGCCAAAATACTCCTGACTGGCGCAGTTGATCAGAAAGTCACTTCCAATCTCTGCACCTTGGGTATTCAGCGTTTTGCTGAGTTGGTTGCCCCAGTATTCATACAGGTTCTTGCCGCGCCGAGTTTTCAGCTTGCCGCCCATCTCCAGCCGGTACGGCTGAATCGCATCCAATGGGCGCAGCACACCGTACAGCCCTGACAGAATGCGCAAGTGGTCCTGGGCCCACGCCAGTTCCTCGGCATCCAGAGAACTGGCCTCAAGCCCTTGGTAAGTGTCGCCAGCAAAAGCAAGCGCGGCAGGGCGCGTGGCCTCGGCCTCGGGCGTATCCGAAAAGGTGCGATAGCGGTCGCGGTTCAGGCGTGCCAGATCGTCGCTCAGGTTCATCAACTTTTTCAGATCGCCAAGTGTCAGGTTGCGGGCTGTTTTAGATAACCGGATCGCGTCATCCTGAAAGTCGGGTTGTGTGACCGCGACATCCCGCTCTGCCCAGTCCAGCCGCTTGGCCGGGGAAATCACTACCAGCATATCCGCCCTCTTTCCTTACCTGCTTTGGTGTATCTAGGTCGTTTTGCGTGTTACCAAAAGAGCATTTGTCGAAAGGCGCGGTCGACCATAGGGAGAGGCAGTGTCTTTTGACACGATTGAAACGTAAAACGAACTAGCCCGCCTCACGCAGCACGTCCAGAAAGGCAGCGCCAAACCTTTCGTGACGTCGATCACCCAGCACCGTCTCGATCCCGCGTGGGTCATCGGGGCGCATTTGCGCCACCTTTGCCAGTTGCGAGGCAGAACAGGTCAGTGGCTTATCAATCCCCTCGGGACCACGCGACAACTGAGATTGCACTTCGAGTAAACGGTCATAGATCTCACCCTGATCGCGCCCGGCCAGTTTGCGCCGCGCAGGGTGAACGGCCTCGACCGCGCCTACAATGACTTCAAGGAAAGTGTCGCCATAGCGTTCCAACTTCTTGGCACCAACGCCGCCAATTCGAGCCATGTCATCCAGTGTTGTGGGTCGGTTTTCAGCCATTTCGATCAAAGTGCGGTCTGGGAAGATGACATAGGCCGGCACGCGCGCAGACTCAGCCAGTGCTCGGCGTTTCGCTTTAAGTGCCGACAGCAGCGGAGCGTCTTCTTCGGATACCATGGCTTTCACTGCGGGTCGGCGCGTGGCTTTTCGGATCGTATCTTTGCGCAGATTAATCTGCGCCTCGCCTTTCAGGATCGGCTTGGCAGCTTCGGTCATGCGCAATGCACCGTGGCGCTCTGGATCTGGGCGGACCAGATCATGCCCCATCATCTGCCGGAAAATCGCCTGCCACTGAGGGCGCGACCAGTCTTTGCCGATGCCCCAAGTGGACAGATCGTCGTGACGACGCGCGCGGATTTTGTCGGTCTCGTTCCCCAGCAGAATATCGATCAGATGGCCCGCGCCAAACCATTCCTCGGTGCGCAGGATACAGGAAAGGGCCATACGGACGGGGGTGGTGCCGTCGAAGACCTCGGGCGGGGTGTCGCACAGGTCGCATTTGCCACAGGGCGCAGCCTGTTCACCAAAATAGTCCAGTAAGGTTTGACGACGGCATTCCAGCGCTTCGGCCAAGCCCAACAAAGCATTCAGCCTGGCATGATCTGCCATGCGACGCTCGGGCGGGGCCAGCCCCTCGTCGATCTGCGATCGCCGAAGGCGGATATCGTCAGGGCCGAACAGGGTAAGCGTTTCGGCAGGGCCTCCGTCACGGCCCGCGCGCCCTATTTCCTGATAATAGGCCTCGATGGATTTGGGCAGGTCAGCATGGGCCACCCAACGGATATCGGGTTTGTCGATGCCCATGCCAAAGGCCACGGTGGCCACAACTATAAGACCGTCCTCGCGGGCGAAGCGGGTTTCGACGATGCGACGATCCTCGGGGTCCATGCCACCGTGATAGTGGCAGGCTGTGTGCCCTTCGTCGCGCAGAGCCTTAGCCAACACTTCGGTCTTGTTGCGGGTGCCGCAATAGACGATGCCGGATTGGGTTTTGCGTGCGGCTGCAAAATCGAGGATCTGTTTGCGCGGCCCGTCCTTGGCAGCAAAGGCCAGATGGATGTTAGGCCGATCAAAACCCCGCAGAAACTTGCGCGGTTCGATGCCGTCGAACAATTTCTCGACAATCTCATCCTGCGTTTCCGCATCCGCCGTGGCGGTGAAAGCGGCGAGGGGGACATCCAGCGCGCGCCGAAGTTCACCGATCCGCAGGTAATCTGGACGAAAATCGTGACCCCATTGGCTGACGCAATGCGCCTCGTCCACGGCGATCAGGCTGACATTGATCCGGCGCAGCATGCCCAACGCCGACCCGGCGGCCAGACGTTCAGGCGCCATGTAAAGCAGTTTAAGCCGCCCAGCCTCCAAGGCTTCCCACACCGCGTCGGTCTCTTCGGGTGTGTTGCCCGAGGTCAGTGCCCCGGCTTCAACCCCGGCTTCCTGCAGTCCGCGCACCTGATCACGCATCAAGGCGATCAGTGGTGAAATCACCACCGTCACCCCGTCGCGCAGCAAGGCAGGAAGTTGATAACACAGGGATTTCCCGCCCCCGGTCGGCATGATCGCAAGCACGTTTTCGCCGGCGGTCACGGAATCGACAATCTCTTCCTGTCCGGGGCGGAAGTCATCGAATCCAAAGACATCTCGCAGCAGGGGTGCGGAGTCGAACATCTGCGGGGTTGCCCTGTTTTAAGGTTTGTCTGCTCTTAAGACAGGACAATCACATACTAAGATTTGGTGAACAAGAGGTCAGTAGAAATAGGGTGCATTGTTGATCAGGATGATCCGCAGCGCATAGACCCCGATCAGGACCACCAAAGGTGTTAGATCCAGCCCGCCCATATTGGGCAGGATGCGACGGATGGGGCCGTAAATAGGCTCTAATATGCGGTTCAACCCGTACCAGATTTGCGCAACCAGTTGCTGGTGCAAGTTGAGCACCTGAAAGTTTATCAGCCAGCTCATGATCACATGGGCCAGAATGATGAACCAGACAACGTCCAGGATCAGCAGCAGGATTTGGATCAGCGACAGCATGGGTTCTCCGTTTTCTTGTTCGCCGAGACCTAAGCACCACAGCGGCAAAGAGCAAGTGCCTGACACTCAACGCTTGCGAATTGAACCAAACCCCCGTCTTATAAACACAACAATAACAGAGGCAGAAATGGCAGAGATTTCCAAACGCAAGCGCATCTGGGGCTGGTGGTTCTTTGACTGGGCCAGCCAGCCGTATCACACGCTGTTGGTCACCTTTGTCTTTGGCCCATATTTTGCCGGGGTGGCAGCCGGGTATTACGCGAACAGTGGGCTGAATGCCGAAGCCGCAGCCGCGCAGGCACAGACGGTCTGGGCGAACTGTTTGACGATCACAGGGTTGATCATTGCCTTTGGCGCGCCTTTGCTGGGGGCGATGGCGGATGTGTCAGGACGGCGCATTCCGTGGATCTTTGCGTTTTCGGTTATGTACGCGGTTGGATCCGGTGCGTTGTGGTACACGATGCCCGATGGCTCGAACATGTGGCTGATGCTGTCGGCCTTTGGGCTGGGTTTCGTGGGCGCGGAATATGCGCTGATCTTTATCAATTCCCAGCTACCTGATTTGGGCGACGACAGTGAAGTGGGCGAGATTTCGGGCTCGGGCTTTGCATTTGGCTATTTCGGCGGCCTGATCTCACTGGCGATCATGTTGGCGCTGTTTGTGGAACAGGCGAACGGCAAAACACTGATCGGGATGGAGCCTGCCTTGGGTCTAGATGCGGCGACCCGGGAAGGCACACGTTTTGTCGGCCCGTTTACGGCTGCTTGGTTCATTCTGTTTATGGTGCCCTACTTCCTGTGGGTGCGCGATGACGCACCAAGTGAAAAAACGGGCAGTGTGGGTGAAGCGCTGCGGCTACTGGCGAAATCAGTGTCTAACCTGCGTCATCGCGTCAGTCTGGCCAGCTACCTCGGTTCGTCGATGTTCTACCGCGATGCGCTGAACGGGCTTTACAGTTTTGGCGGTGTTTATGCGCGGCTCGTGCTTGAGTGGGATTTGATCAAGATCGGCGTCTTCGGGATTGTCAGCGTTTTGGCAGCGGCGGCATTTTCCTGGTTCGGCGGCAAGCTGGACAAGAAATACGGCCCCAAACCCGTGATCATCGTTGCGATCTGGGTTCTGATATTCGTATGCGCCACTGTGGTCATGATGGATCGGACGCAAATCTACGGCATCCAGCTCGAAGAAGGGTCAAGCTTGCCGGATATCGTTTTCTTCGGCTGCGGTGTGTTGATCGGTGGTATGGGCGGTATTCTGCAATCGGCCAGTCGCTCGATGATGGTACGCCACACAGATCCGGAGACGCCGGTCGAAAGCTTTGGTCTCTATGGCCTGTCAGGGCGCGCGACTGCTTTTGCTGCACCGTTGATGATCGGGATTGCAACAACCGCAACCGGCAGTGCGCGTCTGGGGGTGTCACCGATCATTCTGTTGTTTATTCTAGGGCTATTCCTGATGCGCTGGGTCAGACCGGAAGGGGATCAGAGCAGATGATTATACAGCGTTTTTTGATAATTTTGGCCGCGCTTACTATTGCGAGCACAGCGGCGGCAGAGCCTCTGGCAAAGCAGTTGTTTGGGGCACAAAAGGTCAGTTCACAACAAAAAGCAGCAGCCTTCGGCAGTTATTCGCGCGGATGCGCTGCCGGTTCGGTGCAATTGCCGGAAACCGGACCAACGTGGCAGGCCATGCGCCTGTCTCGGAACCGCAATTGGGGGCACCCAGAGGCGATTGATTACGTGAAGGACCTCAGCAAGTTTGCGGCGCGACAGCCGGGTTGGAATGGTCTCTATATCGGGGATATCAGCCAGCCACGGGGTGGTCCGATGACGTCGGGCCATCGGTCTCATCAGTTGGGTCTGGATATCGATATCTGGATGCTGCCGGGCAACAACATGCGCCTCAGCCGCAAAGCGCGCGAGAATATCTCGTCCATTTCGTTGCGACGCGCGAACGGTGCCTTTGTAAACGGGAATTGGACGAAACAGCACCATGCAGTTTTGCGCGAGGCCGCAAAAGACAAGCGCGTTGCGCGCATCTTCGTGTTTCCCGGTGCCAAGGTGCAGATGTGCAACGACGAAAAAGGCAACCGTGCCTACCTGCGCAAGATCAGACCATGGTGGGGGCATCATTATCATTTTCACGTCCGTCTGAAATGCCCCCGAGGGTCGAAAGGCTGCGTCAACCAGGACCCGCCACCCAAGGGCGATGGCTGCGCACAGGCGCAGGAATGGGTAAACAACATCCTCAATCCGCCGCCACCTGATCCAAACGCCCCAGCCCCCAAGAAACGCCGGGAGTATGTTCTGGCCGATTTACCACAACAATGCGCAGCTGTTTTGCAATCCAACTAACCGCCTTTCTGTTTGTGGCTACGGCAGTCGCCGCGGTCGAGATCAAGGCAGCCACTTATCTGCACAGCTTCGAGTGGCGTGATCCGGCAACCTGGTTCGGGGGGTTCTCGGCATTGCAGGTTTCGGATGATGGTCAGCAAATTCTGGTGCTGAGCGACCGGGCCAGGATGGCGACCGCGCAAATAGAACGGGACAGTGATCGGATCACCAACATTCGTGTTTTGGATCAGTGGCGGATCTTATCCAGCCAAGGGCACATCATGAAGGGTGGTGTCGGCGACTCCGAAGGGCTCGCATTGGCGCCAAGTGGTGGAGTTTACATCTCGTTCGAAGGGGTGCACCGGGTCGCGTATTATGCAGCACGGGGGGCAAGGTCGCGAGTTTTGCCTCGGTTGCCCGAGTTTGACGACCTCGCCGACAACGGGTCGTTCGAAGGTCTTGCCATTGATGCACGCGGCTGGCTTTACACGATCCCGGAAAAAGACCGTACCGCTGACGGGGACATCCCGGTTTACCGATGGAATGGCGATGCATGGTCGATCCCATTTGTATTGCCACAACGCGCGGGTTTCAAACCAGTCGGCGCTGATTTCGGCCCGGACGGGAAGTTTTACCTGCTGGAGCGTAAGCTTGGATTCATCGGGTTCCGCTCTCGGCTGCGTCGATGGGAGGTGACGGATGACGTTCTCAGCGCCGAAGAAACCCTGTTCGAAACCGCAGCAGGCATACATGACAATCTCGAAGGGGTGTCAGTCTGGCGCGACGGTCAAGGCCGTTTGCGGGCTACGATGATCTCGGATGACAACTTTTTGGCCCTGCAGCGGACCGAATTGGTGGAATATCTGCTGCCCGATTGACTCGGGGCCTCCAAGGGTCTAAACGCACGGCTTGCCTTGGGACGGTCCCTTGGCCAAGTCGCCGCTACCTTGTCAAAACGGGCATCAAAACATGCAACGCGCTTACATTCCCGGCATCATTGCCATGGCCACCATTGTTGTGGCCTCAAACATCCTGGTCCAGTTTCTGATCCTTGACGGTCTGTTGACCTGGGGTGCTTTCACCTATCCGCTGGCTTTTCTGGTCACGGACATCATGAACCGCGTCTATGGCGTGGGACCAGCCCGCAAAGTCGTGTTCGCCGGGTTTGTCACCGGCATCATTTGTTCGCTGATCGGCAGCCAGATCATGCTGCAAGGCGACGGGTTTGAATACGCCGCCGTTCCACTGCGGATCGCAGTCGCCTCGGGCACAGCCTTCCTGATCGCGCAACTGACCGACGTCACAGTGTTCAACGCCATGCGCGGTGGCCGCTGGTGGCGCGCGCCTTTGGTATCGACACTGGTGGGCTCGGCGCTCGATACCGCCATCTTCTTCACTATCGCATTCTCGGCCTCTGTCACCTTCTTCGGAGCCAACGCCGACGCCGCAATCAACTGGGCGTGGGAGCCTGTGCCGTTCATGTTGTCCGGCCCGATGGCCCCGTTATGGGTGACGTTGGCTTTTGCGGACTGGCTGGTGAAGCTGTCGCTGGCGCTGATTGCTTTGATCCCGTTCAAAGTCATTGTTGCCCGGCTGACCGCCGCACAGCCTGCGTAAAAAAGTGCTTTGAGAATGGCGCATATTGTGTCAGGCTCAAAGTTAACCGCAACAGATAGAAAAGGAGGTGATCCAGTGTCAAGAAAGAGATTGGAGAGAGGTGTCGGAACAACCGGGGGGAAAGCCTGCTAGGGCAGCCCTTGGCGGAGCGCTCGCTCCGGCTGGTCGATTGATCTAACCGACCCGACCTCCTGAACTTTCGAAGGGCCGTCCCAAAGGGGCGGCCCTTTCTGTTTCCATCCGTGCCCTGTAAGGTCCGGCCCATGTTGCGCATCACCGACGATATCATCCTGCAAGACTGGGAAATGACCGAAAGCTTCGTACGCTCTTCCGGTCCCGGTGGGCAGAACGTCAACAAAGTCTCGACCGCAGTTGAACTGCGGTTCGAAGCCGCGCGCTCTCCCTCTTTGCCGGATCCGGTCAAGAGCCGCTTGAAACGACTGGCCGGGCGGCGCTGGACCAAAGAGGGCGCAATCATCATCCAATGTGAAGAAACCCGTTCTCAGGCGCGTAACCGTGACATTGCACGCGCACGGCTGGCCGAACTGATCACCCGTGCGCTCGTTAAACCCAAACGGCGCATCGCAACCAAGCCGACCTATGGGTCGGTCAAGCGCAGGTTGGCGGCCAAGAAGGCGCGCGGCGACGTTAAAACACTGCGGGGCAAGGTCTCGGAAGAATGATCTGGCATCTTTTCGATGCGTTGTTACTCTGCCCCTGACAGGCAGGAGGGTAATGCCATGAGGCTGGAGGGAAAAACCGCAATCGTAACCGGTGGCGCATCCGGGTTCGGCGCAGGGATCGTGCAAAAATTCCTCGAAGAAGGTGCGCGCGTCATGATTGCGGATATCAATGGCGAAGCGGCGCTGGATCTTGCAAACACCCTGGGTGAACAGGCAATCGGACACCAGGTTGACGTTGCAGACGGCGCGTCGGTTCAAGCCATGGCAGATACCGCAAGGCGTCAGTTCGAAAATCTGGACATTCTGGTGAACAATGCAGGTGTCACGCATTTGCCGACCCCGCTCGAAGATGTCGCCGAAGACGATTTCGACCGACTGTTCAATGTAAACATGAAATCGGTCTATCTGACCGCCCGCGCATTTGTCCCGGCGATGAAAGCGCGCGGGGCAGGTGCGATCCTGAACGTGGCCTCAACAGCTGGGTTATCCCCGCGTCCCAACCTGAACTGGTACAACGCCTCAAAAGGCTGGATGATCACGGCAACCAAGACCATGGCTGTTGAACTCGCCCCGACCGGTGTACGTGTAAACGCGATCTGTCCTGTGGCCGGAGAAACACCGCTGCTGAAATCCTTCATGGGCGAAGACACGCCCGAGATTCGCGCCAAATTCCTGTCGACCATCCCGCTGGGCCGCTTCTCCACACCGGAAGACATGGCCAATGCTGCCTGTTTCCTCTGCTCGGACGAGGCCAGCATGATCACGGGTACAGCGCTTGAGGTTGACGGTGGCCGCTGCATCTGATCCGCTCTTCATCTGGCCAAAAATACCTCCGCCGGAGGCAGCGCGCTTGCGCGCTTTTCGGCCTGAACATCGAAGCAAAAAATGACCCCCGGACCCAAAAACTTGATCACCGATATCCCCGGCCTGATGGTCGGCAACGCGCAGGACGACACGCTGAAATCCGGCGCGACAGTCTTGACGGCGCAGGCTCCGTTTGTGGCTTCGGTCCATGTGATGGGGGGCGCACCCGGGACGCGCGAAACCGATCTTCTTGCACCAGACAAAGCCGTGACACATGTGGATGCGATTGTATTGTCTGGCGGCTCTGCCTTTGGCTTGGATGCCTGTTCCGGCGTCTCAGACGGGCTGCGCAAAAGGGGGCGGGGTTATCCGGTCGGCGACGTCACTGTGCCCATAGTTCCGGGCGCGATCCTGTTTGACCTGCTCAACGGTGGTGACAAAAACTGGGAGGACAACCCCTATCGTGCCCTGGGTCGCACAGCGTTCGAGGTGGCTTCGGACCGCTTCGATCTCGGTTCAGTAGGTGCGGGAACCGGAGCTTTGGCTGCGATGCAAAAGGGCGGGCTGGGCTCTGCTTCGTTAATTCTGGACAGTGGCATCACTGTTGGCGCGCTGGTTGCAGCCAATCCGTTGGGCAGTTTGACCACACCGGGTGATCAACATTTCTGGGCGGCACCTTTTGAAATCGGCAACGAATTTGGCGGTTTAGGGCCTGATACCAATGCCGCTCTTGGTACTCCGCAAGCAAGCCTCAAGGCGCAGGCGATGAAATCTGCAGACCCGGCTAAGACAAATACGACCATTGCCATCGTCGCAACCGATGCAGCCTTGACCAAGCCCCAATGTCAGAGGATGGCCGTTGCCGCCCATGACGGCATTGCGCGTGCGATTGTGCCCGCCCACACACCGGGCGACGGCGATCTGGTTTTTGCCGCCAGCACCGGTGTTCGACCCTTATCAACCGAAGCTGAACTGGGGCGCATCGGTCATGCAGGTTCGGTTTGTCTGGCGCGGGCTATTGCGCGGGCGGTGTACCTGGCGACTCCGGCAGCGGGCGACCTTTTGCCGTGCTGGTCCGAGGTACATGACATAAGTTAAGGACATCCCTTTTGTCGCAGTGGCACAGTAAGCCCGCGCGGCAATCTGCGCGTTGACTCTTTTTTGCGCCGAAGGTCCATTCGGTGCAGCCATTTTGTATCGGAGCACAAGCTATGAATCGCATCCTCGCTACCGCAATTGTCGGCCTTCTGGCACTGCCCGCCTATGCTGAAGGCGATGCCGAAGCCGGCAAGAAAGCCTTCAACAAATGCAAGTCCTGCCACCTGATCGCTGACCCGGAAGGTGAAGTGATTGTCAAAGGCGGTAAGACTGGGCCCAACCTGTATGGAATCGCGGGCCGCACGGCTGGGACATATGAAGGCTTCAAATACGGTGACAGCATCGTTGCCGCAGGGGAAAAAGGCCTGGTTTGGGACGAGACGACCTTTGTCGAATACTCGCAAGATCCCAAAGCATTCCTGAAATCTTATCTGGATGACACTGCTGCCAAGTCGAAAATGACCTTCAAGCTGAAAAAAGGTGCTGAAGACGTCTATGCCTATATCGTCAGCGTTTCAGGCGAATAAGCCTTAACGCACGGTGCTAAAGCACATGGACTAAAGGCCGCAGCCCCTGCGGCCTTTGGTGCGATTGATACCCAAGTGAATAGAAGCCACTTTGGTACTGACGGGAGATGTCAAATCGCGTCGTACAGCCAGCCTGTTCAGATGGCAGCTAAATTCAAACCAGCGCCGGGCAGACGGATTGGCAACGGGAGAGGACAGATGGGAATTATGATCCCGGCCTGGGTCGATGGCCAATTGACCCCTGTGGACAAGCTCGAAGCGCACGAAAAAGGGCTCAAGCACAAGGCTGTGTCCGTGTTTGTTGTTCGCGGAACGGAAATTCTGCTGCAACGTCGCGCAATGGGCAAATACCACACGCCCGGCCTTTGGGCGAACACCTGCTGCACGCATCCGGATTGGGATGAAAGCTCGTCAACCTGTGCCGTGCGACGTCTGCGCGAAGAACTTGGGATAACGGGTCTTTATCCAGAATACCGGCACCGTCTGGAGTACCATGCAGATGTGGGCAACAACATGGTCGAGAACGAAGTTGTCGACGTCTTTCTGGCCCATGTTCGCGGCCCACTGAAAATCGAGCCTAACCCGGACGAAGTCATGGACATTCGCTGGATCGATTATCACGATCTTCTGGCCGAAGTGGCCCGCCATCCGGATCGTTTCACGCCATGGCTCAAGATCTATCTGCACAAATATGCTGACACGATTTTTGGCCCTGATCTGATCATTTCTGCCAAATCGTGACGCAGTTGGGAAAACCCTGCCTTGCAAGGTCGGCGCAAGCCGCCTAAATCAACGCGTCATGGCCAAACAGAAGACAGACCCGAATTATAAGATAATCGCCGAAAACCGGCGCGCTCGCTTCGATTACGCGATCGAAGAGGATATCGAGTGCGGTATCGTCCTGGAAGGGTCCGAGGTCAAATCCCTGCGCGCAGGCGGGTCGAACATCGCCGAAAGCTACGCTTCGGTCGATGATGGAGAACTGTGGCTGATCAACAGCTACATCGCGCCCTACGAACAGGCCAAAGTGTTTAAGCACGAAGAACGCCGACGCCGCAAGCTGCTGGTGTCACGCAAGGAATTGTCGAACCTGTGGAATGCGACCCAGCGCAAAGGAATGACGCTGGTGCCGCTGGTTCTGTACTTCAACCACAAGGGCCGGGCCAAGCTGAAGATCGGGATCGCCAAGGGCAAGAAGATTCACGACAAGCGGGAAACTCAGGCCAAGCGGGATTGGTCACGTCAGAAACAGCGCTTGTTGAAAGACCACAGCTAGAACGCCATTGCGGCCTGTACGGCACGTTGCCAGCGGCCGTAAGTTGCGTCGCGTTCGTCTTGCGCTTGCGTCGGTTCAAAGCGACGGTCCAGCGCCCATGTTTCGGCAAAACCGGCCTGATCCGGAAAAATTCCGGCTTTCATCCCGGCCAGCCATGCAGCACCCAGCGCAGTTGTTTCCTGCATCACCGGACGGTCCACTGGTGCGCCAAGGCAGTTGGACAAACCTTGCATGGTCCAGTCAGAAGCGCTCATCCCGCCATCGACACGCAGAGTCACGTTGGTTTCGGCACCCCAGTCGCCTTGCATTGCATGCCACAAATCTCGTGTTTGAAAGGCAATGCTTTCCAGCGTGGCGCGAGCGATCTCGGCCCGACCCGAGTTGCGGGTCAGACCAAACATCGCACCACGGCAATCGGGTTTCCAATAGGGTGCACCCAGCCCAGTGAAGGCAGGCACCAGAATTACGTGTTGGTTCGGGTCCGCCCGCGTTGCCAGATCCCCGCTTTGAGGGGCCGACTCGATGATCTGTAGCGCGTCACGCAACCACTGCACCGCCGCCCCCGCGATAAAGATCGACCCTTCCAGCGCATAGGTGCGCTGACCGTCCAACTGATAGGCAATTGTCGTCAGCAGGCGATTTTTCGATTCAACTGGCTGTGCACCCGTGTTCAGAAGCGCAAAGCAGCCCGTGCCATAGGTCGATTTCATCATGCCGGGTTGGAAACATGCCTGCCCGATGGTGGCGGCTTGCTGGTCACCCGCAACGCCCAGAATGGGTATTTCGCCACCGAACTCCGCAGTGGAGCCAAAGTCCGAGGCGCAATCCCGCACTTCGGGCAAAAGGTTCAGCGGCACATCCAGCAGATCGCAGATCTCGGTACTCCATGTGCCTTTATGAATGTCAAACAACAGGGTGCGCGCGGCGTTGGTGGCGTCGGTGGCATGAACACGGCCCTGGGTCAGCCGCCAGATCAGGAAACTGTCGACAGTGCCGAACAGCAACTCTCCGGCTTCGGCCTTGTCGCGGGCGCCAGAGACGTTATCCAGCAACCATTTGACCTTCGTCCCCGAGAAATAGGGGTCCAGCAACAAGCCGGTTTGGGCCGTGACGTCATCCTCGCATCCGGCTTGTTTGTAGCGGGCGCAGATGTCGGCGGTGCGGCGGTCCTGCCAGACGATGGCGTTGTGGATCGCTTTGCCGGTGTGTTTGTCCCAGACGACGGTCGTCTCACGCTGGTTGGTGATCCCGATCCCGGCGATCTGTTTGGCGGAAATGCCGGTGGTCTCCATCACCTCGCGGCACACATGCAAAACGCTGGACCAGATATCCTCGGGGTCATGTTCAACCCAACCTTCCTGTGGGAAGTGCTGGGGAAACTCTTGTTGTGCGGTGCCTACCGGCTGCATTTGTGCGTCAAAAAGAATGGCGCGCGAGGATGTCGTGCCCTGATCGATTGCCAGAATATAGGTCATGTCCGCTCTCCCCCGGTCTCGTTTCGCGGGACTTTAGCGCAAACAACGGCGTAGGGGCCAGAGCAGAAATCAGGCTGAATCGACCGGGATATTGTCAATCAGACGGACGCCATCCGCCCATGCAGTGACGAACAGGCGGGCTGGCCTGTTGGCATTGGGCAGGCTTTCCAGCGTCTCGGCGCAGCGGAGATCAATGTATTCAACCTCGGAAAATCCGGCGGCCAGCAAGCGCGCTTTGGCATCTTGCGCCAAGGTTGCGAAATCACCGCCCTCCGCCAGGTTTTGGGCGACTTGTCGCATGACCTTGTGCATATGTTCCGCGATCTTCAACCCGTCAGATGAGAGCAGAAGGTTACGGGAAGACATTGCCAACCCTGAGGGTTCGCGCACGGTCGGGCAGCCAAAAACCTCAACGGGGATGTCCAAATCGCGCGCCATGCGGCGGACAACTAAAAGCTGCTGGTAGTCTTTTTCCCCGAAATAGGCTCGATCCGCTTGGGTTTGCAGAAACAGCTTGGCAACAACCGTGGCCACGCCCTCAAAGTGCCCCGGTCGGAAGGGGCCTTCCATCATGTCGGTCAGGCCAGAGACAGAAACCGTGGTGGAAAAGCCTTCAGGATAGACTTCCTGCGGGTCCGGCACATAGATCGCGTCCACCTCGTAGGGAGCCAGTTTTTTGGCGTCTTCATGTTCAGTGCGGGGGTAATTTGCCAGATCCTCGGGTTTGTTGAACTGCTTGGGGTTCACAAAGATCGTCACGATGACCCGGTCGCAGCCTTCTTTCGCGGCCTGTGCCAGCGATAAATGCCCCTCGTGCAGCGCACCCATGGTGGGAACCACGCCGATCATTTCGTCATCGCGGTGCCATTCGGTGGTTTTGGCGCGCAGTTCGGCCAGAGACCGCAAAATCGGTGCTGTCATGCCTTAGGTCCTTTGGTCGGAGCCTGGTCGGAAAAGACATGTTCGTCTGCCGGGAAGGTCCTTGCACGCACGTCGGCGGCGTATTCTGCTATGGCAGCTTCGGCCAGTGGGCCGAGCTCGGCATAGCGTTTGACGAACTTGGGTTTGAAGGCGGTGAAAAAGCCAACCATGTCGTCCACGACCAGAATTTGCCCGTCACATCCAGCCGAGGCACCGATGCCGATGGTCGGAATCGCAACCTCTTCGGTGATTTGGTCGGCCAACTTTTGTGGAACTTTCTCTAGAACGACTGAAAACGCACCAGCCGAGGCCACGGCATGGGCATCGGCCATGACTGCTTCTGCCTGTCCGTCACGGCCCTGTACCTTGTAGCCACCCAGCGTGTTGATCGATTGCGGGGTCAGACCGATATGGGCCATCACCGGAATACCACGCTTGACCAGAAATCGGATGGTTTCTGCCATTTCAACACCACCTTCCAGCTTCACGGCCCCAGCACCTGTTTCTGCCATAAGGCGCGCGGCATTGCGGAAGGCATCGGCTGGAGAATGCTCATAGCTGCCAAAGGGCATGTCTATGACCATCATGGCCTTGTCCAGACCGCGCGCGACGGCCTGCCCATGCAGGATCATCATCTCCATCGTGACGCCAAGGGTAGATTCCAGGCCGTGCAGCACCATGCCAACGCTGTCACCCACCAGAACAAAGTCGCAATGCGCATCCATCAGACGTGCCATGGGCGTGGTATAGGCGGTCAGCGAGACCAGAGGCGCGCCACCTTTTCGGGCGCGAATATCCTCGGCATTCGGGGCTTTCTTGCGGGCGGTGGCGCTCATGTGTCGCTCCTGCAGGTATTATGTTGCAGTGCGGCATAGCAGACCGGATAGGTCCAAAGAAACCCCGGTTGCGCGAACATTCCCTTGATTGACCTCAGGTTTACAGGAAAACTGTTGATAAAACGGCCCTGAAATCAAGGGCACAACCAGTTTCAGTAGGGAGAGTTCACATGACAAAATTCATGTTCAGGACGTTTGCGTCGACCCTGGCGGTGGGCGTTGGTCTGCTTGCCACGCAGGCTTTTGCCAAATCGGACATCACCATCGCGATGCAGCTTGAACCCCCGCATCTGGACCCCACCAGCGCGGCGGCGCAGGCCATTGACTCGGTGGTCTATACAAACATTTTCGAAGGACTGACCCGGTTCATGGGCGATGGCTCGGTCGTGCCCGGCCTAGCTGAAAGCTGGGAGATTTCTGACGATGGTATGGTTTATACCTTCAGACTGCGCGATGGTGTGACCTTCCATGACGGCACAACTATGGACGCCGAGGACGTCAAGTTCACCCTTGATCGCGCCACCGCCGAAGACAGCGCGAACGCCCAGAAGGCATTGTTTGCTGGGATTGAAAGCGTTGAGGTTGTCGATCCGCTGACTGTCAAAGTCACTCTTTCGGAACCGAACGGAAATTTCCTGTTCAACCTGGCTTGGGGGGATGCGGTCATTGTCGCGCCCGACAGCATCGAAAACATCAAGACCAACCCAGTTGGCACCGGGGCATACACCTTTGGCAACTGGGTTCAGGGCGACAGCATCACGCTGAACCGCAACCGCGACTATTGGGGCGATCAGCCCACGTTAGAGACTGCTACATTCAAGTTTATCTCGGATCCAACCGCCGCTTTTGCGGCCATGATGGCCGAGGATGTGGACGTATTTGACAACTTCCCTGCGCCGGAAAACCTGCCGCAATTCGACGCCGATCCG
The DNA here is from genome assembly GCF_013034545.1 of Ruegeria sp. HKCCA5763. Classification (NCBI taxonomy): domain Bacteria; kingdom Pseudomonadati; phylum Pseudomonadota; class Alphaproteobacteria; order Rhodobacterales; family Roseobacteraceae; genus Ruegeria; species Ruegeria sp. HKCCA5763. The sequence goes on from NZ_WQGF01000003.1 coordinate 343,061, forward strand.
CGCTTTCAGGTTCTGGTTGGTACAACCGAGGGTGAGACGATCCTGTCCACCAACAACAAACAGCCGCCGTTTGACGACATTCTTGTCCGGCAGGCCATGGCTCATGCCATCGACCGGCAGGCGATTATCGATGGTGCGATGTTCGGCTATGGCACGCCGATTGGAACCCATTTTGCACCGCATCATCCGGCCTATGTCGATTTGACTGGTGAGTCTGCCTATGACCCGGAACAGGCAAAGGCGCTGCTTGCCGAGGCCGGTTTTGAGAATGGGTTCGAAACTACGCTTCACCTGCCGCCGCCGTCTTATGCACGCCGGGGCGGTGAGATCGTTGCCGCGCAACTGGCCGAGGTCGGCATTACGGCCGAGATCATCAATGTCGAATGGGCGCAATGGCTGGAATCGGTGTTCCGGGGCAAGGATTTTGGCCTGACGATTGTCAGCCACACCGAACCCATGGATATCGGAATTTATGCGCGGCCAGATTATTACTTTCAGTATGAAAGCACTGATTTTCAGGCGCTGATGGATACTTTGAACGCCACCACTGATCCCGATGAACGCACACGACTGCTGGGTGAGGCCCAGCGTCTGATCTCCACCGATTATGTAAACGGCTATCTGTTCCAATTGGCCAAGCTGGGCGTCGCAAAGGCCGGTGTGCAAGGATTGTGGGCAAACGCACCCACTGCGGCGATCGACCTGACACAGATCAGTTGGTCTGAATGATACCTATGCCGGGGCTGTCTAGCGCGGCCCCGGTGTTACGCTCTTTTCGGGTGTCTCTTGTTATGTTCGTGTTTCGTAGTTTTTACCTTCTGTTGCTAGCCATTGGCCTTGTGTCGAATGCGCCGAACATCGCTGCGGCGCAAAACGCGTTGGGTGGGCGGTTGGATGCCTTGACTGGCACACCGGAGAACCCGCTTGAGGTGGGCATAGGCATCCGCATCGACCAGATCACCAGCGTCGACCAAAAGGCGGAAAACTATGGCGCTGTCGTGGTTTTACGGGTCGAATGGACGGATCCCGCGATGGTTTTTGATCAAGCCGAGATCGGGCGCGAGATCCGAGTATTCAGCCCGCCGGATCTGGCGGATCATGCCGCCGACATCGGTACCGTTTTGCCCGCCTTCGTCATCCACAACCAGCAGTCCAACAAGTGGATACACGAATCTGCGGCATCCCTGCGGTATGACGGGCATGTGGTTTATGTCGAGAAATCCTCGCTGACATTACAGGCACCGCATTTTGATTTCCGTAAATACCCGTTCGATACGCAGGAGTTTCACTTCGAAGTCGTATCAATCTTTCCCTCTGACTACGTGAAATACCGCCCGCTCGAGGACTATTCGGGACTTGGCGATCTGTTGGGCGAAGAAGAGTGGATTTTGGACAATGCACGTCTGGAAGCAACCAAGGTCACAGGTTTGTCCGGCAGAGAAAGCGATCAGGTCGCGCTTGTCTTCGAAGGCAACCGGCACCTGACCTACTACGTCATTCGGGTATTCTTGCCGATGCTGGTTCTGATTTCGGTCGGCTGGGCGCTGTTCTTCCTTGATGAATACCGCCGCAGGATCGAGATTGCGGGCGGCAATCTGCTGGTCTTTGTTGCATTCAACTGGGCGATCTCGGCAGATTTGCCAAAGCTTGGATATCTAACCTTTCTGGATTTTGTTCTGCAATGCATGTTCCTGATGACCGGGGCCTTGATTGTGTTCAATGTGGCGTTGCGGAAACTCAAAGTGTCCGGGAAAGAAGGCGCGGCGCGGACGCTGGACAATTACGCGATCAAGTGGATCTATCCTTTGGGCTATGCCGCAATCGTGGCCTACGCGGTTTTCGCCTACCTTCTGGTGCCTTAGATGCTGGACCCGTGCCTGATGTGACCCTAACGTGGTGCCAATGCTCCGCTATGCCCTTAAACGCCTGATTTCGCTGTTGATCAGCCTGGCTGTCGCCTCGGTCGTCATCTTTGCGGTGATCGAGGTCGCGCCGGGCGATCCGGCCTCGTTCATGCTGGGCGTGAACGCGCAAGAGGATACACTTGCCGCGTTGCGGGCTGAACTGGGCCTGGACGGGTCAAAAGTGCACCGGTATCTCAACTGGGTCGGCGGAATGCTGGTGGGGGATTTTGGCACGTCCTACACGTACCGCACGCCGGTGTCCCAGATGATCGCAGACCGGCTATGGGTATCGCTGCCGCTGGCACTTTACGCGCTGACACTGTCAACTTTGATCGCGTTTCCCGCCGGAATCTACGCCGCCGCCCGCCGGGGCAAGCCGGGGGATCTGGCGGTAATGGGCGCCACTCAGTTGGGCATTGCCGTGCCCAATTTCTGGTTTGCGATGATGCTTGTGCTGATCTTCGCCATCAACCTGCGCTGGTTCAACGCGGGCGGGTTTGTCGGTTGGGGCAACGGCGTATGGGCCGGATTGCATTCGCTGACCCTGCCCGCAATCGCACTGGCCTTGCCACAGGCGGCTATCCTCGCTCGCGTTATGCGGTCAGCCTTGCTGGATATTTTGGGTGAGGACTTTATGCGCACTGCCCGGGCCAAGGGGTTGTCCCGCCGTCAGGCGCTTTGGCGGCACGGGGTGCGAAATGCGCTGATCCCGGTGCTCACCATCATCGGCCTGCAGTTCTCCTTTCTGCTGGCCGGGTCGATCATTATCGAACAGGTATTCTACCTGCCGGGCCTTGGTCGTTTGGTGTTTCAGGCCATCTCGGCCCGTGATCTCATCGTGGTTGAATCGGTGGTCATGTTGCTGGTCTTTGCCGTGATCACCGTGAATTTTCTGGTCGATCTGGCTTATGCCGCCGTCGATCCGAGGCTGAGGAGCAGGACATGAGCCGCAACCTGTTCCTGGGCACTTTTTTGTCTTCACTGGTGGTTTTGGCCGCGCTGATTTCGTTTGTCTGGACCCCCTATGATTATTCAGCACTGAGCATTCCAGAGAAGCTGCAGCCCCCAAATGCGCAGCACTGGTTCGGTACGGATCACTTCGGGCGTGACATGTTTTCGATGATCATGGTCGGTGCGCGCACGTCCATTGCGGTGGCTTTGGTGGCTGTGGGGATCGGTATGGCGCTGGGCGTCCCCCTTGGCCTGACAGCCGCAGCCCGCAAAGGATCATGGTTGGATGAGGTCATCATGCGTGGTAACGATCTGGTTTTTGCCTTCCCCTCACTGGTCATCGCGATCCTCATCACCGCCGTGTTTGGAGCCGGAGCGATCAACGCCATCATTGCCATCGGTATTTTCAACATCCCCGTTTTTGCCCGCATCACCCGAGGTGCGGCCCTGTCGCTGTGGGAGCGCGAGTTCATCCTTGCCGCTCGCGTTTCGGGAAAAGGGGCGGCGCGGATATCGGTCGAGCATATCCTGCCCAATGTCGCCAACTTGTTGATCGTGCAGGGCACCATCCAATTCAGCCTAGGTATTTTGGCTGAGGCCGGTCTTTCCTACGTCGGACTGGGGGCGCAGCCGCCCACGCCAAGTTGGGGCAGAATGCTGGCGGATGCGCAGACAATGGTCAGTTTTGCCCCGCATTTGGCTCTGATTCCAGGCGTGGCGATCATCGTCACCGTCTTGGGCCTGAACCTGTTGGGCGACGGGTTGCGGGATTGGCTGGATCCACGGATCAGGGTGGCGCGGGCATGAGTTTGTTGCGCATCAAGAACCTGTCACTCTCGATCCATGGGACATCGATCCTGAAACAGATCGACCTGTCCATCGATCACGGTCAGATCGTCGCCGTGACGGGTGAGAGCGGTTCGGGTAAATCCATGACGGCCTTGGCAGTGATGCAGTTGCTTCCGAACGGTGCAGAGGTAGACGGCACGGTCCAACTGGAGGGCGAAGATCTGCTGATCCGGTCCGAGGCCGAGATGTGTGCATTGCGCGGCGCATCCATCGGGATGGTGTTTCAGGAGCCGATGACAGCGCTCAACCCCGTTAAAACCATTGGCGATCAGGTGATGGAAACGATCCTGATCCATAAGGCGATGCCTCTGGCTCAGGCTAGAGCAAGGGCAGAAGAGGTTCTGACCCGCGTCGGTTTGCCTGCCGATCGGTTCCCGTTGTCCCGCTATCCGCATGAGCTGTCTGGTGGGCAACGACAGCGTGTGGTGATCGCCATGGCCATTGCCTTGCGCCCCAAGCTGTTGATCGCGGACGAGCCGACAACGGCGCTGGATGTCACCACGCAGGCGCAGATCCTCGATTTGCTCAAGGGACTGGTGCGCGAATATGACATGGGTCTGTTGATGATCACCCATGATTTGGCTGTGGTCGCAGACATGGCTGACCAAATTACCGTCATGCGTCACGGGGAAGTGGTCGAAAGCGGCGCGACAAGTTACCTGTTACACAACATGCAGCATCCCTACACCCGGATGCTGTTTGAGGCATCCGGTCATCAGGTCACGCTGCCGAAACCGCCGCAGCCGCAGCCGTTACTGGAGGTGAGCCAGGTCGTGCGTGAGTATCGCCTGCCCCGTAAGGGCTTGTTTGACAGGCCGCGTCATCATCGGGCTGTGGATGGTGTAAGCTTTACCCTCAACCGAGGAGAACGTTTGGGGCTTGTGGGCGAGTCTGGCTGCGGAAAATCGACCCTAACACGGGCTATTTTGGGGTTGGAAGAGGTGCAATCGGGCCAGATTCGACTGGACGCGCAGCCTGTGTTCACAGGTCACAAACCCAACCTTGCGGTGCGCCGGAAGATGCAGGTGGTTTTCCAAGACCCCTTTGGCAGTTTCAACCCGCGCCACCGCGTGGCGCGTCTGATCACCGAACCCTTCCATCTGCTAGATACTCCGCCGACCGGATCGGACCGTCAGGATCGGATCGCTGAGATGCTGACAGCGGTCGGCCTCAGCCCGGATGACTCTGGTAAGTACATTCACGAATTCTCGGGCGGGCAGCGTCAGCGGATTGCCATCGCGCGGGCGCTGATCATCCGACCTGAATTGATCCTGTTTGACGAAGCTGTCTCGGCGTTGGACGTGTCGGTCCGAGCGCAAATCCTTGATCTGTTGGCCGAGCTTTGCGAAGCGTATGACCTGACTTATCTGTTCATCAGTCATGACCTGAGCGTTGTGCGCACCGTCACCGACCGAGTGTTGGTAATGCGGTCCGGTCAGATCGTTGAACAGGGCGAGACCGATAAGGTCTTTGAGGCACCACAACACCCCTACACACAAACTCTGATTGCAGCCGCACCCCGATTGCCAGAGATTGAGATGATATCGGCCTAATAACTGCTGATTAGAGCCTGAAATGGAGGCGAAATTGATCCAGAAGATATGGTTCGACCCCACGCTTTGTCTGATCGAGGGACGATGGAAACCTGCAGCCTCGGGTGGCACCCTGCCGCTCATCAACCCCTCGGACGGGACCGAAATCTGCCGGATCGCACGTGGTTCCGAACCAGATATCGACGCCGCAGTTCAAGCGGCTCAAACCGCCTTGCAGTGGGATTGGGGGCGTAAAACAGCGCTGGAGCGGGGGCGCATTCTAACGAGGCTGGGTCAGCTGGTGCTGGAGCGGGCCGACGATCTGGCGCAGCTTGAAGCTATGGATGTGGGTAAACCGCTGACGCAGGCGCGGGCTGACGCTGTCGCGCTGGCCAGATATTGCGAGTTCTATGGGGGTGCTGCGGACAAGGTGATGGGAGAGACCATCCCCTATCTTGATGGCTACACCGTTTATACACTGCGAGAACCGCATGGGGTGACGGGCCATATCGTGCCGTGGAACTACCCGATGCAGATCATTGGGCGTTCGGTTGGGGCGGCGCTAGCTATGGGCAATGCTTGCGTTCTGAAACCTGCAGAGGAAGCTTGTTTAACGGCACTGGCTTTTGCTCATCTGGCGCAACAGGCCGGTTTGCCAGCCGGCGCGTTAAACGTCGTGCCCGGTCTTGGATCCGAGGCAGGCGCGGCGCTGTCAGCACATCCGGGGGTGAACCATATTTCGTTCACCGGTTCGGTGGCCACGGGAGCCCTGGTGCAACAGGCAGCTGGCCGCAATGTGGTGCCTGTAACGCTGGAATTGGGCGGAAAATCCCCGCAACTGGTCTTTGACGATGCGGATCTGGATGCGGCGCTGCCGTTTTTGGTGAACGCGGGTATACAGAATGCAGGGCAAACCTGTTCGGCCTCGTCGCGTATTCTGGTGCAACGTGGGGTGTATGATCAGGTCAAGTCCCGCATGTCTGAGGCGTATGAACAACTGACCGTCGGGCCCGCAATTCAGGATATGCGTGTCGGGCCTTTGATCTCGGACCGGCAGAAACAGATCGTTAGCGGTTTTCTGGATAAAGGCGCGGATCTGACCATTGCCGCGCAGGGTCGTATCGTCCGTGAGGCACCTGAAACAGGTGCTTATGTCCGGCCCACCTTGTTTGCAGATGTATCGCCCGATCACGTGCTGGCCCGGGATGAGATTTTTGGCCCGGTTCAGGTTCTGATCCCGTTTGACACCGAAGAACAGGCTCTGACAATCGCAAACAGTACGGAATACGGCCTTGTCGCCAGCATCTGGACGCGCGACGGGGCACGCCAGATGCGGTTGGCGAAGGCGCTGCATTCAGGGCAGGTTTTTATCAACAACTACGGCGCTGGGGGCGGAGTTGAGTTGCCCTTTGGCGGTGTTGGGAAATCCGGCCACGGTCGTGAGAAGGGGTTCGAGGCCCTTTATGGGTTTTCACAGCTGAAGACGGTCGCAGCCTATCATGGCTAGACCACGACTTCGATCGCTTGTTGCGCACCCACTCCGAAAACGCGTTTGTAGCGCTCGATCTGATCTTTCGGTCCCATCGCCTTTTCCGGGTTGTCTGACAGTTTTACCGTCGGGCGCCCGTTGGCGGATACCGCTTTGCAGACCAATGAGAACGGTGCCAGCGCGTCATTGGGAACAAGTCCGCGAAAATCGTTGGTCAGCAAAGTGCCCCAGCCAAAGGAAATATTGGCGCGGCCAGCGAATTGTGCGTGCAGCTCCTGAATTTTTTCGACGTCCAGACCATCCGAGAAAATAATACGCTTTTGCGTCGGATCTTCACCGCGTGACTTCCACCACGCGATGGCGACTTCTGCCCCTGCCGCTGGATCCCCGCTGTCAATACGAATACCGGTCCACCCGGCCAGCCAATCGGGCGCATTGTCCAAAAAGCCTTTGGTGCCGTAAGTGTCGGGCAGAATGATGCGCAGGTTGCCGTCATGTTCGTCGTGCCAGTCGCTAAGGACGTCGTACGGCGCTTGGGCCAGTTCGGCGTCGGTGTCTGCCAACGCTGAATACACCATCGGCAATTCATGTGCGTTGGTGCCGATGGCCTCAACCTCGCGCCGCATGGCGATCAGACAGTTCGATGTGCCGGTAAAAGACGCGCCCAAGCCTTCGATCATCGCTTGCACGCACCAATCCTGCCATAGAAAGGAATGGCGCCGTCGCGTTCCAAAATCGGCGATGGTTAAACCTTCGACCGAACTCAGCCGTTCGATCTTTTCCCACACGCGCGTCATCGCGCGGGCATAGAGCACCTGCAATGCGAACCGTCGCATATCGTTGAGAACGGCGCGCGATCGCAGCTCCATCAACACCGCCAGCGCAGGGATTTCCCACAGCATGACCTCGTGCCATTTGCCTTCGAAGGTCAGCTCATACTGATCGCCTTTGCGCTCCAGATGATAGGGAGGAAGGCGCATGTTCTCGAACCATTCCATGAAATCGGAACGAAACATCTGACGTTTGCCATAGAACATATTGCCCCGCAGCCAGGTGCTTTCGCCCCGGCTCAGGCTGAGTGATCGGATGTGATCCAGCTGTTCCCGCAACTCTCCTTCGTCGATCAATTTCGCCAAAGGTACGTGATTCGACCGGTTAATCAGCGAAAACACGACGTTTGTTTGGGGCTTATTGCGAAACACTGACTGGCACATCAGCAGTTTGTAGAAATCTGTGTCGATCAAAGATCGTACAATTGGGTCAATCTGCCATTTGTGATTGTATACTCGGGTCGCGATGTCGACCATGGGGAACTCCTGCGATTTCCGTAGTTAGATCAATCGACAACGGGAATGGCAAGAGTCGCTGATTTGGTGACAATGCCAGTTTGACGTCACAATGCCGGCATATTGTGCATTGTTTTAACCGGTTAGTGAGAAGAGGGGATGGAAATACGGAACTGAGTTTGTGAATGGGTCTCGAGTACGATTTTGATATTGTTAACGTAGCACCGGATGATTTTGACCCCGAAATGCCGGGGGCTCAGAAGGGTGGGGTACGTCAAGTGCATGCGGTTTTCCGCGACATCAGAACTGCGGACGCTTTGCGGGGTACGTCTCCGAAAATCCGCAAGATGTTTCTGGATGCTGGTTTCAGCCTCGAGTCGCGCAACAGCGGCATCGTGCCTGGTGTTTTCCCGGCAGAAGATCAAACGGATCGGGTGCGGGTTCTCAGGTCACTTTTTGCCAACATTAAGACCGGTGGGCTCCGTGGGGAATATTGCGGCGAGTTCGACCTGATGGATTTCCTGAACTACGTGCGCACGGCGCAACCCATGGCTGGGATTGTTCGCGCGCGTCAGCCACGCACACCGCCGCCACAGAAACTCGCAGAGTCCAGCCCGAAGCGCCGGACTGTGCCCAGTCGCATCGGCTTGGCTTTGGGTTTGGCGGTTGTTTTGTTTGTGCTTATCAAGCTGCTGGCCGCAGCCGGGGGGGCGCCTTAGCCCAAGGTAACTCCTGCGTCGCGCATGGCGCGTTCCGCTGCCGCAAGTGAGCCATCCATATCAATTGCACGGCACGCATCCATTTGAACAGTGACATCGAACCCTAATTGTGCGGCATCCACGGCCGAATAGTGGACGCAGAAATCGGTTGCCAAACCAACCAGGGTCAAGCGGTTGACACCCCGGGTTTCCAAATACCCTTTTAAGCCCGTGGGTGTCTTGTGGTCGTTTTCAAAAAATGCCGAATAACTGTCTATCGCGCGCCGAAACCCTTTCCGCAGGATCAGATCGCCATCGACACGGAGATCAGGGTGAAATGCGGCCCCTTGCGATCCTTGAACGCAGTGATCGGGCCAAAGCACCTGAGGACCATAGGGCATGTCGATCAGATCGAACGGGTTTTTAGTATCATGTGAGCTGGCGAAAGAAGAATGCCCCGCCGGATGCCAATCTTGCGTCAGGATCACGGCGTCGAAATCGTCCATCATTGCATTGATCGGGGCGACGATTTCGTCCCCTCCGGCCACTGCCAGCGCTCCGCCGGGGCAGAAATCGTTCTGAACATCGATGACGAGCAGTGCATGGGTCATTGCGGCCTCCCTTGATTATCCTATCGGTAGGGATCACAGTACGAGGCGTCAATGCACTCCCTTGCGACTTTGGGTTTGCAAAGGTAAATCGCGCCTATGTACACAATCGCCGCTTTGTACCACTTTACCCGTTTCCCGGATCCCGCTGCGCTGCGTGATCCGCTGCTGAATCTGTGCCGAGAGCAATCTGTCACCGGCACTTTGCTGCTGGCGCAAGAAGGGATCAACGGCACCATCGCAGGTCCACGCGCCGGTATTGATGCGGTACTGGCGCATATCCGCGCTTTGCCAGGTTGCGCAGATCTCGAATGGAAAGAGGCGACCTCGGATCATCCGCCATTTGGCAAGATGAAGGTGCGACTGAAGAAAGAGATCGTGACCATGGGGCAGCCGGATGTCGACCCGCGCGCCCGCGTTGGCAACTATGTTGAGCCTCAAGAGTGGAACGACCTTATCCGCTCGGACGATGTTGTGGTGATTGATACGCGCAACGATTACGAAGTGGCGATTGGCACGTTTGAAGGCGCAATAGACCCTGAAACAGCCAGTTTTCGCGATTTTCCAGCGTGGTGGGCAGAAAACAAAGACCGCTTTCACAACAAACGCGTCGCCATGTTCTGTACCGGCGGTATCCGCTGCGAAAAATCCACCAATTATTTGCTGGGGCAAGGGGTGGAGGATGTCTATCACCTCAAAGGGGGCATCCTGCGGTATCTGGAAGAGACGCCCGCTGAAGACAGCACCTGGCAAGGTGAGTGTTTTGTGTTCGACAATCGCGTATCCGTCGGTCACGGCCTTGTTGAAGGGCCGCACATGCTTTGCCACGGTTGCCGCCGACCGATCTTGCCTGAGGACATGAAACGCCCGGAATACGAACATGGTGTTTCTTGCCACCAGTGCATCGATGAGACGTCCGAGGCAGATAAAATGCGCTTTCGCGAGCGGCAAAAGCAGATTCTGCTGGCGCGTGAACGGGGTGAGACGCATTTACGGCAGGATTGAATTCGGGTTGCAGGCCATTGCTTTAGGTCAGATGATCACCTGGAAATCAGCTTGAAGGGGCACTCATGCGCCGCAAACCCACAACACTGGAAGAGTGGAAGTCGACCTTTCTGGCGGCGTTGGGTTTGATTCTGGCAAGCTTTCTCGCCTGGTATGGCCTTTCTCGCCTGAGCGAAACGACCGCAGGTGACACGATCGGCACAATCGCTTCGGTTGGTCTGTTGATCTGGCTGGTGTCGCAGTCCTGGTACTACATGACCCAAGTGAAATCACCGCGAAGGCTTTTGTTCCTGATGGGGGTGTCTTTCATACAGGTGGTCCCGTTCCTGTTTGCTGCTGTATATGGCGCGTTTGGATACAACGATCATTGTGTCGTCGGTGCAAAAGGTCCGGGTGATATTCTGTATTTTTCGTATGTGACTTTTACGACGGTTGGATATGGCGACATGTCCCCAACCGGCCTGTGTCGCGGGCTTGCCGTGTCCGAAGCTGTGACAGGATACATCTTGCTGGGCATGTTTGTTGCAGCGGCAGTCGCGCTTTATGCGCGCAATCACAGTCATGAAGGCCCTAAGTAGGGTCTATTTGTTGTGATCGATCCAGCGCGACATCATCTTCTTGTCGCGAAAACACTCAGAAGGGATCGGGCGGCGCTTGCTGCGTGAAATCCGCTCGGCGAAGGCAACTTGCTTGCCTGTTGGGTAATTGTCGAATTGCGACGTGCTGCGCGGTTTGTGCGTTGAAATCCAATCCGAAAGCAGCTTTCGGTCACGTTGTGCCTCGACCGGTATCTCCAATGCTGACTTTTCGGCAATTGCGCGGGCATAGCGCATCTGCCGGTCTGTCACCGGAAGCAAATGGTAGTCGTTGCTGGGCCCGTTCAGGGCAGGTTGACGTGCGTGCTGGGCCATCGGTTTATCCTCTGACTATGTAGAACATAAATAGAACATTAGCCAAAAATTTCAAGGTTTGGGGGTAAAGTCGGCACGTTCCCGCCGCTGGAATGAGTTTATTGACTGATCAATCAATAATCTTTAGGGCCGAATTCAACGAACCAATTGTCCCGTTCAGACGGGTGCAAGAGAAGAGGACACGGTATGAAGTTTCAGCCCCAAGCCAGCCATTTCATTGATGGCGCGTATGTCGAAGATACAGATGGTGCCGCCATCGACGTGATCTACCCGGCCACTGGCGAGGTGATCGCGCGATTGCATTCGGCAACTCCGGCGATTGTTGAACAGGCTCTGAACAGTGCCAAAAGTGCGCAAGCGGCCTGGGCGGCTATGTCGGGAACCGAGCGGGGTCGGGTTTTGCGCCGCGCCGCTGACATCATGCGCGAACGCAACTATGATCTGTCGGTCCTGGAAACCCATGACACCGGGAAGCCCATTCAGGAAACCACTGTTGCAGACGCCACTTCGGGCGCGGATGCGCTGGAATACTTTGGTGGATTGGCTGGCAGTCTGACCGGCGAACACATTCCTCTGGGCGGGGGTGATTTTGTCTATACGATCCGCGAGGCTTTGGGCGTTTGCGTCGGGATTGGGGCATGGAACTATCCAACTCAGATCGCGTGCTGGAAGGGGGCTCCGGCGTTGGCCTGCGGCAACACGATGGTGTTCAAGCCTTCGGAGACCACGCCCCTCTCGGCGTTGAAAGTGGCAGAAATCCTCATCGAGGCCGGTGCGCCAAAAGGCGTTTACAACGTGATTCAGGGGTACGGGGATGTAGGTGCTGCACTGGTAACCGACGCGCGTGTGGCCAAAGTCTCGCTGACCGGCTCTGTTCCAACGGGCCGCAGGGTCTATGCTGCTGCAGCCGAAGGCATGAAACATGTCACCATGGAATTGGGTGGCAAATCTCCGATGATCGTGTTTGACGACGCGGATGTCGAAAACGCGGTTTCAGGCGCAATTTTGGGCAACTTCTATTCGTCAGGTCAGGTCTGCTCCAACGGCACCCGCGTGTTTGTGCAAAAGGGTATCAAAGAAGCTTTCCTTAAACGCCTGTCCGAACGTCTGGCCAACGCCAAAATCGGCGACCCGATGGACGAGGATGTCAGCTTTGGCCCGATGGTCAGCGAAAATCAGATGAAAATCGCGCTGGGCTATATCGAAAAAGGCAAGTCCGAGGGTGCGCGTTTGGTCTATGGTGGAGCGCGGCTTGATGGCGACGGGTTCTACATGCAACCCACGGTCTTTGCCGACGTGACCGACGATATGACCATCGCGCGCGAAGAAATCTTTGGCCCGGTCATGTCGGTGCTGGATTTTGACACCGAAGCCGAGGTCATGGCCCGCGCCAACGATACTGAATTTGGTCTGGCCGCCGGTGTCTTCACCAGCGATCTGACACGCGCCCACCGCGTGGTGGCCGGGTTCGAAGCGGGCACCTGTTATATCAACACCTATAACCTTGCCCCGGTCGAAGCCCCGTTTGGCGGATCGAAGATGTCAGGCGTGGGGCGCGAAAACTCGAAACTGGCAATCAACCACTTCAGCGAGATGAAAACCGTCTATGTCTCGATGAACGATGTCGAGGCACCCTACTGAATAGTCGGCGTTACGCCTGTTGCGCCTAATCTGTCCCTGTTCCTGGCACCAAGCCCTAGGAACGGGGCATCATTTGAGAAAACGCTTTTCAATTCTTCGCGCCGACCAGATGTTGATGGCGTTTGCGTCGCAAGCCAATCCGAGAGCCGCTATCGCAATACTGACCCCAAAACGCAGTTTTCTCATGTTGGCACTGGATTGTCTGAAGAGCAGCAGGCGCACTTGTCATTTTAAATTGACCGCATTCAGCATCTCAATGATGCGTTCGCGTGTCGTTTCACTGTTCTCAAGCAGACCCTCTGCGTCCATTAGGGGTTTTTCCAACTGTCGTGCCGGGGTGTCCAACAGGGCTTGCGTTGTCTGGTTCAGGACCGCGTATTTCCCACCCTGTGGTTCAACGGTATCGTCCGGCAGCCCTGCCAGCCAGTATAAGCGGTTTGCTGCCTCGCCTTGCCCCAAATCTTTCATGATCTCAGCTGCTGCTGCAAAGTCACTAATTCTGCCCAGGGCCTGTGCACGCAAGGCGCGGGCTTCGTCCGATTTGTCTTCGTCCAACTCCATCAGAGCCTTGTGCGGACGTCCCGACAGAAGGGCCGCTTTGGCCCGCACGCGCGCTCTTTCTGTCTTGTGCGTTTGATCTTCTGCTCGGTTTGTCAGGTCAATGGCTTGATCCGCAAAACCAAGCGCCGCCAGCCGATCACCAACGGCGATTGCACTGTCCGTTGACAGGGCTGGGGTCTTGCTCATCTGCATTACGTGGAACGCTTGGCGTAAAAAGGTTACGTTGTCGGACCGCTCTGACAGTAGGTGAAAATGTCGATTGAACGCGCGGGTTCTGTCCTGCCCGTTTGGCAAGTTCAGGATGATGTCGAATGCTGGCTCGAAATCCTGGCTCAGGCTCAAGGCGATCGCGTGCGTGCGTGCCATCATTGGGCCCAGGTTCGAGCGTCGGTATTCGACCGCAAAAGACGCCGCCAGTTCCAGTTCTTTCGAAGTGACTGCGCTGCGTTCGCCCCAGCGCTTTTCGACCAAACGGGCCAACGCCACCGGAGCATTCGGCGTGGCTTTGGGTGATGAAACAACCTCCGTCAACAACTCCTCTTCGCGCACGTCGTTCCCCTCTGCCGCAGCAACTATGGCCTTGGCATGTGCGGTACTTGCCGAGGTGCTTTGTTCGATACGGTCGACCGAGCGTATCACTCTGCGGGCGGCCTCCAACTGTTGTGCGTTGACGAGAATTTCGGACAGACGTTTTCCGAATTGGCGGCGCAAGTGGTTCGGCAAACTACCATAAGCTTGCTCGATCGCCTCAACATCCGCGTCAGGTGCCAGAGTGCCTTCGGACAATACTGCCCAAAGCGCGGCGTCACTGTCGCAACGCTGCAATCCACTGAAAGGATGGGGGGGCTTAATTGGTTTGTCGTCTACGAGCTGAGCGACAAACTCGATGCGGTCCAGTTCTTCAGATGGTGCTTCAGACAGCGCCAAAGCAGCCAGTGCTTCGGCCCCAAAGCCGTTGAACGCATACAGCTTTGCCAGTCTGAGAGCCTTGTTTTCATCAATACGGTCAAACTCCTTAAATAGACCCGTACGCAAAGCAGACACTTGCGCAGAAAAGGGTTCATCCCCTGACCAGTGTGCGAAGCCAAGTTCGGACGTCGTGATGCAGGTTGGTTTGTTATCGAACTGCTGCAACTCGGCATTCAGAACATCCTGCAAATCGTCCAGCACCGAAGTCAGTCGAATATTGCCGGACAAACCCGTTGGCAGGCGCGCTGCGTCGGGTGGGGCAGAGCTGCGAGGACCAACTGGGGTTAGGTTCAAACCCAGCAATCTGCGGTCGGCCCCTTGCAGAAAACGCGTGGACAATTGGTCCTTCAACCCGTGTTCAAGAAGCGGCAGGTCCAATGCTGCCAACTGCGCGTCTTTATACGATTCAGTCGTGGCCTTTTTGGCCGTCCGCTTCACTGGGGGGGGGATGTCAACCAGCAGCGGGGGCAGAAATGCGCCCGGTGCAATATCAAGAACAATCATAGAATCCCGGTACAGGAAAGCCGAGGCTGCGCACGCGCACCCGAACTCCAATTCCAATGCCCCACCGGGTTCAGGTTGTGAGATTGACGCAAGGCGATTGGTCGTCAAGCGGCTGAACACTGCGCTTGTCTGAAAGGTCGCGGCATCCAATGCCAGCCTTAAGCGAGCACCGTTTTTACGCTGTTCCAGTGTCCATCCTGTGTTTGGTGGTACATTGAGAACCAAACGCGTATAGCCATCATGCTCACCTGATCGCACCGTCACATTTTGTGCGGATGCCGAAGTGGCCATCATGATCAGGGCCGCAAACAGGATTCCGAACTTTTTCATGCTGCGGCCTGCTTGAGCTCTTTCAGAGCCTCTTCAAGCTCGGAGAAGCCGGGGCGGTTGTGAGTGGGTGTGTTCTGGCGCCCAACCTCAATACACATCGCGGCATTGTGGTTGTGCAGGTTTGCAACCAGAACCTCTTTGATCAATTGGTAGAAGTGATTGTCTTCTTCGACAACGGATTTCAGCTTGCCTGAAAAGGGTCCCACCAGACCATACGCCAGGAAAACCCCCAAGAACGTGCCCACCAGAGCGCCGCCGATCAGTTTGCCCAGAACCTCGGGTGGTTGGTCGATCGAGCCCATCGTTTTGATCACCCCCAAAACAGCCGCTACGATCCCTAGCGCAGGCAGGCCATCCGCCACTGTGTGCAACGCATGGCTTGAGTGCATTGCGTGATGAAAATTCGCCTCCATCCGCTTTTCCAGCACTTCTTCAACCTGGTGCGGATCATCATAGTTCATCGCGGCGGAACGCATAGTGTCACAGATCAGATCGACCGCCTCCTTGTCGGCTTGAATCTTGGGATAAGTGGAAAACAAGCTTGAGTTTTCAGGGTCTTCGATATGTTGCTCGACCTCAACCGGATTAGCACGGGCAATGCGGATCAGTGAAAACAGAAGGCAAAGAAGGTCACGATAGTCCTCGGGTTTCCATTTCGGTCCCTTGAAAACCTTCCCCAGGTCTTTGATCGTGTGTTTTACACCGCCCATGTCATTGCTGATCAAAAAGGCACCAACGGCGGCGCCGCCGATCATCATCATTTCAAACGGAAGCGATTTCAGAATGATGGTCATCTTGCCGCCAGCAGCAAGATAGCCGCCGAAAACCATCACGAAAATGACAACAATTCCAACAATTCCAATCATTTGAGATCTCCGGCTTAGTGATGCGCGTGAAAATGTGGCACTGGTTATTCCAGTGGGGCCGAGGCATTACGGCCTGCCATGACAACACTGATCGTGTAGGCTGCCTCGGGGCTGAGACCAGCAAGTATCCCGGCCGCTGAATCAGGAGGCATACGAGAAAGAAACCCGGCGGCAAAAGTTGGATCCATGGTTTCAAACAACGCAGCAGCATCTTTGGGTTTCATGGTTTGATAGACATCTGTCAGACGGGTCAGATCATTCTCGGCCGCGTTGTCGGCGACAGCCAAAGTGGCACGCAGAGCCTCTTCCGCCTCTTGAAGCGCGACCAGCCGCGTCTCGATAGCCTGGCCCGCGATTTCCAATGCCTTTTCTTGATCCCGCAGCGCGTCTTCACGTTGTGTGACCTGTTTTTCTCGACGCAAAAGCTCGGTCAAAAGAGCTTGAACGTCGCGTGTTTCCAACGCTTTGGGCGTGTGTTCAACGGCCTTAGGTTCGGCTGGTTTCGCAAGCGCCGGCCCAGCCTCTAACCCGATGCGAATTGCGGCTGAACCAAGCATGAGTAAGGAGATGACAGCAAGTACACCGGCCCGCGGGCGAGCGTTTGGCCGAGTTGCGCGAGGGCGGTTCATGCCAGTGTTCCACCCTGCTTGTGATCATGACGGAAGAACATCAGACCCTCTGGCGCTTTGTTTTCTTTTGTTTTGGGTGCTTCAGTTTCAGAAGATTCTGCGTCGTCAGAGGGCTCTGTGACATCCTCTTGCCTTGCAAGAGTTGGTTCTTGTGGCTGAGCCTCTGCCGGAACAGCCTCTGGCTGCGTCTCCGTTTTGGAGGCGTCTTCGGGGATCACGTCATGCATTGACGCCATCATCAGCTCGAGCTGTTGCGCGACGCTCTCGGCTCTGTGTGTGAGGGTTGTAAGCTTGTCCCCGGACTGGTCAGAAGCGCTGCGCGCGTTGTCCAGAGATTTCTTCAGCTCTTCCGCTTGCCGTGAAAGAACCGCCACAGCACCACCAACGCCTTTTTCAAGGTCGGTAAACCGCTTGAGGCGGCGCGACAGAACAAAGCAGTAAAGACCCGCGCCCAACGCACCGGCAACCAGCAAAATATCCGCGATCAGCTCCAATTTCGCCTCCTAGTTCAAAACAAATTCCATCACCAGCACATCGCGAACGCGACCCTCGCCAACGACAATTTCAATGCGGCGCAGCAAATGGCCCCGGATGCGCATCAACGCCAACGAATCTTCAAGATCCTGCAATTCCACGGCACGCAGGTATCCGTTCAGAACATCCATGATTCGCGGCTGCATTTTTTCCACGTCAGCCATGTACGGGGCGTTAACTTCGAGTTGTGCGTGAAACTTCAAATGCCGAGTGCTGTCTGAATTCACCGATACGACGACGGGTGGCAGTGCGAGGAAGCCAACGTTTTCCAGCGCTTTGACAGAGTTTCCTTTTTCCATGTCCTGGCTTGTTTCCTGCGTAGCTTTGCCGCCCAGCGGAATCAGTCCGGATGAGGTTAGGAAATATCCGCCCGCGGCCCCTGCAATTGCCAGAATCAACCCAATAAGGATTCCCTTTTTCCCCCTTTTTTCCGGGGCTTCTGCCTGTTCTGCCGTCGCGTCGGTCATGACGTCCTCATTCATCCGTTCTGTCGTTTCATAACCGCTCAGGGACTAACCGATTGTTAAGGGCAATCGTCCAAACAGAGGGTGCGCCGGGCAGAATGTCGGCGAGTCGGAGGTGAGCGTGCAGCAGATCGGAACTGTTTGGGAAAGTTTGGACAGGCGTAAACAAATCATTGTCGCCAGTGCAGTTGTGCTGGTGTTTTTGGGAATTCTCGGAATGTCCCGCCTTGCAACCGCACCGTCTATGACGCTGCTGTATGCAGGCTTGGAAAGCGGCGCGGCAGGGGACATCGTGCGCGCGCTGGATCAGCGCGGTATCACCTATGAGATTCGCGGTGGGTCAATCTATGTACCCGGCGCGCAGCGGGACGAGTTGCGGATGACTCTGGCCAGTGAAGGCCTGCCCGCAAATGGTAACAGGGGGTATGAACTGCTGGATTCGCTGAGCGGGTTTGGCACCACCTCTCAGATGTTCGACGCCGCATACTGGCGTGCAAAAGAGGGTGAGTTGGCGCGCACCATAGTCGGCAGTCCGCATGTCAGCCAGGCGCGGGTGCACATCGCCAACGGGTCTGCGAACCCGTTCCAGCGCAGCGTTGCGCCGACAGCCTCTGTCTATCTGGTGCCGTCAGGTGCCGATATCACTGGTGATCAGGCCAAGGCGATCCGGTTCCTTGTTGCCTCCGCCGTAAGCGGCCTGGCACCTGAGGACGTGACTGTAATCGATTCGAACGGGGCTGTTATTGGTGGGCAAGACACTGCGGTGGCCGCTGACACGGCAGATGATAAATCGCGCCAACTGCGTGAACGTGTACTGCGCCTTGTGGAAGCGCGTGTCGGACCCGGCAATGCGGTGGTCGAGGTTAGCGTGGATACGGAAACCAAGACAGAATCAATCCGCGAGCGGCGCTTTGACCCCAAAGGCCGCGTGGCCATCAGTACGGATGTCGAGGAACGTTCGGACAGCGCCCGCAATCAGTCTTCTGATGTCACCGTTGCATCCAACCTGCCCGATGGAGATGGGGCTGGTGGTGACGAATCGAACTCCACCCCCACCGAAACGCGTGAGCGGGTGAATTATGAGGTCTCTGAAACAGAGCTTGAAGTTCACACAGCGCCCGGTTCGATTAAGCGCCTGACGGTTGCCGTTTTGGTGAACGGAACGCGTACTGTGGATGCCTCGGGAGCCGAAACATTTGCACCGCTGCCGCAGGCAGAACTGGACGCGCTGCAAGAACTGGTGGCTGCGGCCGTGGGGTTCGACGCCGCGCGCGGGGACGTGATCACACTTAAATCTCTGGATCTGCCTGTGACAGAACCGCAAGGCACTCTGGCTTCGTCTTCCATGTGGCAGAACATTCATCTGGACGCCATGTCCCTGATCCAAATGGCCGTGCTGGCGGTGGTATCGCTAGTGCTGGCGTTGTTCGTGATCCGACCGATTCTGATGAAGCCGACACTGACACCAGCGCTTTTGCCCGCTGTTGACGGGGCCGAGGTGGAACCTTCGGTTTTGACCGGTGAAATCGCGGCCGATGACGTGGCTGAGTTTGCAGCCTTGCCCCAAGACGGGGGCGTTCCAGCGCTGGGCGTCAACGCCGTCGAAGACCCGGTTGAACGGTTGCGGACTATGATCGGTGACAAGCAAGAGGAGACCGTCGAGATCCTTCGCAGCTGGCTTGAAGAAGGCGAGGAGCGGGTGTGATGTCGATCGCCCATCTGCTTGAGGATTTCACCGCTCAGACCAGCACCGGCACGGTTCTGCTTCTGGATGAGGAAACATTAGAAGAACAGAGGCTTGCCGCCTTTGAGGATGGTTATGGTGCTGGTTGGGAGGATGCCGCTCAGGCGCAGGAGCAAAGTCGCGGAAAGGTATCGGCAGAGCTCGCGCAATCGCTGGAGGACATGTCATTCACCTATCACGAGGCGATGACCCGGATGACTCTGTCTTTGGAGCCGATGTTTGAAAGCCCGGTGCAGACAGTCTTACCGCAGATGGTCGACCGGGGATTGGCCACCCTTCTTGTTGAACAGCTGTCGGAGATGGCGCGCATGCAGCTGGAGCAACCTATGCAGATCATGGTGCCGACGGGCCGTGCTGAAGATGTTGCAGCAATTTTGCCGCCAAGTGCACAGCTCGCGCCAGAGGTCATCGAAGATCCCGGGCTCGAGCCGGGGCAGGCCCGCCTGCAAGTCGGCATCAGCAGGCGCGAAGTGGATTGCAGCGCCTTGCTGACCACCGTTGCACAGATTTTTGACGCATACGTCTTTGAGGCAAGAGAGGCTTTGTCCAATGAATGACACTCAGACCCCGAACACCGAAAGACCCAACCCGTTTGAATCCGTCCCGATCGAGGTGACTGTCTCTGTCGGCCGCGCCCGCCCATTGATCCGGGATTTGCTCAATATGGGAGAGAATGCGGTGCTGACACTGGACAAAAGGATCGAAGATCCGGTTGACCTTTATGTCGGGGATCAGTTGGTGGCACGTGGGCTGCTTGAAGAGATGGATGGCGACCAGGCCGGTCAACTGGCCGTGCGCCTGACCGAGATTGCCGACCTTCAAAACGGGATCGGTTGATGCGCTTTGCGATCTGGCTGGCTCTGGCGATTGTGCTGACACCATCGCTCGCCACAGCTCAGGATGTGACTTTGTCCCTTGGCGAGGGAGGATCTATATCGGCACGGACCATCCAGTTGATCCTACTGATCACTGTATTGAGCATAGCGCCGGGCCTGGCAGTTATGATCACCTGTTTCCCGTTCCTGGTTACAGTATTGTCGATCCTGCGACAGGGGATTGGATTGCAGCAATCGCCGCCCAATATGCTGATTGTCAGTCTGGCGTTGTTTTTGACCTATTTCATCATGGACCCTGTCTTCACTGAAGCCTGGGAAAGCGGCATTCGCCCGATGATGGAGGAAACGATCGGGGTCGAGGTCGCACTGGAACGGGCGCTGGACCCGTTCCGTACTTTCATGGCAGCCCGGTTGGACGCGGATACATTTTACGCCATGGCGGCCCTACGTCCCGGTGGGGATGAGATGGAACTGTCAGCACAAGCGCCGCTGTCCGTCCTGATGCCATCTTTCATGCTATCTGAAATCGCGCGGGCCTTTCAGATTGGCTTTCTGATTTTTCTGCCGTTTCTGATCATCGATCTTGTTGTTGCAGCGGTGTTGATGTCGATGGGCATGATGATGGTACCTCCGGCAATCGTATCCTTGCCATTCAAACTTGCGTTCTTTGTCATCGCAGACGGCTGGGCGTTGATTGCAGGCGCTTTGGTGCGTAGCTATGCGCCCTGAAATCGAAACAAAAAAGGGTCAGAAGAACCTGACCCTTTTTTGTGTACTTGCAATAACTTTGATCTGGCGCGTTACCACACCCGGCCGCAAGGTTAGCCTGTTTTGTTCAAATCTCTGATCAGTTGATCCAGATTGCCTTTCCGGGCATCCAGCATAGCGCCGATTTCGGTGCGTTCGGTCAGCAGAAGGTTCACGCCTTCAATGAACATATTATAGAACTTGTCCCGGCCCGACTTGTCGGACACCAGGAACGTCACGTCAAACGGGGCGGAGCCGCGCAGTTTGACCATCGTCCGAACTTCGTACCCGGCCTTGATTTTTCGCGCATTGCGTACGTCAACCTCGCCACCAATAAACTCTCGGAACCGGCGGCCGTATTTACGCGAGATATAGCCCTGGAACGCTTTGGTGAATTTTTTCAGCTGGGCGGGGCTTGCCGTGCGGGCATCCGCCCCCAGGGCATAGCGAGCCATGATCGGGACATCACCATATTGCACAAAGATTTTTTCGAAGTCGCGCAGCATTGCCTTTTCAGACTTGCCCGAATCGATCACCCGATTGATGTCAGCAACCACGCTGTTGACCAGCGCTTTGGCTGCAGCTTCGGTCTGCGCCAAGGCAGGCATGGGCAGCAAGGCCAGCGCGAGGCTCGAGGCGATGAAGTGACGGCGGTTCAACTCGTTATTCGGCATAGGGGTCCTCGTAGGGGTCTAAAAAGGGGTCCCTGACCGGGTCTGTCCCGGTTTCGGCATAGGGGTCAGAATATAGATCCAGATAGGCGTCTTCGTCATCTCTTGCCAGTTCAAAGCGGCGATTTTGCAAAAAGATCAGGCGTGCTTGCGCGTAACTGTCTGCACTTTCGTAAAGAATCGAGTCGACTGTATCCGAGAACCGGCCGCGATCTCCCATGCGGCGCACGATCTCGGCGTAGACGCCAATATTGTCGACCGGTCGCACCGGAGAAAAATTGATTGGGTTCGAGAACAAGTTGATCACAACCCCGATCGCATCTCGTTGGGTGGATGGGCCGTAGAAGGGAAGCTCAACATATGCGCCTTCGCCCACACCCCAGACATGCAGCGTCTCGCCGAAATCGGTATCCACTGGTGGCAAATTCAATTCATCCGCAGGTGCAGAAAGACCAAAGCCACCCACAGTCATGTTGATCACGAAGCGCAGCAACGCGTTGCCCATCTGTTTCGGATTGCCCTGTAACAGGTAATCAACGGCCTGCCCCGGCAGCGAGATGTTTTCGGCGAAGGTGCTGAAACTGGTCACCATCGGATCAGGAACGATCTTCACATAGCCTTTCGAGGCGGGGCGGAACAAAAATCGGTCCACACCAAGGTTGAACTTGTGGATTGCCCGGTTGTTGTTTTCATACGGATCAAAAACATCGCTACGCGAGGCCCCCTCGGGCGGGGTAGTAGCGCAAGCAGACAGAATGGCCATGCATGACAGGACAATAAAATGTTTCAGGCGCAATCTGCTTGGCACGGTTTGCTTCTCCCAAAATGGTCCGACACATGGTCCGCCGGACGTTCAATCAAAATCCACGTGCTGGGGTGGCACAAGTTCTGTCACTAGTCGTTTCGGGTCTTAAATGAAACACCTTGCGTGTAACCTGTCATTTGGGGGCGGGTAAAGTGACCCAGGATCAACAGCTCGTAATAAGTAAAGAAACGCTCAGATCGCAGGCAGACAGGAAATTGCCGGTTTCCGTCTTTCCCAATCCAAGCTTCCCGGTTAGCGTCCGGCAGAGTCGAATTTAGGGAAGGACCCTCTCAATGAGCATCGCCGCAAAACTGGAAACCCTGGGTGTCACGCTGGATGACGCACCTGCACCCGCTGCCAACTATGTGCCGTTCGTGCGCGTGGGCAATATCGTTTATGTCTCGGGCCAGATCTCGAAAGCTGATGAACTGATCACCGGCAAACTGGGCGACGATATGGACGTTGAGGCCGGAGCTGCTGCGGCCCGGGTTTGCGCGATCAACCTGCTGGCGCAGGTCAAGGCAGCCTGCGGCGGCGATATCGAGAAACTGGTGCGTGTGATCAAGCTGACTGGTTTTGTAAACTCGACAGCAGAGTTCACAGCACAGCCACAGGTGATCAACGGTGCCTCCGATTTCATGGTCGAAGCGCTGGGCGAAGCGGGCCGTCATTCACGTTCCGCAGTCAGCGCGGCGTCCCTGCCGTTGGGTGTGGCGGTTGAAATCGAAGGTATTTTCGAAGTCGAATGATACCACCTTTGCCAAACGCGTTTTTGCAGGTCCCTATTGCTCATCGGGCTCTGCATGACATATCGGACAACCGCCCGGAAAACAGCCGGGCGGCTATTCAGGCAGCGATTGACGCGGGTTACGGGATCGAGATCGATCTTCAACTGACATCGGATGACCGGGCCATGGTTTTCCATGACTATGATATGGCGCGTCTGACCGGTCAGCCCGGGCCGATCCGTCAGGTCTCGGCGGCTGCAGCTTCTGGCGCGACCCTTTTGTATGGGGATGATGGCATTCCAACGCTGGATGAGGTCCTAGAGATGGTGGCAGGTCGGGTACCGCTGCTGATCGAACTGAAAGATCAGGACGGTGAAATGGGTGCCAATGTGGGCGCGTTGGAGCGGGATACCGTCCGCGCATTGCAGGGTTACGACGGTCCTGTGGCCCTGATGTCCTTCAATCCCAACTCGGTCGCTGAACTGGCACGGCTTGCCCCGCATCTGCCGCGCGGCATCACCACTTGCGCCTATGAACCCAGCGTCGAACTTTTGCCCCAAGGCGTTTGCGACAATCTGCGTGGTATTCCGGATTTTGATCGTGTCGGAGCAAGTTTCATTAGTCACGAGGCCGCTGACCTGTCGCGCCCCCGCGTGGCTGAATTGAAGGCGCGCGGGGTGCCAATCCTGTGCTGGACTGTCCGATCGCCTGAACAAGAGGCAGAGGCTCGCAAAGTTGCCGACAATGTGACTTTCGAAGGGTATCTGGCTGCGCATTCGGCTTGAACCTCCTTCAGGCTGTCACAGATAAAGGGCAGGCGCGGAGGACATATGGATCAGGCACAGATCGAAATTCAGGTATTGGGTGCTCTGTCGCAGATTTCTGCGGCAGAGTGGGATGCCTGCGCTTGCCCCGAAGCCGTTGATGGCGGGCGGCCTCTTGATCCCTTTACAACCCATCGGTTTTTACTAGCGCTGGAAGAAAGCGGCTCGGTTGGTCGCGGCACAGGCTGGCAGCCGCAATATTTGACTGCTTATCTTGATGGTATGCTGATCGCAGCGGCCCCGATGTATGCCAAATCGCACAGTCAGGGCGAATATATCTTCGATCATAGCTGGGCCCATGCTTATGAAAGCGCAGGTGGACGTTATTACCCCAAGCTTCAGATCGCAGTGCCGTTCACCCCGGCAACCGGACGACGTTTCCTGGTGCGCCCGGGATACGAGAGGATCGGCATGTCAGCTCTGGTGCAGGGCGCTGTACAACTGGCGGCGGATAATCAGGTTTCGTCGGTTCATGCGACCTTCTGTACCGAGGACGAAGCGTTGGCCGGTGAACAGATGGGCCTGATGTTGCGCGGCTCGCAGCAGTTTCACTGGTTGAATGAGGGCTATTCAGACTTCGACGCTTTCCTGGCTGCCCTGTCATCGCGCAAACGCAAGAACATCCGCAAGGAGCGGGCGCAGGCCAATGACTTTGGCGGTGACATCCGCACCCTGACCGGCGAAGCGTTGCGCCCGGAACATTGGGATGCGTTCTGGCGATTCTATCAGGATACCGGCGCGCGCAAGTGGGGCTCGCCGTACCTGACGCGCCAATTCTTTGATATTGCACAGGAAACCATGTCGGATGACATGGCCTTGGTGCTGGCGGAACGGAACGGCTTTGCCATCGCGGGTGCGTTGAACTTCATAGGCCGCGAAACGCTTTTTGGCCGGTATTGGGGTTGCGTTGAACATCATGCCTGTCTGCATTTCGAACTGTGCTATTATAGGGCGATAGACTTTGCCATTGCCCATGGTCTGGCCCGGGTCGAGGCGGGCGCTCAGGGTGAACACAAGTTGGCGCGGGGCTATTTGCCAACGCGCACGCATAGCTTGCACTGGGTTGGCGATCCGGGTTTTGCTGATGCCGTCAAAAAATATCTGGACGCCGAAGGCCGTGCAGTGGGAGAAGAGATCGAGATCCTAACGGACTACGGTCCGTTCAGGAAATCGAACCCGGAGGAACAGCAATGACCGAACTCTTGTCGACAGAAACCCGCGGCCCGCTGCTGGATCCGCTGTTCAAGAACGGTTGGACGATGGTCGAAGGCCGAGATGCGATTACAAAAACGTTTATATTCGACAATTTCGTTTCCGCTTTTGGCTGGATGACCCAGGTAGCGATTTGGTCCGAGAAATGGAACCACCATCCCGAATGGTTCAACGTGTACCGCACGGTCGAGGTTGTTCTGTCCACCCATGACGTAGGTGGTCTGTCCTCATTGGATGCCAAACTGGCACGCAAGATGGACAGTCTGTGCTAGCGATCATTTCCCGAGCCTTGGCCTCCGGCAAGTGAGGCCGTGGTCGCCATCTGCCTGAACTCGGCTGGCGTGACATAGCCGTCGCTGACATCTATGGATGCAGGAATCCTGGTGGTCTTGTTGCCAATCTGGCGCACGCTCCGCGCTGCTGGGTTTATGTCCAGACAGCGGTTTTGATAGCAGGTCAGCCCGGAAAGGTTGATTTCAATGCGAGACTGCCCATCCGGTCCCGTCACCACAGTAGCCTGCGGAACATCACAGGCCGCGACCAGTGCCAATGCGCCCAAACCAATCCATTTGTTCATACCAAGCTCCTGTCGTGACAGGCTTAATCCAGTTGGCCATTGCCATCCTGATCCGCCGTGTTGAAGTCCTCATCCATCTGAGCATCATATTCCGCTCTTGAGATAAAGCTGTCTTTGTTGCGGTCAACATTCTGAAACTGCTTGATGTCCAGAAACGGTTTGGCCTCTTCCAGGCCCAGGGTGCCGTTTTTGTCTTCATCCATGGCCTGAAATGCATAGTCCGAGAATGCGTCGAACTCGTCTTTTGATAAGAACCCGTCATTATTCGCATCAATGGCGTTCAGTTCTTTTTCATGCAGCTCTGCAACGGTTTCGGCGGCGGCTGCCGAGGTCAGAAATGTGATCATGAGTATGATAATTCCGCGTGTCATGGTTGACCCTTTCAGCATGCAAATCTCTGGCCTTCAAAGCCACCAGCCGCGGCACCCGTAGCGGTAAGGATTGTCTTGCCCGACCCGCCACCAAATTGATTGCCGATGGCGCCACCGATCAACGCACCGCCCAAAGTTCCGCCCAGGCACGCGATCTCGTGTTGGCGCGCGGCTTGTTGCTGTGGGGTGGGTGCCGGTCCGCAGGATGCTAGAATGGCGGAGCCGGTCAGGATAAGTGAAAATGTCTTAAGTGTCATAAAGAACTCCCCAAACGCCTGGATCAAGTATTCGCGCATTAGGGAAGAGCATCAAGTTAATTTGGGTTTTGATGGCCCCGAAAAACCGGGGCCGAACTCTATCAGATGACGTCCAGCAGGCCTTCACCGGCAGAGATTTCGCATGCGCCCGGGTTTTCTTCCAGGTTCAAGGCAGTGACTTTGCCGTCCTCAACCAGCATGGCATAGCGTTTGGACCGGGCAATCAGACCGGCGGGCGGGGCGTCGAAATCCATGCCGATGGCTTTGGTGAATTCTGATGCGGCATCTGCCAGCATGGTCAGACCGGCGTCAGACGCGCCGGTGGCTTCGCCCCAAGCTTTCATGACAAAGGGGTCGTTGACCGAAATGCAGATGATTTCGTCTACGCCTTTGGCGTCGAACTGATCTTTCGTCCGCATGAAGCTGGGTACATGCGCGGAATGGCATGTCGGTGTAAACGCCCCAGGAACAGCAAAGATCACCACTTTGCGGCCCTTGGTCTTTTCTGAAATCCGAACCTCTTCCGGCCCGTCCGCGCCCATCTGGGTCAGTGTCGCTTCGGGAAGGGCGTCTCCTGTTGAAATCATTTTTCAGCTCCTGTTGTTTGGATTTGCAGAATTGGGCTTAGCCGCAATATAGGTGGTCCAAACACGGAGACCACGGGAAAACTGCAGGGTGGGCAAAACATGAGCCATATTGTCGTGATCGGTGCCGGTCAGGCGGGTGCATCTTTGGTGGCGCGTTTGCGCAAGGATGGGTTCGACGGGGACATCACCCTTGTCGGCGCTGAACCGCATTTGCCCTATCAGCGCCCGCCTTTGTCCAAAGCATACCTGCTGGGCGAGATGGAGCTGGAGCGCCTGTTCCTGCGGCCCGAGAGTTTCTATGCCGAGAACAACATCACCCTGCGTCTGGGCCAGCGCGTCACGGGCATCGATCCGCAAGCCAAGACTGTGACGTTGGGGGACGAAGTCATTTCTTACGACGAACTGGCGCTGACCACCGGGTCCGATCCGCGCCGTCTGCCCGCGGCAATTGGTGGTGACCTGGAAGGTGTGCATGTGGTGCGCGATCTGGCGCATATCGACGATATGGAGCCCAAGGTCACTGAAGGTGCTCGTACGTTGATCGTGGGGGGTGGCTATATCGGGCTTGAGGCCGCAGCCGTCTGCGCCAAGCGAGGCGTCAAGGTGACTCTGGTCGAGATGGCAGACCGTATTCTACAACGGGTTGCAGCACCCGAGACCAGCGACTATTTCCGTGCATTGCACAGCGAGTATGGTGCGGACATTCGCGAAGGCGTCGGGTTGGATCGGCTGATTGGCAAAAACGGAAAGGTGACGGGGGCCCTGCTTACCGACGGCACCGAGCTTGAGGTTGACTTTGTCGTGGTTGGTGTCGGCATCGCGCCCGCAACCCAATTGGCCGAGATGGCGGGGCTTGAGGTGGACAATGGTATCAAGACCGATGCCCATGGCCGCACTTCGGATCCGTCAATCTGGGCGGCAGGCGATTGTGCCTCGTTTCCACACGGTGAAGGCCGGATCAGGCTAGAGAGTGTGCCTAACGCCATCGATCAGGCCGAGATCGTCGCGCAGAACATGCTGGGCGCGGCCCGGGATTATGTGGCGACCCCATGGTTCTGGTCGGACCAGTATGACGTCAAACTGCAGATCGCCGGTCTGAACACCGGATATGACCGCGTTGTGACCCGCAAGGGCGAAGGGCAGACCGTGTCCTTCTGGTATTACAAGGGCGATCAGTTGATAGCTGTGGACGCAATGAACGATCCCCGCGCGTATATGGTCGGCAAACGCTTGATCGACGCAGGCAAGACGGCCGATCCGGCCATCGTGGCGGATCCGGACGCGGACCTGAAGCCGCTGCTTAAAGCGTGAGAATCATCGCCGGAGAGTTCCGGGGCCGCGCCTTGGCCTCGGTCGGCAAAGGGGATGCGGGGGCACATCTGCGCCCCACCACTGACCGTGTGCGCGAAAGTCTTTTCAACGTCCTGACCCACCAGATCGATTTTGACGGCCTGCGCGTGCTGGATCTGTTCGCAGGAACCGGGGCGCTGGGGCTTGAGGCGCTGTCGCGTGGTGCGTCTCATGTCACCTTTGTTGATGACGGACGTGTGGCCCAAGGGCTAATCCGCAAGAATATCGACCTGACCCACAGCGCCGAGCGTACCGATCTGGTCCGCCGCGATGCCACCCGGCTGGGCGACAACCCGAAGGCCCCATATGA
Source organism: Ruegeria sp. HKCCA5763 (assembly GCF_013034545.1). Lineage (NCBI taxonomy): Bacteria > Pseudomonadati > Pseudomonadota > Alphaproteobacteria > Rhodobacterales > Roseobacteraceae > Ruegeria > Ruegeria sp. HKCCA5763. The sequence continues at coordinate 371,811 of NZ_WQGF01000003.1, forward strand.
TCTGATCTTTCTGGACCCCCCCTACGGCAAAGCGTTGGGCCAAAAGGCAGTGACCGCAATAACCGCCGGTGGATGGGTCGCTGATGACGCCTTACTGGTTTGGGAAGAAAATGCTCCGATGCAGCCACCTGCCGGGTTCACGTTGCAGGGCAGTCGGAAATATGGCGACACGTATATCTCTTTGATATGGAAAGACGAACCGGATGCATGATCTGGTGATTTTTGATTGCGATGGCGTTCTGGTAGACAGCGAAGTGATCTCGAACCAGGTGCTGGTTGAAAATCTAGCTGGCTATGACCTGCACCTGACACTGCCTGAATGCATGTCGCTGTTTGTAGGCGGAACAATGGTCGGGGTGCGCGACAAGGCACGCAGCATGGGTGCCGATTTACCCGATGACTGGGTGGATCAGATCTATGCTGAAACCTATGACCGACTTCGCAAAGGGGTTCCTTTGGTGCCTGGTGTTTCCGAATTGTTGGTGGCATTGGATCAAAACGGCATCCCGTTCTGCGTTGCGTCAAACGGCAGCCCGGACAAGATGAAGATCACCCTGGGTCAGAATGGGCTCTGGGACCGGTTCAAGGACGTTATGTTCTCGGCTCATGTTCTGGGAACTGGCAAACCGGACCCAAGGATGTTCAAGCTGGCCGCTCAGCACTTCGAAGCAAACGCCCCGGTGGTTATTGAAGACAGCGAGAACGGCGTCACTGCGGCCACCCGGGCGGGTATGCGCTGTTTGGCCTACGCACCGCATGGCGGCAGGCTGGCAGATCTGGGTGCCGAAGTAATCACGCACATGTCACAAGCGCACCAGTTGTTGGGACTCTGACCCTTTGTTGTGCTAAGGTGCAGGCATGGACCGCGCCCTGACACCCTTTAGTTGGACGTTTTCCCACGACGCCGAAGCCTCGACCGGCCCCGAGCGCAAACCCATGCGCGCGCCTGTTTTCATCCACGACGCGGTGACGCCTTGGGGGGCAGAGACAATGCTGCTGAAAGTGATGCGCGAACAGGCTGCCGATCAGGAGGAATAGGTCGGGTGGAACTTATCGCCCGGCGAGAGTGTAAAAATCTCGACCCCATCCGCTGTGACACCCACCGAATGCTCGAACTGTGCCGACAGTGACTTGTCGCGGGTCACAGCAGTCCAGTCGTCGGCCAGTGTCTTGGTTTCAGGACGGCCCAAGTTGACCATCGGTTCGATGGTAAAGAACATACCCTCTTCCAGAACCGCGCCAGTGCCCGGACGGCCATAGTGCAAAACGTTGGGCGGCGCGTGGAACACGCGGCCCAGACCGTGGCCGCAGAAATCACGCACAACACTCATCCGGTGCGCTTCGACATAAGCCTGAATGGCGTGGCCGATATCGCCAAAAGTGTTGCCGGGCTTCACCATCTCGATGCCCTTGAACAGCGCGTCATGGGTCACTTGAATCAGCCGCTCTGCCTTGCGGGGCAATTTACCGGCCACATACATACGCGAGGTGTCGCCGAACCAGCCATCGACGATCACAGTCACGTCGATGTTCAGGATGTCGCCATCCTTCAGCTTTTTTTCACCCGGAATGCCATGGCAAACGACGTGATTGACGCTGATGCAGCTGGCGTGCTGATAGCCTTTGTAGCCAATCGTGGCCGAAGTTGCGCCTGCGTCTTCGACCATCTGCGTGATCAGCCCGTCAATCGCGCCAGTGGTCTGGCCGGGAAAGACGTGTTCTGCAATATCATCCAGAATGCGTGCCGCCAAAGCCCCTGCCGCGTGCATTCCGGCAAAGTCGCTTTGTTCATAGATGCGGATGCCGTCTTTGGTCAGGCGGCCACGATGTTCTTTCATCGACGCTAAGCTCCAAATGTTTCGCGCAGCATTCCTTTTACGCTGCTTGTGCAGAAAGTACCAGAGGGCGCAGGGTCACACTCTTTCAGCGAAGTAGTTCGACGGCTTATCAGTTTCAACAGCCGCTCTCTCATGCCATTACTACGACCCTATGTCGCGACAGGCTCAATCCCACGCTATTTTCGGGGGTGGAGTGCCGCAAACTTCCAAACGAGCGGACAGTGCGATCAATTTGCCCTTGGTCGCGGCTATTTCGCCCTCCAAATCATCCCCAGATAAACTGGATACAGGAACGCCGATTAACAGCACGCCGACAGCGTCACCAGCAACCGCTTGTTTTTGTGCGGAAACCAAGGCAGGCACTCTGGCAACCTCTTGTTGGTAGAGTTGTCGTGCCTTTGCGCAAGATACGTCGTTATAGACGTCTCCGATTGGAACCGGTGCAATCGAACTTGGTTGTTCCGCGCACGCGGTGACGGCGAGAAGGACGGCCAATGTGACTAAATTTTTTTGCATGCTGAACTCAGTGATTTCTGACATAAGGCGACAGTTTCGCGAAGGCTCAGCAGGTATAGGTGAACTCCCACTGAGGGTCGATGACCAGTTGGGCAGAACGGATGTCACATGTTCTGCCGGTTGACTTCAGGTACTCTGCCGCCGCCGATTGAAAGACCAACTGCGTGGGGTCCATACTGCCAGCCAAGCCGAATGTTGCCCCTTCGGCGGCACCTGCCAATGCCGCATCTCCCAAGCTGGGCGTCAGCATAATCAAGCCGCTTTCAGGCTTGTCGAAGACGCGCCAGGTTCTGCCAAAGGCTTCGAAGTTTATTGGGTCGACGTCGCCATATGTCTTCATCGCGTAACTCATGCCCGAGCAAGAGGCCGTGTATAGGAGTGCGGCGCACAGAACGGTCATACCAATGGCTTTGTATCGCATGACAAATCTCCCCTCGAAATTGTCGTGCTGAATAGCAAAGCTTTTTGTATGCTCATTAACCTTGATATGAATCAACAAATAGCGTTTTAAGAATGTTTATAGTGAGCTTTAGGTTTGACCCGAGACGCTAGGTTATCTTGTTTCTGGCGGGTGCTGCTGAATGGCCTCTAGATCGGTTTGGGTAAGACTGCGACGCCTAAGGGTGAAATCTCTGTCCCATACACCAATCGTTCCACCCCCTGCGCCTGTGCTGTTTCAAACGCCGCCGCATAGGCCGGGTCAATATCAGCCGCCAGCGCAAACCTGTCGCAATCGGTACGCTGGACCAGATACAGCATGATCGCGCGGTGTCCTTGCGCGGCCATGGCTGCCAGCTCGCCCAGATGCTTTGTGCCGCGTGCCGTGACACTGTCGGGAAACTCGGCCAGGCCGGGCTGGCGCGAGAGGGTCACGCTTTTGACCTCGACATAAGCGTCGGGCAGGCCCGGCCCGGTCAGCAGGAAATCGATGCGGCTGTTTTCGCCGTATTTCACTTCGGGCCGGACGGTGTCATAGGCGGCCAGTTCTGCAATCTCACCGGCTTCAAGCGCTGCCCTTAAGGCGCGATTGGGAACCGAGGTGTCAACGCCGGTGAAATGCCCGTTTTCGTGATCCACCAAACGCCAGCCGTATTTCAGCTTTTTCTTGGGGTCGTCATTGGGTTCCAGCCAGATTTTCTCGCCCGGTTCAGCCAGCCCCATCATCGATCCCGGATTGGCGCAATGGGCCGTAACCTCTTGCCCGTCTTCCAGCGTGCAATCAGCCAGAAAGCGTTTGTAGCGGCGGATCAGGCGGGCGGGGACAAGAGGGGTTTCAAATCGCATGGTTCAGGGCCTATACCTGCCCCTGAGAACGATCAAGAGGGGAGAGCGCCATGGCCAATCCAACTGCAGCAATGCTGGTGATCGGGGATGAAATCCTGTCCGGCCGCACCCGTGATGCCAACATGCACTTTCTGGCGCAGGAGCTGACCAAACACGGCATCGACCTGAAAGAAGTGCGCATTGTCAGCGATGACGCCCCCGCCATCGAAGCGGCGGTCAAAGCACTGTCTGATGCCTATGACACCGTCTTTACCAGTGGCGGCATCGGTCCGACACATGACGATATCACCGCCGATTGCATCGCGCGGGCCTTCGACACGCCGATTGATATTCGGGATGACGCGCGGGCGCTGTTGCAGGCGCATTACGACAAATCGGGGTTGGAGCTGAATGCCGCCCGACTGCGCATGGCCCGCATTCCCGATGGTGCGGCGCTGATCGACAATCCGGTCTCGACTGCACCGGGCTTTATCCTTGCGAACGTGCATGTGATGGCCGGTGTGCCTTCGGTGTTTCAGGCCATGGTGGCCAGTGTTCTGCCAACGTTAACCGGAGGCAGTCCCTTGCTGTCGCAAACTCTGCGCGTGGATCGGGGCGAGGGCGATATTGCCGCAAACCTGTCCGCCTTGGCCGAAGAGTTCAGCGACCTGTCCATTGGCTGTTATCCGTTCCAGATCAACGGGGCCTTCGGTGCCAACGTTGTGATACGGGGCACTGACGGAAGGCAGATCGATGCGGCGATGACCCGTCTGGCGAAAGAGTTGGAGCTTTGAGCACCAACTGGGCGGATATTGTCGACGGCACTTGGCCCGCCGCAGGCTACAAGGCGCTTGGCCCGTTCCAACTGCGCGAAGGGCAGGGTGGTGGGTCACGCGTGTCTGCCGCCAACGCGCTGGGTCCTGCCAGGGACGCGGATATTGACGCCGCCGAGGCCGCAATGCTGGCCATGGGGCAAAAACGCATTTTCTGTCTGCGTCCGGGTGATGAGGCTCTGGACGCGAAACTGGCTGATCGGGGGTACAGCGTTCTGGACCCGGTCAACATCTATGCCTGTCCGGTCGACCTGCTGACAGATCAACCGATCCCTCCGATCATGGTCTTCTCGGTCTGGGAGCCGCTTGAGATCATGCGTGAAATCTGGGCTTCGGCCGGGATTGGGCCAGAACGCCAAGCGGTGATGGCGCGCGCGAAGGGCCCCAAAACCAGTCTGTTGTTGCGCCACAACGACAAGCCCAGTGGCGTAGCATTTGTCGCGATGCACGGGGATGTTGCGATGGTCCACGCACTTGAAATCCTGCCCGATCATCGCCGCCAAGGTCTGGGCCACTGGACCATGCGCGCGGCGGCAATCTGGGCGCGGGACAATGGCGCGCAGACCCTCAGCGTGATCTGCACCAAGGCCAACGTGGGAGCCAATGGTCTTTATCGCGCACTCGGGATGGAGCTTGCGGGCGAATACCATTACCGTCACCTTGAGTGAACTGAAGAGGCCGCCGTGACACAGAAAGACATGCCCACCGCGCTGAACCTGCCCATGGTCGATCCGCTGCCGCCGGAAACGCAGAAATACTTTGATATCTGTGTCGAAAAGCTGGGAATGGTGCCGAACGTATTGAAAGCCAACGCATTCGACATCGACAAGCTGAACGCCTTCACAGCGATGTACAATGACCTGATGCTGGTCGACAGCGGCTTGTCCAAGCTGGAGCGCGAGATGATTGCGGTGGTGGTATCGTCGATCAACAAGTGCTTCTACTGTCTGGTCGCACATGGCGCGGCGGTGCGTCAGCTATCGGGTAATCCGCAACTGGGTGAGATGCTGGTGATGAATTACCGCGTCGCGCCGCTGGAGCCGCGTCAACGTGCGATGTTGGATTTTGCCGCCAAGATGACCACTGCCAGTGCCGAGATTGAAGAACCTGACCGCCAGAAACTGCGCGATGCCGGGTTCACCGACCGGGATATCTGGGACATTGCCAATGTCACCGGGTTCTTCAACATGTCCAACCGGGTGGCCAGCGCGACCGCAATGGTACCCAACGAAGAATATCACGCACAGTTTCGATGATCCGCGCCGCCGCCCTTGTTTCAATGCTTCTGACAGGTCCGGTTCTGGCACAGGACCTGACACTGCCCAGCAGTGCGCGTCAGATCAGCGACCGGACCTCGCCGCTGGATAGCTATGACCTACCGACGGGGCCTTATGCCGATGGTGCAGTGCCAGCAAAGACCGTTGAGGGGCAGGTCGAACGGTTCACATGGCGGCTTCAGGCCGGGTCCAGTACGACCCTGCAACTTCTGGCCCCGCTGCGCGACCAGATCGAGGCGCAGGGATACAAAATCCTGTTCGAATGCGAGGCTCAAAACTGTGGCGGCTTCGATTTTCGATTTGGTACCGAAGTTGTGCCGACACCGGACATGTATGTCGCCATTCAGGATTACCGCTTCCTGTCGGCCACCAAAGGGCCTGTTGTGTTGAGCCTGTTGGTCAGTCGCAACCCGCCGGATGGCTATGTTCAGCTTATCCGTGTGACGCCGCAGGATGCTCCTGACCCTGATCCGGTGGTGATCGAACAGGCCGTCGAAGGTTCGGGCGGATTGCTCGAGGCTCTGACTAGCACTGGGCATGTGATCCTGGATGATTTGCATTTCCCTACGGGCGAGGTGGCGTTAGGAGAAGGGCCATTTGGCTCACTGGCCCTGCTGGCCGGATATCTGGCCGACAACCCGGAGACGCGGTTGGCGCTGGTGGGGCATACCGACGACACCGGCGCGCTGTCGGCCAATATCTCTGTCAGCAAAAGCCGGGCCGAGGCCGTACGCACCCGATTGATCGAGGCGCATGGCGTGGCCCCCGAGCGGATTGAGGCGCAAGGCGTGGGCTATCTGGCTCCGATAACGTCCAATGCAACGCCTGAAGGGCGCGACCTGAACCGCCGGGTCGAGGCGGTTTTATTGGTCAACTGAAACTGTGCCGCCGAGTCTGAAGGCAAAAAAAGACCCGCACTTTGACATGCGGGTCATAGGTTGGTCTTCAGGGAGAATTACCAGTCCATCGGGCCTTTGTCGTGGTAGGAATTGACCAGGAAGTCGATGAAGGCCCGAACTTTGGGTTGTGTGAAGCGGCCGGGTGGGTAGACGGCATAGATGCCCTGAACCTCATCCGGCAGTGATGGCATGGCGTCGACCACCTGCCCTGATTTAAGCGCATCGGCATAAAGATAGCTGTGCAGATACGCGATCCCCAGCCCCGAGATGGCCGCGTTCAGCAGCGACTGCCCGTCATTCACGCTCAGCCAGCCCGCAGTGCGCACCTGACGCTTTTCACCCGAAGGTGCCGTCAGTTTCCAGACATTGCCCGAGGACTGGCTGGAATAGTGCAGCAGCTTGTGTTCGTTCAGATCATCAATCTTCTGCGGGCGACCGAAGCGCTCTATGTAGCTGGGCGCAACCACCATGCGCTTCACGGTTTCAGTCAGTTTACGGGCGCGCAACGTGCTGTCTTCCAGCTCGCCAATGCGGACGGCCACGTCAAATCCTTCGGAAATCAGTTCGACATAACGGTTGTTCAGAACCATGTTCACGGTGATGTCGGGATAGGCGGCCAGGAACTCGGACAGAACGGGGGACAGGTGATTCACGCCGAAATCCGTGGCAACGCTGATGCGCAACAGGCCAGATGGGGCCGACTGCATTGAGGTGACCAGCGAATCTGCCTCGCCCGCGTCATTCAGAACGCGCCGTGCGCGGTCATAATAGGCAAGGCCGATTTCTGTCGGCGACACCCGACGCGTGGTGCGGTTCAGCAACCGGGCCCCCAGACGCGCTTCGAGGCTCGAGACATGTTTGGACACGGCGGATTTGGAGATGCCCATCTTTTTGGCCGCATCGGTGAAGCCACCTTGGTCCACCACATTGGCGAAGGCTTCCATTTCAGTCAGTCGGTCCATACTTGTTCCCCAGATCTTGATTTCCTCCCTGACTATGGCGCTGAATCTGGGCGGAAACGGGGCATACATGGGATAATATCAGGGATTTGAATCGGATCGTTTGCGTATGGGAAACGCAGAAACAGTGGTTTCCAAATGCGCCGCAGCCCCTGTGTGGCTGTGTTTTTTGGCCAATTGGACTAATCTATTAGTTTGAGAATGGCATTTTTGTGACAAGGGAGGAGACCATGAAGACCGTTTTCACCATCGCTGCCTTTTGCCTTTTTGCGGGTTTCGCACACGCCGGGGGTGAAACGCCTTCGAACCCCGAAGCAAAGGTCTATTTCGTCAATTTGTCAGACGGTGACGCAGTGCAATCGCCGGTTACGGTTGTCTTTGGCCTCAGCGGAATGGGTGTCGCTCCGGCAGGGACCGAGAAGGAAAACACCGGCCACCACCACTTGCTGCTTAACCGCCCACCAATTGGTGAGGGTGATGACGGCGCAGATGAGCTGGCCTATGGCCTGCCCGCCGACGACAACCACATGCACTTCGGAGGCGGTCAGACCGAGGTGACACTGGACCTGCCCCCTGGTCAGCACACGTTGCAACTGGTGCTGGGGGACGCGGGCCATGTGCCGCATAACCCGCCGATTGTGTCCGAGGTGATTACGATTACCGTCGAATAAGCAACCACGGGCCTGTTTACTTTCGCGTTGATGTGGGGAACTCTCCGGCGCGTGTTCGGGGGGTTTCATGTCGCTTGAGTTTCTTCTTACGTCCTTGATCGTTGTTCTGTTGCCGGGTACCGGCGTCATCTACACGCTGGCCATTGGGCTTGGCCGAGGATTTCGCGCCAGCGTCGCGGCAGCAGCAGGCTGTACACTTGGGATCGTGCCCGCCGCTGTAGCCAGCATTATCGGCCTGGCCGCTTTGCTGCATACAAGCGCGCTGGCCTTTCAGGTGCTCAAATACCTTGGCGTGCTCTACCTGTTCTATATGGCGTGGGGAATCGTCCGTGAGGGCGGTGCGATGGAAGTGAGCGCCGAAAAATCCGGTAAAGGCTACCTAAAGATTGCGACGACCGGCACGCTTATCAACGTTTTGAACCCTAAGTTGTCTTTGTTCTTCCTTGCGTTCCTGCCGCAATTCCTGCCCGCCGACACAAGCGATGCGGGGCTGGCTTTGGTGCAACTGGCGCTTGCGTTCATGGCGATGACCTTTGTTGTATTCATCGCCTACGGGGCCTGCGCGGCCTTGGCGCGGGACTACATAATCCACCGCCCGTCAGTGATGGCCTGGATCAAACGTTGTTTTGCAACAGCCTTCGGCGCGCTTGGGGTAAAACTTGCGCTGTCCGACTGACCAAGCTTAAAGCTCGGCCGCCAATCGTGTTCCTTGATTGATCGCACGTTTGGCGTCCAGTTCGGCCGCTACATCCGCACCGCCGATTACGTGCGGGGTAACGCCGCGTTCGATCAGTGCGTCCGCGAGCGACCGGTCTGAAACCTGCCCGGCACACAAAACGATCGTATCCGCCGAGATCACTGTGGGGTCTGCACGGTCTTCGCCAAAGCTGACATGCAGGCCGTCGTCATCAATGCGCTCATAGTTCACGCCGCCCACGAAGTTGACGTTTTTCATCTTCAACGCTGCACGGTGAATCCAGCCAGTGGTTTTGCCCAATCCCTTGCCGTGTGCCTGTTTCTTGCGCTGTAGCAATGTGACCTGACGCGCTGGCGCGCTGGGTTGAGGCCCTTCTGGCGCAAGGCCCGAGCGGTGCTCGGCCGGGTCTGTCACGCCCCATTCCTTCATCCAAAGCGGCAAGTCGGTGGTTGCGCTGTGCCCGTCCTCCAAAAGAAATTCGGAGACGTCAAAGCCGATGCCACCTGCACCGATCACGGCGACAGATTCGCCGACTTCGGCCTTGCCACGCAGCACGTCGATATAGCTGAGGACATTTTTCCGATCCTGCCCGGGAATCTGTGGATCACGCGGGGTGACGCCGGTTGCGATGATCACTTCGTCAAAGCCGGCCAGGTCGTCGGCGCTGACCTCACGGTTCAATTCCACCTTCACGCCCAGATCGGCCATCATTGTGCGATACCAGTCGACCAGCCCCCAGAACTCTTCCTTGCCCGGCACCTGTTTGGCCATGTTCAACTGTCCGCCAATCTCTGCGGCGCGGTCAAACAAAGTCACGTCGTGACCACGCTGGGCGGCTGTCATGGCCGTGGACAGACCGGCGGGGCCCGCACCGACAATGGCAACGTTTTTCTGCGTTGTGGCGGGCTCAATCACCAGCTCAGTCTCATGACAGGCGCGGGGATTGACCAGGCATGTCGTCAGTTTGCCGCTGAATGTATGGTCCAAACAGGCCTGGTTGCAGGCGATGCAAGGCGCGATCTGCGCAGATTGTCCTGCGATTGCTTTGTTGACAAAATCCGCGTCCGCCAGCATCGGGCGGGCCATCGAAACCATATCGGCACAGCCGGTGGCCAAGACCTCTTCGGCGACCTCGGGCGTGTTGATCCGGTTTGAGGTGATCACAGGTATCGAAACCTTGCCCATCAACTTTTTCGTCACCCAAGCAAAGGCTGCACGCGGGACGCTGGTGGCGATGGTCGGAATCCGCGCCTCGTGCCAACCAATGCCGGTATTGATGATTGTGGCACCGGCCTTTTCTACTTCTTGCGCCAGTTGCACCACTTCTTCATGGGTTGAACCATTGGGGACCAGATCAATCATCGAAAGGCGGTAGATGATGATGAAATCGCGGCCAACGGCCTCGCGCGTGCGGCGCACGACCTCAATCGGCAGGCGCATTCTGTTTTCGTAGGACCCGCCCCAGCGGTCTGTGCGTTTGTTGGTATGGGTCACAAGGAACTGGTTCAGGAAATACCCTTCAGACCCCATGATCTCGACCCCGTCATAGCCCGCCTGTTGGGCCAGAACGGCGGCGTTTACAATGTCGCTGATCTGTTTTTCGATGCCGTCTTCATCCAGCTCATTTGGCGGAAAGGGAGAGATAGGGGACTTCACCGGGCTTGGGGCTACGCATTTCGGGCCATAGGCATAGCGGCCTGCGTGCAGGATCTGCATCGCAATCTTGCCGCCTGCTTCGTGCACCCGCTGGGTCACGATGGAATGGTTCGCCACCTCTTTTTCATTGGTCATCATCGACGCGCCGGGCAGAACCGAGCCCTCAAGATTTGGACCAATGCCACCTGTCACCATAAGCGCCACGCCGCCGCGCGCCCGGTCCGCATAGAATTCAGCCACCCGGTTCCAGTCACCGGTTTCCTCAAGCCCCGTATGCATCGAGCCCATCAGCACGCGGTTCTTCAGGGTAGTAAAGCCCAGATCCAGCGGGGCCAGCATGTTTGGGTACGCAGTCATGGCGAAACTCTCCCTCCCGAATATGCGAGTTAGATTGACCTTCGCGTCACCTTTGTCACGCGAAACCCCACGTCACCCTCTTTGCTGTTGCCCCTGTGGTTGTTAGAGGTTGGCGGAACAACCCGAAGAGGCCCCGTATGACCCCCGAAGACATCGCCAAGCTACCCTATCGCCCATGTGTGGGGCTAATGCTGATAAATGCGGACGGCAGGATTTTTGTGGGTCAGCGCAATGATCGCCACAAAGACGCGTGGCAGATGCCGCAGGGCGGCGTGGACAAAGGCGAAGACCCGCGCGATGCGGCCCTGCGCGAGTTGTGGGAGGAAACCGGGGTAACCTCGGACCTGGTGGAGATCGTGGCCGAAACCGACGGTTGGCTGCTCTACGATCTGCCGCAGGACATCGTGCCCAGGATCTGGAAAGGGCGCTATCGCGGGCAAGAGCAGAAATGGTTCCTACTGCGCTTTGTCGGTAAGGATGACCAGATCAACATCGAAACCGACCACCCAGAGTTTTCACAATGGAAATGGCAAGCGCCTGATCGGTTGATCGACGAGATCGTACCGTTCAAACGGGACGTGTACGAGCAAGTGCTGGCGGCTTTTGAAGACCACCTCGGCTCGTATAAGTGACGCTTGGGAAAGTTGGACATCCTTTTGGCGGGACTTTAGCGCAGAGCTGTTTTTTAACTGGCCAGTCATGATGCAAACAACCTATCCCAGCCCAATACGCGCGCATCGCACCGCGGACATGGTTGTCCATGTGATCGGGTTGTCCTTGATCCTGACGGCTGGGGGTTTGCTGATCGTGAACGCCTATCAGCGTCTGGATGTCGCGCTGCTTTTTGCTGTCATCGTTTATGTTCTTTGCGCGCTAGCGTCGAACCTTGCGTCTTGTGCCTATCATTTCGCGCCCTGGCATGACCGTCGCAAGTTGTTGCGCCGTATCGACCACGCCGCGATTTATCCCAGTATCTGCGGGACGTTCACACCATTCTTCGTTCAGGCGGGCACGGCATGGACCATGACCTTGCTTTGGGTGTGCTGGGGGCTGACCATCGCAGCCGTCTGGAACAAGATCGCGAATGAGACGGTTAAGTCGCGATGGTCGACGGCGTCATACCTTGGTTTGGGTGGTATCGGTTTAGGCGCAATCCCAGACATGACCACCGTTCCCGCAGCCACCCTTTGGTGCATTGCGGGCGGTGCAGTCAGCTATGTCGTTGGAACGATGTTTTACGCCCAAAAGACACTGCCGTTTCGTTATGCGATTTGGCACGTCTGGGTGAACCTGGGTGGGGTTCTGATGTTCGTCGGAATCTGGCTGGCGCTGTTTTCTAACTAAAGGGTAGGGTTGGGGCGCTGACGCCCCAATCCATTTTGTGAAAAGGATTCGATCCGAGGTCAGAGCAACCCTTCGGCGCGCAGCAATTCCTGCATGTTTGCCTCGGGGCGCGGACCGATATGGCTGATGACTTCGCGGGCACAGACATTGCCGATCTTTGCACAAGTCTCGTAATCTCGACCTGTGGCCATGCCAAACAGGAAGCCCGCAGCAAACTGATCGCCAGCACCTGTTGCATCCACGGGCACAATCTTTTCAACCGGCACGTCAATGCGGTTGTCACCACTCAGAACAGTGACACCGTCGCCTGACCGGGTGCAGACCACCAGCGGACAGATTGCGGCTGTTTTGGCCAGCGCTTCCTCCAAGTCGTCGGTTTCGAACAGAGATTTGATCTCGGCCTCGTTGCCGATCACGAAATCCAGCTCATTCTCGATCAGCAACAGGAAATCGACCCGGTGACGTTCCACGCAGAACGGGTCGGAAATGGCGATACCGGCCTTGCCACCACCCTTATGACAGGCACGTGCAGCTTCAAGAAACGCGGCTTTGCCTTTTTCTTTGTCGAACAGATAACCTTCGAGGAACATGATCTGGCTGTTGCCTGCAACATCATCCGAAACGTCCTGCGAAGACAGCTCGGACGAAATCCCCAGATAAGTGTTCATCGACCGCTCGCCATCGGGCGACACAAAGATCATCGAACGCGAGGTCGGCAGCTCTCCTCCCGGGACCGGGGGGTTCACGAAGTCAACGCCGTCTTCGTTCATCGCATCCGCATAGAACCGCCCCAGCGCGTCGTCATGCACGCGCCCGATAAAAGCGGCGTCCAGTCCAAGGGCACCGGCACCTGCAATCGTGTTGGCGACCGAACCGCCAGGCGTCTGCACGCGGCCTTCCATCGAGGCATAGAGAACTTCACCGCGCTCCTGCTCGATCAGCTGCATGATGCCTTTCTCGATGCCCATCAGTTCCAGGAAACTGTCGTCGGCCTGGGAAATCACGTCTACGACGGCATTTCCGATGCCGGTCAGTTGGTAAGTTTTCATTGGGTTTTGTCCTCGAATCGACAGAGATCACGGATGATGCAGGTCGGGCATTGCGGCTTGCGTGCCTTGCAATGGTACCGGCCATGCAGGATCAGCCAGTGATGCGCATGTAGTTGAAAGTCAGCAGGTATGTTGTCTTCGATGGCGCGCTCGACTGCGTCTACGTCCTTGCCGGGGCAAATGCCGGTTCGGTTGCCTACGCGAAAGATGTGCGTATCAACCGCCTGCGCGGGTTGCCGCCACCACATGTTCAGCACCACATTGGCCGTCTTGCGGCCTACACCGGGTAGGGATTGCAACGCGGCGCGTGAGTTGGGCACCTCGCCATCATAGTCCTCGACCAGAATTCGGCTGAGTTTGATGACATTCTTCGCCTTTTGGCGGAACAGGCCTATGGTCTTGATATGTTCGATCAGACCCTGTTCGCCCAGGTCCAGCATCTTTTGTGGTGTGTCGGCGATCTTGAACAGCTCGCGCGTGGCTTTGTTGACGCCAGCGTCGGTCACTTGCGCCGACAGCGCCACGGCCACGACCAGGGTATAGACGTTCACATGCTCCAGCTCGCCCTTGGGTTCGCGGTCGGCGTCCTGAAAGCGCGTAAAGATCTCGCGGATCGTATGATAATCGAGTTGCTTTGCCATCCGGGCCTTAATGCCGCCCAAGGTCCCGTGACACAAGCCCAAAGCCAATGCGCAAGTTCCGGGTCGCTTGGGCGTGGCCTGCGCGCTATGGTTTTGTCAGGAAATGAGGTGGAACCATGAATGTCCAGACCCCGGAAAGCGGATACCACTACAACGTCATGCGCCGCGCGATCGATCTGATCGATCAGGGCGGCGAGGGCCTTAGCCTTGATGAGCTGGCCCACCAGATGGATATGAGCCCGGCCCATTTCCAACGTCTGTTCTCGCGTTGGACTGGGGTGTCACCGAAGAGATACCAGCAGTACCTGACACTAGGCCATGCAAAGGCATTACTGCGGGAACGATTCACCACGCTGGAAACGGCACATAACGTTGGCCTCTCGGGCAGCGGACGCCTGCATGATTTGTTCCTGAAATGGGAATCCATGAGTCCCGGCGAATACGCCCGCAAGGGTGAAGGTCTCACGATCTATTGGGGTTGGTTCGAATGCCCCTTTGGTCCTGCGCTTGTCATGGGAACAGACAAAGGTATCTGCGGCATGGCCTTTGGGGCAGAGACCGGGGAAGAGGCCGCGATGGAGGACATGATTTCGCGCTGGCCCAAAGCGGATTTCGTCGAGGATCCGATGCGTTTGCGTCCTTGGGTGCTCAGCGCTTTTGGGGCTGCCAGCGACCGGTTGGAACCAACGCCGCTTTACCTGATCGGATCGCCCCTGCAGATCAAAGTGTGGGAAGCGTTGATGCATATCCCATCAGGACAAGTCACCACCTATTCCGAGATCGCGCAGCGCGTAGGCTCGCCACAAGCCGTGCGTGCGGTGGGAACGGCAGTTGGGCGTAACCCGGTTAGTTGGTTGATCCCCTGTCACCGCGCGCTGCGCAAATCGGGTGGCCTTGGCGGCTATCACTGGGGCCTACCGGTAAAGCGGGCCATGCTGGCGTACGAAGCTGCTCAGGCGGATGCCTGAGACATAGAGTGAGGCATCCTAAGGTGCCTCACGCTTGGTTCACGTTGCAATCTGGCTTATTCTGCAGCCCAGCCGCCGACGGCTTTGATTTCCAGAAAGTCTTCCAGACCAAAGACACCGCCTTCGCGCCCGTTGCCAGATTGCTTCATGCCGCCGAACGGAGAGCCCGCGCTGCGTGATTGACCATTCATTTCAACCATGCCCGAGCGTAAGACCCGCGCCATGCGATTGGCTCGCGCGCCGTCTTGGGTCTGAACATAGTTGGTCAGGCCATAGGGCGTGTCGTTGGCTATCTCGATGGCTTCTTCTTCGGTGTCGAAGGGGATCATGGTCAGAACCGGACCAAAGATCTCTTCGCGTGCGATGGTCATCTGGTTGTTGGCGTCGGCAAAAACCGTCGGGCGGACATAGTAGCCCTTGTTCAGCCCCTCGGGCCGTCCGGTGCCACCGGCGACCAAACGCGCGCCTTCGTCAATGCCCTTTTGAATCAGATCCTGAATCTTGGTCCACTGAACCTCATTCACCACCGGACCGATATGGCGGCCCTCTTCCATTGCGGGACCAACCTTGACCATGTTTGCAACCTCGGCCGCCGTTTCCACTGCCTTGTCGTAGATCGGGCGTTGAACAAGCATCCGGCTGGGGGCGTTACAGCTTTGGCCGGTGTTTTGCATCATGTGCAGCACGCCGCGTTTGACCGCCTTCTCGTCGGCGTCCTCAAAGACCACATTGGCACCTTTGCCGCCCAATTCCAGATGCACTTTTTTGAGCGTCTCGGCTGCGTTCTTCGAAATCGCCGTGCCAGCACGGGTTGAGCCGGTAAAGCTGACCATATCGACATCCTTATGGCCCGATAGCTGAGAGCCAACGCCCACCCCGTCACCGTTGACCAGATTGAACACACCGGGTGGGAAGCCTGCCTCGTCCATCATCTCGGCAAAGATCATCGCGTTCAACGGGCTTTGTTCTGACGGTTTCAAAACCATCGTACAGCCCGCAATTGCCGCCGCGCCGACCTTGAGCGTGATCTGGTTCATAGGCCAGTTCCAGGGTGTGATCAGCGCGGCAACGCCAACAGCCTCGTAAATGATCCGGTCATTTGGTGCGTGATCTCCAAGCGGGCGCTCAAACTCGAATGCTTTGGCAGCGCGAATGAAGTTCTTCAGATGGTAGATGCCCGCCCCAGCCTGCGCCGAACGGGCCAGATCGATGGGCGCCCCCATCTCAAGCGACATGGCTTGCGCCAGATCCTCGGACCGCGCCGCATAAAGATCCACCAGTTTTTCAACCAGCGCTATGCGGGTTTCCACCGGGGTTTCCATCCAGCCGGGAAGGGCGGCCTTGGCCGCCGCGACGGCTGCATTTGTGTCGGCTTCCGCGCCAAGCGAAATCACTGCGCAGGGTTCTTCGGTCGAGGGGTTTATGACCTCGAAATCATTGGGCTGCGACGGCGCGACCCAATGACCGTTAATATAGAAATCCCGTTTTTCGATCATCGTGCGCCCTCCTGAAGGTTCAGCCTTAAATCGGTGTTTCGGACACACTCTGTCACCCATACTTAGACTGGGCAATAGTGAATTTGATCAAATTATTTTCTTGGGAGGTCTGTAAATTCCTTATCCCTAGACGCATAGGATGGTTTAACCTGCGCGCAAAGTGATTAGGTTCCAAGCAACCGACTCAGGTTTTTAACAGGAAAGGAGATGCCCCATGGGTTTGCGCATCAACGATACCGTCCCAAATTTCACAGCAGAAACGGATCAGGGTACCGTTCAGTTTCACGACTGGATCGGCGACAGCTGGGCCATTCTGTTCTCGCACCCAAAGGATTTCACGCCTGTTTGCACCACCGAGTTTTCTGCCGTTGCGCAACTGAATGACGAATGGGCTGCGCGCAACACCAAGGTGATCGGTGTTTCGGTCGACGGGGTCGAGGACCACAAGAAGTGGAAAAAAGACATCGAAGAATACGGCAAAGCCAATCCTGGTTTCCCGATCATCGCCGATGACGGACTGGCTGTGTCCAAAGCCTTCGATATGCTGCCCGCTGAAGCGTATCTGCCGGACGGTCGCACTCCTGCAGACAGCGCCACTGTGCGTTCAGTCTTCATCATCGGCCCGGACAAGCAACTGAAGCTGTCGATGACCTATCCGATGACCGTGGGCCGGAACTTTGCCGAGATCCTGCGTGCGCTGGACGGGCTGCAGATGTCAGCCAAGGGTGTTGCGACACCGGCCAATTGGGTTCCGGGCGAGGACGTAATTATCCCGCCGACCGTTTCCAACGAAGATGCCAAGGCCAAGTTTGGCGAGTTTGAGACGATCTTCCCATATCTGCGCAAGACCAAAGCACCGTCCTAAGGCGGGCTGAAAGTTGGGGGGCCGTTGGCTCCCCAATCGCGTCTATAGGAATTTTTCCCAAAATGTGTTTAGCGTCGGATGCAACTGGCGGTTGCTGATCGCATGGCAATCCGCAGAATGTTTGATCTGCGCTTTATTTTGTCGATTTTTTCAGAATGCCCCCGCACCAGAGGCGCGAGGGCATAACGGGGAAGGGAAACCGGAGAGAAACCTAACCCCCGATTTTATCAAAACTTGTAACGAAGCCCGAAGTTAACGCTGAATGTATCCAGGTCGTCTTCAACCGTTCCCGTCAAAGCGCCGTTCGGGGCCAACCGCTGCGACGACACATCAAAGGCGCGGGCATAGCGGGCGTCTACGGTAAGGGCGGTTGACGGGTTGATGTCATAAGCCACGCCAGCGATCACCTGAGCCGCAAAAGCAGTGTCGCTGTCATCCAGCGCCACACCGGGGCCGTAAGCAAAATCCAGATCCGAATAAGTCGCGCCCAGACCAAAGCCTGCAAACGGGGTCAGCGCACCGGATTGTTTGAAGTCGAACAGCACGTTGGCAAAGAGCGAAGTTTGCGACACGTCGCCGGAAATATTGCCTTCCGGTGCCGGACCGTTGCCCGAGAAATTTACACCATCCACGTCGCTTTCGCGGTATGATAATTCCAGTTCAATACGCGTTCCGACCGTGTCGTTGGACCACTGCGGGATCTCTTTACCGATAGCCACACCCAGGCCAAAACCTGCATCAAAATCCGTATCGACAGATTGGGTCGCGCCGCCAATCGCGCCAGAGAAATTGCTGTCCTGCAACTGACTGTAGCCAATGAAGCCTTGAACATAGGTGCCGTCACCCAGGCTTTGCGCGGTTGCTGCAGTTGAGCCCAGCATCAGGGCGGCGGAGGTCAGGATGAAACGACTAACCATGATCATGTCCTTTGTTCCAAAACGTTTCCACACGTAAATCGTGTGTCTGGCGTTGCATGGAAAGGGCTTGGGCGGTCACATCGGATCACTCTAAATTGGGTCCGTGTGATAGAATAATTCGCTTTATCAAATTGTTGTCGCTCGACAGCAGCAGGTTGGTTTCTGATCTGCGCAGGGATGTGCTAGTATGGCTGAAGGGGGCTGTTCCACAGGCGAAGGCCATCGGGATTTCACTGTACTTTGCAGGAGAGAACCATGGCGTTTACAGATTGGTATGTTGAAGGAGAAAGCTTCGGTAACTGCAATTGCGGTTATGCTTGTCCCTGCCAATTCGAAGAACTGCCCACGCATGGGGATTGCCGGGGCTTCGAGGTGCTTGAGATTGGCAAGGGGCATTTTGGCGACACTGATCTTTGCGGTGCCAAAGCTGCTCTGATTTATGCCTGGCCAGGGCCGATTTTCGAAGGTGGCGGGGAAATGCAGGTGATTGTTGATCCTGCGGCGAGCCCTGCGCAGCGCGCTGCGCTGGAAAAGGTCTTTCATGGAGAAGAAACAGAAGAGATGGCGACGCATTGGTACGTGTTCCGTGCCATGTGCGATAAGGTGCACGAGACTCTCTATTTGCCGATTGAGTTCGAGATGGACATGGAAGAGCGTACTGCCCACGTGTCCATCGGAGATGTGCTGAGCTCGACGGGTCGTCCCATAGAAGCCCCACATGGCGGGGGCGCGCATCGCGTACGCATCGAAATTCCCGGGGGCATCGAATTCTCTGTGGCCGAGATCGGCAGCGCCACAACACGCGCAGATGCGGCGATCAAGCTGGATTTGAAAGACAGTTATGGCCAATGGCACGTCCTGAAACATGGGCCGAGTGGCGTCTTTCACTAGATGATGTCAGGCGGCCCTCTTCTGCAGGTTTGGACTTGTCTGCCAATTTGGAACCATCAGCTCTGATTTCAGAATTTCGGCCTCAAAGGGTTTTAGAACCGGCAGTACCGTTGGCCCGTAATCTTGCGCGCCGCGCGACAGGTCTGGGAACAGGTCGAACAACCTGCGCAGGGTGGCAGGTTCCATCGCACTGAGGGTCGTGTCGCCGGGATAGAAGGATTCGGACCAGATCCCTTCGACATTCACCAGCTCATGCTGATCTAAAAGGATGTGAACATATTCGACCCCCTGCGCAGGCAGGTCCTGTACAATGCTTTGCCCGTTGATCAACGCCTTTGCCGGGGTCAGCATCACGGTCTCGCCATGCATCAGCTCCATCATCGCTGATGTCACGGCGACCCGATGTTGCGGCGACACCAGCAGATCGCGCGTGGGGGCGTTTTGCCCGAAACAGCCCGCCTTCAAGCGCACTGGGCACAGATGCGGAGACGAACGCAGCTCTTGCGTCGACAAATGCCGTCGCCCGATCCAGCGCACTGGCCGGATGCGCCCATCTGTGGTCAGGACAGGATCCCCCGGTACCAGTTCTTCCACCTGGCGCTGCCCGGAGGGCGTCAGGATCAGCGACCCCGTGGTGAAACACACGAAAGAGGGTAGGCTCTGATACGGGGTAGAAGTTGCGGTGCCGCCAAAGCTGGTGTCTTCGATGGTGTCATTCAGCGCAGCCTGCCCCGAAGTGACGATGATATAGCGCGGGTTGCTGAACTGGATCAGGGTGAAACTGACAGGCGCGCCGTTGATCGTTCCGGAATATGTCTCGAACGTACTGAAATTCTGAGACGAGGCGGTAAAGCCCGGCAGCCCGGAAAGATCCAATTGGGTGCTGTCGGGGTCCGGGTCATCCAGGATCGCGTCGTTATCAGTTACTTCAACAGAATACGCGGCCGTGATATCGACGTTGCGCATGCTGAACGGGTCTGCACTGATTTCATAGACGGTAATCGTGGCCACGGTCGCACAACATCCCTAAGAGCAACAAAATTACCCTTAAGGTTGTGCTAATACGTTTAAGAATCGTTAATGGTTGATTTACCAAGGCCAGAGTATGGGGGCGTGATTGATGACATCTCCAAACAAAAAAGACCCCGGACAGTGCCGGGGCCTTTCGAGCTTGAAGAAAGTTACAGATTACTCTGCGTCTTCTTTCTTTTCTTTCTTCTCGGGAACGACCTCTTCGCCGGTTTCCTGATCGACGACTTTCATCGACAGGCGGACCTTGCCGCGATCGTCAAAGCCCAGCAGCTTGACCTTCACTTCCTGACCTTCCTTCAGAACGTCTGACGGATGGTTCAGGCGGCGATTTTCGATCTGGGACACGTGGACCAGACCGTCGCGCTTGCCAAAGAAGTTCACGAAGGCGCCGAAATCGACGATCTTGACCACTTTACCGGTGTAGATCTGACCTTCTTCCGGTTCGGCCACGATCGAATAGATCATGTCATAAGCCTTCTGGATCGATTCACCGTCGGGCGATGCGATCTTGATGACACCGTCGTCGTTGATGTCGACCTTAGCACCCGAGGTTTCCACGATCTCGCGGATGACCTTACCGCCCGAGCCGATCACTTCGCGGATCTTATCGGTCGGGATGTTCATGGTTTCGATGCGCGGGGCGTGGACCGAGAATTCGTTGGTCTCGGACAGGGCTTTGCCCATCTCGCCCAGAATGTGCATCCGGCCCTCTTTGGCCTGTGCCAGAGCGGTTTCCATGATCTGCGGGGTGATACCTGCGACCTTGATGTCCATCTGCAGCGAGGTGATGCCGTTTTCGGTACCTGCCACTTTGAAGTCCATGTCGCCCAGGTGGTCTTCATCACCCAGAATGTCGGTCAGAACAGCATAGTCGCCATCATCTTCCAGGATCAGACCCATGGCCACACCGGCAACCGGTGCTTTCAGCGGAACACCTGCGTCCATCATCGACAGCGAACCACCGCAGACAGAAGCCATCGAGGAGGAACCGTTGGATTCCGTGATCTCCGACACCACGCGAACGGTATAGGGGAAGTCGGTTGGCGCAGGCAGAACCGCTTGCAGCGCGCGCCATGCCAGCTTGCCGTGGCCGATTTCACGACGGCCGGGCGAACCAACGCGGCCAACTTCACCCACCGAATATGGAGGGAAGTTGTAGTGCAGCAGGAAGTTCGATTTGAAGTTGCCATGCAGCGCGTCGATGAACTGTTCGTCGTCACCGGTGCCCAGCGTGGTTACAGCCAGCGCCTGTGTCTCACCACGGGTGAACAGGGCGGAACCGTGGGTCCGGGGCAGCAGCGAGGTTTCGGCTTCGATGGCGCGCACATCGGTGGTCGAACGACCGTCGATGCGCTTGCCGCCTTTGACGACGTCACCGCGCAGAATACCGGCTTCCAGCTTTTTCATCGCCGAGCCAAGATTGGCGTCTTCCAGCTGTTCCTCGGTCAGCGCTTCTTTGATCGCTTCACGGGCAGCGGCAACAGCTGCGGTGCGCTCTTGCTTGTCGGTGATCGCGAAGGCGGCGCGCATCTGTTCTTCACCGGCAGCGGAAACAGCGGCGTACAGCTCCGAGTAATCGGGAGCGACGAACTCAAACGGCTCTTTCGCGGTTTCTTCGGCCAACGAGATGATCAGGTCGATGACCGGCTGGATTTGCTCATGCGCAAAGGTCACGGCGCCCAGCATTTCGGCTTCGGACAGTTCATAAGCTTCCGACTCCACCATCATCACGGCGTCTTTGGTACCGGCCACAACCAGGTCCAGACGCTGTTCGGGGTTCAGGCGCAGGTCCTGCATATCGTCCACGGTCGGGTTCAGGACGTATTCGCCATCCACGAAACCAACACGGGCACCAGCGATCGGGCCCATGAACGGGGCACCCGAAATGGTCAGGGCAGCCGAAGCAGCGATCATTGCAACGATGTCGGGGTCATTGACCAGATCGTGGGACAGCACGGTGCACATCACCAGAACTTCGTTCTTGAAGCCGTCAACGAACAGCGGGCGGATCGGACGGTCGATTAGACGCGCGGTCAGCGTCTCTTTTTCGGTCGGGCGCGCTTCGCGCTTGAAGAAGCCACCCGGAACCTTACCGGCGGCATAGTATTTTTCTTGGTAGTGTACGGTCAGCGGGAAAAAGTCCTGACCGGGCTTTTGTTGCTTGGCAAAGGTCACGTTGGCCATGACGCTGGTTTCGCCCAGCGTGGCAATCACGGTGCCGTCGGCCTGACGGGCAACCTTGCCGGTTTCCAGTGTCAGCGTCTCTTCGCCCCACTGAATCGATTTCTTCGTTACATCAAACATATGCGTATCCTAGAACGGAGCACTCCCGCCCCTGCGGGTCTCCGGTTTGCATGGCGGCCCCATTGCCGCCGACCCCACTTTATCTTCCATTCGAGTGCCAGGGTCAGGGCACAACGTCTCAGATAACGCGCGCATACATGAGAATGCGTTGGAAGGAAAGAGAAACCGCATCCGGCGGCCGGATCATGCTGAGACAGATCGAAGCTTTCCTTTTGTACGTAATTTTCAGGTCAGGGCATGAAACTGAACGTCGTGAAACAGGGCGTTTTTTCCGGGCAGGGGATAATAAATCGCAAAAAAATTTTATCGCTAACATAGGTGAGATCGAATGCAATTGAAAAAATAGCAAGGCTGTATAAGCTCTTACGAACCAGCCTGCGGTCGAAATGACGGAAACGCGCCAAGGGGGTAACTATCTCATAACCGTCCGCCGACCGAATACCTTGGCGTTTGCAAAAAGCGAACAGAAGGGCAATCGAATGGCACAAACAAAGAAGATGCTGGATCCGGACCCCCGGATTTACGACTTCGAAACGGAATATGAGCTGGGTCAGGATAACGTCCGGCCATTTGGTCTGGATATTCACAACCCGGTCTTTCTGATCTCGAGTATTTTGATCTTTGCGTTCGTTCTGATCGCATTGGCCAACCAAGAGGCTGCGGCTTCTTTCTTCGGCTGGCTCCGGCCCTGGCTGACCAGCACGTTTGACTGGTTCCTGGTTCTTTCGGTCGACGCAATTACCCTGTTTTGTCTGGTTCTGATCATTCTGCCGGTCGGCAGTGTTCGGATCGGCGGCAAGGATGCCAAGCCTGACTATTCCTATGCCGGATGGATCGCGATGATGTTCGCCGCCGGTATTGGTATCGGTCTGCTGTTCTTTGGCGTGATGGAGCCGGTCTATTATAACTTTGCCGAAAGCGGGAATGCGCGGCCCTTGGGCATTGATATTGCCGTTCCGGGCAATGAATACATCGGCATCGTCGGCACAATCCATCATTGGGGGCTGGAAGGCTGGGCGGTCTATGCCGCTGTGGGTCTGAGCCTTGCGATTTTTGCCTATAACCTGAATCTGCCACTGACCCTGCGCTCGGCCTTTTATCCAATCCTGGGCGAGCGTGTCTGGGGCTGGTGGGGCCATATCATCGACACGCTTGCGGTGTTTGCGACGTTGTTCGGCCTGACGACCTCTTTGGGTCTTGGGGCGCAGCAAGTTGCGGCGGGGCTGAACGAGGTGTTCGGCATCGAACCCAGTCCGACCGTGACCGTGCTGCTGATCATCGGCATCACCATGATCGCGCTGGGATCAGTCCTTATGGGCATGGATGCAGGCGTGAAACGGCTGAGTGAGATCAACATGATCATGGCTGTGGGCCTGTTCCTTTTCGTCATTGTTGTCACCGGCGTTGGCACAGCCGTCGCGCGGTATTTCAACGTGATGGTGGATTACGTGACGCACCTTCCGGCGCTGTCGAACCCGTTCGGGCGAGAAGACACCAGCTATTTCCACGGCTGGACGACCTTCTACTGGGCCTGGTGGATCGCATGGTCGCCGTTTGTAGGCATGTTCATCGCCCGCATCTCCAAGGGACGCACGGTGCGAGAGTTCATCCTCTGCGCGCTGCTGGCCCCGACGGCAGTCTGCGCCCTGTGGATGTCGACCTTCGGCGGTGCAGCCATCGACATGCTGAACGCAGGCGGAGCGGAAGGTGTCCGCGCCACCGTGATCGACAGCTACGCCCCCGAAGGCGCGCTGTTCGGCTTCCTGAAAGAGCTGCCGCTTTATGGCATCGTCGCGCCCATCGCGTTGATCCTGATCGTGGTGTTCTTTGTCACCTCGTCCGACTCGGGTTCGCTGGTAATCGATACGATTACGGCGGGCGGCAAGATGGATGCGCCAGTTGTACAGCGCGTGTTCTGGTGCACGCTCGAAGGCCTGGTGGCCATCGCCCTGCTGCTTGGAGGCGGGTTGTCCGCCCTGCAGGGTGCTGCGGTTTCAACAGGGATACCGTTCACGCTAGTGGTCCTGATAATGTGCTACTGCCTGTGGCTGGCGCTAAAGTCGGAGAAGGCGAAGATGTAAGTTCTACGCGCGAAAACAACGAAACGCCCGCCATTTGGCGGGCGTTTTGAGTCCCTTATCGGACCTTCACCGAACATTGAGGATTTGACTGTGAGGCAAGTTGCAAACTGCAGGTTCCGGACGTTCAAAATCAGGTATCGGTTGGCTGGCGAGCGAACAAAACCCCAAACCTAAAGTCGGCTTCCGTCATGATGCTCGTGTGACCCGAGACAGCATTAACATTATTGAAATAACTGATAGCCGCAATCTAATGTGTAAGACAGGTTTTAGGGACCAAAAACCAAGACGATTCAGGTTGGGTATTGTGATGACGTTAAAGTTCTTTTGGACTGGCTTGCTCTTTTTTTCTTATCCCTTTGTCTGCTGAAGCGGACACTGCATTCTTCAAGATTTGTCAAAACTACCGATCAGGTCAGTTCCGGTCTTGCACCCCATTGGACAAAATCGAATTCACTGCTTTGGGTACGGAAGTTCTTCACGTGTATTCGGATTTGACATGGGCTCCAGATGGTGCTCGCCAGCACCCAGACATCTATCTTCGATGGCTACATGTCTCGCCGGATGGCACGGAGACGCTGGTTGCATCTTACCCGGATGTGCCAGCTTATCGCTGGCGACCGTCCCAGACCGTTCCTGTTACACGCTGGCATATTGAAGTCACAGTTTGGAAGGACCTCGAAGGTAGTTTTGTCTTTCAGGCCTATACGCAGCCCGCGGCAATCGAGGACAGCCTGATCGAACAACTTTCGGTGCCTGTGATCAAGTAACTAAGGGAGAAGCCCGTTGAGATATTTGATGAAATTTTCAGCAATTATTCTAGTTGCTCTGTCTATGTTTGCGCCGTTCGCCAGTGCGCAAGAAACTACCTTTAGTGGCGAAGCTCTACGCACTTTATTTACATCGTTAAATGGGCGCATAGATGAAATCGCAAACGGTAGCCGAGCATCGCATGCCGAGTTGGCAGAAGAACTCAATAGGCTTGAATCTTCAATGAATGAATTTCGTTTGCTGGAAGATCGCATTTCCGAGCTCGAAACTGCTGTGGAAGCCACGGGTGTTTTGCGTGATGAATTGCTAGAAGCGATTGAGGTTTCATCTGCATTAAACGATGCGTTGGAAGATGTTAAAAATAATTCTTCTGCTGCACTACAAAGTGCCGAAGATGCTCAAACCAGCGCTAGGCTCAGGACCCATTGATTTCCGTTTGGTTGCGTGATTCACGGGCCGAAAAAC